>CAXBML010000014.1:0-72767 GCA_963976875.1 uncultured Coxiellaceae bacterium
AACCTGATGAATGAGGCCCCCTCATGTATACAAAAATGAGGGGATCACTCAGAGCGAAGGCTGGCATCCAGGCCATATTAACATCTTGGATACCAGCCTTCGACGGCATGACGCTTTGATATAGACTTGAAAAATCTCTCCTTGTCCCCAACATAATACTAGACGAACAAAAACCTTGAAAACATTAGTATATTTAGGAGGCTAATATGAGCTTATTAGGTCATCGTTCTAATCAATGGTTAAAAGATTTTGAGAGTGAGTTGTTTCCCATGATGGCAACACTGGATAGGCAACCACAAACCCAGTTACGTCATTGGTCACCCAAGGTCGATATCAAAGAGGAGAAATCGCAGTACTTGGTACTCGTTGATTTGCCAGGCATTGAACCTAAAGATATAGACATAGAAATGGAAGATAGCACCTTAACCATTAAAGGGGAGAAGCATTCTGAAGTCACAAAAGAATCTTCGGATTACTATCATACAGAGAGAGCCGTAGGTAAGTTTTATAGACAGTTCTGTTTGCCTGATAGCGTATCTAAAGATGATGTTGTGGCCAAATTTAAACATGGTGTTTTGACTTTATGTATTCCTAAAAGCATGCAGCAAAAAGTTAAGAAAATTTCTATCGAGGCTGAGATGTAATGTTAAAACCGAAACAAGATGCTCGTACACAGTAGTGTGCGGGCATCATAGGTATAAAGCAGAATCAGTGTATATATTCAGTAATTGCTATTTGTAGCCCAATTTGATAATTTAGTAAGTGAATAAACTAAATATGTAGTTGGGCTGAACATGAAAACACCATTTATTTACTCTTTTCTTTTATCAATGACCATTTGCTTTACGGCTCCTGTCTATGCTGTCAGCATTGGCTTATATGACGAGTTGGCAGATGCTCGTGATATGTCATTCTTAACGCCAAAAGAAGAATATGAGAGCACGAGAAAAGCTATCGCTGTTTTGGCTGGTTGTAAGCTTGATAGGCTATGCGCGTTAATGGTGATGCATAGAATGTCTAAAAATGAAGACAACCTACTTTATATTCATTTTTATAATAAGATGAACAAACACCGTGATGAGATTATGTTTGATGCCATGCACTGTAAAGATCCAAAATTGACGCAGGCACGCGTTGTGCAAGCAAGTTGTTTGCTTGAATTAAGTCCTAAATTGAGTCATGTGCGTACACGCTATAAAGCAGAAATATCTTTGCAAGCCTGTCTTAGAAGTCGAATGATTAAATTAGCCAAAACAGAAAATGTATTTGCACGAGGTGTCATGTTACAGCATGAAATAGCTCAGCAAAATGAAAAAGGTATTAATTATTGGTATCGTAAAATTCAATTGATGCTCACTACAACTCAATATCAAGAATACACAGAATGTGGTCAAAGAATATAAAGTGTTATTCACCATGCCAATATTATCATATTGGCATGGTGTGATTTATATTTTCAAACTTTTAGGCCTTCTTTTAGGCCTTCTTTTAGGCCTTAATATTTGCAAAGTTAGTTGAAATTCATTTGTAGTGTAGCAGTAGATCATGCTAAGTTAATCTTCTTACGCAAAACTTTACTTCCCTAATAAAATCGTTCTAGAATGCTACTCGATATATTGTATGAGAGATGCATTTTGCAATGATGAGTTCCCCTAGGGCCCAAAGAGCCGTTTTGACTTTTTATGACTTTGATGATACCGCTATTGTATTGCCTCATTCTAGTGACACCAATCAGAAAAAACGTATTAAAAATCCCCAACTATTTTTGCCTATTCTCCTTTTTCAGACACTTTTTCCCAACCAACATATTGGGATTTTAACCAATCGTACCGTGGCAGAATCTGAGATTTTGGCGGATCCAACATACGATAAAAAGCGTGATTACCTTGTAGCAGAGTTCATTCAAAAAATTGCTAAAATGGGTATTTCAATGCCCAAAGAGAATATCATTTTTGGGGGCGAGTTTAGAGCTGAGAAGGAAGCAAGTCTAGGTGTGCTTGCTCAAGCAAAAGATATCTTAGCCCAACAGTTAAGATCAGATTCTTTGGATGCAGGAGCCAGATTAAAGATAGAGCAGACGGTGCAGTCTTATGATCAAACTTTAACCGCGTTATATGCGGGTAAAAATTATTTTATAAGAAAATTTTTGGATCAGCATTTAGACTCTGGTGTCTATACATTCGCAAGCGCTCAATGTGCTCAACAAAACTTAACAGTTGTTATGGTAGATGATTTACGTACGATAACAGATATTTGTGCCGCTGCGGGTTATATCGGTATAAAAGCGGCACGTGGTGGAAAATTACCTGATTTTATCGCTGACGTTGCAGATTCTACAGCTGCTTCAGCCTCCTCTTCTGTTGGCAGTAATCTTGCTGCAACCGATGATTATTATAGTGATTCTTATTTTATGGAGCTGGCCAATACCATTGGTTTTGGAGAATATGCCCAAAGCTTAATCGAGCATCCTGAAGCGCATGTGTCTGATTTGCCCATGATCAAGATATCTGCACTATTGTATGCTTGGCATGTTCAGCCTGAAAAAGTGTTTGTTCAGCATTTTCGAGCATTTGAAGATGAGATTAGTGCAGCAGAGTGTGAGCAGTTATTACAAATGATGCGGTATATAAAAAAGCATGCAAATGAGCATCAAGAAGCGCATTATAATCCTGTCGATAAGCTATATGATCTTTTTTCAGCATGGCATGATTCAAAATACTTGGATAATGTTTTACAGAACTACCAGAGTCAAAAGCGAGCATTAGAGCAGGAAAAAAGACGTGTTTTATCTTCTGCTTCTATGCCAGATTTACCTTCTTTACCTAAAAGTCGTTCTTTTAAGATAGGCAGAAAGTCAAAAGCAAGAAGTGATATGGCAAGAGGGCATAGAACGGAACCGGCTGTGTCTGAAAGATTCGTAGAAATAGAGGTAGAACTGAGAAAGATAGAACAAAGAGTCCAAATTTTGACCAGAAGTGAAAATAGACTTCTTCAGGAAAAAGCATTGGCTGTAGAAAAACAAATGCAGAGAGCAAAAAGAAGTGGTGGTTGGCATAGATCAAATGCATCCAGTTCAAGCTCAAGCAGACATGCTGGAGCAGGAGTAGACTCACCACCAGTGCCAACCTTTACACCTCAGAGGGGCGCCGCTGGAGCCCATCGTCAGAGGCGAGACGCAGTCGTAGGTGATGAGGAGAAAGCCTTAGCAGCAGCAGTGAGAAGATTATCTATCCACGATGATAGTGACTCTTCCGATGGGGGGGGGGGCAAAAATGATGCAACAACACCAACTGTAGCTAGTCGAAGGTACAAAAAAGATTGAATTATATTTTAATTTATTCTTTATGGTATGGGTGATTCGATTGAATGCAAAAAGCTCTATAGATCTGCTCAATCAACATAACTTTAATGAGACGATGTGGAAAGGTGAGCTCTGATAAAGACCACAGTTGATTAGACTTTTCTTTGAGACTGGGATCGTGGCCTGTGGGACCACCAATCACAAAGATAAGGTTCTTATAGTTCTGTTGCCAGTTGTTTATTTTTTGTGCCAGCGCAATGCTATTAAAGGACTGACCTCTTTCATCTAAGGTGATGACAAAATCAGTAGGTTGGATATGTGACAAAACATTTTCACTTTCTTCTTTCATCGCGCGTTGGGTATTATTTTTTTTGTGCCAGGCACTAATCGGCAAGTCTGTTACTTTGAGCTTACAAAATCTTTGTAAGCGTTTGTGGTATTCTTTGAAGGCCAAATCACACCATTGAGGTGCTTTTTGGCCTACGCTAATAATATTAAGTGGCATTAAGCAAGAACGGCTTTTTTTTCGTTTTGAGGTGCCCAGAGCTTTTCGAGATTATAGAAATCCCGCGTTTGTTGTTGCATAACATGCACAACAATATCGCCCAGATCAACCAAAACCCACTCTTCGTCTTCATCTGCTTCGATACTACCCATACGGACTGAGCGTTCTTTCATTTTGCGTAATAAATTATCAGCAATCGCCCTTACATGTCGGCTTGAATTGCCTGTTGCAATAATCATATAGTCAGCGACGGGTGAGAAACTCTGGACGTCCAGAGGACGGATGTTAACGGCTTTGAGGTCGGCAAGGTCATTTAAGGTAAAACGTAATAACTCGTCTGTCCGCATAGTGTACCTTTTAATAAAGTGTTGAAGTTATTCATAAAAACTAGTGTATCAGCTCCTATTTTTTTAACGTACCTATATATAATATAACCCTTAAATCATAAATATACAAAGTTTGTATTATTTAGTCGTTCTCAATTAACACATTTTTTTGTAGGGTTAAAAAATTCAAACAAAAGGACAAAGTTTCATGCCAGGTTTGGGCAATACCGTGGGTCTTAAATAGTTTGTCGATATGGGCTAACTGCTTAAGCAAATACTGGCAATGTGGTTGCGAAATTTGTGACATTTTCTGTTGCATCAAGCGTTGAAAAATCATATCCCTTGGGAGTACGGCTGTTTGTATTAATTGCAAGTTGTATTGACTGCAAGCTTGCTGTACCAGCTGGTGTAAGCCCCAGAGTATCAGCGGTAGTGGATGATGTGATGATTTAAAATGTGCCATAATTTGCGTGACGAGATTAATGTTGGCTTCTAATATAGCGAAATACAAATCACGCATTTCATATTTGTTTTGGTAGCTTAAGCCCTCTAATATATCACTGGTTTCAAGCGTGGGTTTATTCAGTAATACTAACTGTTCTAGCATCTGCCGGCCGGCCAAGACATTGCCTTGAGTGTATTGTGCAAGGGTTTGTATTGCATCATTATTAAGCCGAATGCCTAACCCATGTGCCTGAGCGCCCAGCCATGTTTGGTAGGCTTTTGCCGCTAAAGGCCAATGACTAACCACTACGCCTTTATTTGAAAAATATTGATACCATGTATCTTTTTGTTGGGCTTTGGTCACTTTTTCGGTTACAAAAATAAGCGTGTCGCTTGGTGGCATCATACGCAGGGCTTCTGCAAACTTATTTTTCTCATCTTTTGTGAAAGCTGCACCTGACATTAGACAGATAATGACTCTTTGTGTTGCAAACAAAGAGGGCGACTGCACGCAAGCATGCAGTGTGCTCAACGCATTATTTTTATTTTCAAAAGTGATCACTTCTTTTTCTGATATGTCTTTATCTGCATAATGTTGTAATAATGTTGTGCGGCTGTGTTCGATGAGAAAGGGGTCATTGCCGTATAATAATACAAATTGTGGTGTATGCTTTTCTAAATAGGGTTCAAGTTGTATTGCTTGTATTTGCATAAGTATATTATTTGGCCATGTGCGTTAGTAGTTTGTAGAATAAATCATCCTGCATTTCACTAATAATGATTACTTTCTCAGCATTATCAGCTAAAGATTGGTTGCTATTGAGTTGATGTTCTCTAGTTACCTCTAGCTCGATATTTTTGTGATAATTGATTGTGGCGCTTAGGCTTGAGGTTAGCCTTTCTCGTCGCAATTGTCCTTCGCCATCATACACCAATGGTTGTTGGGTAAGAGAAGGGCAGCTGATTTTTAATAATGGCCTTTGTCTAAATTGAGTATTGGACTCAGGGCTGAATTCATAATCATTCGTTTCTTTATCTTGTTTTTGGTGTTCATAAATTTTTATATTATAGGATTGCAGATAGGAGCGAAGCTGATTCTCAAATTTAGGGCAGTTCGCCAAAACTTGCAATTCAATGGCATCAAAAGAACCGGGGTGAGGATTTCTTAAATGAAATCCACACCCATGTAATCCTAATAATGCAATCAGCGTAAAGCATTTTGTAATTTTCATGCTTAATTGGCCACGATATTCACAAGTTTTTGTGGAATATATATTACTTTCCGAATCGTTTTATCGCTTAAGTGCTTGATGACAGCTTCATGTTCTTGAGCTTGGGTTTCAACTTGCTCTTTGCTTAAATCAATGGCCAGTGTCATCTTAGCTCGGACTTTACCGTTTACTTGTACCACAACGGTCATATCTTGTTTTTCAAGTGCATTTTCATCTAAAGTTGGCCATGAGGCAACCATGATCGTTTCATTGTGCCCAAGGGTCTGCCATAAGTGGTGGGTGATATGTGGCACAATAGGTGAAAGCATTAGTATAATGTATTCGATTGCTTCCTGGCGTACTTGCCTATCTAAATCTGTTGTCACACTAAAGTCATTTACAGCATTGACTAGTTCCATTGTGGCGGCAATGGCTGTGTTAAATGTATAGCGGCGTTGGAAATCATCGCTTATTTTCTGCTGAGTTTCATGCACCTTCCGTCTGAGATTTTTTTGCTCAGAATTAAAGCTTTGGTTGATAAAATTATAAGGAGCAATGCCTTGTTCTGTATGTTCGGTTACCATGCGCCATAATTTTTTCAAAAAGCGGAAAGCGCCTTCTACGCCCGCATCAGACCATTCTAAAGATTGCTCAGGTGGTGCTGCAAACATAATAAATAATCGTACCGTGTCCGCACCGTATTTCTCGACTAGAGGTTGAGGGTCAACCGTATTGCCTTTAGATTTAGACATTTTAGCGCCATCTTTCAAGACCATGCCTTGTGTTAATAAACGCTTAAAGGGTTCGTCTGTTTTGATTAATCCTAAATCTCGTATGACTTTATGAAAAAAGCGAGAATAGAGTAAGTGTAGAATGGCATGCTCGATACCACCAATGTATTGGTCTACGTTTTTCCAATAATCTACGCGTTCATCAAACATACTATTATTTTGGTCTGGGCACATGAAACGTAAATAGTACCAAGAAGACTCTATAAAGGTATCAAAAGTGTCGGTTTCGCGTTTTGCCGGGCTTTGGCATTTGGGGCATGGGACATCGACAAAGCTATTGAGTGTCTTTAAGGGAGATCCATGCTCTGTAGGGGTAACATCTGTTGGTAGCTTTACAGGTAAGTCTTGTTCAGGCACAGGGACTGTGCCACAGCTACCACATTCAATCATCGGTATGGGGGCACCCCAATAGCGTTGGCGAGATACGCCCCAATCTCTAAGGCGATAATGGGTTTCTTGACGACCTACATCTTTCTCAACCAAATAGTCGGCTATTTTTTGTTTGGCTTGTTCTGTTGTTAAGTCATTGAACTGTTCTGATTCGATTAAAATGCCTGGTTCAACAAAAGCCTCAGTACTTAAGTCTAGATTTTCAGCATCGACAGGACGTATAACACCTTTTATCGGTAAGTCATATTTTTTCGCGAATACGTAGTCTCTTTCATCATGAGCGGGGACTGCCATGACTGCTCCTGAGCCATATTCCATTAGGACATAATTTCCGATCCAAATAGGCAGTTTTTCTTGAGTGACCGGGTGTATGGCATATAGGCCGGTTGCTTGGCCTTCTTTTTCCATTGTGGCCATATCAGCTTCTGCCACTTTGATTTGTTTTACTTTATCAATAAATTGTTGCAGCTCGGGTTTTTGGGCTAGTGCAATTTTAACTAAAGGATGTTCCGCCGCTACTGCAACATAAGTTACACCCATTAATGTATCAATACGAGTAGTGTAGACTTCTAAAGGCTCGGCCTCGGCATGTTCGACTGCGAATTGGAAGCTGACACCTTGAGAGCGACCAATCCAGTTTTTTTGCATTAACTTTACTTGTGGAGGCCATTCTTTTAGTTTATCTAAATCTGCTAATAATTCGTCAGCATAATCTGTAATTTTTAAAAACCACTGTGGAATGGCTCTGCGCTCTACTTTTGCACCAGAGCGCCAGCCTTTACCATCGATGACTTGTTCATTAGCCAGAACAGTATTATCAACGGGATCCCAGTTGACGATGGAACTTTTTTTATAGATTAAGCCTTTTTCATACATTTTTAAAAATAGCCATTGTTCCCAACGATAATAATCAGGATCGCAAGTGGCCAATTCTTTAGACCAGTCAAAGCTTAAACCTAAACTTTTGAGCTGTGTGCGCATGTGATCAATATTTTGATAAGTCCAATCATGGGGGGGAACCTGATTTTTAATGGCGGCATTTTCAGCGGGTAGCCCAAAAGCGTCCCAACCAATCGGGTGCAATACATTTTTGCCATGCATGCGTTGATAGCGTGCAATTACATCACCAATCGTGTAGTTTCTGACATGTCCAACATGTAAATTTCCACTTGGGTAAGGGAACATACTTAAGCAATAGTATTTTTCTTTGTTGGCGTCGGTTTGGGCCGCAAAATTTTGATTGGTTTCCCAGTACTCTTGAGCTTCTTGTTCAATTTGTTGTGGGTGATATTGGTTGTCAGTCGTGTTGGTCATGGGGTAACTCGTGAGTAATATATTATGTTTGCTAACTGTTAGATTTTTTGTTGCTTAATACAGCACACAATCTAATTGGGGATAGCATACCATTGCTAAGTTGGGTGGTAAATTAAGGAATGAAAATATGAAGCAGAAAATCACTTTAGTCATATTATGTGTCATGTTGCATGGTTGCTTAGGCAGTGCGGCGGGCGCTGCTACTGCAGTGGCTATTGATGTTATAAAAGTGCCATTTAAAGTGGCTGGTGCGGTTGCAAGTGCTGCTGCTGAGGCCGCAGGAGCAATGGTGGCTGAGAGATCAGGGGATGAAGAGGATAGTTAGGGTTAAATAGTTGTCGGTTTTGTGGTCCGAATGTGATGAGGGAAGCGAAAGCGCAGTAAACCTGGTGAGGGTTACTGATGATGCTTTAGCTTAACTAACCTTCATCAGAGCTTCACTCGCCCTCTCCCAGTATTAGGAGAGGGCACTAATTCGCTCTGCTCATTGAGATTAACTTATGTGTAAGTTACTTACTCTTCCGCTTTTTCTGCCATTTTTTTACTTTCTTTTTAAACGGCTGGGCGTGTTTCTTAACCAAGCCAGGTAATGTGTTAGCAAAAGGAGCGCCTAGTACAGCTAGCATGGCCAGCAACAGTGGCCAAATACCAAATTTTACCCAAGGGGTTTGGCCGTTCATGGGAGATACAACGCCTCGCAAAATCGTCGTTTCGAATTGATTTGCCACTTCAGCACGTCCAGTTGGGGAGATAATGGCGGTTAGACCTGTATTGGTAGCACGTAATACATAGCGTCCTGTTTCAATGGCTCGCCATTGCGCTAGTTGTAAATGTTGGTCTGGGCCAATGGTACGCCCAAACCAAGTATCATTACTAACTGTAATGATGAAATCTGCATTTTTTACATTTTTTTGTACTGTCCTAGGAAAAGCTATTTCGTAACAGATAGCAGGTGCAAAGTTTAATCCATAGGCTGTTATGGTCGTATCTGGGTTATCTTTTGCAATGAAGCTAGACATAGGTAAATCAAAAAAACCAATCAACCCGCGTAATAATTTTTCAAAGGGAACAAACTCACCAAAAGGGACTAATTGTTCTTTGTAATATATGCCCTTGGCTTGGCCCAAGCCAATTAAAGCATTGTAATATGCTTCTTGGTTTTCAGCTTTGACAGGCACGCCTGCAATTAAAGCTGTTTTATTCTCTACAATCAGTCTATTGATTCTTTGAAAATAAGAGTCAGAGTAGGGTAGAGGCATAGGAATAGCCCCTTCAGGCCAGATAATAATACTACTATCTAATGCGTTTGAAGTCATCTCCTCGTATAAAGTCATGATGTCGACAACTTGTTTGGGATCCCAGCGCATTTGTTGAGGTACGTTTCCTTGGATTAGAGCGACGGAGACCTCTAATGGGTCCGGTTTAACCCATTTATGCTGGTTGATCATGGCGCCAATAACCCAAATGCTTACAAATAGGGCGCCCAATCTATAGAGTTGCTTTTTGTTTTGTCGCTGTTGACTAAAATACAACATAAAGCCGTATATAGCCCCTGATGATACCATTAGTGCCCAACTAACCATCCAGACACTGCCAATGGGGGCGAAAGCGCGTAACGCAGCATTGCCTGTTTGTGTCGTGCCAATATATAGCCAAGGAAAGCCAGTAAGTAGGTGGCCGCGAAATATTTCAAATAAAACCCAAATAATGGGAAGCCCAATTGTTGCACGCAAAAGAGGCATATCTTTGAACCATTTGTTGGTAAAGTACATCATCAGAGCGGGGAATAAAGCTAAAATAGCAACAAAAGACCCCGTGATAATATAGGCAAGGATTGTAGTTGTTTGCCCAAAGTGGAAGATGCTATGGAATACCCAATACACGCCAAATCCGAACAAACCCAATCCAAATAAAAAGCCTTTGTAAGCGGCATCTTTTGGTTTTTGCCCTTCTGTTGCCGCTAGCAGTAATAAAGGGGATAAGAAGGCTGCCCATATTTGATTGTAAGGGGCAAACCCTAAGCTTAATAGAGCCCCAGCAGCAATACTCACAAAAAAGAACTGATATTTTTTAAGCAATTTGATCATGCGTCGTTATCCATCACAAGAAGATCTTGGGTTAAATTATGTTACTGGATGAATTATCGCACTTAAACAGAAGAAGTGTCTAAACTTCCTCTGGTTGTGTGTAAGTCATTTTTAGTAATTGTACACGTCTTCGATTGGCTCTCAAAACAGAGAAAGGGATACCCTCAATCGATATGGTTTCTCCTCGTTTGGGTAAATAACCAAATGCTTTAACAACTAAACCACCAATCGTATCGAATTCATTGTCAGGAAATTCTAAATTAAAGAATATATTGAAATCCTCAATAGGGGTTTGAGCTTTTATAGAGTAATTATCTTGTTTGTGTTTTTTGATAAAGGGATCTTTATCGAAGTCATGTTCATCTTCAATGTCCCCCACAATTTGCTCTAGTACATCTTCAATGGTTACCATACCATTTACGCCACCATACTCATCAACCACAATGGCAAGATGATGTCTGTTTTTTCTGAATTCATTCAGTAAAATATCTAGGCGTTTACTTTCTGGGATGAAAATAGCAGGACGGATGATATCTTTAATAGAGAACTTATCGAAACTTTCTTGTTGGTATTGCAATAAATCTTTTGCGAGTAATATACCGATTACTTCGTCTGTACTTTCCCCTATGACGGGAAAGCGAGAGTGGGCTGATTTGATGACAATGGGTAAGATTTCTTCCAAAGTAGCATCTTTATCAATCGTCACGATTGCTGAGCGTGGCAGCATAATTTCTTCAACTCGCACCTCAGAAACCCGTAAAACGCCTTCTATCATTCTTAGAGCATCTGCATCGAGTAATGCGCGTTGTTGAGCATCACGCAGAAGCTCGATTAGTTGGTCTAGGTCTTTTGGTTCGCCTAGTATTGCCTGGCTGATTCGATCTATCCACGTTCGGTTGGCAGATGACACACTATCATCACTCATTCATAACTCCATAAGGATTGGTAAAGCCTAAAGTTTCAAGGATATTAATTTCTAAATTTTCCATTAGCTGGGCGTCATTGGGATCTTCGTGATCGTAACCTAATAAATGTAAAGTGCCATGAACAATCATATGTGCCCAGTGAGATTCGAGAGTTTTATTTTGCTCTAGTGCTTCTTGTTGAATAACGTGGGGACATAAAACTAAATCACCTAACAATGTAATCGGTAGTCCCTCTGGTAAATGGCTAGGGAATGATAATACATTAGTGGGTTTGTCTTTTTTGCGGTATTGTAGATTGATAGCTTGCATTTCGGCTAAGCCAACAATTTTAATACTGATTTCAACTTCATTGTATTGGTATAAAACATGGGTTAGCCAGTGCTGAATTTTAGCCTGATCGGGGATATCAAAATCTGGGTTATGGATATCGACATGGATACTCATTTTTTATCCTTAGGTGCGCCTTTATTTTCAAATGCGTGGTAGGCTTCGATGATTTTTTGTACTAATGGGTGTCGGACAACATCTGTTGAATTGAATAAGGTAAAGCTAATACCTTCTGTGCCTTTGAGCACATCAATAATATGCCTTAAACCTGACGTATGACCACGAGGGAGGTCCACTTGAGTAATATCTCCGGTAATGACTGCTGTTGAGCCAAATCCAATACGAGTCAGAAACATTTTCATTTGTTCTGGCGTGGTATTTTGGCTTTCATCTAATATAATAAAAGAGTCATTGAGTGTGCGGCCACGCATATAGGCGAGAGAAGCGATTTCAATAATATTTTTTTCTATTAATTTAACAGTGTGTTCAGGGCCTAACATTTCATAAAGGGCATCGTACAAAGGGCGTAAATAAGGATCGATCTTCTGTGCCAAATCACCAGGTAAAAATCCTAGTTTTTCACCGGCTTCTACTGCTGGACGTACTAGTATAATTCTTTTGACATTATCTTCCTTTAGGGCTTGCACGGCACAAGCAACGGCCAAATATGTCTTTCCAGTGCCTGCAGGGCCAATACCAAAATTAATATCGTGTTTGTATATATTCTGCAAATATTGTTTTTGGTTCGGGCTGCGGGGTGTCAATGTACCTGATTTTGTTTTAAAGCAAAAATAGTTATCTGATTCATTCTCAGAATGATGAGACGGCTCGGTCCTGTTATGTTCTTTATTAGTAAATTGGTTTTTGTCTGTCGTCAAGTGCTTTTGACAAGCTTGTAATGATAAGTGTACTTGATGTGGGCTGAGTTCTTCGTCAGATTTCGTTTTTTCAAATAGTTCTTGGATAAGTTGGACGGATATTTTAACCGCTTGTTGTTCTCCTAAGACTTGAAAATTATGGCCGCGGTTATTAATTTCAACGCCCATACGTTTTTCAATTTGTCTGAGATGTTCATCAAAACGACCACACAGACTCATTAAACGTCTGTTATCGTTTGGTTGGAGAGAAATATCACTGGATGTAATTTTAGTGTTCAATGGTTGTATGAATGTCTTCGCCACAAAAATACCTTTATATAAGCATATACCCTTTCGGAGCAAACGGGAAAGGGTTATTTATCTAGCTTTGTTGTTAGTCCTTTAAAATCTCTTAAGAGTGAGTAAAATCAATGCATTAAGCATGGCAGTGTTCTTTTACTTCACCTCTAAGAGAGTTGGTTAAAGCCTCAGTAATGTGTATGTCCACAAATTGACCTATTAGGTTTGCCCCTTGCTTTAGCGGCTTAAAGTTCACCACTCTGTTATTTTCAGTACGCCCTGATAAAGCCATGGGGTCTTTTTTTGAAGGGCCTGTGACTAAGATGCGCTGTGTTGTGCCTACCATATCGTGGCTGATTTGGGCGGCTTGTTGGTGAATTCTTGTTTGTAAGATTTGTAATCTTTGTTTTTTTATCTCATCGGGCACAGGATTAGGTAAGGTAGCCGCTGGGGTACCGGGTCTTGCGCTAAAGATAAAGCTGTATGAGTGATCCATGCCGATTTGTTCGACTAAATCTACGGTGGCTTTAAAGTCTTCGTCTGTTTCACCAGGATAGCCAACGATAAAGTCGGATGATATTGTAATATCGGGTCTCACCTTGCGTAGTTTTCTCATTTTAGATTTAAATTCTAAGGTGGTGTGTCCTCTACCCATTAAAGCTAGGATTCTATCACTTCCGCTTTGTACCGGTAGGTGTAAATGATTGACTAATTCAGGTACATCTCTGTAGGCCTCAATTAAGCTATCAGAGAATTCGTTAGGATGAGATGTCGTGAAACGAATACGTTCTACTCCCTCAATATGGGCAACGTAGCGAATCAATAGTGCCAAATCTGCTATGTGGCCATCATGCATTTTGCCTTCATAGGCATTGACGTTCTGACCTAGTAGTGTAATTTCGCGCACACCTTGTTCTGCCAATATTGCGATTTCACTAATCACATCATCAAAGGGGCGGTTAATTTCTTCGCCGCGCGTGTAAGGCACGATGCAATAAGTGCAATACTTACTGCAACCTTCTTGAATAGAGACAAAAGCGGTTGGGCCGTCTGATTTTGGATCAGGTAATCTGTCGAATTTTTCAATTTCAGGAAAACTGACATCGATAGCAGGCTTGCCGTTTCGTTGCACTTGATTAATGAGCGTAGGCAAACGATGTAATGTTTGGGGACCAAAGATGACATCAACATAAGGTGCTCGTTGTCTGATGGCTTTGCCTTCTTGGCTAGCCACGCATCCTCCTACACCGATAATTAATTCGGGGCGAATATTTTTTAGAGCACGCCATTGTCCGAGACGGGAAAAAACTTTTTCTTGTGCCTTTTCTCGGATAGAGCAGGTATTCATCAGTAATACATCGGCATCATCTGGTTTGTTGACCAACTGTAGATTATGGGTCGCATTGAGTAGCTCAGAGATACGTTTTGAGTCGTACTCATTCATTTGGCAGCCCCAAGTCTCGATATATAAGCTTTTAGCAGGTTCGGCGGCGACAGTAATGACTGTATTCCTTATGTGAATTTAATATATTTCTAATGACCGCAAATTCTAACGACTTTTGCGGCAATAGGCTATATATAGTGCGATCTTATGAAAGTTGAATTACTGAACTGTGATGGTAAATTAGCGTGTAATTGCAGCTCAGTATTAATGTAGACAGAATGTTTGGTTTCAGGGATAGAAAATTAGAGAATTTAAGCATTTTGTAGTAAGTTTGATATATTAAGTTGATGTCATAAATATAGGGGTAGATACTCGGATGATAAGTTCACCAGGATATGGAAAAGTGGTTTCTGTACGTTTTAATAAAAAAGATACAGAGAGAGATACTAGACGCTTTTTAAGTGAAAGGTTTAGAGTATTTTTTCCAGATCATAATCAGTGTACCTTGCTAGGTAGTACAAGCCTATATATGACCAATGAAAAGCATAGCTTGTATTTAAAAGAAAAGTTAAATAAACAACGTTCTGGTAATCATCTTGTTTGTGATAGTTTTCGTTTTTCACCCGCTTTATTTTCTGATGGCTATCAATGTCTGACTCAAAGAACAGCCGTTGCCGATGGTTTAGGTTATGAAGAAAAGGATCCTGTGTTTAACAGAAGTGTTGCAACAGTTTCCAATGAACTTTCGAGGCTATGGGTTGAAAATAGTATACCTCTTAGTTCTAATAAAGAAGAAAGAAGAAAATCCTTAATCGATTCTGCAGCAGAAGTTAACAGAAGTCTTCCTACTGAGTACTCGCAACATTCTCCGACCTGTTCGCTGGCGAGTGGCGCCCTAGAATACAAGGATGGAAAATGGGTAGGTCAGTTTGCAAATATTGGTGATGGTATGATTGTTATCATTGATGGCCACTCTTTGAATGTGAAAGAAATTATTCCTGCTGCTGTCAGGCACAGAACTCGTGGAAATTATAGCCCTAACGGGGTCCAAGAGCTCTTAGGCCAGTGGAAAGAAGAGGTTCAAATTCAAGAATTGAATATCCCAATGCAAGAAGGTGACGTTGTAGTTTATATGACCGATGGTGTCTATTCTGGGTTTCCATTGGAAACGACATTGAGCGATAAGACGGAAGAATCTTGGGGAGAGAGCCATGCTATTTTTCGTTATACAACAATTGTTAAAGACTCTATTGAAAAAACGATAGCCCCTCTAATGTCAAAAGAATCAGTTACTGCTTTTGACATTGCAAACACTATACTTGAGCAACAAACAGAACATTATTTGAGAGAGTATAATGAAACACGTACTTTATTAAAAACAATTCAGGCAGATGTTAAAAGAGATTCAGCTATTTCATTATTGACTTTAGAAGATTATTTGAAATTACTTGAGAATAAAGATTTAAAATTTAAAAGATCGTTAGAGGAATATCTAGCCAGTGCAGGCAAGCATGATGGGGTAGAATTTCATATTAAAATGGCACAAGTTTGTGACTTGCAACGAATTCTTGAGACCCAAGAATATGGTGACTGCACAACTATCAGCGTTATTCAAGTACCTTGCTATGAAGAGGAACTTATTAGGGAATATTTAAGAACAAAAAATTCTGAAATTTTAGAGGTGATTGCTAAAACAATTACACTAGAACAAGGAATGGCTTACATAGATAAGTTGTTTCGTAATTATTATAGCCCAATCAGTTTTGATTCAGAAGGTGTTATATTAAAAAAATTGAAAATTTCTAGACAATTCTCTCTTGCTGATTTAGAGCAACTAAAATGTGATTTTCACAAAGTATTAATGCATAAGCTTGAAGAAAAAATGACATCTTTATCTCTTTTGCATGAATTACCCAAGGAGGAGGATTCTTTGGCTGGGAGTAGTACTGTTGTGCCATTAATGGCTGTCAGGGGCCGCAAAACAGATAAGGACAATTCTGCTGGTACTAGTCATGGTGGAAAAAAAGAAACGAAGCCTACTAATATAAAGTAGTAATTATTTTTATCAAAAACATAAAATTTTGAAAGAACAGATATTCTGAGTTGGACTTCTATGTCCTCTTTTGTGCTTAGATATTGATAGTCTTGCATTTTAACTTAAGAAATACTCATATTTTATGGAGGCAATAATTCTAGTTGGCTCCAAAATTTCCAATGAAAGAACCATCTAATTAAATCCATTTTTTCTTCAGTGTATATCCCTATTAACTTTCTTAAAGACTAGCCGAAAATATGATATGGTAAAAAATAAGTCAGTTAAATGCCGGGGAGGGTGTAATGGCACCCAAAATAGCTAAAAAAGCCCAAAAAGTTATGGAGGGTTTCCCACCCTCCGAAAATTGGCGTTTGTTTATTGATGGGTACAGACAAGCTGAAGGCAAATGGGCATTTGATAGTGGCGCTGGTGCTGAAAAAGGATTTTATAGTGCGATGCAAGGCTCATGGGACCGAATGATGGATACTTTGGGTGAGCCCTTGTCGACTAAAGAAGTGCTTAAAATTCATGATTATTGCGTAGGACGGGGTGAAGGGCAACAAGAAGTTGAGGGTGTAGTCATAGATAGCGATTACAGGCGTAGTAAAGCTGATTTTGGATTAGCCAGCATTAATCAAGAGCCTGATTTGGGAAATGTTACGAAAGAGGGGGCTAAGGAATTTATACAAGCCTTAATGAGCGACTCTCCTCCTCCTGTGGCGATGGCCTATAGTGATCCTGAGAAAGGTCTGATTGACTTTGTGCCAGATAAAAATCGGTCTTTGGATGAAAATGCTGATGATTTTATGCAGGCTCTTGAAAGTAGTGTAGGGGCTGGTGCGAGATTGATTGCGAATGGCGACGCAAAGGAATATACCAAAGCATATATTAAAGAATACAACAAAGAAATAAAGCATGCTCAAACAGATGATGAGAAAATGCTAGCTATTGCAAAATGTGTTGCCAGTATCGAGCGGCTACATCCTTTTCATGATGGCAATTGTCGTACAATGGTTATATTGACCAATAAATTATTATTACAAAATAATCTTTCTCCAACGATACTTAAAAATCCAAATCAAATTGATATGTTTTCAACTGGAGAGCTTGTCGATGAGATAAAAAAAGGGCAAAAAGTATTTCAGAGTTATAAAATTGATGGCGCCCAAAATTCACTTGAATCTTTGAATGCAACATCGGTTAATGACAATATATCGGTCAATAAAGCGATAGTGAAAAATATTAGTGTAGAACCATTGCAGGCAATGGCACAACTAGGGAAGCTTTATGCCGATGTAAAAAAAGGCAAGGTTCATTTACAACACCAGGCTGTTCAACATAGTACTGGGAAGACTTTTGGCTCAATGTTTCATCTTCACAAGAAACAACAGACTAATAGTTCTACAGGAGTAATGAAGACGGAAAATATTGTGTTGGCTGAAATTCAAGGACTGTATCAATCAAATATAGATAAATTAACGGATATGATTAACAGTTCTCATACTGTCGTCGATGACTTAAAGGATCAAAAAGCAAGTGCTCAAGACAAAGTTGATTCTGCTATAGAATTCGTAAATGCAGAGCAAGACCATGCTCAAAAAAAAATATTAACGGAGGCAGTTTACGAAGCTCAGGGGGATGTGGAAGAGATTGGCCGTGATTTAGACCGTGCTGAAAAAGCAGAGCAGTGGTTTGTGGATAGACTCGAAGAAATACAGGTTGAGCACAAAGAACTATTAACAGAGCATACAAGTGGTAAAAAACAAAATACTTTAACTCAGGATATTGATATTGCCAGCAAACTGGCTAGTAGGGGGGTTAAACAGCCAGAACAAGAACAAGAACAAGAACAAGAAAGGGGTCCTTCATTCGGTCCTTCATAAAGTATTCCAGAGTTGCAAAATTGATGGTGCCCAAAATTTACTTGAACCTTTGAACACAACATTGCTTAATATTTACTAGCATACCTACCGCACCCAATGTTAGTGGTGCAGCGTCCCTGAAGGATTGCAAAAATCCAGACAAGAAACTGATCACAGCCCAAGAGACGGGAAAGATAGAGAACATGATACCCATGATCCAGTCTGGTTTGGTCACATCGACTTGTTCCGATGATAATGTAGTGCTCGATGGGTATACAATTTTTATAACGATGAACATCATTGCAACCCAAGTAACCACTTGATTATGAGATACTTCCCAAAAATGCAGCCTATAAACATAGATAAGGGGAATACACATAAAGCGAGGCTGTAAAAAAAAGTTTCTGATATTCTTAGATGCGTCTATAAGCAAGATACCATTTGCATCGATAAAAATGGGATTTAAAATAAAGGGGACAGCCTTGTTAAGTTGTACAACATAATATGGAAACATAATATGGATGTCCCAATTAATATCAGGCAACTCAAAATATCTGTATTGTTTAGCTGAATGAATTAATATCAAGCGCGATAGCGTGAGTATACTCGGTTATACATTTGACAGAAACTGTCAATAAGTGACAGTTTTGTGCTAAAGTATGACTATGAGTAGTATTATTGAGAAAAAATTAAGGCTATTAAAGTCGGACTATGTCACAGCATCTGAGTTGGCTGGATTTATGTCTTTGTCCGAGAATGCCTGCCACGCACAAATAAAAAGAGCACTCAAGCAAGGTGTTTTGGTGCGCCTAAAAAGAGGTGTTTATCGAAGGGGCGGTTATTTAGAAAAAAATAGTCCCCACCTTTTCGAGCTATCCCATTATCTGATGTGGCCTTCATATGTCAGTTTGGAATCAGCATTGTCTTATCATGGATTAATTCCTGAGGCTGTTTATGTTACAACTTGCGTGACAACAAAGCGAGCAAGTTCTGTTAAGAATATATTTGGCGTATTTAATTATAAAACAGTGCCTAAAATTGAATTTTTCACCCAGGTGCAAAGAGTAGAAGAAGAGGCATATTGTTATTATGTGGCTAAGCCATGGAAGGCGCTATGTGATTATGTTTACTGCTATAAAAAAAACTGGTGTTCTTTGATTCCGCTTATTTCTTCGCTTCGGATTGACGAAAATGAATTACCAACACTATCAGAAGATGAGAGTAATGAATTATCAGCCTATTATCATAGCAGGCGAGTTGATTTATTTTTGAGAGGTGTGTTGAGTGAGTATTGATGTTATTGAAAATAGGTTGCAACGATATAACTGTAAAAGTCGTATGGATGAAATAAATGCTTTAAAAGAAATCACGCAAGAAATTGCTTTAATGGCTTTATCTAAGGCTGGATTTTTTAAAGTGGCAGAGTTTCATGGCGGAACAGCATTACGAATTTTACATGGCGTACAGCGTTTTTCTGAGGATTTAGACTTTGCGTTAATAAAGCCGATGAGTGATTTTGATTTAATGCATTACCTGACATATATGCATAATGACTTTGAAGCATATGGGTATAAAGTGCAAATGGCCGATAGAAAAGATGCCTCTAAAATAGTACAAAAACAATTTTTAAAAGTAGACTCATTGGGAAAAGAGTTAAGCTTGATGTATCCTCAAAATAAATCAGAAAGAAGAATAAAGATTAAAATTGAGTTAGATACCAACCCACCAGCTGGAGCTAAAATGGAGCTTCAGTATCTTACCTTCCCATTGGCTTTTTCGGTGTTAGCAAAAGATCTACCGAGTTCATTTGCAGGGAAGCTGCATGCTATATTATGTAGGCCTTTTGATAAGGGGCGAGATTGGTACGATTTCATATGGTACATCTCTAATCGTGTGCCTGTTAATTTTGATTTGTTAAGCAACGCGTTAGAGCAACAAGGCCCGTGGGCAGGGTCGATGCTTAAGGCGGATAAGCATTGGCTAGCAGATAATTTAAGGCGAAAAGTTTTAAGATTAAAATGGAGTGAGCTGGTACAAGATATCATGCCTTTATTGCAAGCCAACGAGCAACAGGCTTTAGAGACTTGGGATGAGGCATTTTTCCTGCATTTAATCAGTAAAGGGCTAGAAGCTTGAGCTTTCCATCGGCAACATTTGTTTTAAAGGTTGTGCGTCTGCTTATAACGCTATTTTTTCAAGAACAAGCAAAGCACCTGGTTAAGTTCGAAGCAAAGAGCACAGCCCTGTTAAGTTGTAAAACATAAAATAGATATGCTAATTAACACGGGTAAGTTGAATTGCTTTTTTGAGAGAGTATAGAGTACTCTCGAGTAGGCGTTTGTTAATTTTAGGAGATGTAGATGGCTAGAAATGAGATAGAGAGACAGAATAGGGGGTTTATGGTACTTCTGGGTATTCAAGCATTGGCCATTGGTCATGCTCCAGATGATCATGTACAAGTAGCTTCAACCACACCACTGCTAGATGCTCAAAAAGCACAACAAAAACAATATAGAAATCAGCCAAAGAAAGAATATAATAATTCGTTTAAGCAAAAAGGCCACAAGCACAAGCATCGATAAAACTTAAAGCAACAGCCTTTAGTGAGAGGCTGTTGTTGTAGGTGTTTTAACATTTTGCTTGACCTGTTAATTCACAGTGACAATAGGTTTAAATTTTCCCCATACCAGCCGTCCCATTAATATAAATCCTATTAGCATGCCTACCGCGCCTAATGTCAGTGGCGCAGCGTCGCTGAAGGATTGCAAAAATCCAGACAAGAAGCTGGTGAGTGTCCAAGATACCGCAAAAATTGAAAACATGATCCCCATGATCCAGCCTTGTTGGGTTTCATTAACTTGGTCAGATAATAATGTCGTAATGGATGGGTATCCAATTGCCATAGCCATAGCAATAAACATCATTGCAATCCAGGTAACCACTTGATTATGGGATACTACTGTAACAAACATTAATGTTGATAGAATGCCGATTGGTATCCAAGTTAACATAGGCGTTGAGAAAAAACGTATCCAGTAACGGTTTAAAAAACAAGCACCAAAGGCAAAACCACAAGCCATAGCAGAAATAAATAAGCCAACTTGATCTGAGCCATAAGCATAGCGAGACATTAAGAATAATGAAACGAACTGGAAGTAACAACCCCAGCCAAGTTGCATAAAAAAGTGAACAAAAGCTAAAGGACGGATTTCATTGTCTCTAAAAGCGGAGATGAATATTTCAGGCCCTTTTAGTAGATTAACTTTCACTTTTTCAGGGTGTTGGAAGGTCTCTTTGAAGCAAGTATAAATTAAGATAACGCCAACAATACATATGCCAGATGCGGCATAAAGAGGTGTGGATAATTTTAAGCTGCTTAGTATGCTGTCATTGGATAAAAAACCGCCCATTAATGGTCCAATGATAAACCCTAATGAGACGGCAAAAATCATCAGGCTTAAGTTTTGATTTTTATTGTCTGGGGTGCTGAGGTCAACCACGGCGGCTTGGGCGATTGGTTGGCTAGCGGCTGTGAGCCCTGCGATGACCCGACTAAAAATTAATAGGCCCAGTGAACTAATATCAATTGCAATACCAGATAACAAATAGCTGATAAATGCGCCAACAAGACAAATTAATAATATAGGTTTTCTACCCACTTGATCGGATATATCACCCAAAAAAGTGCAACCTATAAACATAGATAAGGGGAATACACATAAAGTAAGGCCGTAAAAAAAGTTTCTAATGTTCATAGATGCGTCTATAGGCAAAATACCATTTGCGTCCATAAAAATGGGGTTTAGAATTGGAAATAAGATCCCAAGCCCGATTGAGTCTATGACTAAAACGAGTAATAAAGGTAGAAAGGCGCGTAACATATCGCACTCCATAAATGAGTCTATGTAAAATAATGAAATATTGTGGGCTTTGCATAATTCAATTCAGCATGTTGTACTGTTATGAATTTTATTTGAATTATGTATTCAAAGTGTATTGAGATGTTGTTAGACGAGTCTATAAGAATTATAGGCAAATAACAAATCATTGCTACTAAGTGCAGACAAAAAGCCTAAGTATAGCGATGCAATGAAAGTTAATTGACTTCTCTGAGTGAACATAGAGATTTTATTAATGATATGAAAGATTTTAAGGAAGTAAAAATATGGAATACATTTGCGTATATTCTGGCTCTAGTGACAAAGGCCCTGAGAATCATAAACAAGCCGCGAGAGATTTGGGTAAGGCAATTGTTGAGGCTGGGTATGGTTTAATATACGGCGGTGCTAAAGTGGGCTTGATGGGGATTATCGCTAACAGTGTCTTAGAAGCAGGCGGTCAGGTTAAAGGTGTTATTACACCAGAAGTGGAAGCATTAGAAGTTGTTCACCAAGGTCTTCAAACCCTCATTAAGGCTGAGAACTATCAACAGAGAAAACGGCTGATGATGGAAGGTTCAGTTGCCTGTATTGCATTGCCTGGTGGCTTGGGGACGTTAGATGAATCGTTTGAGTCATTAATAAAGAATCAATTTGCTAGTTATAAAAATACAGATGACAATCCTGTAAAGCCTTTTTGTTTAGTCAACACAGATGGTTTTTATGAGCATCAGATCAAACAATTAGATATTTGTGTTGAACATGGATACATGAAGCAATCTCATAGAGATATGGTTTACGCTTCAGGCAATATTGCTAATATTCTCGCGCATATTAAAGGATATAAAAAGCCAGCTGCAGATGCAGGTAAATGGTGGGAGCAAACAAATGCTAAGCCAATAACGCCTTTATTGGACAAAAACATTCCGCGGGTAGCAGCAGGCTCAAATATAGCAATATCCGATGAAGATATTCAGCACCTCCCACCTAAATGGCGCTTTAAAGTAGAAGGAAAAACAAATAAACCTACGATGTAATCTTTAAGAGAATTCATAAAAAATCCATATAGCGCCTAAAATTTAAACTAAGCTTACTTATTCAACATAGTTTTAATTTTAGGAGTTTTATCATGCCTAAGGGTATAAAAACATCAGCAGGTCCCTTAAGTGAAGCGCAACAATCTTTACTTTTAATACAGCTCATGGATGATTTTTCACACCTGAACAAAATGATAGCTGAATGTGTTACTAATGATAAAACAAAAGCAGAAATTGAAAAGGTACAATTGGAATTAGCAGCATTTAAGCAAATATTACAAAATGATGCAGAATACAGCGCAGATCAGATTAAAAAGTTATGTCAGCAGATAGAAAGTTTTAGTCAAGAATTAAAAACAAGCCATACTGTTGAAGGCATCATGAATGTTGTGAATAGGCATTTTGCATCGCTTAATAATGGCAAGTCTCCGATTAAGGCATTAGAAGTTGAAATGGAGCTAGATGAAGGCTTTCAACAAAATATGCAGAACATTGATGCACAATGTGAGAAGATCAATGACCATCTTAAGAAATTAAAAAATCATTCTCCTGGGCGTCACCATAATTTGATTGAAAAGCTATCAAATGCTTGCCAAAATGCGATGAGTGCTATTCATTCTGTTTTTCAATCTGGCTTATGGGTAGCAAAAGAAGCAAAATATTACGTGACTCGGTTAGCCATTGTCAGTGGCCTAAAAGAAGAATCATTAGAAGAGCGGGCGGTTTACAGTCGGAGAAAAGCAGTTCATTGGCAACAGCAAGCTGAAAAACATGCGCAACAAGTAGGAGACATGGAGAGAGGAAAGGCTATGAGAGAAAACGAGGAAAATCCTAAAGAGTCCAAAATATTTAAGAAAAAATAATAATATGTCTTTTACAGACTGACAACGGTTAGTATAACCTAGTATAATCAGCCATTATTTGAAACTAAATTGGATGTCATAATGGCGACTTTTGTTCTAATTCATGGTGCTTGGCATGGATCTTGGTGTTGGCAAGCGGTTGTGCCAGCACTACAGAAGAATCATAATGTTCTATTGATAGACTTGCCAGGACGCAACTATTGCCAATCTGGTCATTTAAAAAATATCAATTTAAGCGCTTATGTTAACCATGTCGTCGAAGCATTAAAAGATATATCCGGAGATATTATCTTAGTCGGGCATAGTATGGCAGGTATGGTTATCTCACAAGTTGCCGAACATATATCTGAGCGTATATCTGCCTTAGTTTATGTTGCTGCCTTTATTCCAAAACACCGTGAGTCTTTGTTTGATATTACTCGCCAAGCAAATGAGCCGGGTATCTCTACGGAATTTATTGCAAACCAAGCAGAAAACTATATTGATTTAAAAAAATCTGAGCGCACTCAGAGTTTATTACTTAATATGTCACCGAATGAGCTAGCGGTCAAAGCGCTACAAAAACTCAATAAAGAACCCTTTATGGCCTTTGTGGAAAAAAGTAACATGCCGACAATGTCTTTTCATCAGGTTCCGCAATATTATATTAAATGCCTACAAGATCAAGCTATACTACCTGCCTTTCAAAATAGCATGATTGCCAAGCTCAATAATCCCACTGTATATGAGCTAAACGCAGACCACTCGCCATATTTGAGCGCGCCTACAGGCTTGGCCAAATTGCTCTGTACTATTAAATAGTCTGATTCATTACTTTATCTGGTTGCCTAATGACTGTAAAAAAAGCTAGATTATTGCAATAGCTAATAATGATGTACTACAAGGACAGTCTATGTATCAGGTTGCAACGCAGTTTTTTAATCGGGTTTTATCAGGGTTCAGCCCACTACAACTTATTGGTGGAACAGTAGCCGCTCAACTTGCTTACAAAGCAATACAGACTGACTGGGGACAAGTTAAAATGGATATCCAGAATAATATTTTTTATCTATTGAAAACGACACCATACCTAAAAGATCTTTTTGCCAAAGAGCTAGCCAAAGATTTTGAACCACAATTAGATAGTGCCGATGTCAGCGTGCATAAAAATCGAACAGTGCGATTTACTGAGATGCCAGACCAGGGTATTGCAAAAGATGCCTTATTAGCCACAATAAAATCGATATGTGAATTTAACAAATTTGGGCATAAAGTCAGTGGCGCTATTTATCGAGGCGAAGAAAATGATTTAAGCGATTTTGCTGCTGAAATATTTAAACATGCAGGTTACACCAATCCTTTACACCCTGGTTTGTTTGAAGATATCAGACAATGTGAAAATGAAGTGATTCAATGGTGTGCTAAGTTAATGCATGGTGATAATAATATTATGGGCTGCATTAATGATGGAGGTACTTTTAGTATATTAGAAGCGGTTAAGGCCCATAAAAAATGGGCTAAAAATGAAAAGTCAGGTATGACTAGAAGGCGACAACCTAACATTGTTGTGCCCAAAAGTGCGCATGTGGCTTTTGCTAAAGCAGCGGAATACTATGATTTGGATTTGATCGAAGTCGACTTAGATCCTAAAACACATAAAGTGGATACTGCAAAGCTACGCAAAGCAGTGAATCGAAATACCATTATGATTGTTGGCTCTGCGCCAAACTACCCTCATGGTATTGTTGATGATATTCCCGCACTATCAGATATTGCTTTAAAAAATAATTGTGGTTTGCATGTAGATGCCTGTTTGGGGGGATTTTTGATACCCTTTATGAAAGCAACAGGTCATGAGCTACCATTATTTGACTTTAGACTACCCGGTGTGACCAGTATCAGTATGGATTCACATAAATATGGCTATGTTCCAAAAGGCTCCTCTATTGGTATGTTTAGAAAAAAAGTAGGCTTATATCAGGCTGATTTTAAAGCCCGTTGGCAAGGGGGATTGTATTTAACCCCTAATATGGCGGGTAGCCGTATGGGGGCAATGATACTCATGACATGGGCTATTTTGGCCCATGTTGGGTTTAAAGGCTATGTGCAGGCGACAAAAGATATTATGGCGCTGCGAGAAAAAGTCAACATGATGTTTAAAGAGATCCCTGAGTTAGAAGTGATAGGCGATCCTAAAGTGAATGTTGTTGCTTTTAGATTTAATAAGGCAACCAATCATAATATTTACCTATTGTTGGAAAAAATGAAAGAACGAGGATGGCATTTGAATGGATTACAAGATCCGGCTGCTATTCATCTTTGTGTCACCTATTTACAAACGGAACAAACAAACTTTATCGAAACTTTTGAGTCTGATTTAAAATGGGCGATAGAATATATTAAAAAAAATCCAATGGAACAACCAAAAGGAGATGGCGCAACTTATGGCGCCATGCAGAAAATCCCAGGCGCAATAGCACCACAATTATTAGAAATGCTTGGCAGAGAATATAATTTCTTGGATAGCCGGGTCGAAGCAACCCGCCCTAAAGCCGTTGCGAAATTAAAAGCGTCTTAAAATTTTGTTTGGGCTGAGCAGTTTACTGAACATCACACAATTCAATATTCTTTTATGGCTTATCTGCTGAGAAAATATTTCTGCTCTGTTATTTCAGAGAGTATATTTTTTCAGCAATTTTATCTCCACCCTATTTGGGGAAATAGTCTTTTATCGCTTATGAAATCATAAGAACTCATCGAGACAATAATTTAAAATAAAAGTGTACATACATTTATTCTGTGCTTGATTTTTAACGTAGTGCTTATTTATTCATGACCACAAAAAAAAATAAGCTATAATATTCAACAAGTTAAAATATTGTTATTCAAATAACACACCCCAATGTTAGAATAAGAAGTGTGTATAAGTATTTGAAACAATTAGCAAAGAATGTGTGGCAAAATGTATGGCAAATAGCGTCTATAAAAAACCATTTCTAAAGCAGCAGGCGGAATATCTTAGCGATGCATGGGATGCTTTTGCCGATCAAGATCTAAAGCAAGCAGCAAAGTCTCTAGTCTCTTTGGGGGGTAATACTCTTTATTTTGGTATGAATGGTGTAGGCGCCGTAATTAATAGCGAGCTTGGTCAAGACAATCTTAAAACCAGCGAGAAAATAATACCCAAAATTTTATTGTTGGCCTCAATTCCCATTACTGTCTCTGCAGCACTGGTTACAGTAGTGGGTGTGAGTATATTAGCACCACCATTTGCTTTTGCGGCCTCGATAGCAGGTGTCATGCGTAGTTCCAGTGCTTTTATAAATGATAAGAGATCACTTGATAATTTAAATAGACAATTGATAACGACAGATAAAATCAATAGTATTATTTCCAAGGCTAAATTAAGTGTAGAGGATAAAAATGTAGTTGGCGTGTATATCGAACAACCCAAAAAGATTTATGAAGGATTGTATCAGTTGCGGCAATACATTATTAAAGATGAACAATTAACTTCTGATCAAAAAAACAAATTAATTCAGCAGATAAATGATAAAATCGAAGGATGTTTTAATGGTGATTATAGCCCCATTACAATGACGTTAGAAGATATGCCGGTTGAAGCTAAGGAAAGTATAGAAGCAAAGGTAGAGAGATTGAATATTAATATCAAAGATTACTGTCGGGCCGAAGAAAATTATCATAAGCTCAACATACCAAAAAATATTGCGAAAAAAATTAAAAATCACAAAGCGACTCATGAACATATCTATGCTCAAGATATTCCCAGTATAACGAAGCAAAAAATGGTTGAGATGATATCAAAGCCCAAGTTGAAACAAAGTGATATTGACGGTGTGAATGCACAGCTAGCGAATCATTTTATCAATCAAAAGTCTACTGCACAACAATCCATGCTAGACCAAACTCTAGCTAAATTTGTAAGCCAAAAGCACTCTGAGTTATCTATCAATGAGGTTGGATTTTATTTAGAATCGCCCAGGCTTCTATATAAAAATATTGAAGAGATCCATCAGAAAATACCACAGGAACACAGAGCTGACTATAAAGAAAAAATTCTTGAGAAAATAGAAAAAGTACCTTCTTTAATATCTCATTCAGCCTCTGGAGGTACAACTGATGTTATGGGCATGATGGAGTCATTCTTTGAAGAATATAAAATACCCAGAAGTATTGTGTCACAAGAAATGGACAAAATAAAGACTTTCAAAGAACACCAGGATAATTTAGCAAAAAAGTTTGACAACATAGTCGATGTGAGTGATATGCAAGCCATGAGTGCTCATCAGCAGGCTATGCTAATCCAACATATTGAAAATAGAGGTGTAGAGGTTCATCCGCCTAATGTTAGTGATAAGTCTTTTCTGAATAAGCCTGCAGAGCAAAAGATCTTGCCTAAAAATCTGCAAGAGCGAGCAGACAATATAAAAGAGAAAGTAACGAAGCCTTTTGTGCGTTCCTTTTCATCAATGAAAAAAAGATGTCAAGATAAAATTTATGGTAAAGAAAAATCAGATGAAATAGCAAAAATGTCTAAGGAGCAGGATACTGTGAGTGCTGAATTTAAGCAACAATTTTCAGGTTCGCACAAGCTTTTAAAACAAGTTCAAGAACGAAACTTTCTTAAGAAAGCAGTTCCTAGACGTGTTTTGGGTATAGGCATGTCTCTTGCTAATACAGTCCTGAGTGGTCTAGCCTCATTTGCTTTGCCCGCAATATTCACACCTGCAGCGCCTGCTGGTGTGGCTGTGTCTGTTGGTGTGGGTGTCATGAGTGCAGGCTTAACAATCGGATCTGTTGCTAATTCAGCTTCATTATTAGCAGAACATGGCCTTTCCTATCAAAAAGTCAGCGGTTCCAAGGGTAAAGCATTTAAGGGCGTAACCCCTGATGTTGGACAAGAGAAAAAAGATTTAGCGGCATTACGAGAGACCATGAAAAAATTTGATAAAAAAGAGAGTGCATTGCCCGATAGTGATATTATAAAGGGGGAAAAACAATCCAAGGCGGTGGTTTTTAAGCTTAGTTCTCAGCAGGATAGCAAGCACTCAGAGAAACCATATTCTGAGAGTGAAAATAAAGCAGAGAATAAATCGAGAACAAGATTACGTTAACCTGCATCTGTAGTATTGTAAATTTATTTTATCAAACGATATTATTTTCATATAACCAGTTAGCCTACAACTTTACTTTTTCATTGAATAAAATAATTTTAAAAGAAATTTTATGTTGATATGAATATGTCTTTATAATTAACAGGGACCGAAATATGAATGAAAATATGCGTAATGAAGAAACTATGATGAAACTTATCTTCAGCACGGCTGAAAACGATGATAGGATTCGGGCAGTTGTGATGAATGGTTCTAGGGCAAGTTCGAATACAAGTAAAGATATGTTTCAAGACTATGATATTGTTTATGTTGTGACGGATGTGGTGCCTTTTGTGAATAACAAACAGTGGCATAATAAATTTGGGGATATATTAATTTCACAAACGCCAGATGAAATGACAGGGGATTGGTTTAAAGATAAAGGTAAGTTCACTTTTTTAATGCTGTTTGAAGATGAAAATAGAATTGATTTAAGCTTAATTCAAACTAGCAGGTTTTTGACAATGCAACAAGACAGCCAAAGTGTAGTTTTATTAGATAAAGATCATATGTTAAATGATATGCCACCCTCTAGCGATAAAGATTATTTACCCAAGCCACCAACAGAAAAAGCTTTTTTAGACTGTTGTAATGAATTTTTATGGGTATCAACCTATGTTGCCAAAGGACTGTATAGACAACAGCTGACGTATGCAAAATTCATGTCTGAACATATCGTCAAACAAGAACTGATTAAGCTATTAACTTGGTATGCAGGTCTAAGAACCAATTTTGCTGTCTCACTAGGCCAATGCGGTAAGAATTTAGCTGAGCATGTTGATGCTCAAATTTGGGATAAGTTTAGTGCGACTTACGTAGGGGCTCAGACAGAACGCATGTGGGATGCCTTGTTTACAATGTGTGAATTGTTTAATACATTGGCTAAGCATATCTCCCAGCATTATCAATTTTCTTATGATTCAAGTGAATATGCCCGTGTTGTGTCGTATTTAAAGTCTGTAAGAGTATTAATAAAAATCACATAAAAAATTTATTAGAGTTTATGTGGTAAAAAGAACTACAAACAATCATATCTTTTTGTATGGTTCATGAAAATGGGTCATTAATGTTCATTTTCTGTTATGGGTAAGAATAGCCATGCTAAAATAATACATACTGAATTATTAATAATTGGTGCATATCATGCCAAAAAGAAGTTTACATACATTTTTACGGGAGGCTGAAACAGGCAAGGATAAAACTTTTGCAACTTATTTTAGTCGCTCGGATCAAGTCCTCAGAGAAACATACCAAACATTGTCTGAATATTTGGATGCGATACACTCTGATGCTAGCATTATGAGGCCATATCTATCGGGTCAACATAAAGCAATAAAGCAATTAGAGGACGAAGCGCTGCGCGAAATGGGTTTTACGGACGAGAATAAAGCGCCAGCGGATTTGATTGCGGACGTGAAACAAAATGTTCAAAATCAAATTTTAACATATGATTTAGAAAAACAAAAACTGTCAATTGTTATCTCCAAATCTCAGCCATTTCCTGAATATGACGAGCAAGGAAAACTGCAAGAGAATCGCAAGCAAGACTGCATTGATACGGTGACACGACTTGGAAGTCATTTTAAACAACAAATGGTGCTTAAATTAGCAGGTGAGCTTGCCCAAAAACGTGAAACTGACAAAATAGGAATTCCTGTGGGCTCACCGGATTGGAACAGCATAGATGAAACAATAAAAGAAATAGCCATGAAGCCTTTGGCAAAATCTGATATTAAAAACATGCTAGAAAATGAAAAAAATCTACTGGTTAAAGATATTTTGCTTGCGAGGCAACAGCTGAATGATATGCCCGATGGCGGGCAAGAGCTAATAGAAAAAGAGGTTTTGGAAGGTGATTATCCTCAAGCTTTGAAGTTGGCTTATTTTTCAGCTAACGCATATGCTGCTTTATCAACAGCAGCAAACAATCAACGTCAAATAAAAGATAACCTAGATGATCCTGACACAGCGAAAATGTTTTCGGAAATGTATATTTCCTACTGTAATGAAGCTGGCAGACAAATGGGACTATTACAAAAAATTCATCAGGGGCCTAAGCTAAAGAAAATTGAAAAATCAGCCACTCGAGAGTCGTATTTATTAGGCAGAGCTATCAACAGACTCAGTGCATGGGGTAATGAATGTAAAGCCTTTTTTAAAAATAAACTTAAACCCGCTTCGAAAGAAGATCCTGAACAAAGTAAAAATAAGAACAAACACAAAAGAAAGAAAAGTTGATTTTCTTTTTTTGGTTAATTGGCCTTATTTCATTGTGTATTGAAATACTTGCTCGGTCATCGCACTTGAGCCAGCACTGATTATTCGCGAGGCAATACTGGGTAATTGTAAATAATCGTGTGCTAAAGAATAGCTCAATGTTCCCACAATAGCGCTTGCGCTGGCTTTTGCAATTGTATGTTTCCATGTCTGTTTATTTTTGCCTGTATATTGAGGCAGATAAGTTGTGACTTTTTTGGCTGCTACTTCAGAGATGATCTTAGAGCCTAAATTGATGGGTAAATCTGATCCGCCCGTGATCATATTTATTCCAACCCGGGATGTAAAGCCAGCCGCAGCACCAACAGCAGACAGACTGGCGGTTCGACTTATTTTGTCTTGCCAATCTTCGCGAGGTGAGGGTGGACTTTGTTTATCTTTGAGATAAGCTTTGTTGAATTTATGGAAACCATAACTGACTAGGCTAGCAGCAAGAGCGCCAGCAATTGATAGGGGTATGGTTTTTTTGCTTTTATCCAGGGCTTTTTCTACGATGGTATCCCAAAAACTGTCTGTATTACATATTCGACTACTACAGTCTGTTAAGGCACATCTTAAAGTATTTATTAGCTCATCCGGCAGCTCGCAATATTCAGAAAGCATTTTTTTGTTATTACAGTTATTACAAAAGTGAATAAAAATATTTTGGGATCTTACTATATATTTATCTATTACGGTTATTTTGTTATACCGTCTGTCTTGTTTTAACCGAAGCTCGTCTTAAAATAAAATTATAATAGACAACAAACTAAATTATGAATTGTTCAATTTTAGATGATATCAATTGTTTGTCAGGAAAATTTGACATAAGTAATTATACAAACTATCTTCTCTGTTGATTAATTTGGAGTAGTGAAAATGGCAACCGATCATCAATTTACAATATCAGAATTTGTTAATATTATTAGAACCCTTGAGTTGGCTGGCTATGTTTTTCAATATCAAAGAGTGAATTTATCTGATGATTTTGATTATGTTCAGTTGCCTAGCAAAGTAACTATAGACTACCTCAAATTACAAGCTTCTGTGCAATCTGAAGAGCTTAAGACATTTTATTCTCCGGTAAATACTTTGAATAATTTTATAAGTACTTTAACGCGTTATGCACGGTTTCATCATTGGTATTATCCCAGCATTGAGAAATCCCACGCCGAATATTTACTGGGTTTTTTATTACAACAAGATCTGACGATTGTGCATGATGGGACTGTATATGAATTAAATGAAATAATAAATCAATTAATTCCTGATATAGAAAAACAAGAAACAGCACACTATTGGTTTGAAGAGAGGAGGGTCCCTCCTGAGCCCTATGACTTTTTGTCTGAGTCATGGCGTAAAAAGCAAGAATATCCCCAGCTAAAAGCATTAGAAATAATTTGGCAACAACATGCTACTGACATTGAATATCAAAAACAGCAAGCAGTCTTAATCGCAGAACAAAAGGCTCAAAGAGAACAAGAAGAGCAAGAAGCATACGCTCAATGGAGAAAAACACATTTCTTTGATGATACTATACTCGATTATCAGGGTTTTTCTTTTGTATTAGAGGCCATTGTTAAGTCAGGTCGTATTAGCTTATTTAAGAACCAAGAACTGCTTTTTCAAAATAAATTAGTATTAAGTTTACCACTATCAATTTTATTATTAAAATTTTCTCAAAGTGCACGGAAAATTCAGCCCAGTTCTTTATGGTATTATCAACAAGTTGCGAGTAATTTTGAGTTGGTATTATGTGAACTTATGGCTTGCGCAAAATATGATATAGGTCAATATGGGGACGGAGCGAGACAGTTGATGGGGTTTTTATTGTTCCATAATTTTTGTGTACAGCATGGCAATAAACGACTTCGTATGCAAGAAATATTTTGGGAGCAAGCAACGAGGTATGAGAGAGCGTTACTTTTAGAGGGGCCAAATGCTCACCCATGCACTTTTATTTACTTAGAATGGCAGCAGCAACAAAACTACCCAGGAAAACAAGCGTTAGAAATAATATTACAACGTGAGCAGTCCATGGTAAGTCAAAGTAAGACTTTTTTGAATGCATTCCCAGCTTATCAGTATCAATCGCAATTGCAAACTAATCAAACTAATCAAATGAAAGACGATGAATGTCATATAGAACAGTGCCTATCTTATAGTCTGTAATCTACATTTAGCCTATGTTAGTTGATACGGCGAATTAATTTGATAAATTATCTCAAACTGTTTGTGAACAGGAAAGATATTATGGCGTTGCGATTGTGCTAAGCGTTGTTACCAATAGAGCTAAGGTTGAAATTGCTATAAATGAAATTAGTAAAGTATTACAAGCATCGAGCACTGTGAATTAATTGTTGGACTATTTTCTTGCGTGTTAGCTACACAATAGGGTCTCTTTGCTCAGGTTTACAGCGGTAAGGTTAAAAGTGTTTTTTTCATAGTTTGTCCGATGACGTACAGGCGCAATATAAGATTAAATTTTAAATATTAAGTTAGAGTTTAATTGACAATTATTTATAAGAAGCTTTTAGCCAGGGTTGTGTAGTTTCAGCTTTCCTGGCGCTTAAATTTGCATGATTTTACGCATGTTAACAGAGTTAATTACCATAAACCTAATCTATTGCACTATACCCATTTTTAGTTCACCTCCATTTCACACCAATATTTTCAACTTAGAAGATAACTGCTTGTATTGGTAGGATATTTTTAAATCACGCCTACACATTGTTAGAGCAATTTAGATTGAACTTTTCTGTATGTGCCTAACTCTAAAAAATATGGTGGTTTCGCATTTCAATTTCTGATTTTTGCGATTCATTTAAATAATGTCGTTTTATTAGAGGATATATGGCAGGTACAAAATTACTATTTTGTTTTGACTTTGATCATACTATAGTGAACGCTCACTTTAATAATGCTCTTGCAGATAGAGGTGTGCCTTCCCAGGGGGCTTCAGTTGAAATTATTAATGATTTAATCACGCAGTTTGGTGTTAAGAATCAAAGTGAATTAAAAGACTGTATGCAATCTATTTTACGTGAAGGACATGCATTAGCCATAACATCGTTTACAATGTATCCAGAAGTTGCTAAAACAACTTTAAAGGCGGTAGGTCTATCGGCACAAGAAATTAGCCAGGTAAAAGTTGTCGGTGGCTATCCATGTGATGTCCCAGCTTATACTAATCCGCTTGATAGTGAACCGCAATTTCCCTCACGTTTGCCAGGAAGTGTATTCAAAGGGAACCCAGAACACGAGCATCGCAAAGAACAGCACATAGGTGTGGCGATGAAACACTTTGGCATAGACGATCCAACTTGTGTTATATTAATCGATGATTCTGCTAAGAATATAAACAAAGCCAAACAAAATGAACATGTTGGTTTATTAGTGCCAAAACAGCATAATCCTCAAAATAAAAATTACCTTAGCCAAGCTAAGCAATTAGCGAGTCAGTATTCTCTAGTGGCACAGCAAAGCCAGCAACATCCAAGTCCTGTTGCTACGGCGCAATCTCCTAGATCTCAAACGAGATTAGATGTTTCTCAGGCTCGAAATTTACATCAGCTGGCAGCACTTATTCAAAGTTATCCGGGTAAGCTGAATAGCAGCAATGGTCAATTTGAAATCAGTAAACAATCCATCATCGATGTCATTAATCAATATGTCACTCAGCCAGAATTGTTAGGTGCGATAGATAGTCGAGAGCATACAGAATGGATGCAACAAAGTGGTGTGACAAGTAACTACGGCATACTGAATAAGCTAGTCGAGTTAGGGAAAAGACAACATGAAGATCAAAAAATATCGACTATGATTGCTGGGGCTCAGAGTTTAGCTGATCTCGCGGTTAAAATTAGGAATTGTCCAGAAGTGTTACGTGGCTCAGATGGTGCGATCGTTAATAAAACAATAGTGGTACAAAAAATTCAATCTTATTTAGACAACCCAGCCTATATGGCTGATTTGAATGCTCAACGGGGGGCGATGCGACAAGAAGGCGTTACAACAAACTATGGGTTAGTCGATAAAATTGTTGAATTAGCTACAGCGGAATACCAACAAGGCTTGCAGCAGAAAAGTCAGGGCGTTAGAGGTAAATTCAGTCCTGCATTCCAACATGCACAACAACTGAATAGGTCTTTGCCTTTACCAATGCAGCAACAAGCACGAGTGCAGCAACAACCTAGGACACAACAACAGACACAAGAGCAAAGAGATACAAAAATTTTAAATAATTATATTAGTACAATTTTGCCGAGGGAAGCAGCCCTTTTAAATAGTGAATATTTAAGCAATAAAAAGACAGCAAAAATAGGGGGTTGGGCTGCAGAACTGCATGGTGGTGGTTCAGAGCGAAAAAAACAAATCAGAAGTATTATGGATGCAATAGACCAGTTTAAGACAGACGTAAATGATCTGGGCGCTGTGGATAAATTATTAAGTGCATTAGGAAGGGTTCAAGATAATATAGGTAGTAAAAGTTCCGCGCTACATAAGGTCGTTGAATCATATAAAAGCGATATTAAAAATGCAAAAGACACGCTGCAGGAGCCTAGTAAAGAAAATAGAAATAATATGAGGACCTAACATAATTTTAAGCACTCATCACACAGTTCCTTTGAGTTCAAGCCCTGCCAATTAATACTTAAACCGGTTAAAATCATAATCCTGGCTCTCGATTGTTAAAACATTAGAAACGGCCTCAGTGGGTAGTTGCCCATAGCTATGTGGAAATAGTTCGCCTTTTGAGTTGGGCTCCCATTTTATGAGTTCTGAAACAACACTATATGTTACTATGATGAGTTTCAACTCATCCTTACCAGAAAAATATTTTTTCGCAATCCGTTCTACTTGGTGAGATAAGCTTAAATGTAAGTAGCCATCGGTTTGGTCTAGTGCGGAACCTTGGTTATGCTGAATACCGAATTCACACATTTTATCCCATTGCTGTGCTGTTGCAATTTTATATAAATAAGTTGGTTTTGATTTTAAGTGTTGCATAAGATATTGCCAGTTGTTTTTTTGAATGGATACTAAATTACGTTGCGACCGTTGTCAAATAAAGTTCTTGCTCAAGCAGGTAAAAATACAGATGAGTGGTTTATTCAAATACAGCCGTTAATTTTATTGTATATTCATTACCTCAGTAGGTTAGATAAAGATGGTTTATGCTCTTTATTTGCTTTACAGGAAAGTGATTTTCTAAAAGCTCTCTGTATGAGTAAAATTGCATTCAAATAGGTATCTGAGCGTATTTGAGCCTGGTGCGCTCCTTGTGGAGTCCAGGACTCATCACTCAAAGGTTTATTATCTGTGGGGTTTGAATCTTGACCAATAACATATTTATCTAACCCATTTTTATTTAAACCTGCTCTTTGAATGCAGCGAATAAACATTTCTCTTTCTGTTTGTAAATCTTGAGTGAAAATTTGATAAAAATCCAAATTTTCAAGTTTTTTCATAAAGAAAGCTATCATAATAAATGGACCTGAAATTTCCATTACACTACTTTTGAGCAAGGCATGTTTCATATTAGTTAGAATGTTATTTGCAATTTGATGATTTGTTAAATCTATTATGGACTTTGATGTTTGATGAGTATACTTTTTACGCATATATTGACCAAAGCATGCCATAAGTTCTAAGTCAGAGTATGTTGAAATATTTTTAAAGCTTAAGATAGTCTCTAATTCAAATTGATAGCAAGAAGTCAATAAATCCCTAATCGTTAGGTTGTCAATAAATCTTCTAATGTTAAAAATACTAAGGTTAGAAATATTTTTACGACCAATCCAATCTATAATTGCAGAGAGCCTTTTGTTTAAGGTGATAGAAGTATGTAATCCCTTTATGACGGGCGCTTGTAGTGCTTTTAAAGGCTTTGAGTATCTTTTAATTATTTCAAGCTGTGCGGATCGAAGTGAGTCTAGTGCTTCTGGTGCAATTTTATTCGGGTTTTTTTTATTTTGGGCAAACCCAAGAAATTCATTATTAAAAGAAAGGCACTGCAAAGCGGTTCCTTTGGTTTCTATTACTGTCGGAAATATAACAGGAGATTGTATATTTATAGTGGGTGGCAAGGCGCTGAAGTTTATAGGTACATCAAAATCAGAGTATATGCCACACCGTTTAATAACGCCTGGTAGTAAACGGACACAATCAGAAGCTGCGGCCAAGTTACCACCATTATTATTTATAGCATTCTGTATTTCACCTTTTGCAATGCGAAATAGATATTCATCATATTCATGTTTTAACATGAGAGGAATATCAGTATCGAAATCTATAAGCTCAATACTTAATTTTTGACTAAATTCTTTTAATTCGACTATCGTTTCTGCATTTAATATTTTTGAACTATAGACTAAGCTTAGGTTTGCTTCTGGGTTGGTTAGCTTAAAACGAATGCATCTAATTTTGTTTTCTGTCGATATAAATTCATTTGGATCGTGACTAAACCAAATCTTATAGTGCTTGCTGGTGGCGAGAATCCATTTCTGCTCAAATGGTAGAGTATTCTCGAGTGTAGGAGGCATTTTTAGCATGTACTACCATTTTGATTTTAATGAGCCAGTTAGTGATAATGAAAATAATTTAGCTAGGCAATTATACAAAATTAAATAATATAATGCAGTATATTTAAGCGAAATATTAAATTACAAAATCTACCAAAATTTGTTCTTTAGCTATATACTTATAATAATATGAAAATTATTGAGCAAACATTTTTTAATTTTGTGCTCCACTATTACGCTAAGTATTTATTACGCTGGAGAGCTGCCTACATCTATCAAAAAATGTTTAGGCAAAAACTATCGATTCAAACGGCTAAAAATATAAAAAATAAAATTATCAAGCTTGATAAAATTTTGCATTGCATAAAATCAGACTTATATAACATCAATAAAAAAATGCATGGCAAATTTTATTATGAATTCATACCAACATTAAAACTGGCGCAAAAACTTCAGGCTCATTCTATTAGTTTAATTGAAGATGAACAATTACGTTTTGATGCAAAATTAGTCATGACAGATGAAACCATTCAGAAAGTAGAATGGGTGACAGCGATGGATCATTAAAATGATAGTATAAAACTTGAGCATCTTGAACGGTATGGTTCTGCACCCATTCACCAAGATGTTCTTTATGATGGTAACATCAAAAATCGAAAAATCACGCATATTTCTCCTTCTGAGGACATACTTAGTACAAATGAAATACATCAAGTCATTGATAAAAAATTAGTGCCTATGATAAGAGAAAGCTTTGTAAAAAAGCTTAATAAGCAGGGGAATGGCGTTTATCAAGACACAATACTAGGTATAGTTATTGATGATGACTCATTTTATCATGAAGACTTGTTGGCAGAGGGATTAAAAGATATTATTAGTAAAATACAAAATACACCAAATGCATTTTTGAATATATACCTGGTTGGTAATAATACTTTCTTTTTGAAAATAAAATAATTTACTTTAGTTTGTAAGATTTTACAGAGTGGCTATTCTTGAGCATAGGCTAAAAAAGTAAATCACTCCTAGGTCAATATGAAGTTCTATTATATTGTAAGTGTTCCGGTCAAATAAGGCACAGCATAGCCATATAAATAAACACGATCACCGACTAGCTCACATTCAATTTCTCCACGACGATGAGAAAGTTGTATTGCGCTAAGAGTATTTTTACCCAATTTGTTTGCCCAATATGGCGTCATAATGCAATGGGCAGATCCTGTGACCGGATCTTCTGGGACACTAAGATCTGGGGCAAAAAAACGAGATACGAAATCAACATCTTTCCCTTGTGAAGATACAATAACTCCTGTTGTCAATTCTTTTATATGTAAGAGCTTATGGAAATCAGGTTGTAGTTTTTGAACTGTATTTTGATCGTCTACTACCACTAAAAAATATTCAGAAGAAAACACTTCTGCATTTTTAATGCCTAAAGACTCTAGCATACCTGTGGGGGGAGAGCATTTTGTGGGGATGAGTGCAGGAAAGTCAAGACGAAATCTATTTGTCTTCTCATGATATATGCATTCAAGCTTACCGCTTTGCTGGGAATGAAATTTGATATGTTGCTTACCCGGTTCTAGGTACGTTGAGATGACAAAGGCAGAGGCGAGCGTTGCATGCCCACAAAGGTTTACTTCGTTATTGGGTGTAAACCATCTTATATGAAAGACATCATTTTTTTTGACTATAAATGCAGTTTCAGACAAGTTATTTTCTTGTGCAATTAGTTGCATTGTTTCATCAGGAATCCAATCACGTAAAGGACAGACTGCTGCAGGATTGCCTCTAAAAAGTTTTTGTGTAAAAGCATCAACTTGGAAAATGTCTATTTCCATTCCTTGGCCTTAAGCTAGAGTTTGCTAATGGGTGACATTCATAAGCAAAAATTAATTTTTGATTAACGTAAAGTCTTTGGTTGGTCTACAATAAGTTTCTTTTACAAGAAAGATTGAAGCGAATAATCCCACAGAAATTAAAATAACAAGAAACGAAAATGCATAAACGTAGTCTTCCTTAATGAGGGTATCTGTATGACTATGGTTGTCTAGTAGCCATCCGATAACGGGCGCATTTACAGATGCCAGAAAAGCAATTATGCAATTATTAAAGCCCAGGCCTGCGGCTAAATAAAACTTACTACATTGCTCTGCCATAATAGCAAATCCAACACTTTGCCCAGCCGCACCAATGCCCAGTAAGAAAAAAGCACCTGTTAAGGTAGTTCTTGATGTTGGGAAATAGACTATTGTTATGATTGCTGCCAAGCAATTTAAAGCAGCTATAATCATGAATATTTTTCTGCGTCGGAAATAGTCGGAAAGAAAACCCAAAAGAGGGCAGCCAATAGCATAGCCTAACCAGCCGACAGTGATCATGTATGATGAAAACTTTGCGCTATACCCATTGATCTCAAGAAATATTTTACCTTCATTTTCAGAAAGATATTCCAGAGTAAAATATATTAGCGCAGAGTATAACGCAATAGCCCAGGCTTGCTTCTGTTTTAAAATAGAAACAATATTTAATCTTATTGATGTAGGTCGAGTTAGGATCCTAAAACCCCCAAGGCTTTCATGACTATTTTTAACGATAACAATAATAAATATGGTAATCAGGAATCCAAAAAAACCAAGGCCAAGGAAAATAGAACGCCAATCAACGTTGCCATTCACAGCAATGTTATTAAGTGGGCCTGCTGCAACCATAGGCCCCATTGTGCCTATAAATTGTGATAGGCCTATAAATAAGCCATAATGCTTTTTAGGCATCCAGTCATAGACAGAGACGAGCATGCAGATAAACCCAAATGATGAGCCTAGTCCCATGAGCATTCTTGCAAATACTGCGGATTTGAATTGATAAGTCATTGCAAAAGCAATACTTGAAACAGCACAAAGCAATGCAGCAAACGTTAATGATTTTTTTAGTCCGAACCTATCTGTGATTATACCTACAGGGACTTGCATAGCGCCATAAACAACCATATACGCCGTGGTACTGAGAATGGCGAAGGCAAATGGGGTTAAACTTAAATCATACATAATAGGGTGTTGGAATGTACCTAACACCGTTCTAAGTAAGAATTCGTAAGTGAAAAAGATAGCACAAACTAACCAAACGGCAATGCCCAAAGAGGAAATTTTATTATCAGTCATAATTAATTCGAATCGCTTTGTTGCTCTTCCCAAGACTCAATGGCATCTTCAGCCTTTGAGTAGTCAATAAATGAGGCTATTTTAAAAATTGATAGTCCTTCATGAATGAGAGGGGTTGTGTTGATACCGACGATCATTCCATCCTTTGTTGCTTTGACATGCTCCCCAATATCGGCGCTAAAAGGGTCTGAAATGGTGCCTAATTTTTCCCCTTTTTTTATTGCCTGACCCAGCTCTACATAGGTTCGCAAAATGCCACCACGATGAGCGATAATCCAGCCCTCATCTTGGGAGAAAACAGGTGAGAATTCAGTAATTGGCTCTTCCTTGGCGAGTAAATCAATAGAGCGCATTATGTTAATTGTTCCATTGACGCCTAATGTTATGGCATTTTCATCAAATCGCATTGCTTCGCCTGCTTGGTAGACAATAAGGGGGATATTTAAACTCTCTGTGGTTTGCCGAAAGTTATTTCCTTCAATGCTGACATTTGTAATAACGGGGGCTTGGAATGCCTTAGCAAGTTGTTTGGTTTTTTGGTTATCAAAATTACAGTACACTTGGGGCAATATGTTATGGTTTAGCGCACCTGTATCAAGCTCTATGCAATAGTCAGCTTTTTTTATTAGTTCGTGGGTTAGAATATGTGCTATACGTTCACCATAATTACCATCTGCCCTACCTGGAAAACATTCTGAAAGATTATTTCCGGATGGCATTGTTTTTGGGAAATGGGTTAGACCATAAATATTAATGACAGGAACGGCAATAATAGTTCCATTAATACTTTCACCATCAAAAGATTCAATGAGTCGGTTAACAATTTCGAGTCCATTCATCTCGTTTCCATCAATAGTAGAGAAAACCAAAAGACATGGGCCAGCGCTTTTTCCATGAATGACTTTAATGGGCATATAGAGAGGGGCGCATGAGTAAAGATCGGGCATTTGCAGTGCTAAATTGGCCTTTTCTCCGGGTTGGATAAACTCGTTACAAATGCATAATGGTGTATTTTTCATAATATAAACTTGTTTTTCCACGATAAGTAAGGCGAATGATTATAACACAGAACAGATGAAAATTAAAGTCAGATCATTTGAATGGGTGTAGTCACAAGTAGAATTTATTTGTGTTGTTACAAATGTTGTTTGAGATTGTTATAGTATATTTACTGAAATATTTAGCATTTATTATGATGTTATAATTCAAAAATTAAAATACCTTAATATAGTTCGGCGCGAATTATATTAAGCACAATTTTAGATAGCTTGGGAGCAGGATAAATGTTTTTGCAAAAAAAAACTTTATTAGGTAAAAGTAAATCGCAGTAAAGGGGTAATGAGAGCAATTTACAGGACACCCTAATTATAAATTTTTTATTTTTGTAACATTAATTTTTTGAATTTATACTTGGTATTTTAAATTTTTGATTGATTATTTTTTTCAAACTAAATCTTCTATAACACTTGAATACTTGGAAAAAAAAATCAAACTAACTAATAGGCTAGCATATTTTATCTTAAGGTTATTTACACAAGTTAGATAACATTAAAACATCTGTTTCCCAGTAGAAATATAGCCCTGTTGGTAGTGCAAGCTATCTGAGGTCAGTTGACTAGAATTCTTTTTACCTTAAAACCATAATATTATTATGCCAAATTATTGCATTTCAACACAAATGGGCCTTGCTCGTTAAGTTTTATTCGTTCATTGTTTTCACTTTCATGAGTCGATTCATATTTTTAATCTTGATGAAATTGTGACTATTTTTTAAGTAATGAGAACACTAAATCGTTCGCCTCAATTAGACCTTTAGCTTGTAGGTGGAGTGGGATATTTTTAGCCCGTTTATTATGGACAGTCTCAATATGAAAATACTGACTGTAAAGCTGATAAACCTCAGTCTCATTGACAGAAAAAGGCGGGCCTTGCATTTGAGATTGTTTGTAGCCGATTGTTATTAAAAACAGGTGTGTATTAGCATTTGTTAAGTTAATTATTTTCTCAGCATATAGGAGCCTTGTATCAGAAGGCAGGGCAATTAATGATGCACGATCGTATATAGCATCAATCTTTCCAATAATGTCATTACTTAATTCAAAAAAATCTCCAGCTAGAAGCGTTATGTTTTCACTAGAAAAAAAATGAAAGCTTTTTTCTTTGTGCTCTTTAAATGGAATAGCATTTTCATGATAAAAATCTTTACAGGCTTGGTAATTGAGTTCGGAACCAATAACCTTAAACCCTTGCTCTGCAAGCCAAACGAGATCAACGCTTTTGCCACACAAAGGTGCAAATATGGTTGAACCTGGTTTTAGATTTAACCGATTAAAAAATTTCACCATGAAAGGATTAGGTTGTTTTTGATTAAATGGTATATTGTCACTGTTCCATTTTTCATGCCAAAACGCTTGATCCATTTTCTTAGATTCCTTTTTGATGGCTAAATTTATTGGGTAGATTGTTTAGTTGTTTTATCTATAGGTTTTTGTTTCTATTTTAAATAGACAGTGAGTTTGTCATTTAGGATTAAACTCCATGTCGTTGACTTATTTTTTTATTTTCTGTTTGTATTGTTATTTTATGGCAAGTGAATGTTTTATTCATAACAGCAAAATGATTTAGGATACTACGCGGAGAATTTTTCGACGCTTGAATGAACTGGTAATCTTCTTTATATTCACGTTGTAGGTACTGTTGTTCTTTTAACGCCAGATTTTTTTTAGAGATCCATTTTTGATATAGTTCTCTATTGTCTTGGGTCATTTTTTTTAGTAATAACGTTTGGTTCCTTGTTGCGAGTAGGTATATGGCTTCAAATAAAATGACTGTTTCTGTATTGAACCGCATTGGGAGCCCTTTGTTTTATTAAGATAATTTATTACTTACGGATTATCTCATACTCAGAAAGTGTTGTTCTACTATATTTTATTCTTTTATCAAGCAAGTATTAATAATGAGATTATGCATTCTGTTTTGAGGTAATAGCTTATGGCCAACTTAGGCAGTTACTATGAATAATTAGGTTAGTAAAAATACAATGTTTCATGGTTGCTGCAGATAATCGAACTATTTATTTGAGTTTTATAGAAAAGAGAATGGAAGAGAGTAAATAAAAGATTGAAAAAAGTTGGCTAAATGACAATGGGATGCTTGTTTTATATAGCTCCCTAATTTATGACATCTTTAATAAGGGCTTAGAGCCGCCTTGAAGTCGCATGGAGCACAAGCCATACAAATCCATCTCGCAGCGCATTCTCTATGAAAATTTAATACTTTTGCCTAGAAGTATGTAAAATACACAAGGTGTGCAATTTTAAGGTTAAGTCTTTTGACTAAAAATATTAACTTAAACACAACTGATAAAATAATCAATTGGGCGCAAGACACGCTGAATGTAAAGACGACTGATAGTGCGGATATTGTCGATACACCTTGGTTCAAAGTTCTAAAAATTACTAGCAAAGAAGAAATCTTATATTTGAAACAAACACCAGAAGATTTATTCGCTGAGCCTGAAGTCATTAGAGTTATTCAAAAGCACATGAATAATTCAGATCGGATAGGCTTGACCCAGCATAGGACCTTTGACACATTTCATAAACTACCTAATGCCATTGAGAATTTGGATCTTGTTAAAACACTTGATGAACTTTCTAACGTTTTATTTCAAGTTGAATAAAATCCTTAACAAAGGGAACTACAAAAATAAATCGCAGCTTATTTTTTTAACAAAATCATTTTGGAAATGCTAACAATCTTGATGAGCTTACGACCATGGCTATTTTATTTTAATCAGACTTCAATAAGCAAAAATTATTATGGATACAATATATTTAATATATGACAATGAATGTATTTTATGTACCCAATGTGCCAAAGCGCTCAAGATAAAAAACGCTGTTGGTCACTTGGAAGTCATCAGTGCAAGGATAGATCATCCCTTAGTAACAGAAGCTTTGGAATTGGGATATGATCTAAATGAAGGTATAGTCGTGAAGTACAAAGATTCATACTATCATGGACAAGAGGCTGTTAGTTTTTTGGCACTATTAAGCAATCCAGTCGATTTGTTTAATAAGCTAAACGCCCGGCTATTTAAACATAAGTGGGCAGTAATTGTAATATATCCTTTATTCAAAGCCATTCGAAATTGCCTTCTTTTTTTACGACGAACCCCGGGTATCAAACAGCACAGTGAGCAACCCTTGTTTCGCCGTGTCTTTAGAGCGCAATGGGATAGCATGCCTGTGATTTTCCATAAAAGATATGCTAATCGTAGTTACCACACAGAATCCGTTATCTTAAATGGCACAATGAATATTTATTTATCGAAGTATTATAAATTAATATCTCCATTTCTCAGGTTTTCTGGTGCTTTAGTTCCATTCGCAGGAACTAATATTCCTGTTACTATAACACTGAGCTCTACTGAAGATTCAGAGTCAGTCATGATGGATCGCGTATTTCATTACCCAGAGGGGAAGCCTTACCATTTTAAATCAAAGATTATTGTCACATCAAAGTTGGATGTGCTTGAAATAATGAAGTATGGCCTCGGTATTAGGTTGGCATACAAGTACCAACATCAAAACATTCACCTAAATTATAAAGGTTATATATGGCGATTTATGGGGTTAAATATCCCTATTCCCATGGCTGTTTTTTTAGGCAGAGTGACTGCTCTTGAAACAGTTTTATCTGACGATGCAAAAGATTTCAAAATGATTGCTACAGCTAACCATCTACTATACGGGAAAATATTTGAATATAGTGGGCAATTCAAGGTGACTAAAGAGATTTTGATAAAATAAACTTAAAGTACAAAATATAAGTATAAAATAAATGATACGCATAATAAAGTGTTGGTAAATGGTTGTTTATTGAATTTTATTTTAGTATCACAGTGGTATTAATGTAGAGTCATCGGAATTTAGCCCTATTTTTAGAGATATTGACATGTATTTTTAAACCAATTTTTAGCATAAATGGCGTCAAAGTTGATTGTTTTGTTCTTTCATCATACACTTGATTTCATATGTAATTAGGCGTAACGACTGATGAGCTTGCAGCTTAAGGTGGTTATTTTTCATCAGTGATACGAAATTTCTCTATTTATGTTCTATGTAGAGAGTATTTACTTTTTTTATTTTTTGGTGAGTCAAGTTCTGTGATTTTATGTGTACAGCCTGGTATTTCAAATAAGGGCGTAACTAACAAGCTAGATTGAGAATGTAATGATTCTTGTCTGTTATTATATTTTGTTACCTTGTTATGATAAATAGCTATCCTTTTCTCAAGTTCATTTACATCACTTTGTGCCCGTTGTTGGTGCTTGCCTAGGTTAATGTTGATTAAAAATTGCTCGCTATACACATGTCCTTCTGCACATCGTTTTGCGTGACTGAGAAATATTTTGGCAATAGCCAGGGTGGCAGGACTTGTAATATCCGGAAGTCCATTAGTAGGAAGCTTGGCTATTAGTGCTTCAAGCTTTTGAGCCAGTTTATATTTATGGTATAAGTTGGCATCTTCAATTTTTTCACCAATAGTAGCCATTTGCATCCCTATATTATGACAAGATAAATATTTTTTATCTATTTCTGTTTTACTGAGAGAGTTATATAGGGTTGATAATTCTCTTTGAAACATATGCCAATATTCGGTTAGGGTTAAACCTGTGTTTTTAGTTGTGGTTGCTGAGTCAATCATCATTAAGTCCTTGTTCAATATTCAGTACAACAATTGTTTTGAGGCATGTATAGATAGGATTGCATCAATGAAGACTAAAAACAATTCTGAAAAATATAGCAGTAACTCAATATATTGTTCTGTGTTTATAGCCTCTGTGTGCATTTAGATAGAGTGTATTTAAAGATATACGAGTTAAAGTAAAGTTAAATTATCCAGTCAATGATTAAAAAAAATCAGATTATTAGGATGAGGATTGAAAAATGTCCTAGGAGTCATAAATTCCTTGATGGAATTAAGGTTTACGTTAATGTTAGGTCAAAATGAAAATAAAAAATGCTTGGTAACAAACATGCCACTAAACCGCGAGTTATAAACGTTGATAAAAGCCCAACATTTCCACCTGTTTTAAGTGAGTTGCAAGCTGCGAATGAGACGCCACTAGGTACAAAATTGCGGGCTGTAAAGTACCTAAACAACTCAATGGGAAACAATCACAAATCTACTAAATCAAAGTCTAGGTATCAGCAGTGGTATCAATCATTTGCTACTGCTAAAAACGTTTTTGATGGCATGGAAACCATGCGCATGATTCAAAAAGGGCAAATTCGCCATATTGGTAAAGACGTGGTGAAGCAAAATATCTTTATTAGAAAATTATTCGGGTAGGCTGCATAAATATAGTCCTCTGAAAACTATTTGAGAAAGATATATTTTCGCAACAGTGCCATTTAATCTTTGTAGAATACTAGCCCTCGATGTCATGTTGCGCACTTCGGATGGCGGATTCTGATGCTTATGTCACTTAACCCTTCTTTGGTATTTTTTAAATTAGGCATTAAATTTCTCAGTTTAGTCCACTTTCTGTTTAAATAAACAGTATGGTTTTGGATAAACCACTTTTATAGACAGTATCTATAGCAAAATTCAGAATAAATACATTCTTTCAAAGGGATACGCCTCAAAATTTATGCATTAAAGCTAAGGTTGTTTAGTCGATTGCAAAATAAAATTTATTGCGCCCCCCTTAAAATGCCAACTAGTATTAGGTTATATACAAAGTAAATTGGTAAAATTTGATTTTAGTTCTATAATTGACACTATAATGATTCAGTATTGTAGATTCTATTTTTTACAGTGTAAGATTAATAAAATATAAAATGAAAACAATACAGTTAAACTTCAAACAACAAAGTTGTAAGCAATATATAAATCTAAATGATCTGCATCTTTGGTGCTTAAAAACATCAGATTTCTTAAATATTATAAATACTAAATATATAATTTTATCTCATGAAGAAAAAAGTATTGCCGAAAAGTTTGTTTATGAAAAAGATTTTCAAAGATATTGCGTTTCTCATATCTTATTAAGATTAGTTCTAGAAAAATATTTAAATGCTGATGCATCATCCATAAAATTCAAAATAAATAAGTGGCATAAACCATATCTTAAAAATAATCCGTTAGTGTTTAATCTTACACACTCAAATGAAGTTGCGATCATTGCTATATCCAGGTCTGGTTTGCTAGGTGTCGATGTTGAGTATGTTAAACCAACTTATTCAAAAGAACTAATTTCATCGTTTATGAATTTTGCTGAGCAACAGTACTTTAAGAGATTGGATTCTACAGAGCAGATCAAGTACTTTTATAAATGTTGGACTTGTAAAGAAGCTTTTATAAAAGCGATAGGTCTCGGCATGAGCTTTCCTTTAAAGAATATACAAACTCATATAAATGTGCAAAACAAGATGGAAATATTGCATATTAACAGCAATCAATTTAGTCATGAAGATTGGTTTTGTACTTCGTTATCAGCAGGAAAAGATTACCCTGTAACAGCAGTGACTAATTTCAAACCTGATCCTTTATATATTACGCATAAAAATTAACTTTGTGATGAATAAGGATTTTGAGATTTTATGTTTACCTGTTCTAGGTAATTGGGTCATCAAGCTGCGGTTGACAAATGAATCCTGAAGATAATGAAGATGTTAATTTTGTGCAGGCCTTTTTTAATTCAATTACAAGATAAAATAAACTGTAGTAGTCTGTAGTGGTTTAATGGCGCCGGACACTTTAATTAGGGATAATTCATTTCAAATGTTAAGGTGTTATTATGAGCAAAAAACGACAAGATAAACAATATTCCAAAGAATACAAAGAAGAAACCGTGGCTTTAGCCAGGGAACAAGGTTACTCTTTCCCAGAGGCGGCAACACCTTTGGGCGTTCTGGTCAAGCTACACCGGACACATTTTTTAGTGAATTTTCAAAGTTAATTGGTGACAAATCACCATTTGCTGCATGTAGCCTTTCAAGATTATAGTACCTCATATAGTCCGCGACATCTTTTTTCATATGCTCACGCGTTGGTCGCGCGATTTTAAAAATCCAATCATATCTAAGGCTGCCAAAAAAGCGCTCAACAACAGCATTATCCCAACAGGCACCAACATCACCCATACTGCCTCTGATGCCATACCCCTTTAGCAGGCTCTGGAATTGCTTACTTGTATATTGCGAACCCCTATCACTGTGAAATACCAGACCTTTCGGTTGTTTCCTCAAGTTGTAAGCTTTAATCAGGGCTTTGCTTATCAAATCTGTTGTCATACGTTTATCAATATGCCAGCCGACGATTCTCCTAGAATACAACTCCATTACACAGCAAGATACATCCAGCCTTCACCGGTTTTTAAATAGGCAATATCACCAGCCCAAATTTGATTGGGGCCAACAGGGTTAAAATTCTGATTAAGCAAATTGTCGGCAACAGAATCACTGTCCTTACGCCTTGTCGTAACCTTATATGCTAGACGCTGCGTTACTTTTAGGCCAAGCATTGACATCAGCTTTCGAACCCGATATCGACCAATTGCAAAGCCTTCTTCGCGTAATTTCTTCATCATTTCCCGATTACCAAGACTGTTTCTGCTTTGTTCAAATAATGTCTTTATTCGACGGCATAAATGCAAAAGCTCCGCACTGATGACCTTGGCTGGCCGTTTTAGCCAATCGTAATATGACGATTTACCTACTTGCATGACTCGACACAACAATCTAACCGGAAAATTTATTGATTCATTTTTTATGAAATCAAATTTTATTTCATTTCTTTCGCGAAGAAGGCACTGGCCTTTTTTAATATTTCTTTCTCCATTCGTAGCTCTTTAACTTCTTTGCGTAATTTCTTTAGCTCAACGCGTTCATCAACGGATAGAGATTTTTCTTCAAGTTCTTTTTCTATTTTTTCCGTAACTTCTCAATAACCTGAGGCGAGGCTAGGTTGTAGCGGCTTGCTCAATAAGGAGTGATAACGCTGGAATTTGATTTTTCATCTCAATTCGATCAAGTAGGTAAGTCCAAAATCCCACGCCAAGCTTATTCGCTGTTTTTTTCTGACTTGCAAATGTATCACGACATTGACGGCCTTGTTTGCAACGTGTTAAACCACTGAGCTTTCGCCTCTTTACATACTCTCGAATATCGCTCTCACTTATGTTATTATGCAATGGGATATCCGGTCGCTTCAGCACTAACAACAATTCATGCCTATTTGCGTATAAGCGCTTTAATGCCAAGTTTAAAGTTAAATAACCTGTTTCTGTTTTACAAAACTTTCGAAAATTATTTTGAAATTTTTTCTTAAAAACTTTGCTTGGGTTTTTCTTATAGTCTAAAAGCAAGTGGTAAATATCCCATATTTGCCCACGAGCCCAATCTACAGCTTTAAGATCTAAAGCATTACCTGGTATTAACGATGTTATCCCTCGTTCTGCATGGATCCAGCATAATGAGTGCTGAAAAACATTAAATTGCCCCGCATCATCACTAACAATGACTGTATCGGTGGAAAACCCTTGGTTCAGAATACCGCCTATTAAAGCGGCTTCCGTAACAACTCTGGCATAAATCTTATGCTTTATTTTAAGATCAATAAGCCATTTTTCAAATATTTCTTTGCCAATAATCTTTCTATTTCTAAATAGACTTAATTTAGTGCGAATCCATGGAGGCACCTTGCATTTTTTCATATGAACAAAAGAAAAGCTGGTCAAACAATATTCTTCACTTCCCTGGCTCAATAATTCAAGAAAATTTGTTCGGGTTTTTCGTTGTGTACTTTTAAACCAAGCGAACAGCTCATTGCCAATGTGAGTGCAGTAACCATTGACGCCTTGATGACGAGCCCCTGTATCATCAACATGAATATAATTTGAGGCTGATAAACCAGATTTTAAAATTGATGCTTTTTCCTCGTGGAAGGAATCTTTCCCTTCTATCAGCAGCTTCGCTAGCTGCCCTTTAGATACACCAAACCCCAATTCTTGTAATTGGGCATGGAGTAGTGGCTGAGTGACGCACTGATGGTGATATTGATGTAACACATAGGCTCGTAAGGTTGGGCCAAAATGGTTACCCGATAATCTACTTGGAAGTTTTGCAGTAAAATATGTGCCATCCGCTAACAGCCACCGTTCTAAGCGGTATTTAACCACAATTGGCTTTATGACAAGTTCTTGTATAATAAAATTTTGGTAACCTTTTTGTCGGGCGCCACTGGGTACATCTTTAGCTTGGATAACTTCCTCATGTGTTATTTTTAGGGAATCACTTTTTTTGCGTTTTTTAGATCCTGCCCGCTTTTTCAACTGGGTGCCATCAGGACTTTGTTGATCCTCTTCATCATTTGATTGCTTGGGCAATTTACTAGGTCTTATCTTGGGCTTGAGATTTAATTTTTTTAACCGTTTAATTTCGGAAACGAATGTGTTGAGTTGTTCAGATTGTTTGGCAAGCTGATTTTGAAGCATCTCAATCAATGACAGCAGAGACAACACAGTTGTTGTACGCTCAGAGGCTGGTATTGAATTTATGTCAATTTGTGGTTCTTTCGATTTCATTCCTGTATTTTGGCACGTTTAGACTTTTCAAAATGTAGAGCTTTAGCTGATAAGAGTTTGATCTCATTGCCATAATTTATTTGATCCCTTGCCTCAGGTTATTGAGAAGTTACTTTTTTCCTTCCATTTATAAATTAGAGTATCTTTAATTCCCAAAGATGTTGCTGCCTCTGGGACAAAGTAACCTTGTTCCCTGACTAAAGCCACGGCTTCTTCTTTGTATTCTTTGGAATATTGTTTATATTGTCGTTTTTTGCTCATAATCACACCTTAATATTTGAGATGAATTATCCCTAATTAAAGTGTCCGGTGCCATTAAATCACTACACTCCACTAGTACAAACCTCTAGGTTGGCTTTCTCCTACTATTCTAACTTTTCCGATTGCGATATGCAGCGACGGGCATGAGATATTTGTTTCTGAAAAGCAATTTAGTCTGCTTAGTTAAACGCTAAGTGGATCTGGTTTTCAAGGGAGCACTACAACTATATTTCTGACAAGCCTATGAATACGAATGGCAATTTGCCTGAAGCGAATCCTCCGGAAGGAGGCATGTCAGCAGTGTATACGATCACACGTGCTGTATAAAATAAATTCTTCAAGTTAGCTAATGAAAGTTTTATAATTTAAAATTAATGATGTAGAAAATTGCAATCAATCTCTGGATCAGAGCTTTACTAGTTATATGCTACAATAATATCGTAAACAAGAAAATTTGAATCATACTTAATTGTCGAGCATAGAAATTAGAATTTGATATACTTGCAAGAGGAAGTAATTATAAATTATGCAGTCAAAAAAAAGTTTTGTGAATATTTTGAAATGAAGAGGTTCTCCAATGATTGATAAAGGATACTGTACAATAGCTTTATTGAGTGAAGATGAAGAATTCAAAAGTAATTTCAAAATGATATTAGAGGATATATCGCTATTTGATATTTACATTAACGTAGAAACTTTTGACAACTCATTATCAGCTGAAGAATTCATTAAACAAAAGCATATAAATTTAACTACAGCTTTGGTAGATCTCAATATAGAGCAAAATAATAATTTTAATTTCTGTCGCATATTGAGAGATGAATTGCTCGATAAAAAAACAGAGGTATATTTAACAGGAAATAATCAATATAATGATTGTGATATGATTAATAAGTACAGTCTAACAGGATATATGAGGGTTAAAGAGTTTACTTCGAATAAGTTATCTTCGCTAGGTTATCAAGCAATTATTAAATTTTTGCATAACCTACAATTGATATATTTAAGTTACATTTTACCTAAAGTTGCGATAAAAATATTTGAGAAATTAGAAGGCAACGAAGAGAAGATAATAGATCTGAACTCTGAAGTATACATAAAACCAGTAGAAGAATTTTCAATACCATACCATGATGGGCTTACTATATTTTATATGGGCTCAAAAATTTTTTCACAAGGTACATTCATTATAAACCCGGTTAATTTAAGCCAAATCGAAAGCTTTAGGGAAATAATCAGGGTCGGTAGCGGAAAATTTAAAACGAAAAGACAGGGAAACATCCAAGTATGGGAAAAAAGCGACCTAGTTATAGTGTTTGATAACTTTGTTGGTTTGCCATTGTCCTCGATTGATTTTATATTACAATCTATCATTAGTCCTCTTGAGGTTCTGGATTCTCTTATCAAGTAAATCTCTGTTAGAGTAAGAATGTTTTAACACAATTTAAAGCTAGCAAAACATTAATAGTTACATAGATGATTAATTTTGGCCTCAAACATTGCTTTATTATTTTCGTTAATTGAATTACACAGATTTTCTTTTCTTCCCAACCTTTGAATTTTAAGTCTAGACTTTACAATTTGTCGATATTGACACAGAAAGTCGAGGTAAGTTAGGATGTAAATTATACTGCTAATTGTTCGTATATGTTAGGAACATTAAAATATGCCTGTCACTTTGTTTTGCTTCCCCTTTGCTGGCGGAAGCTCCGCATTGTTCCATAAGATTAAAAGAGATATTCAAAATGTGGATATTCAAGTTATGGAATATCCAGGCCATGGTCGTAGATTTTCAGAGCCATTAAAAAATCGTTTCGCTGATCTTGAAAATAACTTATACGATTCTCTCAAACCGCTTTTAAAGCAACCCTATGCAATTTACGGACATAGTTTAGGTGCATTGATAGGATTTGAGTTAACTAGAAAAATTATTAGAAATGGTGATCCTGCACCCCAAAATTTTATTTTGTCTGGTAGAAGAGCACCACATATTCCACCATCCATGCCCCAGATTCATCATTTAGAACGGGAATCTTTTATAGAGAAATTTGAACAATATTACCAGCCATTACCAAGTGAAATTAAGAACGAGCCCAGTACATTAGCATTATTTTTACCCATTATAAAAGCTGATATATCTGTTTTAGAAGATTACCAATTTGATGGTTATAACGAAATCTTACCCTGTCCAATCACCGCAATTGCTGGGGACAGTGATTTACACTCTTCATTAGCAGATGTTAAATTATGGAAAAAATATACTAGTCAATTTAATTGTTATGAAATCAAATCTGACCATTACTCTTTTTTTTCTGATAATATAGAGTTTACTAAACTAGTTAGTAAAATACTGAATTAAAATATATTATAATTAATAAGGTAAATGCAATGGCGAAAAAAATATTTATGTTTCCTGGGCAAGGCTCACAATCTGCAGGTATGGGGGGGAAAGAATTATTTGATCAGTTTCCTAATGAGGTTGCCATTGCTGATGAGGTGTTAGGCTATTCTATCCAGGATTTATGCTTAAATGATCCTGAGAAACAGTTAACCCAGACGGAATATACCCAACCTGCATTGTATGTAGTAAACCATCTGCTCTATTTATCTAAGTATCAAAACCAAATTCCTGACTATATCATAGGACATAGCTTGGGAGAATATAATGCATTACTTTTAGCTGGTGCCTTTGAGTTTGCTGAAGGTCTAAAGATGGTGAAAAAGAGAGGAGCTCTCATGTCTTTGGCTAAAGAAGGTACAATGGCTGCAATCATCGGGGTAGATATTGAAGTACTAAAAAAAATATTGTCAGAAAATAATTTATCAAAAATAGATATTGCAAATATTAATAGCTTTAAGCAAACAGTTATTAGTGGTTCTGAGCAAGATATTAAGACTGCTCGAGATGTTTTTGAAAAAGTAGGCAATATAATATTTTTTCCACTAAATGTAAGTGGTGCTTTTCACTCGAGGTATATGCAAGGCGTTGCAGATCAGTTTAGTGATTTTATTAAGAATTTTAGTTTCTCAAACATCCAAATACCTGTAATAAGCAATTATTCAGCCAAACCTTATTCGAATGAATCAATTCATGAAAATTTAGTAAAACAAATCTATAACTCGGTCCAGTGGGTAGCATCTATTCAATACTGTAAAGAACAAGATAGCGATTGTGAGTTTACAGAAGTTGGTCCGGGAAAAGTACTAACTAATTTGATTAAAAAAATTGAAATGAACAGTTAGGCATTCTAACCATGTCATATTTAAAGTCATTTTTAAAATTATTCAATGAGCGAGAAAACTCTAAATCTTTAGATCCCTTTTGGCATAAATGTACCTCGTGTAAAGCCTTTAATAGCGATATTGAATATATACGTAATCAACATGTTTGCTATACGTGTGGATTTCATAATTATATATCGGCTCGAAAATGGATAGAAAATTTTTTAGATATTGAAGAATTAGAAGAAATATACCTTGATCTAGAAGTAAAAGATCATTTGAATTTTTATGACACTATGCCTTATTCTCAAAGACTCGAGGAAGCAAAACAAAATACTGATGAATCAGAAGCCCTTATTGTATTTTATGGAAAACTTTACGGAATGCCGGTTGTCGCAGGTGCCTTTGAGTTTAAATTTATTGCTGGTTCAATGGGACAAATTGTTGGAGAGCGATTTGTTAATGCAGTTAATTGTGCTATCCATAATCATTGCCCTTTAGTATGTTTTGTAACTAGCGGGGGCGCAAGGATGCAAGAATCACTTTTTTCACTTGTTCAGATGGCTCGTGTTTCAGCTGTGCTTGTAAAGTTGAGTGAAAATAAATTACCCTTTATTCCGATTTTAGCTAATCCTTGCACGGGAGGAGTTAGTGCAAGTTTGGCAAGTTTGGGGGATATTATTATAGCAGAGCCTAAGGCGCTAATAGGATTCGCTGGCCCACGTGTTATTAAGCAAACGACGGGGGTTGACCTCCCAGAAGGCTTTCAAACAAGTGAGTTTCTCTTGGAAAAGGGCTCAGTTGATATGATTGTATCACGTAAAAAAACCAGACAAGTTGTGCACAGGTTACTTACTAGTTTGATGTATTCACATTCAATGAATACGTTATGAGAGCGATTCCATATGTGCTATAACTTTTTCCTGTTCTTCAATAAGCTTTTCAAGCTTTTCTCTATTTTGCTTACCCAAGTTACTAATGGAAGTTAACCATAAACCTGTAAACTGTTCTAAGTCATTTGCTGTTACCATGTTTGAATGCTTCTTTATTTTCACGGAAGACAAATACGAAAAAAAATACTCATCAACTTTTTCAATAACATCATTAATTTGCTCGTAAGCAGCACCATTAATAACGTAGTCTACTAAGTGAACTTTTGATAACTTCTGAGGCGTGAGATGACATAAATCACTTGTTAATGTGTCTAAGCTATTAAAACTTAGGTGCCTAGAAAGTACAAATAAAGACAGAAATGAAGGTAGTATATTCATTTTAATATCTCTGACCCCAAAAGTTGTATTTTCATCACAAATATTAATATCCATTGACAAACCAAAAGCAAGACCTAATCCCCATACTTTTCCTGATAAAAAGGAAATTGATATCATAGGTAGACTAAGAGAATGTGTTTGAATATAACAAGCATCTAGGGTGTCTAAGAGATAATCTTGTAAATTTTCAGTTTGCTGATAATCCACATACTCCAGTGTTGTTTTAATATCAATACCTAAGGAAAATACATTTTCATTTTCAGCAAACCAAACTGCATATCTTGGTGCATAATTTGCGTTGTTATGATAATACTTTGCAGTAGCCGCTTGTATCAATTTTATGTCTTTTGCTAAGTCCCAGCTAAAAAAATAATTTTCTTTTTTTATCATAATAAACATTATTCTTCGCTCTGCGTCGTATATCGATTCTATGGTATTAAGCTTTAATGAAAGTGGATGCCAAAGATTTATGTTTAAATTGTAATTTTCTTGTATATTAACTATATTCATTGGACCTCATGTATTTATTGGGGCTGGTATGAATACATATTATCATTTGGCCAACTAACAAAATACTGTTTTTTTGCTCAATTTCCGTTACTTAATTAACTTTGCGCTATAAATATAAACAACCATACTAAATACAGGCCTGTATATATTCTAGAAATTTTTAAGATACAAGCTAATAGACTTAATTTTGACATATGCTAGTATTGGAATTAAAAGGATTGTATTTCAGCTTTTTATCCCCAAAAACATTTCATAATGGAGTAAGTTAGCATGGATGGTACGGCAGGTTCTGGTATAAATCTCGACAATGTAATTTCCGCTGAAAACCTAGGCAGCTCGGAGTACAAAAAAACATATAATGTCAGATATGCATACTATACTGGCTCTATGTATAGAGGCATTGCCTCAAAAGAACTAGTGATCAGAATGAGTCAAGCAGGGTTAATGAGCTTTTATGGTTCAGCTGGCTTGTCCCTAGACCAAATTGAGCAAGATATCACAGCCATTCAAGCTGCTCTAAAACCTGGTTCTTCCTATGGTGTTAATCTAATACATAACATGGAGGATCCAAATTTTGAGATGCAGACTGTAAAGCTGTTTATTGAGAAAGGTATTTGTTTCGTCGAAGCAGCAGCTTTTATGCAAGTCTCTTCTGCATTAGTATTTTTTAAATTACATGGCATTTCTAAAGGAGACCGGAACCAAAATAAAATTATTGCAAAAATATCCAGACCCGAAGTTGCAACTAGTTTTATGAGTCCCGCCCCTAAAAAAATCATTCAAGAACTTTTAGAACAAAATTTAATTAATTCAGAACAAGCAGAATGGGCTAAAAACAATCCAATATGTGATGACGTGACTGTTGAAGCAGACTCCGGCGGGCACACTGATCAAGGTATCAGCACTGTCATGTTGCCAACCATTATTCGTTTGCGAGACGAATTAATGGCTAAATATCAATATAAAGCAAAGATACGAGTCGGATTGGCCGGGGGGCTGGGGACTCCAGAAGCGATCGCGGCTGCTTTTATCATGGGAGCAGATTATGTTAGCACTGGTTCTATTAATCAGTGTACGCCTGAATCAGGAATAACTGATATAGTCAAAGACATGTTGCAAGATATTAATATTCAAGATACGGATTACGCACCTGCAGGAGATATGTTCGAAATAGGGGCAAGAGTCCAAGTACTTAAAAAAGGTGTATTCTTTCCCGCCAGGGCAAATAGACTGTTCATGCTTTATAATCACTACGACTCATTAGAAGAATTACCCGAAAAAATTAAAACTCAACTTCAAAGTCAATACTTTAAAAAATCTTTTGATGATATTTTTACTGAAACCACAGAATATTTTCAGAAAATTGGGAAATACGACTTAATCGAAAAAGCGCATAGAGATAGTAAGCATAAAATGGCATTAGTTTTCAGATGGTATTTTGGGCATTCGGTGCGATTGGCATTTGAGGGTGATGAAGCGAAAAGAGTTAATTTTCAAGTACATACCGGACCAGCACTTGGGGCTTTTAATCAATGGGTTAAAGGCACAGAACTAGAGAATTGGCGCAACCGTCATGTCGATACAATAGCAGAGAAGCTTATGACAACTACTGCCGAGCTAATAAATCAGAAAATTACTAATTTACAATCAAGCTCTAATCAGGGTTAGTTCAAAAAATATGATAAAACAAAAAGATTTTCCTGTTATCACTGGTCTTGGAATAATTACACCACAAGGTCAAGGTAAGAGTGATGTTTTAAAAGAACTTATCGCAGGAAATTCATATTTTTCCACAATGAAAAGAGATGGGCGGCAAAAAAATAGCTCGTTTGTTGGGGCTGAAATAGCCCATCCACTTATTCCCAAAGAACTTCCAACCTCAACGTTTAGAACTGCCTCATTATCTTCTCAGCTTGCTGCTTTGGTAGTACATGAAGCTTGGCAAGAAGCAAAATGTGACGAAATTAAGCCCAATAGCATTGGATTAATTATTGGAGGGACTAACCTGCAACAGCGTGAGAACATGTTGTTGCAGGAAAAATTCGCTGAAAAACCACATTTTATTAAACCATATTATGGCTTATCTTTTATGGATAGTGATATTATAGGGCTTTGTACCGAGCTGTTTAACATTCGTGGGACATGTTTTACTGTAGGCGGAGCCTCTGCTAGTGGGCAGATCGCTTTTATTAGAGGCGTCAAAGCTATTATAAGCGGCGAAATGGACGTATGTATTGTAGTTGGTGCAATGCAGGATTTATCTTTTTATGAGCTATATGCTCTTGAAGCTCTTGGAGCAATGGTGTCCTCCGGACATCCAAACCCTAAATTGGCTTGTAGACCTTACGACCAAAACCGCCAAGGCTTTGTTTACGGTGAAAGCTGTGCCGCAATTATACTTGAATCTAATCTTCACGCTGATAAAAGAGGCATCTCTAAGTATGCACAAGTATTAGGTTGGGATATGCTGTGCCATGGCAATCGAAACCCTGCTCCGTCTTTGGCTGCTGAAATGCAAACTATTCAAAACTGCTTATCTATGGCTGGCTTTAATCCCGAGCAAATTGATTATGTCAATCCACATTCTACAGGTTCATTAATTGGTGATCAAACAGAGATTGAGGCTCTGATCAAGTGCCAATTAACGGATGCTTATATTAACACCACTAAGTCAATCACTGGGCATGGTTTATCTGCAGCAGGGGCAGTTGAAATTGTGAGTACTTTACTTCAAGCACGTGCACAACTATTGCATCCTTGTCTTAATTTAGAAAAACCTGTTTCAACGTTTCTTAATCTAGTTAGCAATGAAGCCATTAGACATATTATGCAAAATGCACTATGTTTAAGTTTTGGCTTTAGCGGAATTAATTCGTCAGTATGCTTTAAAATAATTGAATAGGGGATACGAGATGCAAGTTGGTATTGAAGCAATGAATGCTTTTGTTGGGACAGCTTTTCTTGATGTAAGAAAACTTGCTGAGTATCGTGATTTAGATATGGATCGCTTTAATAACCTTTTGATGAAACAAAAGTCGGTAGCACTACCCTACGAGGATCCGATTACTATGGCCGTAAATGCAGCAAAACCTATTATCGATGCGCTTACTCCAGAAGAAAGGGATAGGATTGAAATGGTGATAACGGCTACAGAATCCTCGTTTGATTTTGGTAAATCAATGAGTACTTACATACATGATTTGTTAGGGTTAAACAGAAATTGCCGTTTGTTTGAATTAAAAAATGCCTGCTACTCAGGTGTAGCAGCTTTGCAAACTGCTGTGAATTTTATTTTATCCCAAGCCTCACCCGGCGCAAAAGCTTTAGTCGTTGCCACAGATATTTCACGCTTTATGTTAGTTGAAGGAGAAGCACCTTCTAGCATGGAATGGCAATTTGCTGAGCCAAGTGGTGGCGCTGGTGCTGTTGCGGCATTAGTTAGTGAGGTGCCTTCTATATTGCAACTAGATGTCGGAGCAAACGGTTATTATGGTTACGAAGTTATGGATACTTGTAGGCCTATTGCAGATAGTGAAGCAGGAGATGCAGATTTGTCGCTCCTCTCTTACTTAGATTGTGCAGAAAATAGCTACTTAGAATATCAAAAGAGAGTTCCTGAAGCGGATTATGGCGTCACTTTTGACTATTTAAGTTTTCATACTCCTTTTGGGGGGATGGTTAAAGGCGCTCACCGAAATATTATGCGTAAAATTATGAAAGTTTCAGCTGAAGAAATTGAAGAAGACTTTAAAACGCGAGTGCAACCTGGCTTAAGCTACTGCCAACGAGTTGGTAATATGATGGGTGCCATGACCTTATTCTCTATTTTTAGCACTATTGAAAATGGACATTTTAAAGAGCCTAAACGACTGGGAATATTTTCCTATGGTTCAGGATGTTGTTCAGAGTTTTTCAGTGGGGTGGTTTTATCCGAAGGGCAAGAACTCATGAATTCATTGGGCTTTAAAAAAAATCTAGAAAACCGCACTGAACTCAACTTCGATGAGTATCATGAATTATTATTAGGCAATAATGCAATTAAATTTGGTACACGCAACTTTACTCCGGATTCAAAATTTGTAGAAAAATCTCGCTCCTGTTTGGGCAAAGAGGTTTTATTCTTAAAAGAGATTAAGGAATTTCATCGCGAATATGAATGGGTCAATGGGGAGTGAAATGCCTGTATATCAAACCATAAAAACCAAGTTAGAAAGTGATGTTGGAACAATACAAATCTATCGACCTGAAGCCAATAATACAATTAATGATAAGCTCATTCTAGAATGTATTGAAGTCCTATCACAATGGGACAAGCAAGCTAAAATTGTTATTTTGGAGGGATTGCCCGACGTATTTTGCTTTGGTGCTGATTTCTCAGCAATTTCTGAAGCCGCAGATGCAAAAAATTCTCCAACGCAAAATTCAGAACCGTTATATCAACTATGGCAAAATCTCTCGGAAGGTCCCTATATTAGTATTGCTAAGTTAAAAGGCCAGGTAAATGCCGGAGGTGTAGGTTTTGTTGCGGCTTGTGATATTGTTCTCTCAGAAAAAAAAGTAATGCTTAGCTTATCAGAGCTATTATTTTCTATGATGCCTGCATGTGTTATGCCTTTCTTGATTCGCAAAATAGGATTTCAAAAAGCTCATTATATGACGCTAATGACCCAGCCTATTTCAGCAAGCAAAGCGTTAGAAATGGGGTTAATTGATGCTCTAGAAGAGAATGTGGATGATTTGCTGCGTAAACATTTGCTCAGATTACGTCGCCTTAATAAAAAAGGAATAACCCGCTATAAAAACTATATGAATTTGCTAAACCCTATTGCCAAAGAGAATAAGCAAAATGCAATTAACGCCAATCTTGAAGTGTTTTCAGATATTGAAAGTTTAGCAAAAATTGCTCGTTATGTAAAAACAGGCAAGCTACCATGGGAGGAAGATGAATGAATGATTCTGTGGTGAAAATTTCTTCGCCCGCCTCCGGGGTGGCGTGTATTCAAATGCAAGATGAACAAAGCAAAAATACTTTTTCAGAAGCGTTGGTCAGAGACCTATTAGATGCCTTTGAAACTATTTCAAAAGATACAACTATCAAGGCAGTGATTTTAACTGGTTATGACAATTATTTTGCCAGTGGTGGAACCAAAGAAGCTTTGCTCGGCTTGCAAGAAGGTAAGGGTACCTTTGCCGATATCAATATTTATAGTTTAGCGCTAGACTGTCCTGTGCCTGTCATTTCAGCGATGCAAGGGCATGGTATTGGTGGTGGATTCGTGATGGGGTTGTTTGCCGACCAAGTTGTTTTAGGCTTAGAGTGTGTCTACACAACCAATTTTATGAAATACGGATTTACCCCAGGGATGGGCGCTACGTTAGTCTTGCCCTATAAATTGGGATTACCACTTGCTGAAGAAATGTTATTAGTTGCCGATACCTTTAGAGGAGAGACCTTAAAGGAGCGTGGAATTCCCTTTCCTGTGGTTCCTAAAAATGAAGTGTTTGATAAAGCGTTAGAGATGGCTATACTGTTGGCCGAAAAGCCTCGCCTATCCTTGGTAACGTTAAAAGAACACTTAACCAAGTCTTTACGTGAACAACTTTCTAATTTTATAGAAAAAGAAGTCAAGATGCATGAAGTAACATTTCATCAATCTGAAGTAACACAAATGATTGAATCTAAATTCATCGAACCAAAATAAGATTAAACGCAGGGACTCTCAAGCCATGGATAAAAAATCAATTTTTTTAGCGATTCAGAAAAGTGTACTGTTAATAATGGACGGAGTTGATGAAAAACAGATTCAGAAGAGTGACAGCCTAAAATCTTTGGGGGCTAACTCCATCGATCGTGCTGAAATAATTATGTTGACGCTTGAAAATTTGAATATTCGTATCCCTATGATAGATTTTGCGCAAGCAAAAAACATAGATGATATTTGCAATATTATATATGATAAATATCAAACGAAGTAATTTGAAAAATAGACTTACTATCAATCACACTGTGGCTAATTTTGCTTACACCAGCCAAGTAGTCCTTGTTATTTTTATTGCATCCACATTTAAAGAGGCATCAAAATAGTATTTTTGTTGTGTCCAGTTTGCAATGATGCAAAATAATCTTATAGACCCGAGGGTAAATCCCATATAGCTTTCACATTTCCTACAGTCGGTTAAAGCTGCATGCTTGTCTAGTTTTCAACTGCCAGTGTACTAATAACTTTCAAGCCAATGAATAGCATTTTGCTCGCTCTTTATGCGGCATTATTTTAATCTCAAATATCACATCAAAAATTTAATTATTCTGAGTAAGAGATTCATTAACCAAATCATTTCTGGCTGCAACACCAGTGGGTAGAATGCTAGGTTCGGCTATGACCCAAAAGGAACAAAGGTAATCTGCCAATAAACTTAATGCCCTATAAGAGCATTAAGCTTTCATTCTTGCGATTAGCTTATTCTAATTATTTTAACAAATGCTATACTAAGGAAATTATACTTGCTATAAAAGCTTATGCTGAGTATTCACACAGTTTTTCTCTTCTTATAGCTTTTCTGTATATAAGCTCTACAAACCAATAATTTTGTTTGGGATTAGTAAATGAAAAAAAAATTTTCAGAGCGAATTCACAGAGGACAAATGTTATCGGCATTTTTGTTTTGTTTGAAGCAAAAAGAATTAATGTCTCTTTTGTCAAGTAATGAAGGCGCAGATATCGGTGAGATTATAGGTGCTTCTTCAGTCAATAGGACTCATGCTGATTGTATCTTCAGAACACTTCAGTCCCTGGGGGTTTTTGAAGAAAGCAAACCAGACCATTTTATTTTTCAGCACAGTATCATAGATAACCTTACTAATATTCCTGATGAATTTTTAAAGATACATAATTTACCATTTGAGCAGATGGTCAATGATAAAGTGGCACAAGAATGGTTAGCAAAAAGTCTTGAGTTTATTTACAGTAATACGAGTACCAATTTATTTGAAAAATACTTAAAAGCAGTCGTATGGGTGCCGCTCGCCCTAATAGGCCATTTTCAGGGGAATGAAGAAAATTGTTCTGTAGATTATTCAAATCTTTCTTCTCCTGAGTTATTGAGACTTATTAAAAAAGCTATGCTTGCAGAGGGGTACTTTGAAAGTACAGGATTGCAATCTAGTGCTAAATTCAGTTTAAATTCTAATGGCAGAACAGCATTTGAAACCATTTTGGGTGATCGCGAAATAAAAGTTACTCGAGAAATTTTGTTGAGTTTAGATGCGTTTAACTTTAAGCAGTTAAGTATGGCATTTAACAATATCTCTCATAGAAAAAGTCATAATGACTTGATACCAGGTTTATATGATACCTTTGCTGATGAATGGAAAAATATCTTGTCTGAGATATTTGATAATGAGAATTTTAATAATCAGCCGAATTATATAGCGGTTCTTAATTGTTATAATAGTATATTTCTATCTGAAATATACATGCACATCAAAAACAGTACGCTCCGAGGTCAGAGGCTCGATGATTTTCCAATAATAGTAATAGGGTCATGTACAGAGACTAAACAGCTCGAAATATTAAAGAAAAGCTTAGACGTTTTAGGTATCCCAAATGAAACAATACAAGCAGATGCTCGATTTCCTTTACAGTTTGAGAAAAATTTAATCAAGAAAAATTTTATAGATGTTGAGAATATTTTATATATCCAAACTCTTTCGTTTCAATCTCTATTTTTGTCGCCACCGTCTGATATCAAATCATTAGCGCGAAAAGAAAAAATCCCATATACAAATACTGTATATAACCCGTCAGGTAAGAGGATAGTTCCTCATATAGCGCAGCAAAGTCTAGTTGAATACTTTAAAAATTGGCAAAAAACAGCTACTCGATTTGGTATGATAAGCTTGCTTTTCCATTGTCATCAAGACTCGATGAACAATTGGGGTTGTTCATATTTACAAAGTATTCTTGGCATGAATCTTTATAGCGCTGAAGATTACATTCTTGCTGCTGCTGAGGCTGGTTTATACTCCGATCGACTGTATTTAAAATCCCATTCTCAATCTCTGACATCACTGTGCTTTCTACAAAAGCATCGTTTTGATATCCGTCAGGCCGGCGTTGATGACATAATAGCGCTACGTCGATTAGAAAACACTTACCCAGAAAGAATGCGTATAGATCAATCCTCTTTATTCGAAAGACTTACTCAGTCACCTGGGTATCAATTTGTATTAGAATTAAATAGCAAGATAGTCGGTGTTTTATATACTCAGCCTATAAGCGATATAAAAAATCTGGAGAATGCAAGTTATCAAAATGTAAATTTGCTGTGTGATACAAATGGGAACTTATTGCAGCTCATAAGCATTAATGTTGGTTTAACTGGTATTGGCTTGGCACATTTGCTTTTAGGGTTTATTCATCAATGGGCAAAGTCACGTTATAAAAACTTAGTAGGCATTACTCGGTGTGCAAGCTTTACAGGTTCGGCCGAAGAATATGAATCATACGTACATAAAAAAAGCACTGATACACTTCCTGTTGATCCCATTGTTAGAATGCACGTGAGGCATGGGGCTCAGATTCTCAGTATTGTCAAAAACTATCGCCCCGAAGATATTGCGAATTTAGGAAATGGTATCCTAATAAGATACGATCTTGATGAATTAGACTTAAAACAAACTTTCAGATTAAACTCGAGAAAAGAGTCTCACATTGTAGTAGACTTTTCGTCAGCACTTGAAACAACCAGATCAGCTATATTAGCTGTACTAGGTAAAGCACGTGCCAATGTATATAATGATAATGCTGCTGTGCGTGAAATGGGCCTCACTTCTATTGAGTTAATTGAGTTACAGGCTTTCTTAAACGTCAAGTTTTCAAGCAACACACCACCATCTTTTTTGTTTAAATATTCTAATGCCACTTCAATTGCAAAATACTTTAGCAAAACAGAAATTTCACCAGAAATATTAGGCAAGCAAAATACACAACATAAAAAACATAAAAAACAAGCAATTGCTGTTATTGGCATGGATTGCCGCTTTCCTGGTGGGATCAATAGTACAGAGGATTATTGGTCAGCATTAATTGAAGGTCGTGATTGTATAGATAATTCACCAGTCCACCGCGCATCTCTTTTAGGGTTGTCTCCTGGGGAAAGCTTTCCAAAAGGTGGCTATATTGATCGTCCTGAATATTTTGATTCAACCTTTTTTAAAATATCTCCCCGTGAAGCTGAAATGATTGATCCTCAGCAACGACAAATATTACAAGTCAGTTGGGGGGCCATTGAATCGGCTGGGATTAATCCAACGACACTGAATCATACACAAACAGGTATCTATATTGGCGAGTTTACTCATGACTATGAACAATTATTATCTAATGCCCATTTAAAGGCATCTGAAGAAGCCTTGTATTCAACTGGCAACTCTGCCGCCGTTACGTCAGGGCGGCTAGCATACGTGTTGGGTACCAGAGGGCCTGCTATAACGATTGATACTGCCTGTTCATCCTCACTGGTAGCCATTGATATGGCCTGCAAAGCGTTGCAAAATGGAGAAATTCAGCTAGCCATAGCCGGTGGCGTGAATTTGATTTTTAACCAAGCTTTAACCCGATCTTTTAGTCAAGCTGGTATGCTCTCTCCAGATGGGTATTGTAAAAGTTTTGACGCCAGGGCAAATGGGTATGTCCGGTCTGAGGGATGTGGTGTTATCATTCTTAAACGCTTGGAAGATGCACAACAAGATAATGATAATATTTTAGCAGTAATTCGTGGAACTGCAGTTAATCAAGATGGAGACAGTAACGGCCTGACCGCGCCTAGCATTGATGCACAAGAACAAGTCTATACAAATGCGCTTAAATCTGCAGGGCTGAACTCGAATGCCATCCAGTACATAGAAGCGCATGGGACTGGCACCCCTTTAGGGGATCCAGTTGAAATGAGTTCTATCCAAAGTATCTACTCCAATGATAGAGACTCCGAGTCACCTTTATACATTGGTTCGGTAAAAAGTAATATCGGCCATACTGAGAGCGCTGCAGGGATAGCGGGTGTGATAAAGCTAATTTTATCTTTAAAACATAATGTAATTCCAAGAACAATTCATTTTCAGAAGCTTAACTCGCACATAGAGCTTAAACCCTATACTTATATCTGCCATAAGGATAATACACCTTGGCCGAGTTCAAAAGAATCTCATTATGCAGCCGTGAGCTCTTTTGGTTTTAGCGGTACTAATGCCCATATAATTATTTCTGAGTCAACCCAAACACAGAGCGTACCTGAAGAACTAGAAACTGAGATGCCAAAGCTTTTCGTTCTATCTGCAAAGAATCAGGAGCAACTAATTTACTATGCAAAAAACATATATGAATTCATTAGAAAGATAGAAATCAAATCAAAATTGGCGGATTTGGCTTATACACTTCAAATCGGGCGTGAGTCAATGCCCCATAGATTGGCAATATTAGCAAACGATAAAGCATCTTTGTTAGAACGGTTAAGTGTATTTGTCAACTCAAGTGGGATATTGTTTGAAAGTTCTTGTAATACAGTTTTTACTGGGCACGTTAAAAATAAAATTGCAACTGACGATGTAGATGTGATTGCGTCAAAGCATCAGTTAATACAAACATGGATTAAAAAGGAAAAATATTCGCTGTTATTAAAATATTGGGCTGAAGGAGAGACAGTTAACTGGTCTGTCTTATATGAACACTTGCCTGATATACAAAGACCCAAAAAAATAAAAATTCCAACTTATCCATTTAAAAAAGAGCGCTACTGGTTTGAAGAGGATAGAATAAAAACGATAAACCAGCGGTCACAGCTGCATCCTTTAGTGCATAGTAATGGATCAAATTTAGATGAAATAAAATATAGAGCACAGTTCAGCAGCGATGAGTCGTTCTTAAAAGACCATGTGATCCATGATCAAAAAGTATTACCCGGCGTCACCTATTTAGAGATGGCACGCTTTGCTATCAAAACAGCCTCTCAAGCGGAAGAGCATGGATTAATATTTAAGAATATTATTTGGTCCGAACCGATTATAGTGGCAGAAACCCACAAGCCCCGTATAGATATAAACCTATACCCTGAAAGCGAAACCCATATCAGTTATGAAATCACCCAAAGTAGCGCAGAGGGTGGAGTACAAGTCCATAGCCAAGGCTTAGCCTGTTTAAATGTAAGGCCAGATATTGACAATACGACCAGCCTCGCGGCGCTGCAAAAAGTATTTGAAACTCAATCCGTTGATAAAAAAGCTTTATATGGGGCTTTTGCTCAATCGGGGCTTGAGTACGGCCCGTCTCATCAAGCATTAGAAAGCATTGCAGTTAATCAAGATAAAACAGAAGTGTTGGCTGAACTTAGGTTGCCCTCTCACCTGAAAGATACCCTGGATGATTATGTGCTGCATCCAAGTATGATGGATGGTGCTCTACAAGCAGCGATTGGTTTAGGAGATATAGAAGATAAAGTTGTCACCAAAATTCCCTTTGCTTTAGATGAACTCATCATATTAAAACCCTGCACTCAAGCCATGTGGGCCTGGATGCGTTTTAATCCAAATAGTACTGGTAAGGTTGAAAAGCTGGATATTGATTTAATGGATGCAAGCGGCAACCTTTGCATTCAGCTAAAAGGCTTTAGCTCCAGGGTGTATGACTCAGCACAAGCGTCTAAGCCTGTGGCAAAAGCAGCAGAAAAGCCGCAAACCTTACTGATTGAGCCGTACTGGCAAGAGCAAGAGGGCGATAAAACGGCCAGCGGCACAGAGATTCGATATGCTGAGCATCATGTATGGCTCTATGGTTTTTCTGGACAAGTCGTAAAGCCTTTAACAGAAAAACTGCATCAAGTGAGTGCTGCGATTAAAGTGGATAGCCTACCGTTTAAAGCGGGAGATTTGGCAAAAAGCTATACCCAAGCGGCAGAGCATTTGTTGACCAAAATAAAAGCGCTACTTGAGACCAAGCCGAAAGAAAATATCCGGTTACAAGTATTGACCCCCAATACTTCAGCCAAGCAAAGCTTTGCCGGATTATCGGGTCTTTTAAAAACAGCCCAGATTGAAAACCCTAAAATACTGGGGCAGCTGATAGGGGTGGATGCCAATAGCCCGGTTGATAGGCTTTTTACAGTCATTCAAGATAATGGCGCATTAGTGGATGATGGGGTTATCTATTACCAAGGTGATAAGCGTTTTGTGCAAGGCTTAAAAGAGGTGGGTGTCGTAGAGGATAAGCCACACACTATCCCGTTTAAAGACCAAGGGGTTTATTTGCTTACGGGTGGCTTAGGCGGCTTAGGATTGATCTTTGCCAAAGAGGTGGCCCAAAAAGTCAAAAGCCCAACCTTAATCCTCACCGGTCGTCGTGAGCTGGATGGCAGTTTAAAAGAGAAGGTTCAAGCGCTGACTGATTTAGGGGCTGTGGTGGATTATCAATCGGTGGACATCACAGATACTGAGGCGGTGCGTGAATTAATAAAACAAGGGGCAGAAAAGCATGCGCCACTACAAGGGATAATTCATAGCGCGGGTATCATTCAAGATAACTTTATTATTAACAAATCAGTTGATGAGCTAAGAGCGGTTTTGGCGCCCAAAGTGTCTGGCCTTATTCATTTAGATAAAGCCACACAACAACTAACCAGTCTTGAGTTTATGGTGGTGTTCTCATCCACGGCCGGGGTGATGGGCAATATCGGTCAGGCCGACTACGCTGCAGCTAACAGTTTTATGGATTACTATGTGACGTATCGTAACGAACTGGTGGCAGATAAAAAGCGTTTTGGTCATACGCTATCTATTAACTGGCCGTTATGGCAACAAGGTGGGATGGATGTTGATGATGCTTCGCAAGCCATGATGCGTGAGCAGTTTGGCTTTGAGCCATTAAAGACGGACAAAGGACTTGCTAGTTTTTATCAATGTTTGTCTAAGGTGACTATATCCCAGATATTAATTATAAATGGCAATGTGAGCAAAATAAAAGCACTTGTCTTTAATAAAGTGCAGCCGTCCCAGTTTACACCGGTTCTGGTTGATGTAGACAAAGCATTACTACTCGAAAAGACTCAGTATAAACTAACGACGCTATTCGTTAAAGCTCTGAAAATTCCATTAGAGGCACTTGACCCAGATGAGCACTTTGAAAGCTATGGTGTAGGCTCAATAACCATTGTTAGTGTCAACGCAGCACTTGATATAGTATTCCCTCAAGCACCTAAGACGTTGTTATTTGAGTATAATACCATCAATAAATTAGCAAAATATTTTACAGCGGAGCATGCCGCTGATTGTGCTGCTTGGGTTGGTCTAACGCAAAAAATCAAAGTGCCTAAACCTAATACTCACTCTGTGACAGAGCCGCCTAAAGCGCTCAAAAGCTTGAAATCCGAACATCAGTCTAGTCAAGCGCGATTTATTGTGCCTGGCATAAATGAAAAAATAGCCATTATTGGTTTGAGTGGAAAATACCCTCAGGCAAAATGTTTAGAGGAATTTTGGGAAAATTTAAAGCAAGGCAAAGACTGTATTGGCGAAATCCCAGGGGACAGGTGGCCTTTAGAGGACTTTTATCTGCCTGATAAAATATTGGCTTCTTCAAGCGGAAAAAGCTATAGCAAATGGGGTGGATTTATCGAAGGGTTTGCTGATTTTGATCCCATGTTCTTTGGGATCTCACCCAGAGAAGCGCTCAATCTAGACCCACAAGAGCGCTTGTTTTTAGAATATTGTTGGCTAGCTATTGAAGATGCAGGTTATACCCGTAAACAATTAAAAATTCAGCATGCTGGTAAAGTGGGGGTTTTTGCAGGAATCACTAAAACGGGTTATGAGCTTTATGGGCCAGAAGCTTCTGCTCAGGGCATAAAAGCATTTCCTCACACCTCATTTAGTTCTGTGGCCAACCGAGTTTCTTATGTTCTAGATTTGCATGGCCCTAGTATGCCAATTGATACCATGTGTTCATCCTCGCTCACTGCGATTCATGAAGCCTGCCAAAGCTTGAAATATGGGCAGTGTGATGTAGCCATAGCTGGAGGCGTCAATCTTTATTTGCATCCCTCAACTTATGTAGCTTTGTGTGCTCAACTAATGCTATCTGAGGATGGCAAGTGTTATAGTTTTGGCAAGGGGGGCAATGGCTTTGTGCCGGGTGAAGGTGTTGGGGTATTGATACTTAAGCCTCTTTCTAAGGCGATTGAAGAGAATGACAGGATTTATGGCGTTATTCGAAGTACGAATATCAATCATGCAGGCAAAACTAATGGCTATACTGTGCCCAGCCCAAGAGCACAAGGAGCACTCATTAAAAATGCACTATTAAAAGCGGGGCTTGATGGTCGTGCTATTAGCTATATAGAAGCTCATGGCACAGGAACTGAGTTGGGTGATCCTATTGAGATTGAAGGGCTTAAGCAAGCCTTGTCGTTTCCTGGCGACATAAATTCTCAATGCATGCTAGGTTCAGTTAAGTCTAATATTGGACACTTAGAGGCTGCCGCAGGTATTGCAGGTATAACCAAAATATTACTGCAAATGCGGCATAAAAAAATTGCCCCTTCTTTACATTCAACAACGCTTAATCCAAATATTGATTTTGATAGCAGCCCTTTTAGGGTTAATCAGCAGCTTTGCGATTGGGTAGAGCCGGTGGTAGAAGGGCGACGTTATCCTCGTATTGCCGGAGTTTCTTCATTTGGAGCGGGTGGCAGTAATGCTCATGTGATTATAGAGGAGTATGCAACTAAAGTATCTAGCAATATACCTGTTGCATTCCATGAGGAAGCAACTCCTTTTATTCTAGTTTTATCCACCAAAAATACTGCCACTCTTCGTGAATATGTAGATGCATTGTTAGAGGCTGTGAAGGTTCAGAAGGGTATACTTAAGCATAAAAATAAGGAAAGTGGCGCAGAGCATGTTTATCTAAGAGATTTGAGCTACACGCTTCAGGTAGGGCGAGAAAGTTTTGAAACGCGGATGGCGGTGATGGCGAGCTCAATCTCAGAGCTTGTTGAAAAACTTAATTTTTATCTAACAAACGCGAGAAATAAGAATAGTTCACATATTGAAAATATTTATTTTAGTGAGACAAATAAAAATAAAGAAATACTTTCTATGTTTTCAAGCGATGGAGCGCTTCAAGAAGCCTTAGACAAATGGATTGCGACAAAAAATTATAAAAAATTGATAAGCCTTTGGGTCAAGGGGCTTGATTTTGATTGGCGAAAACTGTATGAATCTTACCCCAAAAATACATACCCTCAACGTATAGGTGCGCCAACATACCCTTTCGATAAGCAAAGGTTTTGGCTTGAGAGTTTACTTGAAGTTGATAGTGTTTCTGAGCTTTATAATCAGAAAGCAAGAAACAATAGTGCGGTCAAGAAGCAAGCGACACTGCATCCTTTTATTCATGAGAACTTGTCCGATATAAATGAGCTAAGATTTAGCGCACACTTTAGCGGAGAAGAACTCTTTTTAAAAGACCACTTGGTTCAAGGTCAAAAGGTTTTACCCGGTGTGGCTTATTTAGAGATGGCGCGGTTTAGTCTGCAGCAAGCTATGCGCGAGTCTTTTGAAAATATTCGTTTAAGCCATATTGTGTGGGCAACCCCTGTGGTGGTGACCGATGCGCAAGCGGTCACGATTGAGATAAGTCTGTATCCTGAAAGTGATGAAGCTGTCAGCTTTGAAATTACCCAAGGGGAAGAGGGTGAAGGTCAAGAGCAAGAGCGAATTATTCATAGCCAGGGTGTGGCGCGGTTTAATGTAGAATCTGGTGTTCAAAGCGCCGTGGATTTCTCTGAGCTGAAACAGTCCCATAATAAACAAGCTATGGATAAAAAGGCTTTATATGAGGCTTTTGCCCAAGCGGGGCTTGAGTATGGCCCGTCTCATCAAGCATTAGAAAGCCTTATGGTGAATCAAGATAAAACAGAAGTGTTGG
>CAXBML010000015.1:0-71929 GCA_963976875.1 uncultured Coxiellaceae bacterium
ATGGCTGAGTTTCAGAGGCTAACTACGTGAGATTCGTGGGGATCACTCAGTGTATCTACTCTTTAATCTCACTAGACATCAACCCAACACAGTGTACTTCCACTCATGCTCTTAACAAAAACATCAACTGAAAATAATGCCCTAAAACATATAAACCTATATTAAACAGTAAGTTAAACAATAATATCTCTTTTGCGTCCCAAAAAAAATTATTTAAATACTTTTATTTATTAAGTAAAAATAACTTAACCTACAACAAATTTTGTTATCTAACATATAATGTTAAGATATAGGTAATAAATTAATTCAAATTGATGGTGAATATGACGATAAAACTATCGGCTAATGTTCAACAGCACCTGGCCGCTCAAGGTGTGAGCATAGCCAAAATTGCAGAACTACAACAATCAGAACCCCCGCCTCTCGGTGGTTTTTTAGATATCGCTCTAGGTCAACCATTAACCAGACAGTTTAGCAATGAAAGCAGTTTATTCAACCCGTTTGTTGACAAACAATTGGTCGTTGTCAATGAGCAGATTTTTTTATTGGATTCAGGTTTGGGACAAGGTAACTTTGGAGCGGTTTATAAAGGCGTTAATTTAGAAACGGGCGAAGAAAGCGCCATTAAATTTAGCGATGTCTCTAAAGAGGATGATGGTACTTTTTCTATTCCTCTAGAAAACGAACGAAAAACACTTGCCAAAAAAGGGGAGCTGCTTGGCAGCGGGCAAGGCCCCGGCAAAAAATCAGATGATAATAATTGTCATCTCACTATTATGCCTTTGGTCAAAGGGCCTAACCTAGAAGATGCTTTATACAGCAAGCATAAAAACAATGAGGGTGACGTAACACATGTTACAAAAAACGACTTACCATTAGTTGAAAAATTAATTATCGCGGCACAAATGCTAGACGAGCTAGAAGATTTGCACAACCTGGGCGTATTACATCGGGATTTTAAGCCCGATAATATGCATTGGGATAATGCTAGTAAAAAACTCACTGTGATTGACTTTGGCGAAACACATCACACCGCTAAAGCGATGCCGATTCCTGATAGCTATTCCATAAAAGAAGAGTATCACTCCGGTTCATATTTATACTCATCCCCGGAAGCAATGAATAAAAGAGAGTACAGTGTAAAGTCGGATGGTTATTCGGCTGGTTTAGTATTGGCAGATTTATTTTGTGACTACAATCTTCTCCAAGATAAGAACGATAAAGCACAAATGCCAGAGTTCAAATTTGAATCTGATCGTAATCCCGCCGTTATCAAAGACTTATTAACCTCGATTGCCCAAAAAGGCTCAACCGCTGATATGAACAGCTTTATGGCGCAAGCAGTCTTTGCCGGTGCTATTCGCCCACTGGTTAATCCAGATCCATTAGCTAGAGCGAATATAGGTTCAGCTGCTAAACAGATAAAACTGGTGGCGACTAGCCTATTGGCTGCCAAAAATGCTTCTGATTTAGGCTTATCAAGTGAAAGCGAGAAGTTTCAGCTCATTACAAAATTTAATAGCTCGTTGGCAGAGAAAAAAATATCGTTAATCCTTAGCGATCCTGATAACCAAGCTTTTTTAAGCAAGTATAATAAGTCGGCCATTATAGGGGCCTCACATCATATTGCAGATGCCTTAAAAACATTACAGGAAAATCTAGCCCAAAAGAATTATGCAGCGGATTCACCTACAAAAGATTTTAACCAAAACATTGAAATAGGCAAAGCCGTTATGGCTTTGGAAAAGGAATTGGCATCAATACCTCAAGACCACAAGTGTGTACGAGAGGTTCAGGCAACCTTAATCGACATGCAAAAAGATATTAATTTGAATTCTTCGATCGCATATGCCCAACTACAATCTTTAAAGGCAGACAAAAACAATTCCCCTAATATAGAAAGTGGTATAAATTCGATCATGGCAAAAATACAGAGCTTCCACGAAGCAGGGAAAATCTCTGAACCCAAATCGCAAGCAACCATCGTTACGAATATGGATCAAATTGTTGCGAGAATGGATGAGGATGGCGTTAAAAACAAACATCAAGAAAAAGTGATTGCTTTATTTGAAGGTATCAAATCTGATTTGAAACTGCCTGCCGTTCAAAACCGGCAGGCTCTCCCTGTTGCCGCTGCCAGCAGTTCTTCGACTCCAGATGCCTCAATAGCCGCCAGCAGCTCTTCCGCTGCGCCAGTGCCTTCGCTAGATTTAACAAAAATGAAAAGCTCTGACGCCACTTTTTCACCCAGACCAGGTGCACCCCAGCCACGAGAGCTCACTATCGAATCCGCTCGAGCGCCTCTAAAGCAAAGAGGAGATGGGGCTGAAACCGAAAAACGTCTACCCACTACTAAAGAGAAAGAAGATTCAGGCTCGCCATCTGTAAAGTTTTCTGATGAGCCTCCAAGCCGCCCAAGAAAAGAGACGGCAGCCTCAGTGCTATCTAATTTCCAAAATTATAAGGAAAAAACTAGAAATAACCGAGTCCAAAAACCAGGTGCTGACTCCACTTTTCCCAAAGAAGAAGCGGCACCAAATAAACTCAAAAGATAAAAGTTTAATCTTATTATAAGGTCAGTCGTCTTAAATTAGAGGACACATCCTGAGATGCTTCTGCCTCAGGTTGAATACTCGTCCCCGCCAATGTTTCGCATAATTGCTTTAGTTGAAGAATAGGGTTGAGTTGCCTTCTAACTACCTCTTCAAAATCATGTTTAATATCTTCTGCACTGGAAATATGATTGATATCTAAACAAATCAAAGGTAACTCATCCGCTACTTTCAACTTCTTTAAAAAATACTTTAATCCAGATTCAGATACGGGGTTATTATCTAACCAAAGTGAGACCAAGCCTGTGCTAGGTAATAACTTATCCGCAATGCAAGCAAAGCTTTTATCGGATAATTCATTATGTCTGAGATCTAATTTTCTTAAATTTTTAGCTTGTGCAATTGAAGGCGCAACTTCTAAAAATAAGTCATCTTGTAAACGAGAATGCTGCAAAGTTAATTCTGTAATATTATCTAAGCTATCAAAGACTATTTGAAAGCCTGATTCATCCAACTTATTGCCATTTAAAATTAAGTGGGGTATTTTCGCAACATTAACAGCTTGCAGTAGTTGTGGTAATGATTCAGCTGTAATATGACAATCACCCAAATTGATATATTGAAACCCTAGTGCTGCGCAATCCTGGATGGCGACACAAATTAATCCGACTGTATCTTTATTTATTGGATTACAGGAAAAATCTAAGCCAGTCAATTTTTTGCCTACAGGTAGCTGAGCAGCAAAAGAAGCTATCCGGTTAGAGATGACATCAGATTGGCCCGCTAGAATATTCTTTAAATCTAGCTCGTCTACCTGATATTCTAATTGGTTGCCTATTGCGCCATATACCGACATATTGTCTCCGAAGTACCTAAATATAATATTGTTGTCACAATTGTATCGCAAAATTATCTTTTGGGAATATCTATATTGAACCCATTAGACGGTATCCCTCTCCAAACGGACGAAGGGTATTATATTGTAACGAAAGTGTAATTACTCTTTATTAGAGGTTGGCCGTTTAAATCATTTTCATTGGATTCACTGGCCACTCTAAATATCGAACTCATAAAATGACGGTGCGGGATCAACGAGTATATCTTGAACAGGTTGCTGCGCCATAAAAGGCTCAAGGGTCTCCTGAATGGTTTCTTGTATAGGCACTTCTGCATTAACTTCCCCTACAAAAAGCCAAGATAAAAAACCTCTTACCATTGAAATCATTTCAGAGCGTATAGATAATTCTTCGTTAATTATCTGATGTTGTTCTTTTATTTGATTGCTAAAATAGTCGAACTCATTATATTGCGTCACATGGCCAAAAGGTTCATCTGGCGCAAAAAAACCGCCTTCTATTTTATGCGGCAGCCCAATAATACGCGCAATGTCATCGGCCATCATCATGTAAATATCTTGAAAAAAATCTTCCTGACCTGAAAATATAGTTTGTTTCACAAAATTAATGTCGATCAAATCAGGCGATAGATTATTATATAGTTGATAACCCGCTTGTTGTACCCAGTCACCTTCAGAATAACCAATATTCGCTATAATTTTAATAGCATCTTCAGATAAGGCATTTGCAAGCAACTTTTCTTGCAAAAGCTGAGTCGTATCATAATTCGAACCTGGCGCATTAAATGACGTACATTCGATACTGCTGACATTGCTGAAACTATTACTTTCTAAATGATCATTCAATAAATAAATTAAAAGATGATTGGCATCTGCACCACCTAAACTATGGCCTGTGATTTCTAATGTGACATTCTCAAGATCTTGAATGCTCTCTTTTATGGCCTCTAATAGCTTGGGATGCTCGCGACTAAATTCTGTGTAACCTGATCCTAAAGGATCTAATACACGATAAGCTGACGGTTCATCATAAACGCCTGTAAAACAAATTTTTATATGTGTGTTATCAGAATTTTGTGGGACACAAATATAACAATCCAAACCTTTATGTTCGGTTTGTATTACCATGACCTGATGCGTTTCCCATGCCCCCTCAGAGGTAAATAATGGGATCTCTGATTGATGCTCAAATTGACCAGAATCTACAAGTCCACTTAATTCATAAGCCTTATTGGCAATATAAGCATTTGAAGCGAATTTATTTCGCATTTCATCACTGATATGAGACTGCATATATCACACCACATAAGTTAGAAACTAGAACAACTTTACTGTATGAAGCTTTCTGCGTCAACAAACCTGATTGATTTAAGCTAGTTAGATAGTTTTAATGTAAAAAGGGTAGAAAGCCAAACCAAACACGCTCGGCTTTAATTTGAAATATTTTTATCCCTAGAGGATACCCAACGGTTAAAATATCAAAGTGGTACTTTACCTGCCCGCAGCCTTTAGCTCCTCTTAATACCAGGTTTATAATATTAATTTTTTATAAACAGGCATTATTATGGCTTAAGGCGTCTATCACTAACACTTTCACCATAAGCATTAACAATATATTCTAAGTCGTCCCCTTATTACATCCAGCGTCTAAATGGTAACCTAAGCTCGTAGCACCACAAAAGGTAGATATCTTACAACTAGTCAGGACAATTTATTAAGCTAGCAAGTCTTTTAAATACTCTGAAATTACAGTTTGTCTGACAACATATTATGGTATTTTGTGGCAACGACAGGAGTAATTATCAATTTCTATACTATGTTGCTTTGTGTTTCAATATTATTACTGCCTTTGAGATATTAAATTTTATTTTTTAACTCAAGTTGTCATTACTAATAATTAATAAAATAATAATAAAACAATAAAAGCAGACACATAATCCCGCTGAGTTTAGGCACAACAATTATTATAAAGGAGGGTCTCAATATGACCCCATCTAAGAAAAAACCTTCTGTATCTTTATATGTTGTAAAAAGAAGCCAATCATCACAAAACCAAATGAACGCACTGCACCAAAGATGGCAGCAAATTAGAAAATTAGAGCGTAATCATGTGCATATTGACGAATGCAAAAATCAATATGACTTTATTAAACAAGCATTGGAAGAACAAAACAAAAATGTTCGGTTAGACAGTGCAAAAAATGATGCCGTACATTAAGTTTTTTTGAATCAGACAATATCCCAGTCTAAATAGGATGGGATGAAGTAAGCAGTGGCCAAGCCCTATTAACGAGACGCGAGTATGAAATAACTCAAATATTTCGTACTCGTGGCTAAGCTGGAGCTACTATGATTGAACTAAACCTTCAACAAACTCAATGCGTTGCCGCAGGTTTTTTAACCAACCTCGATCTTGAGTTGAATGACCAACAAATGAAATATCTTAAAACGCGTTCTCTTGTTGGCTTACTGTCTGGCGTCATCCTTGGTCTCAATTTAACACCAGAATATTTTCTATTAAGTAGTTTGGCAGGCTTTATGGGCGGGTTTTCTATTGGCACAGTCGAAGCATGGGCATGGTCTTATTAGTTAAGTTCTGTTAGCATTCTCAGCTATTTGTAGACACTGAGCATGAGAGCTAATGAAACCAATTTCTTTACCCCAATTTACACTTGAAAAAAATACACTACAAGACCAAGTCATACTGATCACAGGCGCTTCTCGTGGACTAGGTCGTTGTCTTGCCCTAAAAGTCGCGGAGTATGGCGCGACAACAATACTAATGGGCTCAAACCTAAAGAAGCTTGAATCCGTTTATGATCAAATTGTAGATAACGGCTGGGTTGAGCCAGCTTTACAACCTATTAATTTCTTAGGTGCTGGCCCTAAGGAAATTCAAGATATCAGTCAAAGCGTAAAAAAAATGTTTGGCCGCTTAGATGGTGTAATACATAATGCTGCCAAGTTGGGTCAAGTATGCCCTATTGCTAACATGCCCCCCCACAAGTGGCAAGAAGCCATCCATGTCAATCTTAACATTCCTTTTATGTTGACCCATAGTTTATTACCCTTACTGTCTAAAAGTGATAAAGCAAAAATTATTTTTACCGGCGACATGAACACCCAACCAGCACAAGCTTATTGGAGCGCTTATGCCGCAAGCAAACAAGGCGTGACTGCGATATCTCAATCCTTAGCTGAAGAACTCGAAGGCACAAATATCCAGGTAAACTGTGTTTATCCCCCCGAATTACGCACCTCGCTCAGAGTAAATCATTTCCCTGGGATCAATCCAGAGAGTTTCATTGCACCAGAGTCAATTACACATAATTATATTTATTTACTCAGCAAGCAATGTACTTTGCATGGACGAGATATAGCACTCTCTGTTTAAAGGAAAATTTCCAACCTACCAGTCCTTGGCTATACTTATTATAGAGGTAAAAATTAATACCTGAATAAATATCAAGGACTGATACAAACATGCAAAATTCTCCCAAACCTCAAATGCAGGTGGATGAAACTAAGACAACAATCAATATCGAAGCATCGCAACTTAAAGATAAGTTAACCTATTCCCCTTATCAATTAAGCTTTATATTACAGTCCTCTTTAAACTTATATGAGATTTTAAAACGTTTTAATGCAGAACTGAATAAAGTCATCGCCTATCAAAGCTTGCACTATTACCACAGTAAAACCAAACAGCAGTTTGAATTGGGTAAATTACACTACCACCAAGCACGTTATCAATTAAAAATCGAAAATCTAGATTTAGGCGAATTAACCCTCAGTAAGAACGTACCCTTTTCAGAAGAAGAACTCTCAATAATAGAAAGTGCGCTTGTTCAATTATTATTTCCAGTTAAAAATGCTTTGGCGCATGAGCAAGCTATCAAATTAAGCATCACAGATCCTTTAACTAAATTAAACAATCGACAAGGCTTTGATATAGCTTTGAGTAGAGAAGTTGAATTCTCTAAAAGACATCGTTCTAATACATCATTACTGGTTATAGACTTGGACAACTTCAAAAACATTAATGACACATATGGCCACCTTGCCGGTGATGCCGTATTACATCAATTTGCAGATAGCTTAAGAGAGCTACATCGACAAACAGATATGATTTTCCGTTATGGTGGAGAAGAATTTACAATTATTTTATCTCATACAGCGGAAAATGGCGCTATGCAAGTCGCCTCTAGAATTTGCCAGGCGATATATGAGACTCAATTTAAATATGAAGGTACAGTCATCCCTGTCACCGTCAGCATTGGTGTTAGCACTCACCAAACAACAGAAAACAGTAAATCACTATTTTCCAGAGCAGATAGTGCTCTGTACGCCGCTAAATCAAATGGCCGCAATCAAGTTAAGATGAGCTAGAGAACATTTATATGGGGCTCTATCATGCCAGTAAGAGGTAATCTAGAGCATTAAAATCCCCTATGCTAGGCTTCACTGGCATCGTCTGATCATGTGATCATTGCCAACAGGGTCTTTAATCGTGCTTAGTGAATTAGCCTCGCTCAGTGGGGTCAGGGAATCTAATGAAACAAGTATAGTTAGGAAAAGTCTCCTGTTACATCATAATATGGATCACTGCCAAACAAGGCTGAATTCGCACCACTAAGGGTATGTCTAAATGTGGAATCTTAGCAATAAAGAATTAGAAAAAATTATTAATGTTTCAGATTCAGAACCTTATAATTTTAGAGCGCAATTTTTCTTCGGTAAAGGTATTGATGGACTATTAAGCGGACTACACCATTTTGATGAAGCCCATATGGCTAGTAAGGGCACATTAGTCACACTAACAAGAGCAGAAACTGGAAATAAACGAATACGGGTTTATCAAGGAGATGAGCCGTTTACTTTACAACCACGTGATATGTTTGCAAGGGCTTTACAACATGCGGATGCCATGATTAGAATCGCCGAATTAGAAAACATAGATCTTAATGCAGAATTCATAAAAAACCAAATACAAACCTTTCTTCTAGAAGCGGATAAAGTCAATGAGAGCATCCAAGGCACAGCTTCGCCCAAAGACTTTGACCAAGCAAAAAAAGCTAGTTTAGTGTTTATTAGTGCGATGGCAAAAAATTTAGCCGATAAAAGATTCGCGCTTGTGACTACCCCACCAACGAATCCTAAAGAGCTTGCAGCATTTCAAAATAAATTATACCTGCAAGCCTTTGCCGATATTAAAAAGGGAACAGAATTATTCGGAATTTTGACGCCTTCCGAGGACATGGTTTGTACTGTCACAAAAAGACATGATATCAATGGTCAGCCAGATGGCCACACCCTGCAAATCAGTGAAAAAATAACATTTAATAGTAGAACGCTAGATGCATTTGAAAAGAAAAAAGCATGGTATCAACAAGGCAAGGCAAAACATGGTGTTTGGTTTGAACAATATATGGAAAAGCATTTTTCCCAGTTCATTCAATCTTCTCCACCGTGTACGACTAGAGATACCCCAAATGCCTCCAATGCTTGGTATGAATCGACTTATCAATATAATGACACTCAGCCTGAAGGCGAAAAAATAGTCCATTTAGAGCAAAAAGATAGAGCGGCTATAAGTGCCCCCTTTAATATTAAAAACAAAGAAGCTCAAGTTCAGATGGCTGCAGAAAGTATGAAAGGATTATTTCCAAAAGACCGTCTAGAAGCATTTGCAAACAATTATATTGAACAATGGCAAGGTTTAATTGATCCTAATTCCACTGATCCGATTGTCATTCCTTTAATGCACCAGACTTTACTTGCCCCTGGGATTCCGGGCTTGCAGTCTGCTGATGTCGCCATGCTCGGCGTTAAAGAAAAGTCGAACAAACAACTTGCAGAGTATCTTAGTCAGCAAAATATAAGCATAAATGGACGTCCCGTTCAATTTGAATTATTACAAACCAATAATTGTATCAATATGTGGCATCCAGCCATTATCCCTAATAGCTGCGATATTCATGATTCAAATAAGCTCTTCAAACACGCTACAAATTTAATTTCAAATCTTACCCGCCTAGATCTGACACAAAAAGATTCCGCAGATTTGCAACAGGTATTGAAATTTTTAAAATCAAATAACAGCTCCTTATTGGGCCTTGAAAAATCACCAAATAAAAAACAGAAAAAGGCAATACAAAGCTTAAGTGACAAGCTATTTCATGGTGAGCTCAAAAATACAAAAGGGGAGCCCATCTTTTCATCAACAAAACAAAAAAATTTATCTCTTATGCTGCAGGCTTCTGTCAACCTAAAAAAACAAAATCATGAGGGCACATTTCAGCGTGCTATGCGAAAATTTAAAAATGCCGCACGGATTAGAGGATTTTCATTTGCGGCTCCGATAATAGGGTTGTTAGCAGCGCCTGTACATGTCGCTATCTATGCATTTAAAGTCTCTAGAAGGTTAAGAACCTATTTTAAAGATGGTGCGCCCCCCTTATTATCTGAAGTGCTAATGCCATCCAGGAACCAACAGTCCTTTAAATCAGCCTATGAAAGTATTTTGGCATATCAAATGGGTGGCAGAGTTTTTGGTGGGTGCAAGAGTGCTTTTGATAGAGAAGGCGAGGCAAACGTGAATAAGACCGCCATGGTTGATAGATTCTTAAGAACAGGGAAATTAATTGGCAGTCAAGCATCTTATAAGGAGCATTATGATTATATTAACTCGGATGTTAAACGTGTCGAAGAGTCAGGTCATCAAAACCGAATCGCTGCGCATGTAGATAGAATCGGTGCTCGAAAAATGTGGGAAACAAGAACGCATGCCTGGGTGAGCTCTGATTCAGACCATGTTAAAATTACGAAAGGGAATTGTGCTAAATTCAGGAAAATCAAAAAACCCGTAACCGGTGATGCTGAGCAAAAGATGAAACAACAGTATTTCAATAATATCACTGTTGCAGCGCAACTGTCATCTAGCCTAAGCGAAACAGGATCATTAGGCTCTGGAGCGGAGCGTCGTACAGTGCTAGCGGCTCATAAACCGCCACAGTCTCATACTTTGAGCGAAAAAAAGCCTTTAGTTAGGGATGTGGAGCACAGCTCCAAGTTAGCAGCACATAGATCCCCTTCTAGTCAAGGTTCAAGCTTGCTTCCCAAGAAAAGGGCTCTAACATCTCAATTTGGAAGTTATAATCAGCATCAAGATTCATATGACATTATTGGCAAGCAAAGTCACGCAACGATCGCCCAACTACAAAAATATTTGGAAAATGAACAGAACATAAGCAAACATAATATATCCAAGATTAATGAAACCTCTATCGAAAATAATCCTGCATTAGAAATCACCTTTAATAAAGGGGCTTCTAAAAACCCTGTTCCAGTCTATGCACAAGAATATTTTGAGTCTGACTCTGTTAATGACCCAAAACCCAGTGTTCAGTATTTTACGAAACAAACCAAAGACTCAGCAAGTTATGAGCATACTGTTCGAAATGCATGCAAACTGGCTATTGAGTTGGCGACTGAAGGGACTGAGTTCAATTTTGCTAAAACGCCAGCTGATAAAAAGCTTATGGTACTAGAAATTATGCAGGAATCTATCTTAAATGCCATTCAGCAGGGAAGGTTTACTGAAGAAACTTGTCCTAAAATAGTTGGAATTCCAAAAAGCAAAGAAAGTAGTCGACCTAAATCGGATCGCAGCTGAAAGTGACTGCCCTTATAGCATTAAAATAGGTTCTACCCTATCGTCATAGCTTAAAATAAGAGTATATAAATACATGTAAAACTTCAGACCGAATCTGAAATTTTACATTTTAGGTTAAAAATCACCTATTATGATTTTCAAAGCTATAGTGATGACAAGAGATGATTAGCCGTTTCTGACATGGTAAACCTCGTTGATTGACAAGCTATCCATACCAAAACAGCATCTTCCCCCCTAACCCCCAAAATAGGATTTACGTCTTGATTGCTTTCGTCCCTGGGTTTTAATATCTTTGGCGCGCTCTTGAGATTCTACTTTACGCATGCCGCCTTGGCTTAATTTTTTTGTTTTACTAGATACTTTTGATTTATATTTTCTGTTATCAATTTTGGGTGTATTTTCTTTTTTATCCGCTTTATCTTCTTTGGATGACGCACTTTCATACGAAGCAGGGAATAACTTTAGTTTTGCAACTTTACCCAATTCCATGATTTGCTTTTTATTCAGTACTTCAACCGCACCTGGTTTTAAATTCGGCATTAAAGCAATAGGGCCATAGTGTGTTCTGATCAAACGAGATACTTTGGCACCCTGGCTCTCAATTAATCTACGCACTTCGCGGTTTTTACCCTCTTTCAGAGTTAACTCATACCACATATTTTTCATTTTATCTTTATCTTGACTTAAATAAAGTGGCTGAATGCTGTCTACTTTTAGAAGCTCATCTTCACAACGTACGCCTTTAATCATATTTTGCAATGCGGTTTCTGACAGCTTGCCAAACACGCGCACACGATAGCTACGAGACACTTCATAACTAGGGTGCATTAAGCGATGCGCCAAATCACCATTATTTGTGAATAATAATAATCCACTGGTACTAACATCCAATCGACCCACACTAATCCAACGGCCATTAACTTTAGGCAAGGATTGATAGACCGTTCTTAAATCTGTTTCTCCCCGCGTACAAATTTCACCCTCAGGTTTATGATATGCAATAACTTCAAGCATTTGTTTAGACTCTGCGGTATCAACCAGCTTTCCGCGCACAACAATTTTATCTTTATCACTGACACGTTGTCCCAGATGCGCCGCCTGACCATTTACTTGGATTTGCTCCGCCATAATCCAACGCTCTATTTCTCGTCTGGAACCCATACCCAGCTGAGCCAGATATGCATGGATTTTAGGCTGAGGATTCTTGATTATTTTGTTCATCTTCTGCATTGTCATCTTTATTTACTACTTCATCAGTTTTATTTGTGGGGTTGGTTAATATGATTTCAGAGAAATCATCTAAACTGCTAAAAGAATCCGTTTCTATGGTCTCATCCAGAGTTTTGAGCTCGTCTTGCAGTTCATTAGGGTTGTCGCTTGGCTCAGCAGATTTTCTTAAAGCTGCCAGAGCACTCCGTATATCACTATTTTTCTCAGTGGTTAGATCTTTAGAATTTTCAGTGACTTCCATTTCTGCTTCCGCTTCTACTTCAGCATCCAACTCTACATCAATATCTATATCTGTCCCTACTTCTGTTTCCGCTTCTGCATCAACTTCTATAGAGCCCTCTACTTCAGCCTCGGCTGCCATCTCTGTTTCAGCACCGATATCTACTTCTGTATTGATTTCTATTTCTGAGTCTAGTTCCGGCTCTGGATCTGGTTCTATTGCATCAACTTCAAGCTGTGTTGACTCTATATTATCACCTTCCAAAGACTCTACTTCTACATTATTATCATCTAATATGGCTGATTTTTTTTCGTTGTCTGCTTCGTTGTCTGCTTCGTTGCCTGCTTCGTTGTCTTGGTTTTTACCTATATCAGCCTCAGTCGCTAAGGTCTCTTCAGCATTAGGCATCAAAGCTTTTAACTCCGATAGTGGTGGTAATTCCTCTAGTTTACTCAACCCCATATCATCCAGAAAAATTTTGGTTGTCGCAAAAAGCGCGGGTTTACCTGGAACATCTTTGTGTCCCACCACTCTAATCCATTCATGCTCTAATAAAGTTCTCACCATATGCGAACTCACAACAACACCACGAATGGCTTCAATTTCACCCCGTGTAATAGGCTGCCTATAGGCAACCAGGGCTAATGTCTCTAGCAAAGCACGAGAAAGCCGAGTTGGCTTTTCTTCTAGCGTTTTTACAATCGTTGGAGCGCAATCTAACGCAACCTGAAAACGCCAACCAGTCGCCACTTCCGCTAGATGCACCCCTCTATTTTCGTAATGTGATTGTAAAATCACCAAACAAGAACGCACTTCGCCTATTGGCGGCTTAAGAGCGTCTAATTGTTTGACAATTTTCTCTGCAGAAATCGGAACAGCAGAAGAAAAGACTAAAGCTTCTACTTGATTAATCAAGCTAGCGCTCTTAGAATTTGGTTCGCACTCAGAGTCAATAAAATCTTCATCTTCTATCTCTTCTATCTCTTCTATCTCTTCACCTTCTATTGCGCCTGTTTCTGCAGCCGCGTCTACCTCAGAGACGACATCCTCTATGCCAATATCTTCATTTTCATCATCACTTATTGCGCTATTTAGTGTTTCGTTTGTTTCTTCGTTTTTGTCTTCAAATATCATCTGTTGACTCATCGTTTGTGTTTTTAACGGCTTTTAGGTGAATCTGACCAAATACATCAGTTTGAATCATATCAATTAACCCGGCTTTCAATAACTCTAATGTGGCTAAAAAACAGACCACTACGCCCATGCGCCCTTCTGCTAAATCAAAGCAACAAATAAAAGGAATGGATTCCACTGCATTCAATTTATCAAGCAACAAGCTCATTTTCTCTCGGACGGATAGAACTTCTTTCTCAATCTCATAATTTGAAATCATATCGGAGCGTTGTAATACCTCAACAAACACCCCAACCAAAGCTTGTAAATCAAATTTAGGTTTTAAGTGCACAACCTCCATTTCTGGTGGTGCGACTTTTACCGCAAAAATATCCCTATGAGCTCTAGGCAACTGATCAATCGCGACAGCTGCTTTTTTAAAACGCTCATACTCTTGCAGCTGACGTATCAATTTGGCTCTTGGATCTTCTTCCTCTTCCTCATCTTCTGATGGTGGTGTCGGCAAAAGCATTCTGGACTTGATCTCAGCTAAGGTAGCTGCCATCACAAGATACTCGGCCACTAACTCTAACTTTAATTCTTTCATGAGATAGATATATTCCATATATTGCTTAGTGATCTCAGCAACAGGAATATTCAAAATATCGAGGTTATGTTTACGGATCAGGTATAACAACAAATCCAAAGGCCCTTCAAATGCCTCTAAAATAACCTCAAGCGCATCTGGTGGAATATAGAGATCTTGTGGCAGCTCAGTCAAATTCTGCCCTTTAAATACCGCCAAATACTTTTCTTGTTCACCTATCACGATGTGGTAGCCCCATCACGTCTCTGATTTCTTCCATGGTTTCTTTTGCTATATCTCTTGCAGCGTCACAACCTTCTCGTATGATTTCTTTCACCAATTTGGGATTATCAATGTATTGCTGGGCACGCTCTTTAATCGGTCCCTGCTCTTCCAAGATGCCATTAATTAATGTTTTTTTGCAATCTATGCAACCTATGCCTGCTGAAGTACAGCCCGCCCGTACCCAACCTTGAAGCTCTTCATTAGAATACACTTCATGGAATGCCCAAACAGGACATTTTTCTGGTGTCCCCGGATCCGTTCGCCTGACACGAGCAGGATCTGTTGGCATTACTTTTATTTTCTGTGTAACACTTTCCTCATCTTCTCTTATGGCAATAGTGTTATTATAAGATTTAGACATTTTCTGCCCATCTAAACCTGGGAATTTAGAATGCTTGGTCAAAAGTGCTTGCGGCTCAGGTAATATGACCCGACCCGAGCCTTCTAAAAACCCATATAAACGTTCTTGATCACCCAAGGCCAAATTGTTTTGTGCCATTAATAAAGCTCGCCCATGCTCAAGTGCCTGCTCATCACCTAATTGTTGGTATTTCTTTTTAGCGTCTAAATAGAGTTTTTTATTTTTCCCCCCCATTTTCGCTAACGCTGCGGCCACTTTTTCTTCATAGCCCCGCTCTTTACCATAAATATGATTAAATCGACGCGCAATTTCTCTAGTCAATTCTAAATGGGAAACCTGATCCTCTCCCACAGGTACATAACCTGCTTTGTAAACTAATACATCTGCACTTTGTAATAACGGGTAACCTAAAAATCCATATGTGGCTAAATCACGTTCTTTGAGTTTCTCTTGTTGATCTTTATAGGTTGGCACGCGTTCCAACCAACCCAAAGGCGTCACCATCGATAATAAAAGATGCAACTCTGCATGCTCAGGGATTCTGGACTGGATAAATAAATTACAAGATCCAGGATTGAGACCACAAGCTAACCAATCAATTAACATATCCCATACATGTTGCTCAATATCTTCTGGCTCATCATAATGCGTGGTCAGAGCATGCCAGTCTGCCACAAAGAAATAACATTCATGTTCATGTTGCAACTTGATCCAATTTTTCAACACCCCATGATAATGCCCCAGATGCAACGCACCTGTTGATCTCATACCAGAGACGACTCTACGAAAAACTTTTACATCGTTCGAAGGACTACTATCCACTATAATTCCTTAAGTTTTACATCTAATTATTAAACTTGACCTATACCTTGCCTAATTAAGGCTGGCTCATCTTGGGTAAAATCCAAGATAGTCGTCATCTCATTGCCTCGCGTCCCACCATCTAAAACATATTTTATACGGCGTAGTATATCTTTTTCAATTTCATGTGGATCCGTAATCGGCTGATCATTGCCCTCCAGCCACAAGGTTGCACTCAATATTGGCTCCCCTAAACTCTTTGTTAATGCCAAAGGAATACCGCTATCTGGAATCCGAATACCCACAACTTTACGCTTTACACCAAGCGCCAACCTCGGCACTATTTTTGTTGCCTTAAGAATAAAAGTATAAGGCCCAGGAGCATTGCTTTTTATAAAGCTAAATGCCTTATTATTGATCACTGCATACTCTGATGCTTGTGAAATATTATGACATATTAGCGTTAGAGGGTGCTTATCTGTTAAGCCACGTAACTTTCGAATAGTATTCACTGCAGCTGAACTACTAAGAGCACAGCCAAAAGCATAAGTTGAGTCAGTAGGATAAACTATTAAATCACCTTGTCTTAATGCTTCCGTTGCTTGATTAATTAATCTAAGCTGCGGATTATCCGAGTGCATGTTAAAATATACTGTCATATAGTACTCAAACTTTTAAAATCAATCAATTTAAGTTTTATGCCTAAATTGTGTAGGTGCTCTTAAGAACTCTGAGGATAGCATGAAATTATTTTTCGATACCTTACCAATTATCTTATTTTTCGTTGCGTACAAAGCATATGACATCTATGTTGCCACGATTACTGCCATTGTTGCGATTGCGGCCCAAATAGCCTTCATGCTTTTACGTGGGAAACGTCCTGAGACAACACAATGGGCGACTTTGGGTATTATTGTCGTATTAGGGGGCGCTACACTCTATTTGCACGATGAAATGTTTATTAAGTGGAAACCAACCGCCGTATATTGGTTATTTGCCCTGGCTTTCCTTGGTAGCCGATATATTGGACAAAAAACCCTAGTAGAAAGAATGTTAGGCAAAAATCTTAGCCTTCCAACCAAAATATGGAGCAACTTAAACTTTGGTTGGGTGGCTTTCTTTATTGTGATGGGTTTCTTAAATCTTTATGTGGTTTATAACTTTGATACAGATACCTGGGTCAACTTTAAATTATTTGGTATCTTAGGTATTACCTTTGTATTCATACTTATTCAAGCCGCTCTATTAGCCAAATTTATTCCCAAAAATCATGAAGAAAACAATTCGAATTAATCCCTAAACACCTTCCCGGAGAAATAGTCATGAGCAGTGAAGTAGTAGACAGAGCAACCATTATTGAAAATAAACTATCAGAAGCCCTGAATCCAACCAGTATCGAGGTCATAGACGATAGTGCACATCACGTGGGCCATGCAGGTGCCCAGCAAGGTGCGGGGCATTATACTGTGATAATTGAGTCAGAACAGTTTGTAGGCTTAAGTACACTTAAGAAACATCAGTTAGTATACAAAGCACTAGGCAATATGATTCCAGATGAAATTCATGCATTACAAATTAGAGCGAATGCCCCTGGAAAGTAATACTTTTGCTCCTTGCCTCTCTCAATTCTGGGAGAGGCAAAATCTCGCATCGCCCATCAAAACAACAAATTCTAATACCTACCTTCTTTCCCCTTCTGCTATACTAAAATTCACAAAGTAACCTTGATAATTTAAGAACATAACAAAAAATCATGGATGAAGCCCAACTCAAAAAACATCAATTAGCTCACTCTGCAGATGCAATCCAAAGTCGACTTTTAGAACCTGATAAAGGCCATTATCTCAAAGATGCCCTTTTGGGCTCTATGGATGGCTGTGTCACTTGTTTTGCTTTAATTTGTGGCATCTATGGCGCTGGATATGGCTACAGCGTTGCTATTATTTTGGGGCTTGCAAGTTTGTTTGCAGATGGCTTCAGCATGGCCACTAGTAATTATTTCTCAACCAAAAGCGAGCAAGATAAAACTAATCAGCTTGCAAAAGAAGAAGAAAAACATATTCAAATTTATCCCGAGGGTGAAAAAGAAGAGATCCGCCAAATCTATTTTCAAAAAGGATTTTCAGGGGACATACTCGAACAAATTGTTGAAACCATTACACAGGACAAAAAAGCTTGGATAGAAACCATGCTTAAAGAAGATCATGGGTTGTCTTTAAATTATGCAAACCCGATCATTTCAGGTCTCGTAACGATGGTTGCTTTTGTGGTTCTAGGCATTTTTCCGCTTATCCCATTAATATTTGCTAATAATTTAAATTCAGTTCCTTTTTACTTAATTACCCTATTTACCGGCATTGCCTTTTGTACCATAGGAACTGTTAAAGCCATTGCTATTAAAGAAAGCATCACCAAATGTATCCTGGAAACATTATTTGTTGGTGCCATAGCCGCTATTGTCGCTTATTCCGTGAGTTATTATTTAAAGCATTACTTGTTGGTGGGCATTTAAAACTCAAAATAATAATGTGTACCCACACTAAAAATGAACTTTTTAATCCTATTTCCCTCTAACCTTACATATAAATTACATCGTTGTTAGAGGCAGACGTTTATCAATTTAAATCCTACTGAAAAACAGGCATTTATAGAACATCTACTAAAAGTTGCTTACCAAGGTTCGTCTACGCCAATATCCGCTTGGAAGCTGATTGTCGCCTTAAAGGATTTAAACGATCCCGCTGTAAATAAAATCTTGCCTAATATAAAAATAAATGAGCGTGACGGGCGCTATGGCACTCTGACTCTCGAGATAAAGAGTGAACCCAGTGACTTGGTTTTTAGGATACAAACAGATGAACATTATGGTGGACCCAAAGTAGAACAGTATGAGGATCGTGCCAACTTAAGAATAGAGGCTGCCCAAGCGTGGCTAGAACAAACCCGAAACAATCTCAGTAAAATTGAATTAGAACTCAAAAAACAACAGTTACAAGAGATACAAAGGATTATTCAAAAAAACTTAGAATATAACTGTCAGCTTGATCCATCGTTTCTTGGAGCGTTAGATAAAAATAATGCCACAGTAACATCCTATTTTGAACGTCAACATAAAAAAGCAAAAGATATACTATCAGTATTGAATACATTGATAGAAGACACTTTAGAACCAGATGGAACAAATAGCAAAGCTCTCAAAAAACAACTCTATAATTTTGAGCGGGAAATCAAATCAAACAAAAGACCAGAGCGTATAACACTACGACCAATCAGTCATTTAGACACTCACTATGTAGAAGTCAATATATCTACGCCAGTCGATCATGAACGGACTGTTTCAAGCGCTAAAAAAGATGAAGATGGTATTGCAAACTGGTTGCGTTCAACTAATACCCTTTACGAAAGAAACAATATCACGCAGCCTGTTTCCCAACAAACAGCCTATCGATCTGCCTCTATTGTTCCTCATGAACTACAAGTAAAATCAATCCGACCTAAAAGCGTCAGTCGCTTTAATAAAAGGTTAGCATCGGACATAACACGACGAAACCTTAAAAATCACTTAATACCTGAACTAGTCAAACAACAACAAAGAAAGGGCAATACTGAAACACCTATAAAAATTAGTCTTGAAATGCTAACTCTTCTTTCTCCCATCAGCTTATCCGCTGATATGTTCATTCCTGACCCAGATGCCAACTCATACTTAGCCATTCGAAACGCTTTTGATCAATATCACGGTAGGACAATAGACATCAATGTAGACGGTCAAACAATATCAGTTCAATTTTCTGGGATATACCATAATTATGGCGTGAACCCTGGACGCAATACGCTTATGGAAGGATTGGGCAATAATGTGGCATTCAATCGTGTGATAGATAGAACCCTATTAGCGCTCCATTCGCCTGATTTTTTTCAAGTTAATAACCCAGAGATATTGAGCATTTTTGAGTCTAATAACCAATTTTATCAAAATATGCCCAGTTTTACGCCCAGCGAACAAAAATCGTTAAAGAGAAATGCTTACATCACTAATAATTTATATCATCTTCTTGATATTATTGAAGAAGGCAGAATGCCATCTAAAGAAGAAATACTCGCGGTTAGAGTCAATTTATCAAATAGTGAAATACCAAGCATCACTAGAAAATCATTGCAGGAGTCACTAAGCAGGTTTGAGACGAAAGCCCAGCAAACATCTCCTCTATCTGAGGTTGAGAGACAACGGTTAGTTATCTTAAATGAAAAAAAACTTAACACTTTACTGAATAAAGCTGAGTTATCAGAATATGATGGTTTGGTTGAAAAGTTTAAACAGCATGAGTCATTAAAAAGCAAGTTAACCACCGACTACCACAGCGCACAAAGGCGTAATCGGTTAATACACAAAAATCTCAGTAGTCGTCGACAAAAATACATACAGCAAAATCCACAATGGCGTGAAAACCTAACAAAACTAGAAGAAACTGATTTTTATCACAAAAGAACTGACTTCAAAAAACAGGTTCAACATCAACGTGCACTAGCAGAATATAGCCAAGCAGTCATCTTAGGATATGATAAAAAGCTTGCCCGAACGCCAAAAGAAAAAAATAAACTTAACTATGAAATACAAAGCTATATACAAGTATTAAATGATTTTCAAGACGGTAGTGATTTTATAAAAACTTGTAAAAGCGGAAAAGATAGAACCAATGCTGCAGAAGAAAAACAAAAAGCCAAATCTTTGATGAGTCAGCACTTAGGTCGAGTGCCAAGAATTGACGAAAACCCTGAATTCAAAAAACAAGAACGAAAAGCGTTTGAAGCTGGGTATTTACACGGCCCTGGAAATGATATTTGTGGCGATAATATGGCGCCTAGCGCCCAACAAGTGTCTGGTAGTGATATTATTGCAGACTGTAATATTGATATAATAAAAAGTATGGCACAATTACAAAAAGGCCTTAATAAATTAGATCCGCCGACTGAGGAAAGCCTATTACATGCTCGTCGTGCTGTTGCAATGATTTCAAGCCCACATGACACAACTTCACAGCAAACCAGTGATACGCAAAAAACCCATACAGCAGAACAGCAGTATCATCCATCTCGCCCCCCTAAAGGCCAGGCTTTGGCTTTTTCAGATGCAGATAGACCCACACTTCCTTTTCAAAGAACGAAGATAGGTATTTCACGAAACTTAAACGTTCACAAATTTTATCAAGTGGCAAAAAATAAAAAAGAGTCTAACGAAAACAGCGACATTGATGAAGTACAGTTACTATCAGGTACCCCACAACAAAGTCCTTTGGTCATCATTGCCTTCAAAAAAGAACAAGATGAAATGCCTGTAAAAGCCTATGTTGAGGACACGGGCAATGAGCAAGTTAAATTCTCTATGCAAAAAGATACAACCGATCAAAATGCTGAAATGGCTATTTTTAAAATGTGTCAGATAGCGGTTGCCGCTGCAGATGAGCATACTATTTTCAATATTCCAGAATCGCTAGACGCCACAAAAAAAGCGATGGTAACCCGAGGATTTGAGAAAGCAATACTAGAAGCACATGAAATGGGTAAATTTAAAAAGAAAAGACCTGTTGTTCAAGACGCTGCCTCAGCAATGCGGGCTAGAAGTGGCGCAGTGCAGGTTAAATGATAAAGAATATGCGTATTCCACACTGTCAGTCACCCCGCACTGCCTACTTCCCGCGACTTGTTCCTGACCGATCCCCTCAAATTTCTACGTGCCGTGGCTTGTCCACGGCATCCAGGTATCATGCTGCGGCTCAACATGTCCTATCGTGTTTTAGACATAGCGCCTAGATCCCTCGGTCAAGCCCAGGGAAGTAGGTAGTAAGAGTTAGTTTTGTGGGGATCGCTCAGAAACGAGTCGCCGAACGTAGGTAATGTGGGATGCATGAATCGTTACAACAATATTTATCAAATACAATGGACAGTATTTCAAGTGTGTCATGCCAGCGAAGGCTAGCATGACCAAAGCAAACATTAAATTACCCAAATGGGTAACCATATTAACCTTTTAAGATTTCTTGCAAGCCTTTACCAATATCTGCTGGCGAACGAACCGTTTTCACCCCAGCCTTTTCTAAAGCAGCAAATTTTTCTGCGGCTGTCCCTTTTCCGCCGGCAATAATGGCGCCTGCATGCCCCATACGCTTGCCCGCAGGTGCCGTTACACCAGCAATATAGGATACAACAGGTTTGGTAATATTCGCCTGAATGAACTCAGCGGCTTCTTCTTCTGCTGAACCACCAATCTCACCTACCATGACGATGGCTTCTGTTTGGGGATCCTGCTCAAACAAACTTAAAGCATCGATAAAGTTCGTTCCAGGGATAGGATCGCCACCAATACCAATACAGGTACTTTGACCAAAGCCTAAATCCGTAGTCTGTTTCACGGCTTCATAAGTTAAAGTTCCCGATCTGGAGACAATACCAATCTTACCTGGTTTATGAATACTACCTGGCATAATGCCAATTTTGCATTCACCTGGTGTAATAATACCTGGACAATTGGGTCCTATTAGTCTGGAACCACTACTTTCAACAATCTGCATGACTTCTAACATATCCATCACAGGTATACCCTCTGTGATACATACAATCAGCTCTATCCCGGCATCAACGGCTTCTATAATAGAGTCTTTACAAAAAGGGGCTGGCACATAAATTACAGTCGCTTCAGCACCCGTTTGCTCAACCGCATCACGAACCGTATTAAATACGGGTAAGTTTAGGTGTGTCTGCCCACCTTTGCCGGGGGTCACCCCCCCCACCATATTTGTGCCATATTCAATTGCTTGCTCAGAATGTAAGGTGCCTTGGCGACCAGTGAATCCCTGACAAATCACTTTTGTGCTTTTATTAACGAGTACGCTCATGTTTAGGCTCCTACTGCTTGCACAATTTTTTGTGCGGCTTCGGTTAATCCATTGGCTGAAATAATATTCAAGCCACTTTTATCTAATAATTCAGAAGCTTCTGTTGCTCTGTTACCTTCCAATCGAACAACAACTGGAACCTTAATGCCCACTTCTTTCACCGCACCCATGATGCCTTCTGCAATTAAATCACAGCGCACGATACCACCAAAAATATTGACCAATACGCCTTTCACATTTTCATCAGATAAAATAATCTTAAACGCTTCACAGACGCGCTCTTTGGTTGCTGTGCCACCCACATCTAAGAAATTAGCCGGCTCACCACCATGCAATTTAATCAAATCCATTGTTGCCATTGCCAAACCTGCACCATTGACCATACAACCAATATTGCCATCTAAAGCAATGTAACTTAATTCCCATTCTTTGGCCTGCTTTTCACGCTCATCTTCTTGGGTTGGATCACGCATGTCTTGAATCGCAGGCTGACGATACAATGCATTCTCATCTACATTAATTTTGCCATCCAAGCACAATAAATCACCTTCACCAGTAATCACGAGTGGGTTGATTTCGATCAAAGCCAAATCTTTCTCAACAAACATTTTACCGAGACCGATTGTAATTTTAGTAAATTGTTTAATTTGATTAGGATTCAAGCCTAAGGCAAAACCTAATTCACGACATTGATAGGGCATGATGCCTACTAATGGATCCATTTGAATTTTTAATATTTTTTCAGGTGTATCGTGTGCCACTTTTTCAATATCCATCCCCCCTTCTGTAGAGGCCATGATGGTCACACTGCGACTTGCTCTATCCAGTACGGCACCCAAATAGAGTTCTGTTGCAATACTAGAAACTTCTTCTACCAAAATTTCATTAATAGGTTGCCCTTTTTCATCCGTTTGGAATGTCACCAAACGTTGATGCAACATGCCTCTAGCCGCTTCACTCACTTCATCTCTACTTTCGACAACTTTCACGCCACCGGCTTTACCACGACCACCCGCATGTACTTGTGCTTTCACAACGAATTTTTGACTCGAGAGCTGCCCCATGGCGTTCACGGCTTCTTCAACTGAACGTGCCACCACGTTCTTTGGGACAGGCAAACCATAATCTGCAAAGATACGTTTTGCTTGGTATTCATGTAAGTTCATAAAATATTAGCCTTATTGTTAATCTAAATATCTAATAATAAACGTGAGGGATCTTCTATTAAATCTTTAATCGTCACCAAAAATTTAACGGACTCCGCACCATCAATTAAGCGGTGATCATAAGAAAGAGCAACATACATCATAGGACGAATAACAATTTCTCCATTTTCTACCACTGCGCGTTGTTCTATCTTGTGCATCCCTAAGATACCGGTTTGAGGTGGATTCAAAATAGGCGTAGACATCAAAGAACCAAACACACCACCATTAGACACCGTGAATGTGCCTCCCGTCATATCTTCTATAGACAATGTGCCTTCCTTAGCGCTGACACCTAGCCCCACAATTGTTTTTTCAAGCTCCGCCATACTCAGTCTATCTGCATCTCTGATAATGGGCACAACCAAACCGCGTGGACTAGAAACGGCAACCCCCACATCAAAAAAGCCATGATAAACAATATCTTTGCCATCTATAGAGGCATTCACCATTGGGAAACGTTTTAATGCCTCTACAACGGCTTTGGTAAAGAAAGACATGAAACCAAGCTTTACCCCATGTGTTTTTTCAAACTGCTCTTTATACTTACTTCTCAAATCCATCACAGGTTTCATGTTAATTTCATTGAAAGTGGTTAAAGTGGCAGAGTCGTGCTGCGATCCGAGTAATCTCTCTGCAATTTTAGCTCTTAAACGTGTCATCGGTACGCGTTTTTCTGCCCGCTCACCACTAACATCTTCAACTGGTTTTGTCGTAGCGGGTTTGTTATTTAGATCTTGTGTGGTCACACGTCCACCTTTGCCACTCCCGGCAACTGAGCCGGCAGGAATCTCTTTTTCTGCCATCATTCTTCTTGCTGCAGGACCTGATTCAACCGTTTTATTTGTATCGGAAGATGGTTCCTCAGTCGGCTGCTTAGCATCTGTTGCCTCTGAGTTGCTTGAAGAGGCAGAATCCGGGGCATCACCTGGTGTGAGCATGCCAATCACTTCTTCTGCCAAAACTGTTTCGCCCTCTGCTTTGACAATTTCGCCCAAAACACCTGACTCGGGTGCGACCACCTCTAATACGACTTTATCCGTTTCAATATCAACTAAGTTGTCATCTTGGGCAACCGCTTCACCTGCTTTTTTGTACCAAGTCGCAATAGTCGCATCAGCAACAGACTCGGGTAATACGGGAACTTTAATTTCAATGGTCATAGTTTTACCTTTATATTCTTTTATATAATTTATCTACTTATATATTTAATGCTCGCCCCATTCTCTACGTCTCGCGGCTTGTCCGCGGGACCCAAGTGCGACTATTATTGCTGGTTTCCGCGGACAAGCCGCGGAACGTAGGCAATATAGAGCCCCGTGAGCAGTTACCTTAGATATTTAATGCATCTTCTACCAACTGTTTCTGTTGCTCATTATGCGCTGAAATATAGCCTGCGGCGGGCGCAGCAGAAGCGGCTCGTCCGGCATATAACAACTCTTGATGTTTTTGCATACACTCGGTGAAATGATGGTTCACAGGAAACCAAGCACCTTGATTTTTAGGCTCTTCTTGACACCAAATTATTTTTTTAGCATTTGTGTATTCTGCTAAAATCTTTTTAAGCTCCGTCTCAGGAAAAGGATAAAGCTGTTCTATTCGTATTATGGCGGTATCCGATTTATTTTGTGCCTCACGTTCATCAAATAAATCGTAGTAAACCTTACCACTACATAAAATAACTTTGGTCACAGATTTTTTATCTAAACCTATTGTATCTGGAATAATAACTTTAAACTCACCATCCACAAATTTCTCTATAGGTGACGCTGCTGCCTTGTGGCGTAATAAACTCTTAGGCGACATAACAACCAATGGGATACGAATTTTGCGCATAATTTGACGTCGTATCATATGAAAAACTTGTGAGGCACTAGAAGGCACACACACTTGGATGTTATGTTCGGCACACAGTTGTAAGTATCGCTCAAGACGCGCAGAAGAATGCTCTGGACCTTGTCCTTCATAACCATGAGGCAATAGCATGACTAAACCACACAAACGGCCCCATTTTTGTTCTCCCGAACTAATAAATTGATCAATAACAACTTGTGCTCCATTGGCAAAATCACCAAATTGTGCCTCCCAAATCACCAATGGATAAGGATCGGCTGTGGTGTAACCATATTCAAATGCTAAAACAGCTTCTTCTGATAGAACAGAATCAATCACCGTAAATTTTGTATTGGATTCTGCGGGTACGACTTTTTCTAGTGGTATGTAGGCTGTCCCTGTTTTCTGATCATGAATCACAGCATGTCGATGGAAAAATGTACCTCGACCACTATCTTGACCTGAAATTCGCACGGATGTTTTTTGGTTTAATAGGCTGGCATAAGCCAATGTTTCAGCAAAACCCCAGTCGATGGGTATTTCACCTTTAACCATTTTAACTCTATCATCATAGATTTTCTGAACCCTTGAATGCACGCTTAAATCAGTCGGCAATTCTAGTAACTGTTGTCCAAATTGCGCTATTTGCTGTTGGGTAATATTTGTGTTGATTTTTTCACGCCAATCATCCGAAAAGAAGGGTTTCCAATCAATGGCATTGTGTTGTGGCACATCTGTCACAACGTTACTGGCAACACATTCTCCCGTCTCCAGCATTTTACGATTCAATTTTACCAACTCATTACAACGTTCCGCCGACAAAATTTTAGCTTCGCATAAATGCTTCGCATAAACTTCTCGAGTTGTTGGGTGTCTTTTAACTTTTTTATACATTACGGGCTGAGTTGCAGAAGGGTCATCCGCTTCATTATGACCATGTCGTCGATAGCAAACTAAATCAATGACGACATCTTTTTTAAATTTCATTTTATAATCTAAGGCTAATTGCGCAGCCAGTACAACCGCTTCGGGATCGTCACCGTTCACATGAAATATAGGGGCTAATACAACCTTGGCGACATCGGAACAATATAAGGTAGAACGCATATCATTCGGATTGGACGTTGTAAAACCAACCTGATTATTAATAATAATATGCAACGTACCGCCAATGCTATAACCTCGGGTTTGAGACATATTAAGCGTTTCCATGACAACGCCTTGGCCTGAAAAAGCAGAGTCACCATGAATCGCAATAGACAAGGCCTTATTCGGATCATCATCTCCCCCTAAACGCGCTTGGCGCGCACGCACAGAGCCTGTGACAACGGGCGTGACAATTTCAAGATGCGATGGATTAAAAGCTAACGCCAAATGTACATTCCCACCAGGCGTGGCCACATCTGCTGAAAAACCTTGATGATACTTTACATCACCAGATTCCAGATCCGTATTATGTTTTCCGGCAAACTCATCAAATAAGCCAGTAGAGCTTTTGCCTAATATATTAATCAATACATTTAACCGGCCTCGATGCGCCATACCAATAACAACTTCTTGAGTTGATTGACTGCCAGCTCTTTGAATCACCTCATCCAAAAGAGGAATCAATGAATCTCCACCTTCAAGCGAAAAACGTTTGGCACCGGGAAATTTTTTACCCAGCTGTTTTTCCAAGCCCTCGGCTGCCGTAATTCTATCTAATATATGTTCGCATTTTTCATTGGTAAATTTTGGGGTTGCACGTGTACCTTCAATTCGTTCTTGAATCCATGCCCTCTCTTCTGGTGAAGAAATATGCATATATTCTGTGCCAATTGAGCCACAATAAGCATCATTTAAGGCGCGATATAACTCTCCTAAAGTCATTTGTTTCGGACCAACAAATGTTTCAGAGTCAAAAGAAGTACTCATGTCTTCGATAGATAGACCATGATCTTCTAATGTCAGTTCTGTTATACACTCTTTGGGTACTTCACGTAGACTCAAAGGGTCTATCTGGGCATGTAAATGACCTTGTAAACGATAGGCATTAATCAAGCGCAATACTTGGATTTGCTTATATTCATGCTCAACGCTCACACTTTGATGTTGATGGCCATTTCCCTGCTGTTGCGTACGCATAGAAACAGGCATTTTGGCTAAATCAATAAATTGTTGGCAAACCTCAGCATGGGAGACGTCTTTGCCATTTTTACCTTCAACCATTGGTAAAGAAGAGAAATATTGTTGCCAGTTTTCTGAGACCAGCGTAGGATCTTGAAGATAGAGCTCATAGAGATACTCAAGATAATGTATATTGCCGCCTGCTAGAGCAGAGGAAGCCCACAAAGCGCTCATAGAATGCTTTTGCATGAATCACCATATGCTTTTTGTTTGTTGATAACTAACTAATACCCCTAGTTTCCCTGAACAAGGCTCTCGGCCACCTGCTACTTTACATCGGGCAAATTATACACCAAATGCACAACTATATAAAAATGCTTAGGTAAATATCAAACCATTTCCAAAGCCGATGTCCTGAAATACTGTATACCCTGAAATCTAGTGTGTCAGCTTTCAATGGCATGCTAAATTTATAAGTCTTCTTTTAAAATCTGTGAACGAATAGTAGAGATTGCTTTCGTTGGATTTAAACCCTTAGGGCAAACATCGACACAATTCATAATTGATCGACACCTCAGGACACTATAAGCGTCATTTAATTGCGTTAATCGTTCCCGCGATTGGTCATCACGACTATCCACAATAAAACGACAAGCTTGTAACAAGGCGGCAGGCCCTAAAAATTTATCTGGATTCCACCAATAAGATGGACAGCTACTAGAACAACACCCGCATAAAATACATTCATATAATCCGTCTAGTTTGGCTCTTTCTTCAGGTGACTGCAATCGCTCTTTGGCAGGAGGCGGTTGAACATTTTTTAAAAATGGCTGTGCCTTTCCATACTGAGCATAAAACTGGGACATATCCACAACCAAATCCCGAATAACAGGCATACCTGGAAAAGGTCTAATTACAATCTTGCTCGTAGATAAGGATCGAATAGGCGTAATACAAGCTAGCCCATTCTTACCATTAATATTCATACCATCAGAACCACAGACCCCTTCTCCACACGAGCGTCTAAAGGCTAAAGACTCATCTGTTTGGTTCTTTATTGCTAACAATGCATCCAGCACCATAACCATGCCAGGTTGTTCTATATCCAACTCAAAATCTTGCATATAAGGTTTATGATCTTTTTCTGGATCAAATCTAAAAATAGAAAAGCGCATAGTCCCTGCCTTTATTAGTAAACTCTCTCTTTCGGTTCGAATGTATCCACGGTCTTGGGCTTATTATTAACAGCTCGGAACTTCACCGTATCATCGTCTGAAAAGTATAGTGTATGTTTTAGCCAATTTTTATCATCACGCTTTGGAAAATCTTCTCGGGAGTGCGCGCCTCGACTTTCTTCTCGTGTTTCCGCAGAAACTGCCGTCGCAATCGCAACTGCCATTAAATTATCCAGCTCTAACGCCTCAATTCTCGCAGTATTAAATGTTTTGCTTTTGTCTTCTAAAACAGCTTGGCTCAAGCGTTCTCGTAAAGACTTTAGTTTTTCGATCCCTTGACGCATAACATCTCGTGTTCTAAATACACTAAAATCATTTTGCATGATTTGTTTGATTTCCACACGAATCTCAGAGATGCGTTCGCCTTTACTGGAGCCATCCCACTTACGCAAACGCGTTAGGGCGGCATCAATATCATCATTTGAAGTTTGCGACAAGCCTGAGCCTTGGCTAAGCTGCTCGTTCACATGTATACCAGCTGCCCGACCAAATACAACCAAATCTAATAAGGAGTTACCCCCCAATCGGTTTGCACCATGTACAGACACACAGGCACACTCACCCACCGCATATAATCCTGGGACAATATCTTCTTTACCGCTACCATGACAATTTAGCACTTGCGCATGCACATTTGTGGGAATACCACCCATCATATAATGACAGGTTGGCACGACCGGAATAGGCACCTTAATGGGATCGGCATCGGCAAAAGTAATGGCTAATTCACGAATACCTGGTAACCGTGATTTAATTATCTCTTCTCCAAGATGATCCAGTTTTAGCAATACATGATCTTTATTTGGCCCACAACCTCGACCCTCTCGTATTTCTAATGCCATTGAACGGGACACAACATCTCTAGAAGCCAAGTCTTTTGCATTCGGAGCATATCGCTCCATAAAGCGCTCACCATCTTTATTGACTAGATAACCACCCTCTCCGCGAGAACCTTCGGTCACCAATACACCTGCCCCAGCAATACCTGTAGGATGAAATTGCCACATTTCCATATCCTGAGTGGCATATCCTGCTCTTAATACCATCCCAATGCCATCGCCTGTATTGATTAGAGCATTGGTTGTAGAGTTAAATATTTGTCCCGCACCACCAGTCGCTAATATAACTGCCTTACCTGCTAAAAATAAAATGTCACCACTTTCAATATCTAAAACGACAACACCCGCAACACCACCTTGACTATCTTTTACCAAATCTAAGGCATACCATTCACTAAATGTTGTGACACCACTTTCTAAATTTTTTTGATACAGCGTATGTAACAAGGCGTGCCCTGTTCTATCGGCAGCAGCAGCCGTGCGCGTGGCTTGCTCGCCCCCAAAATTTTTAGATTGGCCGCCAAATGGCCTTTGATATATTTTTCCGTTTTCAAAACGAGAAAAAGGTAACCCCATATGTTCTAATTCATATATCGCTTCTGGCCCAGCTTTACACATATATTCTATACAGTCTTGATCACCCAAATAATCTGAGCCTTTAACCGTGTCAAACATATGCCAATGCCAATTATCAGGATGCTTGTTGCCTAGAGCAACCGTAATACCGCCTTGTGCGGAGACAGTATGAGAGCGTGTCGGGAATACTTTAGAGACTAGGGCGACTTTACGTCCTTTACTGGCCAACTCTAATGAGGCACGCATACCTGCACCGCCAGCCCCTACAATAATTGCATCAAACGAACGAGTAGACGGAATGGCCATTTACAATACCCCATATAAAATCTGGAAACCCCAAAAGAAATAGCTCACTAAAGCCAAAATAATACCGGCTCGTAACAATTGTCGTAAAAAATTGTGATGGATATAATCTGTTACAATAGTCCAGACACCAATCCAAGCATGCAAAGATATGCTCAATAATGCCAGCATCGTCATAACTTTCATTGCAGGTAAGAACATAAAAGCTTTCCAGCTCTCATAGTTAACGTCTGAATGCGTAAAACAGAAATACAATAAAACAGCAATATATATAATTAAAAATACAGCGGTTAACCTTTGCGTTAACCAATCCTGTATACCATTTGCGCCTAAACTCATTATATGACACCTCCTAACGCAAGAGCTGCCCAAACAGCAAAAGCAAATGAAAGGCCAAAAACAACCATAGCGCTGATACGCGCAGCTATTAAGGACTCGCCCAAATGGATATCCATTAATAAGTGTCGTAGGCCTGCAACAACATGGAAATAAAGCCCTACGGCTAAAACCCATATGAAAATTTTCCAAACAGGGGCTTGCATCCACGCTAGCATTTCATCAAAAGAAGCTTTCGACTCTAGTGAATGACCTAACAAACATAGAATCGCGGGTATAAATAAAAATACAACAACGCCACTGACCCTATGACAAATAGAGACAAGCGCTGGGATAGGTAATTTGATGGTTAGCGGATTAATATTAAGCGGTCTTTTTTTATTCACCGTAATTAATAACCTTTTTTAGTTAACTAAAAACATAAATTGCACAAATTGAATCAGCATTATAATTCAGAACCCCCCCCACTGAACAGGGGTGTAGAGCTACTCTTCGCGTAGTTACACCGCTCGAAAAAATTTTTTTACTAAATAATAAGTAAATAATAAGCGCATCCCTGTTAAGTTTTAAAACTAATAATTTACAAAAATTGTTAATAAGTTTCCAAAAAGATGTAAAAACACACCCATATTAAGTTCTAAAACTAATTTTTATAAGCTATTCGCTGCTTAAGTTTAAAAACTTAAACTAAAATATTTGTTTGACTATTTTCTGACTTGAGTTTCTTTTTGTACATCGCCGCGCTTATAATTCTAAACTAGTGAGTGACTAAATATATTATAATAAGGAATCAACATGTCTGATGTTGCCAAGCTAACTTTTCCCAACGCGGAAAAAATTGATTTACCCGTGTTAAAAAGCACTGTAGGTCCAGATGTGATTGATATTGGGTCATTGGTAAAACATGGCATGTTTACGTTTGATCCAGGTTTCCGCTCAACAGCGTCATGCGAATCCAAAATCACCTATATTGATGGGCAGCAAGGCATTTTATTGCATCGTGGTTACCCTATCGAACAGCTCGCAGAAAAATCAGATTATTTAGAAGTCTGCTATTTATTATTGTACGGTGAACTACCCTCCCAAGCAGAGAAAACCCAATTTTATAATAAAGTCAAAATTCATACTATGGTGCATGAACAGCTATCACATTTCTTCAATGGCTTTAGAAGAGATGCCCACCCGATGGCAATTATGTGTGGTGTTGTCGGCGCATTATCTGCCTTTTATCACGACTCACTCGATATTAAGAATGACCAACACAGGGATATTGCTGCATTACGTTTGGTCGCTAAAATGCCCACGCTTGCTGCGATGTGTTATAAATACTCTATTGGCCATCCTTTTGTTTACCCCGATAACAGTATGGATTTCTCAACTAATTTTTTACATATGATGTTTTCGGTCCCTTGTGAAGATAGTAAACCCAATCCCGTGTTAGCCAAAGCAATGGATAAAATATTCATTCTCCATGCAGATCACGAACAAAATGCTTCGACATCCACAGTACGTTTAGCTGGCTCATCCGGTGCGAATCCGTTTGCTTGTATAGCGGCAGGCATTGCAGCATTGTGGGGGCCAGCTCATGGTGGCGCGAATGAAGCTGTACTGTCTATGCTAGAAGAGATTGAATCTGTTGATAACATTTCTAAATATATCCAAAAAGCTAAAGATAAAAATGACCCTTTTAGGCTTATGGGCTTTGGACATCGTGTTTATAAAAACTTTGACCCTAGAGCAACGGTTCTCCGAGAGTCTTGCCATGAAGTCTTAAATGAATTGGGCATGCAAGATGATCCCTTATTTCAAATTGCATTAACATTAGAAGACATTGCACGCAAAGATAGTTATTTTATTGAGAAAAAGCTCTATCCTAATGTTGATTTTTATTCTGGTATTATTCTGCGTGCTATCGGTATACCCTCAAATATGTTTACCGTAATATTTGCTTTATCACGCACAATTGGCTGGGTAGCCCACTGGAATGAAATGATTAGCGATCCAGGCCAAAGTATCAATCGACCCAGGCAGCTTTATACTGGTGAAACCAGTCGTGATTATGTGTCGGTTGGAGAAAGATAAATCGAGGCATCAATCCCCCTGCGCTTTCGCCTCCCCCTTCACAAAGTGGGAAATATATTCGCTTTGCGAATGAGTAAGATATAAGCTCGAAGGATAGAGTGTAAATAACGACACAAGGACGTGGATATGCAAAAGCCTAAGTCTATTTTAGTCACGGGTGGTGCAGGCTATATTGGCAGTCATGTGGTCAAAGCGCTCCGTAGCTTGGCGCAATACAAAGTATTTGTTTTAGACAATCTGTCGACAGGACATCGTGATGCCGTAATGAATACCTCCCTAATTCAAGGCGATATACGGGACAAAGCACTCGTATCTGAAGTTCTAAAAAAAGAACGTATTGAATCCGTCATGCATTTAGCCGCTAAAACCTCCGTTCCAGAATCAATCTCCCAGCCTTATGAATATTATGACAATAATGCTATGGGCACATTGGTTCTATTAGAGGCTTGCGCCGAACAAAAAGTGCACGAGTTTATCTTTTCTTCTACTGCAGCAGTATATGGTCATCCAAAACAACCCAAGATTGATGAAAACGCTGCTACAGAGCCAACAAATCCCTATGGGTACTCTAAACTCGTTTCAGAGCATATGATTCAAGACTTCGCCACAGCCCATCAACTACAGTATGTGATCCTACGGTATTTTAATGTGGCAGGGGCGGATCCAGATGGTGACATAGGTCAACGCTCAGAAAAAGCAGAACATTTAATTAAGGTCGCACTCGACACCGTTAACGGCAAACGTGCGTCGTTGCCTATTTATGGTAATCAGTATGCGACACCTGATGGTACGTGTATAAGAGATTTTATTCATGTTAGCGATATTGCAAACGCTCATATCGCCGCATTACAATACCTTGAAAATCATAAACCATCGACTATTTTTAATTGTGGCTATAGCCAAGGCTACAGTGTCAAACAAGTCATTACTACATTGGAAGATTTGCTCGGATACCAGATAAATGTAGAAGTTATGCCGCCAAGACCAGGCGATATTCCTGAAGTGATTGCGAACAACCAAAAAATCCGTGAAGCGCTCTCTTGGCACCCGCAATTTAATGATATTGCGTTTATGATCAAGACTGCTTATGAATGGGAACAAAAAAATACGACAACCAACACACATCACTCTCAGATCATGAAACAGCGCTGACAACAAGTCTTAAGAACCTACACGACTAACTCTAATAAATAGGTGGGTTGAACTAGTAGTGGATGATTTAAAGGTAGATAACTTTATCATCCTATATTCATCCCTCTACCCAACGGGTAGAGGGATAATTTCTAAAGTTTACCCAATTAAAGTATTCGCACCCAATATTTTAACGAGTAAAATAGATATAAAATACTAGATATTTAGACCACGAATCATGCCTAGCATCATGTCATCTTGCTCTTGCTCAGAAGCGGTAAAGAATCCTGGCGTATATAGCACATCTACAGCACCCATTGCATAAGTCGTGAACTGCGCCTTAGTACAATAAACACTCGGTTCTAAATCAAAATCCCAGTCTGTTTCATTTAGTTCTAAAGCTTCTTTACAACTATGGCCACCAGACACTAATAATTGCTCTCTTAAATCTAAATTTTTCATAATACTACAACCTTAAAATTTAACTAACTAAAAAGGGGAAAACCCCGGGTCAAATATACGTTATTCCCGCCCGAAAAAGCTAGAACAGTTTCTAATATCAGCCTAATAAACTTCTTGGCTCGTAGTAAGGATAATCCAAGGCGCTAGCAACTGCGGGATGCACGACTTTTCCCTGATAGACATTTAGACCATTCATGAAATGGTTGTCGTCTAATAGCGCTTGATTTAAGCCTTTATTTGCCAAAGTAATAATATAGGGCAAAGTGGCATTGTTAAGCGCAAATGTAGAGGTGCGTGCCGCTGCACCGGGCATATTCGCGACACAATAGTGCACAATGTCATCAACGACATACGTTGGATCAGTATGCGTTGTTGGCCTACTTGTCTCAAAGCAACCACCCTGATCAATGGCGACATCCACTAAAACTGCGCCACGACGCATGTTACCCAACATCTCACGACTTATCAATCTAGGCGCTGATGCACCTGGCACTAATACAGCACCCACCACTAAATCGGCTTTTCTCGTATAAATATCAACCGCATCTGCGGTGGCAAATACGGTATTTAAGGCGGCACCATATTTGTCATCTAAGCGCGTTAATTGTTTAATGGATTTATCAATAACAGTGACTCTGGCTTCCATGCCAATGGCAATACGAATTGCATTTGAACCAACAACCCCGCCGCCAATAACAACCACATTGGCAGGCGGTACGCCCGGTACGCCGCCTAATAAGACACCACGTCCACCTTGCGCCATTTCCAAAGCATGCGCGCCTGCTTGAACTGCCATACGACCAGCGACTTCAGACATAGGAGTTAGTAAAGGCAAACTGCCATTAGGGCAAGTAACAGTTTCGTAACTGACTGCAGAGCAACCTGCTTCTAGTAGTAAACGTGTTTGCTCGGGGTCAGGGGCTAAATGTAAGTAGGTAAATAAGATTTGGTTCTCTCTTAACATCTTACATTCATTGGGTTGAGGTTCTTTTACTTTGACAATCATATCAGTACTGGCAAATACTTCTTCTGCTGAAGCCAGAATACTAGCGCCAGCCTCTATGTAGGCTTCATCATGCAAATCAATTGCAACCCCAGCCCCTTTCTCAACCATTACCTGGTGGCCATGCCCAACAAGCTCTCTGACGCTACTAGGGGTCATGCCAACTCGCCACTCATTATTTTTGATTTCTCTTGGTACACCAATTTTCATATTAGTTGCCTTACTATTTTTCGGGTATTGATTTTAAGAATCACTTCAGTGCATTGTATGTACATGAAGTATGAAAATGAAGCTTTTTGTATCGTTAACTAAAATAAAAAGAATAAATGCATTATGTATATAGTCAAAAAACTTACAATTTTTCTCTTTTCTTTATTTTGTGTGACCCTTGCGCACGCCTCTGCCGGTGAGCCATATAATTACTATGTCCCAGCACCAGATAGACTGCTTGAAAACGTAGAAAAATATCACCTTCAACAAGGTATTGATAAAATTAAAAAAGGACAATTCGAATATGCGTGGAGTGAGTTTGCCTTTATGCTGCACTACTTCCCCAACCACCCTATAGCCTTACAGCACATTAGCAGTTTGGCTATGCAAGTAGAAAAAAATTCTCGGGCTCAAAAATATTTTGACCGTGCCATCAAATTATATCCTCAAGAGTCCGCAACTTATGCGCTATACGGTATTTTTATGCATAAAATTGAAAACTATCATGAAGCTGTGGCTCTATATCAGCAAGCTATAAGCATCGATAACTCACCCGCTGAATATCATTATAATTTAGGTTTATCTTATTTGGCTTTACAGCAGTATGATCAGGCTTACCAATCAGCCCAGAAAGCCTATAATTTAGGTTATCCACTACCAGGATTAAAAAATCAACTTGTTGCTGAAGGTGCTTGGAAATCTAAAGCGTGAACCGAACCCCAGAACCTTATACCACTCAATGGGTTGAGCAGTATGACGATTTTGTCAAACTAAAAACCCAATGGAATGCTTTAGCACACCGTTTTTCACCACATTTTTTTTATCGGCATGAATGGTTTGACAGCGCTTGGCAATGGTGTCAGAAAAACCATACAATCCAAATCCTGACGCTCTTTAAAGATAGCCAGCTAATCGGTATTTTACCCTTAATGGTTAAGGCTGAAAAATACAAAAGTATTCACTTTTTACAATATGAATTTTTGAGTGTCCCTGATACCCAAATGTGCGATATTATGATTATGCCTGGTCATGAGGCAATCGGGCCTATTTTACTCAAATTGTTAGTCAAAAAATCTGGCTGGGACAAACTGAAGTTACACTACCTACCCCCAACCAGCGTACTATCCCAAGTCATGAAAACACATAACCCCATGGACTATAGTATAGCGAAGACAACCAGCCATCCTACGGTCCATATTAATACGGACTGGGGTAGTTTTTATGGCGCCAAAAGTAGACGTTTAAAAAAAGGCAACAACCTTGCTCGCAATCATCTTCAAAAACAAGGTCACTATCAAATCCTAAATTTAAATACATTATCTGAAGAAGAATTATTAAGTACAATACAACATATATCCAAACAGAGCTGGAAACAAAGTACCCAAACCACATTAAACCATAATGGCCCATTTCAATTTATTCAAAAACTCAGCCATTTGGCAAAAAAAAATCAATGGCTTAACATCTGGGCCTTAAAGCTGAACCAAGAAATTATTGCGTATGAATATCAAATTGATTATCAAAATAATATCTATGCCTTGCGCTCCGACTACCTGGACACAATGGGACATTTATCACCTGGCACTTACTTAAATTGGCAAATATTAGAAAAAATGTTCGAGCGCAACAAATCTCAATATTATATGGGCCCCGGAGAAAATAATTACAAACTGCGCTGGCAAAATGATCCCCAACCCGTATATACGCTTATTGCTTACCAAAATAATATGACGGGCATACTATTAAAAACCATTGAGCAACATATTATGCCTAAAGTAAAACCCTTGAAAAATCACTTGAACAATATTTTCATAAAGGAGAAAGTCGAATGAATACTTTATTTGGCTGGATGGGAAGCAAACAAACGTGTCATAAAATACAGGCTCGGCTAAACAATCCTTCAAGCGATATGCTCAGCATCCATTTAAACAATGCGGCTGTTGCGCTAAAAAATCCACAGGTTCGCAGTCAAAAAACAGAAAATGGCTTTATTGCGATTGTTGGTGATGTGCAACTAAAAAAAGCGCAACCCTCTTCCCAGGCGACCTTAAGTACAATATTAGAGAATTACATTCGCTTAGGGCCGCTATCAATTAATCAATTGCAAGGTCACTTTTTAATTTTGATTATATTGGACAAACGCCAAGAAGTATTTATCGCCCAAGATAAGCTCGGCACCTTCCCATTTTTCTACGCACGAAACCAACAGGGTTTGTTCTTTGGAAATTATTTACAAGCCTTTCATCGACAATTAGATTTAACGAATCAGTTATCATTAGATGCGATTTATCATTATCTATATTATCATTCCATTCCTAGCCCTTTATGTATATATAAATCTTTTTCTAGGCTCTTACCTGGTCACTACTTAATTTATCAAAATGATCGTTTAAAGTCTTTACCTTACTGGCATCCTACTCTGCTCAATAAGCCTCAAGGTAATTTTTCGCAGAAAAAAGAACAATTACATAATTTGGTTAGCTCTGCTATTCAAAAAAGATCGATTGGAAAACTAGGTGCTTTTTTAAGCGGAGGTATTGATAGTACGTCTGTTTTGGGCTTTGCAACCAAAGTGGCAGGACGGCCAATTGACGCTTTTACGATAGGGTTTGATGCTGAAAATTATGATGAAGTCGCATACGCTAAGATTGCAGCCGATAAGTACGAAGCCAATCATCATATCTATTACCTACAAGCTAAAGATATTATAACTTGTTTTGATACAGTACAATCTGGTTTGGCTCAACCATTTGGTAATGCTTCATTAATTCCAAGTTATTACTGTGCCAAAATGGCAAAAAATCATCAAATTGATAGTTTATTTGCAGGTGACGGTGGTGATGAATTATTCGGTGGTAATTCACGATATGCAAAACAAATATTATTGTCGCATTACCATTCTATCCCTAAGTTTATTCGTAAGAACATTATCGAGCCCAGTAGTAAGTTCTTGTCGCCACTGGATAATCTGTCTTATGTTCATAAAGCCCTTAGCTACATTCAGCAAGCCAATATGCCTATGCCCGAACGAATGGAATCTTATAATTTACTAAACCGCATTGGTATTCAGAATATTCTGACCTCAGACACCCTAAAAGATATTAATTGCCACGCGCCTTTACAACTATTATCCCATCACTACACCCAAACAGATGCCCAAACAACATTGGGGCGAATGCTAGCAACCGATCTAAAATTTACACTAACCGACAGTGATCTGGTCAAAGTGAGAACCGCCTGTTCAATTGCCGGCATTGATGTCCATTTCCCTTTGCTAGATGATAAATTAATGATGTTTGCTTTAAATTTACCAGATAGAGACAAAGTCAAAGGACAAAACCTTCGAGCTTTCTATAAAAAAGCCATGAGCCATATCATTCCGCCTCAAATTGTAGATAAAAGCAAACACGGGTTCGGCTTGCCTTATGGACTTTGGATGCTAGAGAATCAAGCATTAAAAGATTTTAGTTTCGACCATCTACAATTATTGAAGCGACGTAACTGGATACAAAACGAATTTATTGATCAGTTATTCAACAAATATTTAGTAGAACATCCCAATTATTATGGGGTAATGAGCTGGGTATTAATTATGTTAGAAGGATGGTTACAAAAACATCAATCGACTCAGGCAAGTAATCAATTCCAATTATTGACTATGGCAGACATGCCAAAAACTGATTTAGTTTAATCAAATCTGTGATCAGAATTCTAGTCTGATCATAGCCACACTTTAAGAAAAACTGACTTTCAAAAGGTAACTTTAAAACAAAAAACCAATTAAAGTTATAATGATTACTATAAGAATTTTTGTAAGCAATCACCTTGCTTTTTCCCTCAAGATCTCTGATAACATTGTGAGATTTTGATATTCGATTGCCTGACTATTTCCTATATGTATTACTACAAGTACCCTTTAGCCAACGAACATTGACATAAGGAATGTCATGCCTAATACAACAGAGGGTATTATCTTTACATGTAGTCAGACTGGCGGTTTCAATAAACTTCCTGAGCATATTGAAAAGCAATTAAATACAGCGGATGCTGCGATTAAATCGCTACCTCAAATTGCTCGTAAGCAGTTTATTGAAGATGTAAAAAAAGCGATCGGCGATATTGACGATCTCAATCTACCACTGGACATTCGTTCAGTTTTAAGCGTTCTGCTGTCTCAAGCCCATCTCTATCTGAAATTGGGTCATGAGAAAACATTTATTCAGCAATGCGAACATGCTATTCAAGTATGTGGGCAAGGCTGGAGTTATTTAAGTTATTGGGTTTCTACGGAACAAAGTCTTTGCTATTCCATTTTTTGGGGTCTCAAAGCTGCTTTAGAAAAACACAATAAACATATGGCACTATATCTGGGTTCTCAAAATGATGGGAAGCCACAAAATGATGATACATTGCCAAATACTAAAAACAAAAATATAACAAGAATGTGTGAATGGAGAAGGAAATATTTATCTTCTCAAAGTTCAACTCATTCATCTAGTAAGTTATTAGAATTTTTAACGCGTAAAGCACAAAAATTTCAACAAAACTTACACATGAGCTTAGAACCAAATAGCACTAGCAATATTGACCGCTATTTGTTGATCAGACAACGTATTTTGATCAATAAGCCGAAACTGAAGTAGTCGCAAGAGAAGTAGTCGTTGTCGTAGAAGGATTATGTAACTGTGGATGTTCTATAAAATAATAACAACCATAAAATAATAATAAATCTTCGAAAAGACTTCTAAAAAAAGGCCGCCTAACCAGCGGCCTTTTTTAATGACTTTAGAGTCTAGATCTTTTGTAGCCTGCATTATCCGTCTGAATATCATTTTTTATTATTCTTGCTAATGCCACTTGTGTCTCCTTACCTGGAAGATACGTTTTTGCTGGCACATCTTCTATCACCGCTACTTTTTGGCTAAGGGCGGTTGCATTCAGCTCGCTTAGAGCTGCCTGAGCTTGCAGCCCCGTTCTCACGACTCTAATGGGGGTATCAAACAAGGCGAGTGATAAATCATAGCTCGTCATTAGACCCTGTTGCGCCAAAGCTTGTCGGGTAGGTTCTGTAATACCAGCCATTAAAATAGACCGTGTAAAATTAGAGCAATTATTATAAAATAAATCAAAATCAAACTCATTATCCAGTTCAGTACGCATTTGCGATAGCATTGCTTCAATATCCAAACTATGTGGCAATTTATCCGATAAAGGCAAGAATACTTCGTGTGATGGGCTGACACCATATTGGCAGTGTTTTGTATAATATTCATTTTTTAAAAGCATTAATTTTTGATGCGCTTGTAAAAGCACTCTTGACGCATGCATGGTATCCATTTTAATTTCACGCAAAGTTTTTCTGAGTTTTTTTGCAGCGACAGGATGTTTGAGATCATCCTTATTCTCCATGTAGATATGACGCAATTTATATTTAATAATCTCACACTGCTGAACTTTATCTTTATATTCTTCTATTTTAATTGAAAAATCAGTCTCTAACAGTTCAATTTTCAACTGCATTTTAGTCGCCTGAAGACTAGGATGATGAATAATGCCAGAGTGTTCTAAGCCCACTTTGCTTTCACCCGTACTGTCTTCTTTGGTATGGAATAGTCCATTAAATCTATCTTGGAATTCATATTTTAAGTTTTTACCCGGCCAAACACTAAAATACACCACAATGGCATCCTCTTCTTTTGCTCTGTAGGAATGCGCATCATCATGCGTTGGAATTGGCACAAAAACTTGAGTCTTAAAGTGTGGGACATACTGAACATCATCATCTGATGTACAATATTTTTCGACTAGATCTGCATACGCTATCGGTAAGACTAATTTAATGGCAGCATGCCCAGTTGATCCACCAAACTGGTACGCCCATAATGGCTTTATGAAGGGATTTGACTGATAGTCTTCTGTTCCCCAGGTTAAAATACTAACACCGAACATTACGTGTATATCCTCTAGAATCCTAATTGTTGCAACAATGGCTTGTATTTTACTAGATAATCAATTTAGATGGGATATAACGTATCGGGAAATGATAGTCATTGGTCTGAAGCTTATTATCAAGGAATGACTAAATCTTGCTCTGGTAATAAAGACTGATAATTTCCGCAACTTTCTTGCAGTTTACTTTTTGCTTTAAATTGTTGATATAAAATTGAACTGTGTGGGGTGATAAACTAATTTGCTTCGCTATTTCTTTAGTCGTTTTCCCGGCTGATAATAGTGTCATACACTCAAGTTCCCTAGGACTTAATTTATATTGTACCAATAATTGATCAATCTCAAGTTCAGACTTTAAGGCCTGTGTACAAGGCCGTTGTATATTCGTTGCCATGAATCCATTATCAAATTCAGGGAGAATAAATGGTGTTTTTTTAGACGTTTCAATACTACTTTCTGCACTGTGCCTAAAGTAATGTACAAATAATTTCAATAGTCTTATATTATTTAAATAAAAGTCTATCATTTGATTTAAAGGTTTAGATGAGCCAAAAGCATTCACTTCATAATGGGTATCATATTTGACAATATATCGAATCATATGATCAATATTGAGTATATTGCACATATCTATGTTTCGATCTGAAGAATGACCAAACATGACACTATACTCATCAAACTCTTCTAAGTCTTGACGTCGAAGATAATACTCATTTTCCCATACAAACTTAATAATAGGCTTATTGGTTGCCAAACATATGGCATCACCATTATGGTAATACTCAATATGAGAAAAATAACAAATCGATGTATTTTCAAATAGTGGTTCACAATAGCGGCTAGTGGGCACCACCTGATTTTCGGCCACTTCTATTGCTGAGGACATAGACAGTCTTAATTTAAAATATTCATATTTTATAAGTATATACCAATCTTGTTACATTACTAATAAATACAAACCATACAGAATATTATTTTATCTCAACTATCTGAATTATCTCATAATATTATATACCCCCTATTTTTAACGTATTGTGTAAGAATTATAACAATGTAGCCTCTAGACAAAATATTTTAAACATGCATTACAGTTGCTGGAGCTAAAATGAATCGAGGCCCATCTATATCACGAGCATTTCTATCTATGTTTACGAACCCAAACCAGCCTAATCTGCCCATCACCGAAGATTACTGGCATCTTTTTAAATACCTAACAATGCATGGAAATCATAGACATTTTCATTTATATGTCGCTCAAAAAGGCATTAACCATGTTTCTTTTTCAGATTCTACAATAACGAACGAACAAATTAAAAATATAGGGGAAGCGTTAAAGAATACGCCCATCACTCATATCAACCTAACTGGGAGTAGTATTGAGGAAAAAGGAGCAAGAAGTCTTGTAATTGCTTTAAAAGATACAATTGTAACTCATGTAGATCTTTCTGATAATTTACTAAGCTTTCCAAGTGCTATAGATTTCATAGAAGCCCTGCAACACACAAAAGTAAAGTCTATTTCACTTGCAAATAACGGCTTTTGGCCGTTAGGGTTTAACTTCTATGGAGAAACATTAAAAAACACTAATATTACTGAAATCAACTTCTCAGGAAACTGTATTACATCACGATGTGCAATAGAAATAGCAAAAGCATTATCACATTCCAACGTCAAAACGATTGATCTCTCAAATAACGATATTAGTATCCAAGGTGCCAAAGAATTTTTCAAGGCATTAAAATATACTAATGTTAACAAAGTTAATCTTTCGAATAACAAATGGGAATTTATTAATCGTTTAAACTACCAATTCGAATTTTCAGAGAAAGGGGCTAAAGAATTTTGTTCCATAATACATGGAACTTGTATTTCAGAGATAAATCTTACGCAACCTGATATGCCTGTGGACACAGCTAGAAAAATATGTCAATTTTTAAGGGGAACAAAAATACAAAAGCTAATATTATCTCCCTGGTTACAAGAAGAAATAAGAGATGAGATTAACGCAATGTATCAATTTAACAACCCCGCTAATCTTTCACTCAAAGCTATAGCTTTAGCAAGTTTGGCACAAAATCCAGAACAAGCCATGTTATTAAAAGCCTTGCCTAAGAATATCTTTCATCCATATTTTTCAAATAAATATGATGAGCGACGAGTTGAAGATATTGTTAATGATCCGAATATTGCGATCCCGGCTACAGAACTAGAGCGTATTAAACAAATTTCTGACTTATATGTCCACCCACACAAAAAACAAAGATTAATCGAGACTAACGCCGAAGATAACTTTGTTAACCCATTATTAGATCTCAGATCTGAAAATACATATATGAATAATGATGAGGAAACCACATATAACAACTCTGATTCAAGTTCAAGCTCAAGAAAAAGATCTAGAAGTTAAATAAATTCGAACAGACCTATTATAGAGGAACGTTGCCAACAAAATATAAAATACCGGGATATCACCATTTACAGTTTGTAAAAAAACTGAAGAATTATACAAGTTGTATGAAGAGGCAAATAAAATGACTTTAGCGCAAAACATGTTTGAACCGATAATTTCAGATTCTAACAATCAAAATAAAGATACTCATATTCTCAACCAAAAATTACGAGACGTAATAAATAGCAAAGGACATGAAAACTTTAGGACATATATAGCAAGTAATAATATTACCACCTTGTCCTTAGCTAGTTTTGGATACCGCATTAGAGACAAAGGTGCTAAACAACTTGGAGAGGCGCTAAAAGGCACACAAGTCAAAAAAATCAACCTTATGAGCAATAGTATTACCTACGATGGAATGCGAGATTTTGGTGAAGCGCTAAAACACACACAAATAACACATGTGAATCTCTCAATAAATATTGATGGCGGATCTGGGGCTTTAATGTTTATAAGAGAGCTAGAGAATACACAAGTAACTCATGTTTATCTTGCAAATAATAATATAAATGATGTTGCGGCAAAATTCATGGGTGAAGCACTAAAAAATACTGGGGTTACTTTTATTGATTTGTCATATAACAACTTAGGTTCACAAGGTATTATAGATTTTGGCCAATCTTTAAAATCAACCAAAATCACCAAGATTGACTTAACTCGAAATAACATTAACTCAGATAATATGACAGCTTTTGCTAAAACATTAAGAGAGACTCATGTCATGAGTATTAATCTCTCATCTAACCCACAAATAAGCTCACAGGCAGCTAAAGATTTTTGTTTGTCGCTAAGAGAAACAAATGTGACTGAAGTGAATTTTGAATGGTGTGAATTTAACAATCAAACCATTTTAGAGATATGCGAAATTCTAAAAGGGACTAAAATACAAAGTATTATATTTGATAAGACTTTACCTCAAAACATAATGAGCGAACTGAACGCAATGTATGTATTCAATCGCTCCCTCAAAGGCATGGCATTAGCTAGCTTAGCACAGGCACCTGAACAGGCCGTTTTATTGAAATCACTTCCCAGTATCATGTTCCAATCACATTATCTGTCTGATTATGATAGAGAAAATATTACACATGTTGTGAATGATACTACTCTTGCTATCCCAGCAACTGAACTACAATCTTTTAAAAATATAATTGCCTTATATGAGTCTGGAACTAAAAAGCAAAGGGTAAATGATGATCATAGCGTTGTAAGCGTTGAAAATGATTTTGTTAATCCATTATTATATGATGAACATATAAATACCGATATAACTGATGACGAGAAAACCGAATATAACAGTTATGATTCAAATTTAAACTCAAAAAAAAGACCTAGAAATTAAGTTTAACCAGGTATAATATTAACCTAAAACTAAGTGGCGAGAACTAAGAAAGTGATAGACTTTAGAGACGTACAGCCCCATGGCACCATATTCAAAGTATTTGATAATGTGTTTATGGTCACAGGCACAAATATAACAGAACATGAAGGCATTAGGTTTCAAACTAGCCGGAACATGATTATTATTAAAAATGGCGACAATTTGTCTCTAATCAACACTGTTAGATTAGATGACAAAGAGCTAGAACAACTCAATACGTTGGGCAAAGTGAAGAATGTTGTTCGAATAGGTGCTTTTCATGGTTATGATGATCCTTTTTATGTGGAAACATACCAAGCTGACTTCTGGCAAATGCAAGGCATGGATAATCAGCATGAATTTAAAAATATCAAAATACTATCTTCAGATAATATGCCCATACCCAACAGTTCTTTATTTACATTTCAAACAACTATATTTCAAGAGGGTATCATTATACTGCATGACAATGATGGCATTTTAATCTCATGCGATAGCATTCAGAACTGGACAAAGAAAGATGAATTTTTTAGTGATGATTGCTGGGAAATGTTTGTTGAGCAGGGATTAATTGGTATAGCCAATATTCCTGATACTTGGGTTAGTGCGTGTAAGCCCAATGTTGACGAGCTGGCAGAAATTAAGTCTCTACATTTTAGTCACTTGCTAAGCGCTCATGGAGAGCCCTTAATGAACAGCGCAAACCAAGACCTTGAAAAAAGCCTTAAAAATAAATTTAATATACCCATATAGTTTGTGCTCAATCATCAACTCTATTCTTTAATTTAAAATCAAATACTATTCGTATAATAAATAACGTGATAATACACGGTTAAAACACGATTCGTTCTTAAATCATCATAGCCGTGCCATTAGATACTGACCTTTTATCTGCCAAATCTATTGGTTTATCTGTGATTTATAGCGTGAATAATCAATCACTTATATAATAACAGGTAGTTAACAAACATTTAATTACTAATTTATATGAAAGGCAGAGATAAATGAATATCTTACAAAAAGCAAAACAATTTCTATCAAATTTAAATCCCTTTGCAAAAAAAGAAAAGCCATCATCAGTGTCCCCAGAAGAGACTAAAATCGTGCTAGATGGCATTGATGATTTTGTTTGGGTAGATGCGGATGAAATCGATAGCCAGATTGCGGATGAAAGAAAGAAACACACTGATGCGTTAAGCCAATTTTCATTTACCGAAAAATTAGCTCACTCTGATACTGGTGCATATGGTGCCCCACAAAGAGAAAATAATACTGCTGTTTCTGTTAAAGATCCAGACAGTGATCAAATGATTGATTATAAAATCGTCCCCATCAAAACCAAATCAACGGGCTTGATTGCGGAGATATTTGTCCCTATTAACCCAGAACAAAGCAATAAGATTTGTATTAACTGGACGGGAACCTGTAGCCTTGGCACAATTTTAGCTGATTTAGAGAAAACACCAGGCGAAAAATCCTATCGCAATGAAGAGCTTTCAATACTCAACCAAATCAATAAGACGATCGGTGACTTTTCTGATAAATCTAATGGAAAAATAGACTTGGTTGTCACAGGACATAGCTTAGGTGGTGCCCTAGCGCAACAATGCTTTCATTCTTTGCAAAGAGCGATTGGGACCAATATATTTAAGCAACAACTAGAATCAGATGACGTAGAAAAAGCAAGCTCATGGATTGAAGCCGAGCAAAAATATCGTGCAGCATTAGGTTCCAAAAGAGCCAATATGCTTAAAGAAATACCAGAATCATCTCGTTCTAATTTAACGACGGATAATATTGACACCATAACAATAGGCACCTGGAATTCAGCCGGTGTATTAAAGGCTGTCGAAGAAAATAGCAACACACTTGCAAGCTATCTTAGCAACGCCGGTGTTAAATTAAAAGGCTTGTTTGGCATGGTCGGTGGTGATGCTGTTCAAACAACAGGTCAGGGAACTGTACTCAGTGATACTTCTGCTGAAGATGCTGAGGTTCAGCTTCTTAAAGCCGATAAAGGCCATGAAGGGTATTTTAAAAAATTATTTTGCAGTATTGCTGGCGCCGTTGTTGGCGCTTCCACGATGATCCTATTTCCGCCTCTTGCTATATTAGGCGGAATATCTCTAGCAATGCTACCCATGGCTAAAGCGACGACATTAGCGCATACTTCAAAACATTTTATCCCTGGTGAGGAGCTGTTAAAATGTGAGTTGTTCAACAATGCGTCTCCTATGAATAGAAAAATTATTCATGATAAATTAGCTAATAAGTCTGAATTTTTGCAAATGCTAGTCCCCAGAGCCATTCAACGCGGACTATATAAAGCACTGAACTTATTTGTTGACAATGAAGTCGCAATAGAGGAAACAATTGTTCCAACGATTTCAACTGCACCCTCTATTCGAGCTAGATAAAGTCTTTATAACTTTGCACAGCTTTTTAAAATTGAACAAGACAAGGACGTCTTGTTAGATCTCTATTATGCTTTACTAAAATGTTGATTTTTCCATAATTCTAAAAAAAGTCCAGCCTGATTAATCAGATCATCTAGTTTTCCATCTTGTACTATTTTGCCATTATCAAATACAATAATTCGATCCACTTGTTTTAGTGTTGCTAAACGATGCGCAATGATCAATGTTGTTTTATTTTGCATGATATCTGTGAGCGCTCTTTGTATATAAGCTTCTGTAATAGCATCTAACGAGGCTGTTGCCTCATCTAAGATAAGAATCTTAGCCGGTTTGAGGTAAGCTCGCGCTATTGCTAGCCTTTGTTTTTGCCCGCCAGAAAGCTTCATACCTCGCTCTCCAACTAAAGTATTATATCCGTCAGGTAGCAATTGAATAAAGTCATCGCATTCTGCTAGTTTGGCAGCCTGTATTATTTGTTGCTCATCTGCCTCTAGGTTCCCATAGCGAATGTTATCCATAATACTTCGATGGAATAAATCTATTTGCTGGGGTACTAAGGTAATTTGGTTTCGTAGACTATTAAGAGTAACATCACTAATGTCAGTGCCATCGATCTGTATAGAGCCTTTTTGGGGCTCAACTAGTCTCAATAGCAGATTCACCAACGTCGACTTACCGGCTCCTGAAGCCCCAACGATACCGATAGTCTCATTGGCTTGAATGCTAAGATTAAAGTTAGAAAAAATTGGCTTATCATCAATATATTGAAAATCAACCTCTTTAAAACTTATAGTCCCCCGGCTTACATTTAAAGATTGCGCATTTGGTTTATTCCCCACGTCATGAGGGCCTAATAAAATATTGATGGCTTGTCTGAACTTTGCGATAGTTTTAGTCGAGTCACCAATACCCTCACCTAATGCATATATATGGCTTAGGTTCACAACCAACAAACTAAGCACAAAAACAAAGTCCCCTACAGAGACTTGGTTGTTTATTCTTTCATGAATGAGCAACCCTACAAAACAGACTAAAATAACAAAAGAAAGTAATCCCTGTATGAAATGTAGATTCAAAAGAGACCAATGAAGTTTCTTTTCACTATTTTTAACAGTTTCTAACGTTGTATTAAGATTTAAAGATTCAAATTGAAGCCTGCCAAATATTTTAGTGGTAATAATATTACCTAAAATATCAATCAAGCGACCCGATAAAATGTTTTTCTCCTGGCTGTATTGATGTGAGTTCTGTCCTACCAATTTAGAAAGCTTCAGCGTGCAATAAATAAACAAGCCCGCCCAAATTAAGTAAATAACAGAAAATGACCAACCTACTATGCTTAAGAAAATCGCTACAATGAGCGGCTGAGTCGCCCTGGCAATAAATATTTCAAAGATGTTGCGCAATAATGGCTCTATAGATTCAGTAATATCTTGAATCTTTGCAGCGATGTCTCCTGATAGATTTGTTTGAAAAAAACTAACAGAGTGTTTTGCCGTATAGGCAAACAAATCCTGCATGATATTTTGCTTTAACTCTGGGTAGAATACCATCATGCCCCAATGGTATGCTCGCATAATTAAGTTGTGATACAAACTCATTCCTACGTAAAAAATCGCAGGCCAAAAGACTGCCATTAATAAATCAGCAGGCTGAACTTGCGTAACCGTGTCGATAACCAGCTTTAAAAAATAAGCATCTAAGCCACTCTCAAGCGTGGCTAAAACACATGTTATTGAGAATACAAAAAGAAGGAATTTTCTCTTGGCTAAATAGGGTTTTAAAAACTGGTTGATTGATATAGCAGAGCTATTTGGGTTCATAATATTGTCTTATTATTTTATTATGCGAAAGATCCGACTACGAGTATAAAAAGTCTCAAGCGCGATGGATTTATGTAGGTTTTAAATGACTGGCTGACCTTTGGTATTGTGTCTAAACTGCGTCATTCGAAACATGAATTTTAAGGGTGTTTTATCCCATGGCGTAAAACGTGGTAACTGAAATTGATCCATAGTGGGATCGGCTGCTCCCCACCATGTTGAAAACCCATATTCAAATCCTATTTTTTTTAGCAAATTACAATGCTTAATATTATAGTCTCTACCTGGATAACCATTTGGATAAGCAAAGTACTTTACTTTTTTTTGTAAAATATTTTCTAAAGTATTTTTGCTTTGTTGAATTTCTTGTTTAGCGTCATTAAATTCTAAATTATTCAAAATGGGATGTGTGACCGTATGAGCGCCAATATCCATCCCAGCCTGAGACAATAATGATACCCCTCTAGAATTCATCATCAGTGGTTTGAAGCTCGCTTTTGCTTTGGCTCCAATTTCTTGCACGACTGTATTGCGCTCACGAGGCGTTTTATGTTTAATCTGATTTAAAATCTGTTGCACGGCTTCAGACTTTTGTTCCATGGTTGTCGTGAGGTAGTGGCCCAAGTTCAAATCTGTTAAGTCTAAATCCTTACCCGTATATTGGCGTATACTTTCAATGATTTTATCATTCCACATAATATCGCCTTGTAAGAAACCAGTGGCAATAAAAAATGTCGCAGGCAAGCCATATTTTAATAATATTGGCATAGCAACCGAAACATTATCTTCATAACCATCATCAAATGTGATACAAACTGCTTGTGCTGGTAGACGCCCTTCATACAGGCGATGCATAGCGTCTGGCAATGATAATACTTGATAATATTTAGACAATGTTTGCATTTGCTCATCAAATTGCTTACGTGTCACTTCCCATGGACGTAAAGGGTCACGCTCTAATAGAACACGATGATAGAGCAAAATTTGTAACTTTCCAAAGCGACCGCCTGGAGCAAATAACTTTAAACCTTGCTTTAAGAAAGGGTAATATAAGTCCATAACTTAGCCTTCAGATTTTTTAGCTTTAATTACGTAAGCGTGAGAAACCAACATCCAGAGAAAGTTCAATTTTCCATCAAACCGTTGAATATAGGAAAATAGTTTATTTTGAAGCATATGATACTTTTCAGGCAAAATAGGCATCCAAATAATGCGAATGTCTTGATAACTTTTATTTTTTAAATATTGTCTTAGCTTGCTTGCAGACACAAAGGTTAAGCGATAGGGTTGGCCTGTGATTTTATGCTTTAACCATTCAAAACAGAACCGCAAGCTTCCTCGATTAAGCGCATCTACCCACAACTCCCCACCAGGTTGCAATACGCGGTCAATCTCATTTATTGCCTGTATGGGCTGCTCTAGAGCTTGCAGGACCCCAAAACATAAAACCCCATAGATTGTTTCTGGCTGAAAAGGTAAATGGCGTACATCTGCGGCCCCAAAAGAAGCGCCTACTGAAACTTTATTTTTTGCTTTTTTAATAGTGGGCTGCGAATAATCCAAAGCCACAACTTGTTGTTCCTGCTCTAATAAAACTTGGGTATAGGTGCCGGCACCGCAACCCACATCTATCCATTGCAGCCCCGCCTCCTTGCGTGTCCAATTTTGTTTAAATACACTCACTCTTGTTTGTAAGCTATGCTCGCTCCACCCAGCAATTTTGGCATCATTCTCAAAGGCAGCAAATCGCTCAAAACGTTTACGCCAAGTTTGCTCAAAATTAGTTTGTGACATGCTGGCCTCTGGTTAATAAGACTGGATTATTAGACAATTGTGCTGCGCTGACTTGCAAACCTAGGTTTTTTTTCACTTCATGGTGGGTTAATATTAATATAGCAACCAAACTATAAAACAAATCAAAATAGGCTACCCCTAAAAATGTCCCACCTACGATATATCCTATTAAACTAACTTGTATCATGGCGGCGAGATCTTGCGCCCATTTTAGATCAGAGTGCTTTTTGGCCAATTTTTGCGTCTTTTTACTGGTTGTCCAAGTAAGTCCTATAATAGATAAAAATAAAAATAAGCCAACAAAACCTTGCTCACCTAAAGCTTCAAAGTAAATGCTATGCGCATCATGATAATCATCAGGGACAGGTGCATACCTTTGAAATAAACCTGGTCTAAACGTCTCAAACCCGCCCCCGACAAAAGGTCGATCTTTGGCTAAATTATAAGCAAAGTGCCATGCATTAATTCGCCCCATTGCTGAAGCATCTTCTTCGTAAGTTTGTATAGTGTTCATGCGTTCAAACCAATGTGATGGCATAAAGTTAACCAAAACAGGAATAAACAAGATTAAGATGCCTGCCATTAATAATTTTTTTTGGCTTTTCATCATTAGAAATAAAATCATTGCGCTAGCTGCCAGTAATGCACCTCGTGATTGAGAACCCAAAATAGAAAAACCACATAAAAAACATGATGCAATTAAAAGCCATTTCAACCATTTATTATTCGTGTATTTGCTCAAATACACTAACATCGGGACGACCATAATCAAAGCCAAAGCCAATGTATTATTATCTTCGATTTGAGAGCCTTTTGGTCCCAGCACTAAAAAGCTACCACCATTTAAAATAGTAAAAATACCACCCTTAACGCCAAAATAAGCGACCGATAAAGTCAAAACTATCAGAAGTTGATTGATATATTTTTTTCCCTGCATAACAGACAGCGCCATAAAAATAAATAATTGGATTTTAAATACTTTACTCAACTGATTTCCCGCATCTTCCGGTATTAAGGCAAAATAGGTCGTTACAAACATCCATAATACAAATAAAAATAGGGCAAAGACTAAGGGCGTTATTGGGATCATTTTCTTATCCCGGGAAAAGAGAAAACTGAGCAACGTCACTCCACCAATTAACACACCAAACTTAAAATGAAATGCAGGCCCCCAGCCTAAGCGATGAGGATTCATAAAACCTATCCAGTTCCATAGTAATATACCCACTGGCGTTCTAAATAAAGCTAATGGTAAAAATGCAAATACAATGGCAAAAACAAAAATATCTCTCATACGGCGACTTGCTTTAACTTATAAAGTTGACTTATACTTTTTTGGGTGCGCTGGATTGAATCTTTACTATAACCAAATTGCTGCTTAATGTATAAAAATGCATATAAGTATAGCGGCATATACTCAATAAATTCCTCTATACTACAATCTAAATAAGTCATATATGGCTTCGTGCATCTTTGAATAGTCGGATTAAGATATAGTTCTTCAACTAATTTATCTATATCAAAATGAAAGAGTGAAATCAAAAAGGTCACTAAATCAAATCCTGGCAATTGAATGCGTCCATAATCTTCCCAATCAAATATAATGATTTGATCGTCATGTACACCCAGATTATTTAATACAAAATCACCATGCTGTTCAGAAGAACCGTAAGTCATCAATTTTTGATATAAACTTTGTACATGATCTATATGCTGAGGATAAATAAAAATTTGGGGGTTATACAAAAGCGACAAAATAAATGGTCTTTGTTCTGCCTCCTGAGTATTGTCTATAGGAATATTTTTTTCTAAACTCAAAGAAAAATAGGCGGCTAAGCTTTCTTGTAAGTTTATATTGTTTAAAAATTTTTGAGCACTCAAAGGCTCATGTGCAATAGCCTGGTTGATTATATATCTTCGCCCTTCCAGCTCATGATAACCTAAAGGCTGGGCCATAAAAGAAAAATATTTCTTATATACTTTAGTCAGATGTTTATATTCCAAAGCGAGCATGCTTTGGGTTTCCGCTTTGATATGAAAATATTTACCAGAGGATGTGTAAATCAACACGCCCCAATTGCCCAGCAATCTGCCAGATATATAACAAGCATCATTCCTACTGATATAATTATACTTTAATAACAATGATTGTAGCTGTGCTAACACTTTTGAACACCGAACACAAAGGATTGCTCTAATAAATAAAAGGTATTGGTCTTAAACACAAAATGTTTGATCACACGCTTCATTGTGGATTGCGCCTGAGTAAATTGCCAATGATAATGCTGCTTAAAATATTGCTGGCTCAAAAACTTTTGATGAGAAACAACCTGTATAACAAAATCAAACCCTGGCCGAATATAATATAGCCTATGGTTAGAGTGTTTTTTTAATCGGCAAAATTTCTGAAGCTTTATGACAGTCAATAGCCAACACATTCGGCGTACAATATTCTGGTTGTGTGCGCAAAAAATAATTTGGCCGTCACGAGATAATAAATTCAAACATTCAATAACCAAAGATCTTTTGAAAGGATAAGATAATACAACCAAATCAAATTTTTGATTTTGAATAGCATCTATATCTTGCGCATTGACAACCATCGTATCATTTAAAATTTTCTGATTAAAAACTGAATATGATTGCTGAACATATAACTTGGTGCCGCAACTCAAAAAAGACAATAAGTCACCATCTCGCATTTTCATGCAGTCGTCTCTATCTCAGTCTGTTTGTGCCTTTTAAACTGCCTGATTTTTGATAGTAATTTTTTACCTAATAAGGTTTTCATGATCATCATATAAATATTTTTATTCCAAGGCTTATAGCATAACGCTCTCAACAGGTCTGGGCGCGCTTTTTTTACTTGTAATGTCCACAAGTAATTTTCCCCAAAAAATTTATAGGCCGTATAATAAGCATCTCGAATAATTTTTTTGTGATACTTAAGGTCATGTTGATATAGTTGCTTGTTGATGGCAATAACGGCAAGTCTATTTTTACGCATTTTATCCAAATTATGACTCATATTATTAGCATGTCGCCGATAGAAAACTAAAGGTTCGTCAATGCTTGCCAATTCAGATTGAGAGGCAAATCGAGTCCACAGCTCCCAGTTTTCGCAAGCGGATAATCTTTCATCAAAAAGACCTACCTTATCTAATATACTTTTACGAATCATTACGGAGGAAGCGACAATCGCGTTCCCTAAAATGATTTGGTCCAAACATTGACCTGTCAAGTCATCTGAGACGCCAATTAATTCTTGCTGTTGCCCCGTTTCGTTGATATAAAATCCATTGGTATAACATAAACCAATTTTATTATTTTTATCCAATAATTGAACCTGCTTCATCAGCTTACTGGAGTGCCATAAATCATCACTATCAATAAAAGCAATATATTCTCCCTGAGCTATTTTTAAACCATCATTTTTTGCAGCCGTTTGACCCGCATTGTCTTTATGCAGTATTGAAATATTAGGTTTGCTTTGGGCATAATGCTCTAACATCTCAGCGGTATTATCTGTAGAACCATCGTTAATACAGTACAAATGAAAGTTAGTGAAATTTTGCTCATAAATACTTCTTAATGTTTTTTCTATGGTTTTCTCACAGTTATAACAAGGCATAATGATTGAAACTAACGCTGTCATACTGAACCCTCACCTAATTTGTTACCCTTCAGTTTAAGACGCATTATACCCGCTATGATGTGGGTATAAATAGGATGTTTTAAAATACACAAATGACAAATCCATAGCCCAAGGCCACAAAGTACTGATAATGAAATTGTTTGCCAATCTGACCAGTGATAATTTTTTGCAAGCCACAAAAAGATTAAGCTCATTCCCCCTAAGGAGAGACTCAACAATATGCTGGAACGTATATGTTGATACCATTGAGTAAGATTTAATGGTAAAACTTTTTTTAGACCACAATAAACATAAACCTGTGATATAAAATCTGCAACGACCAAACCAATCGCCGCATAAAATAAACCATAGAAACACCCGACACAAATAGCAAATACTTTTAAGCCCGATATAACTAACTGTATACGCAAATTGAGTCCAGTATGTCCCATAGCAACCAGTAAAGGATTCCTAAAAGCAAAGCTAGCTTCAAAAACAGCAGCAAGACTAAGCACCTTGACTAATTGTATAGAAGCAATCCATTGAGAGCCATATAATAGCAAGACAATAGGCTCTGCTAATATCATTAAACAGATAAAAAATGGCCAAGCAAATGCGGTATATATCTCTATTGCTTTTAAATAATCCGGCAGGATATCACCATCCTCCCTATTTTTCATTGAGAAATATGGGAGGATAACGGGCCAAACACTTGCGGAAACAAATATTTTAAATAAACTCACGCACCCTTGTGCACGACTAAATATCCCCACTGATTCCATATTCAGTAACTTTCCGATAAATAAATCTGGCGCGCCTTCTGCAGTATTTTCCGCAATATTAGCGGATGTAATGTTAATACCAAATTTGAAAACATCCTTCATGCCTGATAGGCTCGGCCAATACCAATAACGTCTGCCACATGCGACTATGCAACCCAAAATAGTCGCAACTACACCAGCAAGCTGCCCCCAAACTAAGGACATAAAACTATAACCCATATAACAAAGCGTTAAAGTTACAATAAATAAGCTGGTATAAGAAAATACATTGATTTTGGCTAAAGTTTTGAAATGCATATCACGTCGCAATAAAGCAATACGCACAGAGCCAAATGGCGCTAGAAGAAAAATGATAGTTAAAACCGTGAGTGCATCATTTAAACGAGGCTCATCATAAAACTGTGCAAACTGACTTTTACAAACAAATAAAATCAACCATAAAGACCATGCGATAAAAAACATTGTGGCAAAAGCCGCTCGTATTTTTTGCTCATTTAATTCTTTTTGTTGAATCAAATATTGCGCAACACCAAAATCTCTTAATACATGGCCTATACTTATTAACACAAAGGCAACAGAGTAAATGCCGATCTCTTCAGGCGATAGCAACCTGGCAACAATAATTGTAGATATAAACCTTAGAATATAACCAATATATTTGTCTAAAAATGAATAGGTTAAAGAAGATTTTAATTTGACTGCTAAATCACTCAAACGAACTTTCCCTTATTGTGAAACTTCACTGATAACAAATTTGAATTTTCCTGACATCTCGGGTTGAATATTTTTAACATAGATAATATCTAATTGTGTATTGGGTCCTAATAGCTCTCTGAACGCTGATTGTAAATTTTGTGTTTCATCTGGCTTCAATTCATGACCTTGCACCTTTAATAAAGCATGCTCTTTACTTTTTTGTATAAATTGAAACCTTTCTATTCCTTGACAGCTTGTAATCGGCCTAACTATCTCTGCTCGATGTACGACTGCACCATTGTGGGTGTAAATCAAATCACTGCTTCGACCAATAAGGTTTTTTAGAATCGGTAAACCTCTTTTGCAAGCGCAAGGCGTCATGTCGATAGAGCCAATATCACCTGTTCGATATCGAATGAAAGGGAAACCATAGCTACGAAGATGTGTAACCACAATTTCTCCTGATTCTCCAGGCTTAACTGCCTGACCTTGCTCATCAAGAATTTCTACGACAATATCCTCAGCTGTAATATGCATATTCCCCTTTGGACATTGGTGTGCAATGAAGCCAGCATCTCGACCACCATACCCATTGGCCACAGGGCACCCAAAAGTTGACTCAATTATATCCTTTTGATTTTCATCTAAGACTTCAGAGGTAACAAAAGCAACTTTGATCCCTAAATCATCACATACTTGATCTGTTTGTTTGGCGTAGGCTGCTACGTAACACAATATAGATGGATATCCAAAAATCATTTTGGGTTTAAATGTTTTTATTTTTTTTATAATTTTATTTATTTTGTTGTTATCTAAATCTTTGGCAGGGACTAAGTCAGTACGAAATATATAGTCTCGAATCTTTCGAATATAACTTTGCTTCCCGCATTCTATCCCCGAGCCCCAAATAACTAATTCTCTATCGCCAATGTCAACACCCCACCACTGCGTTGCTCGCCATTTTGCTGCGACATCGTGTGCAACCCGTGTTTTACTCACATAAAATTGCAATGGTTCACCAGAAGAACCCCCGGTTTGGTATTGTCTTAATTTGCCGGCGTGACTATATTTTATAATGCCCCGGTTTCTTTTTATAATATCTTTGGTTAACAATGGAAACTGAGCAATATCATTGATAGACCGCACGCCATCGGGATTTATCTTATATTCGTTAAATAAAGCACGGTAAAAAGGGGAATGTTTATAAGCATCCTGTAGTAGTTTAGTCAAATCACTATTTTGTCTGCTTTGAATAGTTAAAGCCGACTCCCATTGTGACTTTTCTAAATATTTTTTCCATCGAAGCGTACGATGTTGCTTAAGCATTTCATGCATAGGGAAAATTAATCGACTCACCACTTTTGTATATATTTCACCCATGTGAAGTCTCCCGATTGCAACCTAGAGCATAATATTGTTTCCATTGTGGTCCGATATTAGCCCAGGTATATTGTTTTGCGCTCTTTAAACCATTTTCACTTAAACGCGCTCTAAGAACAGAGTCTTGTATCACTTGCATGAGCGCGATTTTAATCGCTTTAGCATTTTGAGGCTCGACTAATATCGCCGTTTTCATGTGTTCAACCATATAAGGGATACCACCAACGCGCGTTGAGATAATAGGCACCCCATATGACAATGCTTCTAATAAAGCATTAGGCATATTATCAACCGTACTGGCATTAATCATAATATCGGCATTGTGGTAGAGTGCTTGCATTTGCGTTCTATTCAAACGACCACAAAAAACAATCTTATCCGATAAGCCCAAATTTTTTGCTTGGGCTTCCAACATTTTCAAACAGGGACCACTACCCGCAATCTTCAGAATAAAATTAGAGTAATCTTCTTGAAGTAATTTCATCGCATCAATAATGGTATGGATCCCATAAATCTCTTCTAAATTACGGGTGACAACGAAAATGAAAGGTTCCCCTTGCAAATTGGATTTATTTTTTTGGATTATGGGGGACTGAGCGATGATGTTGGGGACGACATCGGCTTTAAAATTATATTTTTCAAATATTTGTTGTAGGTATACTGAAGGTACTATAATTGTATCGGCTCGCCTCAAAACAGGGAAAATAAATTTAGCTTGTCGCTTGAAAAATTTATCGGCACCACCACCTCTATAGTTAATGATTACCTTACATTTTCTCAATTGACCAATGATTATTGCTGGAGCAGAGAATAGATGCCATGACCACCCCGAGTTGGCTAAAATATGGAGGACAGGACGAGTCTTTGTTGCTTGCCATAAATACTTAATGTAAACACATAAACGTAAAAAGGCTCTCAGACCTCTGCAATGATTTAAAAACTTGGGCTTAAGAGGGAAATTAACCGCGAGGTAGTCCACCTCAATATCGTCAGATTGCAATAATTTTTTTAATAATTGTCCTTGCAATGCCATTCCGCCATTAGGTGGTGCCACTGGACCGATAATGCATACTTTTACTGGTATTTTACTCATTTCAAGCAATCACTATACACGGCTTGATACTTTGCAACACTATTTGGCCAGTTTCTTTCAGACTCTACATAGCGCCGCCCTTTTTCAATTAAGTTCTCCCGCGTCTCTTTATTTTGACTGGTTAATATTTTTAGAGTTAAATCATCAATACTTTCTGCTTCAAATAATAAACCATTGGATCCATTTTCAATCAGCTCCTTATGGCCCCCCACATCAGAGGCAATCACACACTTCCCCATAGCCATGGCTTCTAAAGGTTTTAATGGTGTCACCAGGTCAGTCAATCTTAACTTTTTTCTTGGGTAAACTAAAACATTTAACAATTGATAAAATTTTTGAACCTGCTCATGAGGCACCCGTCCGGTGAATATAATATCTTCACGACAAATTGAATTTTCTTTTAGTGCTTTCCAAAATTGAAACTGCGGACCACCCCCCACAATAAGCAGCTTGGCATTAGGAATATTTTTTTTGACTTCCGGAAATGCTTTGATTAATGTATCTAAGCCCTCATAAGAATATAAAGAGCCGATAAATCCAATAATAAACTTATTCTTGAGATCATATTTTTCGAGTATAGATTCATCTTGCGCCATACCCAGAGCAATATGTGAAAACTGACTTAAATCGACTGCATTTGGAATAACTGTAATTTTTTCTGCTGGAATACCACGACTAATCAAATCCAACTTCAATCCCTCGCATATTGTTGTCACACTTGTCGCAGCTAAGCTGATTTTAGTTTCTAATGCCTTAATCAACTTATAGCGCAAACTATCATGTTGATGTGTACCATGATCGACTGCTGCATCTTCCCAAAATGCTCTTATTTCATACACTAAAGGAATGCTGAATTTTTTAGCAACGGGTAACGCAGCCCATGCGGTCAGTAACGGTGAGTGGGAATGAATAATATCGGGTTGCCATTTTTTTAACACCTCTTTCAGTCGTTGGCGTAAGGTATAGACCGTATAGTATTGGTTCAAAAGCGGGACCGATTTTAAAATGTTTTTTTTATCCTCAACTCTATAAAAAGTAATATCATCAATGACTTCTTGTTCAGATGAAGAACGACCGTGACGCTCGCTTGTCAAAGCTTTGACCTGATACCCCATTTTCATTTGATGGAGCATAATCGCCCGACTCCGAAATGTATAACCGCTTTGTAAGGGGATAGAGTGATCAAAGAGATGCAATACTTTGAGTGACATGATAATTCCTTCTAATGTCTATATGCTTTTTATAAAAGTTCTCAAATACCAACAAGCTCCAAATCATCGCACTATGATCGTGTGTTGAAGCAAGATGCTGATCAACCAATTTGCTAATCAGTTTTGGATTGAAAATACCAGATTGTTGTAGCGTCGGGCTGGATTTTAAGTTTATCATCCTTTGCTTTAGAGCCCCTTTAAACCATTTATTCAGTGGTACGGCAAACCCTTGTTTTCGTCGGTAAATGACTTCAGAGGGTACTCTTTGAGCCGTTGCTTTTTTGAATATGTATTTCCCTTCTTGACCTTTTAGCTTCATATCATCTGTTAAAGTCGCTGCCCATTCCACCCATTGTGCATCCAATAATGGTACTCGGACTTCCAGACTGTGAGCCATACTGGCTCTATCCACTTTCGTTAAAATATCACCTGGTAAATAGGTTTTAAGATCTAAATATTGCACAAAACTTAACCCAGGGGGCCCAGAGTAATTGTTCATATGATGCTCAAAGATATGTATCGGATGTGTCCCTTTTATTTTATTGAGAAAATCATGACTGAATAAACGAGAACGATAGTGATCCTTAAATAATGCGATACTATTGAAATACCCATTCACGGTATCCCGAGCCATTGCTTGAAAAGTTGACTTGGCTCTCAAAAAGCGTGGGGCCCAATCTAATTTTGGGTATGAGCTCGCCAGAAGGTTAAATATAGGCGTCCGTATGAAACTGGGTAACATATTTCTAAAGTATTCTTCGCGAATATGACCTCGATAACGTCTATATCCCGCTATGGTTTCATCTCCACCATCTCCGGATAATGCAACTTTGACTTGTTGTCTCGCTAATTGGCAGACTCTATATGTTGGGATAGCGGAACTATCTGCAAAAGGCTCTCCATATAAATCAAACAAACTATCTAAAATATCAATATCAACGGGTTCTACACGAAAATCACTATGATTCGTCTTCAAATGCTCCGCTACTTTCAATGCATATTCTGCCTCATTAAATGATTTTTCTGAAAATGCCACAGAGCAGGTTTTAACGTTTGAGTTGACTTTTGCCATAGAGGATACAACGGCACTTGAGTCTACCCCCCCCGACAAAAAGGCACCCAATGGCACGTCTGAAATTAAATGGCTTTGAACGGCACTGTCTAAATTTTCTAAACATTGATCTAGAGCTTGCTGCTCAGTTCGTTCTACAGGATCAAATTCCACATCCCAATAACGTTGTGGAAGGCGAGGTTGATGTCCCCATTTTACCGTTAAGAAATGCCCTGGCGGTAATTTAAACACATTTCTATAGATTGTTTTAGGCTCGGGTACATAACCAAATGCGAAGTACTCATCTATGGCATTTGGACATAGTAAATTCTCAAATTCGGGATGTATGATTAAAGATTTTAACTCTGAGGCAAAAATAAATTCACCATTTTTTAGATAGGCGTAATATAGCGGTTTGATACCCAAGCGATCTCGTGCAATAAAGACACTATTATTCATTTTATCCCAAATAGCGAAGGCAAACATCCCTTGTAGATGGTGGACACATTCTTCCCCCCATAAATGATAAGCGTGCAATATCACTTCCGTATCAGTTTCAGTTTTAAATTTATAGCCTTTACCAATCAACAACTTTTTTAAAATAGGAAAGTTATAAATTTCACCATTAAATATAATAACCAATGATTCATCTTCATTTGTAATGGGTTGTCGACCACTTTCTAGATCAATTATGGATAATCGTCTATGCGCCAAACCTATGCCCGGCTGAGTGAAAAAACCACTGTCATCCGGCCCCCGATGCGTTAATGCATTATTCATATAAGTCAATAAATCGAGATTAATATACCGATTCGCATGATAATCAAAAATTCCAGCTATGCCACACATTTATGCATTTTATCCTTGATAAGCTGTTGATAAGTTGACTGATATTGTAAAACCATTCTGTCTAAAGAAAACTGTTGTTCTACCCGTTTTCGGCTATTCATGCCATGTTCCAGCCGCATATTTTCATCCAAAAAATATTTTCCTAATGCCTGTGCTAAAGCGACTGAATTCTTTGATTCAAATAAAAAACCTGTTCTTTGATCAATCACAAGCTCCGGGTTGCCACCAACATTAGAAGCGACTATAGGCAATCCGCAACTCATGGCTTCTAAAATAGTATTAGAAACCCCTTCAATGACAGAGGGTAAAACAAATATATCGCTTTCCAGCAGCAATTCAGCAACATCATTTCTATTACCTAAAAAATTAATATATTCATCAACACCTAATCGTTTAGCTTGTTGTTGCAAATTTTCTTTTTCGGCACCATCACCAATAATTTGAATTTGAAAATTATCACAACCTGTTTGAATTAAGTGCAATGCAGCCTCGATCAGAGATTGAAAGTTTTTGACAGCTTGTAACCGACCCACAGCTATAATATTGATAGGGTGTGATTGTTCTGGTTTAAATGGGGCTGACTGAGTCTTATCTTTTGATGAGAATTTTAGGGAATCCACTCCATTATATATTTGCACAACACGATCCGGTGAAATACTAATTTTTTCAATCAAATAACCTTCTAGCTCTTTAGATAAGGCAATATATTTTTGCACAAATGGACTGGCAACTTTTCGAATCAACTGATTCTTCTTATTATCACCATCTACATCATTTGGTTCTCGACCATGTTCGCTATGGACTCGTACTGGCACACCCGCAAACCAAGCAACGATCTGGCATTCTAGAGCAGATAAGTTTCGAGTATGTACAATGTCAGGTTTCACTGCTTTAATGATGTTTAGTATTTTACGAAAGTATAATAATAATGGACCAGGCTCTTTATTTAAATCAATTATTTCACAATTAGGATGTATTATCCGGTTTTTAAAATTGGTAGAGTAGCTCAGGCTCAAAATGGCATGATCAAATTGATCTGATGGCAAATGATTGATCAAATTCACCAGCCCGTTCTCTAAGCCCCCGGTGCTTAGCTGATAAATAATATGTAATACTTTTATTTTTTTCATGTTAATTATGTATTCATTCTACTTTTATCCAAAAGATCCGCCATATGCGCTCGAGCATTATCAGGGTAATATTGGTACTCAGAGCTAATTGCCATAAATAATGGCGTTTGTAAATCACCTTTGAGCCTATGATATAAAACGAGTATTTTGGCTAGTACTATATTCTGGGTACTATATCCATTAACGCGATACCACGCCCAAACCAAACGACGACTATAACGATTAAACAACTCATATTCTAAACAATCAAAAGTTTGGTCTAAAAATGTTATTTTTCTTTTCCGCTGTGACGATTTATTCCATTTTTTACGATCATAAATAGTGTTACCACTACTAATAAGTTCTTTGCCTTCTGCTTCAGAACTATATTGAGCAATGTAAAAGTCCACAGACTTTAGCTCTAGATTACGCAACCTGATAAGCTGCTGCTCTGCGCCATTAAAATCCGGTTGCCAGTTATTTTGACTTGATTCATCTTTTTTCCATTGATCAAATGTCATATTTGAGGCAATGTCAATTCTTTCAAATATTAGTGCATTATTTTGGAAAACAGTGTTTGCTATAATTGAGCAGCCAATAAAAATCAATGCGATAAACCATGTTTTGAAACGTACAGCAAAGTTTTGATATGTTGCATCTCTATCAAGTTCTTTACTTTGTTGCTTTTGTTCAGATGCAAAATCTTTCTCTCTTAATAGCCCCCCAACCCAAAACAGAAGAAGCATCATCAAGCCAAAAAATATCCACCCATAAATCAAATGATCAACACCCACAGCGATTTTCATATGCGAAATATGCGCCAATAACACGATACCATAGGCACGAATACCGTTGGCAATAACAGGAATAACGATGCATAAACTCATAAAGACACATTTTCGCCACAATTGGCGGTAAGAGTAATGTGCATATAAAACACCCAATGCTATAGATGCAATTAGATATCTTATGCCACTGCATGCTGCCGCGACCTCAAATTGTCCGCGCGTCGTCGTAATTTGCCATCCTTCAGAGTAAACGGTAATGCCTGTCCATTCTAAACCCTTTACAGCAAATAAAGCTGTGATATTCTGCAATTCTGAAATTAGAAAATGCCCAAAAGGAATAGAGAAATATAAATACATGAGTGGAAACAGTAATATTTTGAAAATTTTAAAACCACAAAAACCTAAAGCCAAACTAATGATAAGTGTTATCAAGCTAAATTGCTGTAGAATCAAAATATGATTTTGTTGCCCGATGTACCAAAAATTAACGCATAAAATAATAGGGATTAATGCTACGGCAGTTGGCGCTAGCATATTCTGATTTAGTAAGGTTCGTTTTTCCCATATTAAATATAAAACAACTGGAAAAATAATAAAGCCGTGTGCATACGTTCCAGAATGGGACCATTTTTCAATTAATAATAAGATTGTATTTTGGAACTGGTAAACTGTGGCCAACAAGCAAACACCCAACAAAAATAATGGATGACACAACCCCGATATAATTCTACTAGGTAAAGTGTAAGTTGAAACAAATGCCGTCATATTTCCTCCCACTCTATCCTAAGTACTTATCTAATCCAGACAAAGCTGTTTGCCATGAGTAATTTTCTTTGATTAAATCATGTGTCCTATAATTTCCTTGATTAAACTGTTTAATTTGTTGAATGACAAGCTTACGCCAACATTGAGTATCTTGGGCAATTAATAGCCCTGGGTTCTTAGGTAGTTGTATACCTTCTAATGCTTCTGGACTAACGATAATAGGGCAATCCATACTTAAAGCCTCTAATACTTTATTTTGTATTCCTCTGGCAATCCTTAATGGTGCAACAGCAAAATTTGCAAATTTCAAATAGGGTCGCATATCATCTACTCGTCCCGTAACAAAAATATCAATGCAATTGTGGAGTTTTTGAATGGTACTGCTCGGATTACCTCCGACTATATAAAACTCAAACTTTATGCCTTGATTTCTTAATTTGTAAACGACATTTTTTACAAACCAAGTGACCGCATCGACATTTGGCCAGTAGTCCATCATACCTGTAAAGACTATCTTACAATGTGTGCTAGGTGGGAATGGGTCTTCTAAATTATGTACAGGGCTAAAGTAATCTGTATCGACGCCATTCCCCAAACTAATGATATTCTTAGAGAGTGTGGATCGATTTCTAAAGTGGTTAGCCTCACTGTCGGTTACGAAGATACTAAGCTGGCTATTTTGCGCCGTCTTCTTTTCAAACTTAGACAATGTGTGGCTTTCTCGACGATATATCCAGCGTTTTAGACCACTATACTGCTTACTATATTGTTCCCATTTTAGAGAATCCACATCGACGAAATCGACAATCGTCTTAATTTTATGAGATGGTTCAATGTATTGTGCCATTGATGAAGAAAACACTAAAACAGAATCAACCTGTTTTGTCTCAATCAGCTTATTGACCCAATTTTGCATTTTTGTACTTCGATACATGGCATTTGATAATGGCAGATATTGTACAAAAGCAGTCGCATAATCGAATAATGATTTATAATGACTTTTCCTGCCCAAAATCATTTGTTCATCTGTGAATTGTTTTAAATAATTCACATATTGCCAATCATGCTGATCATCGACAAAAGCACCTAAATAAACTTTATAATTTTTACTTAAATATTTTAATAAATGATATGACCTGATTTTATCACCTTTATTGGGGGGATAAGGGATTCTGTGTACTAAAAATAATATTGATTTCATCCCAACCTCCTAGCAATCCATGGGCCTAATATCATACTCATAGATATTGGCAACTTTTTCCATGCTTTGATCATCAACTGATACTTTGGATTCGTCGGATTTAAATTTGGCGGTTGCTTTGCCTTTATCAAAATAGTTCTATAATGCAAAGGTTGCGCTTCAAATCCCCAATGTTTTTTGAACCGGTATGAACCTGTATCCACCTTACTTCTTCCGAAGTTAAATTCAGTTAGGCTTTTATTAACGGCATCCTTCATTAGCTGCCAATACATGAAATCATTTGATTTACTGTTTCTTGCCGCCAAACTCCCACCCGCATAATAAGGCAAGACACTATTATTATGATAAAAACTCATGACAGAAGATAATGGCTGGTGATCTTTAGGATGAGAAATTGTTAATATTGAACATTTATCCCCTAAGCTATCAAAAATTTTCTGGAAAAAATCTTTCGGCATAACAGGTGTGCCTAAATTTCTCAGACTCGTTGCATATAGTCTATAAAATTTCTCAATATTATTTTCAAACTCAAACATCAGTCCCGATTTATCAGCTTTACGCACAACAGCTCGTTGCTTTCTGGGAATATCTTTTAAATTACACTCATGTTCAGAAATAATAGGCCGTTTAAAATTAAAATAAATCTCTTGTTCCCAACCAATATCAACATTCGGGTGCTCACATTTTAGCTCGATATAATCAACCTGCTTCTCTTTACCTAATTCAACTGCTCTGGCGACCAGTTTATCGCATCCATCTTTTGTACCGACAGGCCCACCATAAACTAAAAAAGGCGTTGAAATGAGCGCATGCCCAAATAACAGACTCTTCATTTCGACCAAAGGCAGTATCGCTATAATGTCTTTCCCTTTTTGAGCATAAAGATAATATGTCTTTAAAAAAAATAACTCTGAAAATATTTTCTCCCAAACAGACAAATGAAATGGGTGCTCACAATGTGATGTCGCAAATTCATCCCAACGCGCTCTATTCGTTTCATCGAGTATAAATAGCTCTATATTATTAGTTTGTTGTTCCGGTTTTAATTCTAGTTGTGGATGCCTTAGATTCGAGAAATACATCGTCAATAGTTCCCCATTTAAAGTCATGCAGTAATTTTTCTAATTTGAACTGCATGCCGGATAAATTATGGTAATGTCTGAAGCGTGTTTTAAAGTTAATATTTTTCTGCTTTGGCTGATTGGGGTCAATCTCCCATGGATGGAAATAAAAAATACAGGGTTGCTGATCTTTTTGGTTCACTTGTTGTATTGCCCAGCGACTGAGTCTATACGGGAATAACCTAAAATATCCGCCGCCACCACATGGAACGTTTCGTGTCCCGATTTTTAAAGTCGAAATCGGGATCTCAATTAATCCGCCTGGTGTCGACGTAAACTTAAAACGGGGTGCCGTTGGCCATCCATAGATATCATGTTTAATGGGATAAACACTTGAACTATAAACAAAACCCAACTCTTCTAATACACTTAACGCCCATTGATTCCTATAATTAATACTATAGGAAGGCGCTCTATAACCTTTTACCTCCAGTCCAGAAATATCTTCCAACAGTTTTTTACTACTATCAACATCCTGTTTGAATGCATGAGGGGTTAAAGTATGAACACGTTGATGCCAAAATCCATGGCTCGCCACTTCATGCTTTTGAGCCACAATTTCTCTAACCAAATTTGGATATCGTTCTGCCACCCAACCTAAAATAAAGAAAGTGGCTTTGATATTATGTTTCTCAAATATTTTTAAAATATGGTACGTATTATGTTCAACACGAACAGGTAAACTATTCCATATATCCTTGGGTAAAATATTTTCAAAAGCACTGACCTGAAAATAATCTTCCACATCTACACTCATAGCATTCGTGATGACTTTCGGTGCTTCTTTATTACGCTCTCGATTACGCAATTGCCGCTTCCCTTTTTATTTTATAGCTCCGATGATAGAGCCAAGGGACCAATATCTCTACTATCCTTTCTGCGGTTTGTCCATCCCATAGAGGAATATTTTGTTGAGAAACCCTAGACCGACTCAATATTTTATCTGCCGCCTGTATGATATTATCTTTTTGAATGCCTACTAATTGATTGGTCCCTTTTTCCAATGTAATAGGACGCTCTGTATTTTCTCTCAAGGTTAAGCACGGTACATTTAGTATGCTGGTCTCCTCTTGAATCCCCCCTGAGTCTGTTAAAACCATTTTGGATGATTTCATTAAACTCAACATATCCAAATATACCAATGGCCCAAGTGTGTGAAATTGGCTGTTTTCAAAGTAATGCCCAAATCCAAACTCTTGAACTTTCACTTGTGTACGTGGATGCATAGGAAACAATAGTGGTAAATTTTTTGAAATTTGAGTTAAAGCCTGTAATATATTTTCAAATATTTCAGCATTATCGACATTACTAGGACGATGCAATGTCACGACACCGTATTCTGCCCCTCTTTGTGACCAAGATATATTGATATTTTGTTCTTGTAGAATTGATTGGGCACTGCGTACATTCGGTAAACACTGGCACAAAGAGTCAATCATAACATTACCCACTAAATGGACTTTGCCAGGAGAAATCCCTTCTGCAATAAGATGGCGACGACCTGACTCTTCGGTGACAAAAAGTAGATCAGATATTTGGTCTGTCAGCTTACGATTAATTTCCTCTGGCATATGGCTATCAAAGCTTCTTAAGCCTGCCTCTACATGTATCACTGAAATACTTTTCTTAGTCGCAACTAAGCTGCAGGCTAATGTAGAATTGACATCTCCTACAACTAAAATAGCATCAGGCTGGTATTTATCGAGGATGGGCTCAAACCGTTGCATGATTGTGGCAGTTTGCTCTGCGTGTGAACCAGATCGCACATCAAGATTCTCATCAGGCATCCTAATATCGAGTGACTTCAAAAAGTCTGTATCTAGCCTGGAGTCATAATGCTGACCAGTATGGATGAATTGAACCGTAATCTCGGACTGAACCTGCTTTAAGACTTTGAGAATTGGGGCAATTTTAACAAAGTTAGGTCTCGCACCTGCTATACACATTAATTTTGCTTTCGGCATACCAAAAGTCCCTATGAGGTATGAGTTTTTCCTATTCTACATAATTTCATGTATGGAGGCATTTAGCAATAAAGGGGCAAAAGTCGAAAAGCATTAGTGATTTAAAAACTCCAATTTTATTTGGAATCTTATTTTAAGTTTTTTAACTTATCACTGGCTGTTTTGTTAACTGATTGGCTGTCCTATTACCTGCTGGCTGTCCTGTTAACTGATTGGCTGTCCTGTTAACTGCTGGCTGTCCTGTTAACTGATTGGCTGTCCTGTTAACTGCTGGTGTCCTGTTAACTGATTGCCTGGCCTATTACCTCTATTACCTGATTGGCTGTCCTGTTACCTTGGCCCTACCTTGCTTTGTTATCTGGTACTGATAAAGGTAATCTATAAGTTTTTTAGCTTAGAATTATGATGATGAAAATTTGTGTAAAGCTATTTTGGGAAAATTATAGGAGAAAATGTGAGAGTGGAAATTTGCAAGGAGGGCCGTTACGCCTTCCCTGCAAAATAATCTAACAAAGAATTAAACTAGCCCAGGCTTACTAAGATCAATTGCTGTATCTTTAGTGGATTCTTTAACGACGACTGTCGTTGTACCTTTGCCTATGAGTGCCTCGTCTCCCGTTAACGCATCAAACTCTTTGCCTAACAAACGGACAGCGCTCATCCAACCGCCAATAACTACCAGTAAAATACCGGCAATATAAGGCGCAGTAAAAGCAAAAGAAGTAAAAAAGATAAGTAAAGTTTGATGAATGACAGAACCACCTGACTTGCCCAAGCGATTAAAGACACCATCAATTGCAGCTTTACCCTTCAACTGACACTCTGCACTCAGCGGCACAAATGCCATCTCTTTCGTTGTATCAAACGCTGTATATTTTGCGCCTCGGCTTAAAATATTTTGGAATGCCCCCATAAACACAATAATGGCTAGTGGTGTCATGCCAAATATTAATGTACCAGAAGAATTTAAGTATCCCTTGCTGAGTAAAACCCCAAAGAAAACAACTGAGGTCAATAATAGAATCATAGGCGTTAACAAAGCTGTGAATGTCCAACCAAAACGACGAATGGCATTCGTTGAAACAAACAAAGCGGTTGCGGTAGAAACAATGCCCACAAGTGTTGAAACTTGATTGGTATAATAATTATAATCGGCGGCGTTAGGATACAGCTCCCTAACCTGATCTTTCCACAAAACTTCAACTAAATTAATCACCACATTATACCCCACAACAATAATGGCGATATAAATAAGATACTTAGATTGGAATAAATGTTTGAAGCTTTCTCCGAGAGATAGCCGACCTTTCATCGCTTTTTCTTCTGCTCTGGTTGTATCACAGTAAAATTTTGAGTCAGACAAAACATTTTTGTTCATCCAATAATACAACAGCATCGTAGTGAAACCTGAGACTAAAACCAAGCCCAGCAACAAAACTAACGATTGCTCCCAAGCCGTCTGGCCAAACATAAGGCTGGGATCATATGCCTTCCTTGAAAGAAAAACAGATACCTGACCAGAGAATATACCCGAGATATTTGACCCTAAAGCAAACAAGCCATAATAACGCGTTGCCTCATCCATACGTGTCACTTGATTCACAAACCCCCAAAATAACACCATAAAAATAATGTTACTCCAAAGCTCAGACATGACGTAGAATATTGTAAAAGTCCAGTTCTTAACCATCAAGACAAAACCTTTACAACCCGCTGGCAACGTTTTTGCCAAGATACTGGCTAAAGCATGATCGTGCAAAACTTGATGATTTGGGTATAAGAAAAGCACAAAAATTAAAAAATATCCCAAGAATATAGACATTAAGACATAAAATACACGTTCTCGAGAAAATCGGTTTGACAACCAGGTAAACAAAAGTGTCATCAAAACTGCACTGGGAAACATGGCCCAAACTTTAATAAAGGGAATAACTTCTGCGCCCGCGCCTTTTGCTGTCACGACTAAAGTATCTTTCATTGTGCGTAAAATATTATAAGCAAATGATACTAAAAAAAACATGAGCAAAAGTGGCAAAAATTTCTTCAACTCATAGCCATAAATCGGCCACACTAAATTACGAACACGTCCAAATTTCGCGTTAGTACCCAAAGTGAGTTCCCCTTACCTTATATATGGGCAGCATCCTTGTGCATTTAATAAAAAAAAACGATGAGAAAATACAGAAGCTGTGACTTGTCATGCCAAGCCTAATGCGAGAAAGAATCTTGAAAAATGGAATGGGAGAATATGAAGAAAAACCAAAAATACAGAGCCTGTGGTGAATACCACGGTTGGCTCGATGGTCGAGACAATTAAAGGCATCTTTTTTAGACGTAACCATATATTTAAGGCAATCTAGGATGATTTAAGTAATGGGACGTATTATAACGAAACGCTATAAAAATAACAGCATTAATATGTATTTCCTTACTAACTAACAGAAATAATTCGACGGGCAGCCTATCTAAACGGCTAAAAAATTCTTTTTTGCTTTTCTGAGTTAGAGACCAGCCCACTTGTGAATAAATTCAGTAGATATGGGTATATACACTGAGGAATCCCCACGAACCTTGTGGAAATTTTGAATAGAATCAGG
>CAXBML010000016.1:0-66022 GCA_963976875.1 uncultured Coxiellaceae bacterium
TCCTCTTCTCTTTAAAATATAAGGGGAGCACTCAGAGCCTTCGCTGGCATGACAAATATCTGAAAATTTTTCAAGTTAAATTAAGATAACGAGATATTAGTAGCAGAAAACAATACACAAAAATAAATAAAAAATGTAAGGCTATCCTCTCCCCCACTTTGGTATCAATTGATGTTCAATATCTAATTGATCCAGTATCTTGGCCACCACAAAATCAATCAGGTCTTCAACAGTTTGAGGTTGATAATAAAAACCAGGATTGGGTGGCATAATACTAACCCCCATTCGCGACAGGGTTAACATATGATTAAGATGTATTTCTGACAGTGGCATTTCACGCACAACCAATATCAATTTTCCTCTTTCTTTTAAAACCACATCCGCTGCACGCTCTAAAAGATTATTACTAGCGCCCGTTGCAATAGCAGACAAACACCCGACACTACAAGGACACACTATCATGTTCGCTGGTGCTCCAGAGCCACTGGCAAGTGGAGAATACCATTGATCTTTGCTATAAACCTCAATTAAATCAGGAGAGATATTCAGGTTCTCACATACGTACTCTTTGAAACGCTGGGGGTTGCCTGGAACATCTTTATGAATTTCATCTTTTAAAATTAAAGTCCCTGCTGCTGTCATCACCACAGAAACTTTAATATTAGCTTGAGTCAACACTTGCAATAAGCGCCAACCATAGGGAGCACCACTGGCTCCTGAAAACCCTAATGTTACTTCATTTTTAATCATTCTACTTTTACCATAACTTTATATATCACCGCCTCACTTTTCTTCATTGTCAACGTTCCACGGCTTGCCGGCAGAATCCAGAAAAGAAAATAAGTCCATAGATCCCGCGGTCAAGCCGCGGGACGTAGGAGGACGCGGAATGTGATTTGTTTTGAATACTTGAATTATGCTGCAATATCCGGATTTGATAATGCTTTCAGTAAACGTTCATGAATATTATCAAAGCCACCATTGCTCATGATACAAACTTGTGCCCCTGGCTGCGTAGAGTCAACAATCCCAGAAACAATATCATCTGTTGATTCACATACACGAAGCTTATCCCCTAAAGCTGAAAATACATCTTTTGGTGACCACTGCACATCAGAAGATTGATAAATCCAAATATCATCTGCTGATTGAAGCGCTGCCAACAAAGTCTCTTGATGCACGCCCATTTTCATTGTATTAGAGCGTAAATCAACCACAGCTACCAAAGGGGTCTTTGGGCCAATATTTTCTCTCAAACCATTTAATGTTTCAGTAATAGCGGTTGGATGATGGGCAAAATCATCGTATACAGTAATATTATTTTGCACACCTCGTTTTTCCAGCCTGCGTTTAACAGATTTAAACGCTTCTAGTGCTTTGCAAGCGACATCTGGTGCTATGCCAATGCTATGTGCCGCCATAATTGCTGCCATCGCATTTTGGACATTATGATTACCCAGTAAACCCCATTGTACTGTTGCGACGCATTTTGATTTATGAAAAACTGAAAACTCAGAACCGTCTTTTTGCTCTAGCTGTACACCCCAAAAATTTCCGCCTTCACCAGATCCCTCGACAAAACTTTGCTGTTGACTCCAACAACCCATTGCCAATAGGTCTTTTATATTTTTATCCGCTTCAGGATAAATAACAGTTCCTTTTGATGGCAACGTTCTAAGTAAATGGTGAAACTGTTTTTTTATATCATCTAAACTAGAAAAAATATCTGCATGATCAAACTCAAGGTTATTAATAACACAGGTTGTAGGTTGATAGTGTACAAATTTGGAGCGTTTATCAAAGAATGCCGTATCATATTCATCCGCTTCAATAACAAAATATGGCGGCTTACCCAACCTAGCTGAAACGCCAAAGTTCTCAGGCACACCACCAATTAGGAATCCAGGTTGTAATCCTGCATATTCTAAAATCCAAGCAATCATGCTAGCCGTTGTGGTCTTGCCATGAGTCCCTGATACGGCAATGACCCAGCGATGTTTTAGCAACGCATTTTTAAGCCACTCTGGACCAGACTCATAGTCTAATTTTTCATCTAACATATATTCTACGGCTTCGTTGCCTCTTGATAGTGCATTACCCACCACAACCATATCAACAGGGTTTGATGACAAGGTTGTTTTAGCATAACCCGATTGTAACGTAATGCCTGCTTGCTCTAATTGTGTACTCATTGGCGGGTACACATTTTGATCACTACCCGAAACCTCAATACCCAGTTCGCGAGCGATTTGCGCAATGCCGCCCATAAAGGTGCCACAGATCCCTAGTATATGTACACGCATATTAACCCCCTTTATTTATCAGCTAATTGAGCAAAATCAATTAAGTGCATTGTCAGTGGAATATTAGCAAATAATTCTAAAACAAAAACCAAGAGCACCCCACTGAACACTCTAACGCCCAGGCCTTTATGGATAATATAACCACCCACCCCAAACACCCAAATATTGTGCATCATGCCAGCGATAACTTGCGCTGAAGATTGTAATAACACAAAAGGATAAAAAACTAAAAACAATAGAAGCTGTGTGCCCAACAGCCCCATAAAGACCTTGTGCCATCTCTCCGCTTTATTTTGAAACTTTAGAATAAAGTACAAAGAAAGCCCCAATAATAATAAATAAGACAAGCTTATTTGCAAGCTATCCGCTATCGTTAAATTAGGCAGTTTGGATAATACATACAATTTTGCCGATAACATAACTGTCGCAATAAATCCCATCACGCCATATGAATAGGGCAACTCTTCTGGGGAACGTGAAAAGGTACAGAGCTTAGAAAGAACGTATCCCGTTTTATACAGATTTTGAAACATGATTTTCCATATGATTGTTATTTGTGTGACTTATAGCCTAGAAATTTTATCTAAAACATTGTAACCTTCGAACCCAATTCATGCAGTTTTTTTTAACCAAGAGGTCCCAATGAAAAACGCTTTATATGCCCAGTCAGGTGGTGTCACAGCAGTTATTAATTCAACTGCCTCAGGAATTATCCAAGCCGCTAAAAAACATCCCGAAATAGGTACCGTTTTTGCCGCTCGTAATGGCATTATTGGTGCCCTGAAGGAAGAGCTCATTAACACTGATCTCATGAGTGATGACGAGGTCATGGGGCTCAATCACACCCCTTCCGGTGCATTCGGCTCTTGTCGATATAAACTAAAAGGCATTGATGAAAATCGAGAACAATATGAACGTTTAATTGAAGTTTTTAAAGCCCATAACATTGGGTATTTTTTCTACAATGGTGGTGGGGACTCGCAAGACACAGCGCATAAAGTGTCACAAATCAGCCAAGAAATGGGATTCCCTATCACCTGTATTGGCGTGCCTAAAACAGTCGATAATGATTTACCCTTTACAGATAACTGCCCTGGATTTGGCTCAGTTGCAAAATACGTCGCCCTATCCACCTTAGAGGCTAGCTTAGATGTTGCCTCTATGTGTGAAAGCTCTACCAAGGTCTTTATATTAGAAGTTATGGGTCGACATGCAGGGTGGATTGCTGCTGCCAGTGCCTTAGCACAAGATCGCTCACACGGTTCCCCTCATATTATTTTATTTCCTGAAGTAACTTTTGATGAAGATAAGTTCTTAACCAAAGTAGATGAAACCGTCAAACAAAATGGTTACTGCGTTGTGGTTGCCTCTGAAGGTGCAAAATATCCTAACGGTCAATTCTTGGCTGAGGCGGGTAGTCAAGATGCATTTGGACACGCACAGTTAGGTGGTGTTGCCCCCATGCTAGCTGGATTAATCAAAGAAAAATTAGGGTATAAATACCACTGGGCTGTTGCTGACTACTTGCAACGCGCTGCTCGACATATTTCCTCGCAAACCGATGTAGACCATGCTTATGCCTTAGGAGAAGCTGCGGTTAACTTGGCTGTTGAAGGCCACAATGCAGTCATGCCTTATATTGTGCGCGATAATAGCAACCCATACCAATGGCATATTGAAACAGTCTCTTTGGATAAAGTGGCTAATGTAGAACGAATGCTTCCAGCAGAGTATATCTCTAAAGATGGCTTTGGCGTAACAGAAGCTTGTATAGAATATTTGCAGCCTTTAATTGCAGGGGAGGCTTATCCACCCTATGAAAATGGCTTACCACTTTACATTAAACCAAAATTTATTCTAGCGGAGAAAAAGCTGAAAGATGAATTTGTGATTTGAGTATTTTTACACAAAAACACAGTATGTGATAAGCAAAGCGAATCGATCCCCCTCTCCCAATTCCGGGAGAGGACGGCCATAGGCCTGGTGAGGGTTAATTTGTCGTCATGGGGCCAGAAGATAGTATGTCATAAGCAAAACGAATCACTGCTACCCTCAAATACCTAACTACGCTGCCATACCACTCACACCGACAAAAAGATTATAACCCGCCAAGATAATTATAATCATCCAAGTGCCTAATGTGCCGCCAAAACGGCCTTTAGACAAACCAGAAGAATGAAAAATACCCCACGCATGCCAAAGTCTGAATGCGACTAAAAATGAACCTGAAATATGCAATATGAGATGTGGCAGGCCGTTTGTTTCGGCTATAGCCAATAATATTAATGCAATCGGTAGATATTCTGTCGCATTGCCATGTATGCGTATTGCCCGAGTTAAATGAACATTACCACCGTCCAATAAACCTATGCGATATTTCATTCTGGCTCTAGCAACATTGTATGCTAGCACTAATATCCAGCAAGCTAATACAGAAGCATAAATTCCTGTGATAATCATTTACAGATCCTTGTAAATTAAATTTTTATTCTACGATGCTAAACTCTATTGCTGGGCCTTTATTGTACTGTACTTTATATTCACCGATTTTTGCAGTCGTCATTCCACCCAAAGCACCTGTAATTAAAATATTATCTTTCTCAATAACCCAGCCGTGAGACAAAACTTGGTTCACAAGCCATCTTAACGCTTCCCACTGATCACCCAAAGCATCTTTGCCTTGACCTTGCACCACGATTTTATCGTTGTATGTGATTGAAACAGAAATGCTATTTACGTCATACCCCAACCAACTTGCATCCATATCTGGTAAAAAGTATGAAGCGCCCCCATTTACCGCGACTAAATCCATACCATCTACAGCCTTTGATTCAAACGCAACTTCTGGCAACTCTATCACAGGTACAATTTGGCTAACGTAATTTTTCAGCTCAGTAATTGAATTGATTTTTTTATGAATTTTTTCATTAACCACAAAACCTAGCTCAGCTTCAATCATTAAGCCATTCATTTTAGACAAAGAAAAAGAAGCATGGTTCTCTCTCATACCTTCATTGAATAAAATGCCAAAAATTGGACGAGATATGTGGAACCTTGCTTGCGCATCATCAGATGTTAATCCTGCTTTAAAACCGGCAATTGTATCTTTATTTAGGCGAGATCGCACATAGGCTCTTTGCACTTCATAAGCTGTAGACATATCTAGCTTATAAACTGAAGATAAGTTAGGCAAAGGCTTGTTTTCACTAAAAGACTGATAAACCTTACCCGCCATAACATCAATTTCTGTTGCTGCCATTAAAGGCAGTGCACATAGCCATAAAACCGCCGCTGTGCCAGTTGATTTGAAGCGAATCATACTAACCTCAGAATATTATTATTGCTTATGATTTTAACAAATTTCACAGGAAAAGTTGAGCAGCTAATTTTTGCTGTAACTGACTGGTTTATATACGATATTTTTTTTCTTTATCTTGTGCTGCAGCATTCATTTAATATGAACTTATTTCCTACATAGTGGTCTAAACAAAAAGGGTCACAAATAATCACAGGAAATGACTAATGGCGCCAAGACATCTACTAAAATTACCTGAAAAATCTTATGCGGTTGCGCCTGGTACTTTGGTTGGTGGATTGGTGTTTGTCATGGACAAACCATGTGGTATTGAAGAAGGTATGGTGGGTATTAGCATGGATAGCGAGCCCTACCGAGATTTTATTCGTGATAACTTGCAACAATTTAATGTTCAAATATCCGAACGACTTCGAGCCACGAATACAACGCCCATACCTAAAGGCGACAAATTAATAGATTGGATTTTAAAAGATAGTCAAATTAAGAAAAAAGGCTTTTTTAATCCAAGTTATACTGAAACGGGTCTATCAGGGTTATTCTTTGAAAGGTATAAAAAATCACTAAATATAGATGATAAAGAGAAATTTTATAAACAAATTGCAAAGCTCACTGCAGCAGGTAATAAAGTTTACATGGTCAAGCAAGACGGTCCTATGGTGTTGGGTGGGAGCGGCCCAACAATACCCAGAATCAAAATGACCACAACATACAAGAAAAATAAGAAAAAATATGGCAGCATTATTGCCAATACAATGGCCCTAGGACAAAGAATTTTTTATATCTTTAATAATAAACCTAAGGCGGTCAATGAAGATGCCACTGTCGAAGCGCTATCCACCAAAATAGCGGGTGCGTATGGCATGTATGCTCAAGAAATTGATACCGTAGAAGGCACCTATAACAATGGTGAACCCAAAGTCTGCACACTTGTGACTTGGAATAACGGCTGTAATGACTTAAGTGGTCATCTTTTAGGTGGTGAACCTTATTATGTTGGGAATGTCTGTGTTAGCTCAGATGCAAACCAAGATATTCGATTTCAGCCTGATGGTAGTTTAATTTATAAAGTGACTGAAGACGGCCACACACAATTTAAAAAGCATACTATGAAAGATCCGCTTGAATCTGATCCTGCAAAAATAGAATATATCACAGTAGATTCTTCAGAAACTGAATATGAATCCTCTGTATTCACCCCAATTAAAGTTGCGAACGATGGTGAAACCGTCGTTCGTGTTGAACTCATAGCGAATAACCTAAAGTTTCAAAAAATCAACCCAGATGGTACTACTGAGGCATGTGAAGCGATTGATTACCAAAATGCTTATGCTGTGTCGGATCATAATATCCACGGCATGGGCGAAAGCTTAATCACGCTATTGAGCTTAGGTGATCGGGATGGGATTGGTAAAAAAGGTCAAAACAAGGCCATTATGCCTATCCTAGATAGTGCGGGAAAGCCAACTGGTGAATATAAATTTTTCGGTATTGATTTTGGCAAAGCCTACGCTGATAACCCCAATAAATTATTAGAATCTTTATGTGATAATTTTTATGTCGATACCTTTGACGATAAAGGTCCCAATACCTGCTTTCCAAATTATGCCATGCTTTATGACAATCCATTGACAGATAAAATGAAAGGCGTATATCTATTAGCAGCACAAAAAGGCGGTGTATTAACAGATAATGAAATAGAGGCTATTGCTAAAGACTATGAAGTAATGGGTGAAAAGAATTATGCTATAAAGCTCAGGGCTGCAGCCAAAATAGAAAATAAAGATTCACACTTAACACTGGTTCAAGCCACGATTGATCATGCTAGGGCTGAAATAGAAAAACCTGACAACAAAAAACATAAAAAGCAATTGTACGCTAGATTAGGCAAACTAGAAGAAATGAAAGATATTATTATCGCAAATGATGCTAAAATTTTAAATATATTTGAAAAACGTATCCACCTGACACCAACACAAATAAATTTATTAGATAATATTGAGAAACTAACCGCTAAGACAGTATCTACCAGCTTAAGAAATAATACTAGCGTTCGCCTTAACCATATTCAAGTTGCTAATGAAAACAGAGTTCCCTGGCAACTAAAAGAAGGTATAAAACCAGACACTTATGAATTATACTGCGAAAATATTGATAATCTTATTAAGCCGAACAAACAGTTGCTCATAGATTTTTTATCAGCCCAAGACTTGGACTTAGAAGATGGTGGTAATACAATAGCGATTAAGGGCTTAACAGCTGATAAAATTCAGAGTTTGTCTGTGGCTCTCAATGAAGAAACAGTGGCTGACAAAAGAAACCTAAAATTTAGAACCGAGGCAGACAGACAAGCTTTTAATCAAAAAATGGATATTGGTCAAGTCGCTAATGTCACGCCCTCTGAAACAGATTCACTCGCATTAGAGACAACCTTCGAAGTAACCCGCAATACAAGAGTAGTAGATAACACACCAGAATCGGAAGCGACCTTTGAAACTGAAATGGCGGCTGGCACAACAAACACGGATGATCTAGGCACCCAAAAGGATAGCCCGTCCCCTGTCTTTGAGCCAGAAACTACAGCCAGAAAACGAGCACATACTCAAGCTTTTCCCTCATCTAATATGCCCCCAAGCCAACAAGCAACGCGCAGAAGAACACTTGCTACAAACTTTAACGAATCAACCACTACCGTATCGGAACAAAACAGAAATATTGTCTTACAAGAGACTGATATCACACTCGAAACACTTAAGGCAAAACTGAGTGAGCCTAAAATGCAGCAAGATTTAGGTATAAAGAAAGTTTGCAGCAGAAAATTAGACCGCTTTAAGAATAATCCAGGATTAGAAATTGAATTTGAAATAAAGGACTCAAACCAAGTTAAACAAAGCTTTAAAGGCTATGCTGAAGAAATTCCTGCCGCAAAAGAAGGTGACAAACCTAAAGTGGAATATTCTATGGAAAAAAATATTCATAAAGATATAGAGCAAGCCGAAGCCATTCAGAGAATTTGTGAACTCGCTGTCGCAACAGCAAAACCTAATATGGAATTTAATTTAAAAGATACACCCAAAGATAAACGTGAGATTGTCTTTAAGGCATTAACAGATGCGATTGCGCAACAAGTTGGGATTAATAAATTTTCCCATGAAACAGCCCCCATCATTATCGGCTATGATAAGCCCCGAGCGCATAAAGGAATGGGTGGCCATCCTATGAGCGGTGGCTAAAAAAAAACCATCTGCTGAATAGACAGCAGATGGTTTTTATTTGATTAGGTCTAAATCTAGGCCTATTCTTCGTTCGCAGTCACCTCAACACCTTCCATATCTTTGGTGCTCAGTTTAATGCGTCCTTGTCTATCAACTTCCAAAACTTTAACGTTCAACACTTGGCCTACAGTTAACACTTGGTGTATGTCACTGATACGTTCGTTGGAAATTTGTGAAATATGCAATAAACCGTCTTTCCCTGGCAATATATTCACAAATGCACCAAAATCTACTAAGCGTACAATTTTACCTTCGTAAACTTGGTTGGCTTTGACTTCAACGGTAAACAGTTTGATTCGACGCTGGGCTTCATCACAAGATTGTTGATCTTGTGCCACAATGTTAATACTACCATCATCTTCAATATCAATGTTTGTGCCTGTCTCTTCGATAAGCGCACGAATGGTTGCCCCACCCTTACCAATAATATCTCTGATTTTATCAGGATTAACTTTCATCGTATGCACACGAGGCGCGAACTCAGATAATTGTGTGCGAGGTTCCGCTAATGATGCATTCATAATACCAAGAATATGTTCACGGCCTGTCTTAGCTTGGGCTAAAGCAACATCCATGATATCTCTCGTAATACCATCGATTTTGATATCCATTTGCAAAGCCGTGATACCTTTGTCAGTACCTGCTACTTTGAAATCCATATCGCCTAAATGATCTTCATCCCCTAGGATATCTGAAAGTACAGCAAATTTGTCACCTTCTTTAATTAAGCCCATGGCAATACCCGCCACAGGTGCCTTTAAAGGGACACCCGCATCCATTAGCGCTAAACTACTACCACAAACACTGGCCATAGAACTAGAACCATTAGATTCAGTAATTTCAGAAACCACACGCATAACATAGGGAAAATCTTTTTGATCTGGCAATATTGCTTTAAGCGCACGCTTTGCAAGGTTACCATGACCAATTTCACGACGCTTAGGACTGCCAACCATACCAGCCTCACCGACACAGTACGGAGGGAAGTTATAATGCAACATGAAAGCTTCTTTTTTCTCACCTGAAGCGCTGTCAATAATTTGAGCATCCCGACTGGTACCAAATGTACAAACCACAATCGCTTGAGTTTCGCCACGCGTAAAACATGAAGAACCATGTGTTCTAGGTAAAACACCAGTTTGAGCCGCAATTTGTCGTACAGTTTCAGTATTTCGGCCATCAATTCTAGGCTCGCCATCTAAGACTCTATTGCGCACAATGCTTTTCTCAAGTGTGCTAATTGCCCCAGCGATAGCTGATTTATCGAACAAAGCATTACCTTCTGCATCTGTTTCAGCTAGAATTTGCTCGACAAATTGTTTTCTTAATTCTTTCAATTTAGGGTAACGTGCTGTTTTATCAGCAATCAAATACGCTTCTGTTAATTGGGCTTTTGCTAAAGAAGAAACTTTTTCAGCCAAAGTTGTGTCCGCAACAGGCGCTTCCCAAACCCACGCTGGCTTACCCACTTCTTCATTCATCTGATTGATGGCTTTAATCACAATCTGCATTTCTTCATGACCATGCATAACTGCTTTAAGCATGAGCTCTTCTGATAATTCTTGAGCATCAGATTCAACCATCAACACAGAACTTTCTGTCCCTGCTACGACTAAATCTAATTCTGATTTTTCCATCTGTTCTTTAGTAGGGTTAATGACAAATTCATTATCGATATAACCTACACGCGCACCACCAATAGGTCCTGCAAAAGGAATACCTGAAATAGCAAGCGCTGCTGAGGCACCAATCATTGCTGGGATATCAGGATTAATTTCGGGATTAATAGACATAACCGTGGCAATCACTTGCACTTCATTCATAAAACCATTTGGAAATAATGGTCTCAAAGGTCTGTCAATCAAACGAGCCGTCAACGTTTCAAATTCCGATGGACGACCTTCTCTCTTGAAGAACCCACCAGGAATTTTTCCTGCTGCATACATTCTTTCTTGATAGTTAACTGTTAGTGGGAAGAAGGGACGGCCTTCCACCACATCTTCTATACCTACCACAGTTACCAATACAACGGTGCCTTCCATGTTAACCATGACCGAACCAGTTGCTTGTTTTGCAACCACACCGGTTTCTAAACTAACCGTGTGATCGCCATACTGAAAGGTTTTGACGCAAGTTGTCACTAGTGGATTCCTCTTGGGATTAATTCAAATAATGTAAAAACTTAACGACGTAAGCCTAAACTACCGATCATTTTCTTATAGGTCTCAGCCTTAGTTCTCTTGAGATAATCAAGTAATTTACGTCTTTTAGCAACTAAGTTCATCAAACCTCTGCGGGAATGCTTGTCTTTCTTGTGTTCCCGTAAATGATCTGTTAAATAATTAATTCTGGACGTCAACAAAGCAACCTGAACTTCTGGTGAACCGGTGTCGCCATCAAACCGTTGATAATCTCCAACAATTTGGGCCTTAGCCTGAACTGACAATGTCATATACCACTCCTAACACGACATAATGATATTAAAATTTATAAGTTAGTTATTTATTTAAATTCTTTATTAAATAAATGCTCCCGGATTCTACCATAAGAAACCACTAGTAAGTAGCTTTTTATGGTAATCGGCTTATGAATAAAACGTGGAAAGTATCGAGTGCAAAGGTATGTTTTAATTTGTCTGCATCATTCGTCTAGGGGCCAAACGATCCCCCGATAAAATCTCGCCAACACCAATAAAATCACCAAATTGGTCTTTCAAACAAACCCATCCAGAGTTAGCTTTATGACCCAACTCTACCAAACGTCCAAATTTCAATTCATTTGTCTGGGCTTGAGATAAAATGATTTCAGGGTGGCCATTTAGAGCAAAATGGGCTGGCAACAAATGTGATAAATCAGGTGCGGCTTTAAAATCATCTAAAGTGACCATAGGCAGATTTTTAAATGAACCAACCCAAAGCCTTCTAAGTACAACAACATGAGCCCCACATCCTAATGCCGCGCCTATGTCTTCCACTAAAGTTCGAATATAGGTCCCTTTGCTACACTCTACGGTCAATGACAGCGTTGCTTCTTTGGCTGTTTGTGAAAATGCGTCCAATTGTAATTGATGAATACAAACATCACGAGCAGGCCTTTCAACCATTTTTCCCTGGCGGGCCAATTTATAGAGCGGCTGTCCTTTATGCTTTAAAGCAGAATACATAGGTGGCACTTGTGAGATATTGCCTTTAAACGGCTTTAAGGCTTCTTCTAGGAAAGATTGTGTTAATTGGGGTACAGGTTTGCGTTCAAGAATATCCCCTTCACTATCTCCTGTAGGGGTTGTTTCGCCTAATTTTGCGACCACTTGATAACATTTATCTGATTCAAGTAAAAAACGAGCAAACTTGGTCGCTTCGCCAAAACATAAGGGCAACATTCCACTGGCCAGCGGGTCTAAGCTACCTGTGTGGCCGGCTTTTTTAACATTTAGCGCAATCTTCGCGGCTGTTAAAGCATAATTAGAAGACATACCACTGGGCTTATCTAGCAATAAAATGCCATTAACCCCTTTGACAGGATGAATAGGTAAAGACATAAACTTTCTCTAGAATTTTATCTGACGTTTATTCTGAGCCAACCATCAAGATTGGCCATCAATATCCCTAGATACAGAATCCCGAGAAATAGATTGCTTATCTTGCAGAATCGCCGCATCAATAATTCGACTAATGTGGTTCGCACGAATAGTTGTATCATCAAAAATGAACTTTAATGCGGGAATTGTTCTGATTTGAATTTTTTTGGCTAAAGCTGAACGCAAAAAACCTGCAGCCCGATTTAAGACTTGAACAGATTCTTTTGCGCCACTCTCATCCAGCACCGTCACATAGACTTTGGCATATTTCAGATCTTTAGAGGCGACGACATCAGTGACCGTAATCATCCCGACTCTAGGATCTTTTATATTTTGCTGAATCAGGAGTGCAAGCTCCCGTTGCATCAAATCTTGCACTCTATCAATACGACTAAAATCTTTTGGCATATACTACATCCTACCTAAATACTAAGACGGCAATTCGGCTTTAACTTCTACTTTCTCGAAAGCTTCAATCATGTCACCGACTTTCACATCATTGTAGTTCTTCACGCCGATACCACACTCTATTCCCGAGCGAACTTCTTTTGCGTCTTCTTTAAAGCGACGTAAAGACTCTAGTTGCCCTTCATAAATCACAACTTCATTCCTTAAGACGCGAATAGGCAAATTACGCATCATGGTACCTTCGACAACCATACAACCAGCAATAGAGCCGATTTTGGAGGAACGGAATACATCTCTTACTTCCGCTAAGCCCACAATCTGTTCTTTAAACTTCGGCCCTATCATGCCATGTATGGATGCTTTGATCGCATCGATAATGTCATAAATAATGCTGTAGTAATAAATTGAAATGCCTTCTTTCGTGGCTAATTTTCGTGCGCTCGCATCTGCTCGTACGTTAAAACCAATAATAATTGCTTGGGAAGCCATCGCTAAATTGACGTCTGATTCATTCAAACCACCAACACCTTTAGAGACCACTTTAACCGCAACTTCTTCATTAGATAGTTGTTCAAGTACATCACCTAAAGCTTCAACAGAGCCTTGAACATCTGCTTTGATTAAAATGTTAAGTTGCTTAACTTCGCCTGTTTCCATGCGAGTCATGAAACCTTCTAATTTAGAGGCATGTTGACGTGCTAAGCGCAATTCACGGTTTTTAGCTTGTCTAAATAAAGCTATTTCACGTGCTTTACGTTCATCTTTGACAACCGTTAATTCATCACCCGCATGCGGCGCACCAGATAATCCGATGACTTCAACCGGCACAGAAGGTCCTGCATGAGAAGCATCTGTTCCGCAATCATTTGTCATTGTACGAACACGACCATAATGAACGCCTGCAATCACGATATCGCCTTTGTTTAAAGTACCTTGTTGCACAAGCACTGTTGCAACGGCACCGCGACCTTTATCTATACGTGACTCAATAATAATACCGCTAGCTGGACAGTTTGCAATTGCCCCTAATTCTAAAACTTCTGCTTGTAGCAAGATGGCATCGAGTAATTCATCCACACCTTGACCTGTTTTAGCCGAAACAGGTGCAAACATATAATCACCACCCCAATCTTCAGCAATCACTTCGTGCTGAGACAGTTCAGTTTTGACTCTGTCTAAATCTATGCCTTCTTTATCAACTTTATTGATAGCCACAATCATAGGCACATTGGCTGCTTTTGCGTGCTGAATGGCTTCTATGGTTTGAGGCTTAACACCATCATCTGCCGCAACAATCAATACGACAATATCCGTACATTTCGCACCGCGAGCTCGCATAGCACTAAAAGCCGCATGTCCTGGTGTATCTAAAAAAGTCACTGTGCCTTTATCTGTTTTAACAGAATAAGCACCAATATGTTGGGTAATTCCCCCAGCTTCACCAGAAGCGACTCTGGTACGACGAATATAATCTAACAATGATGTTTTACCGTGATCAACATGACCCATAATGGTCACAATCGGCGCACGATTAACGGAATCACCTTCGTGTTCGATTATTAATTGATCTTCTAATGTATCGGTATTTTGCAAAGTTGGTTTATGACCTAACTCTTCACAAACTAAAACAGCTGTATCCTGATCGATTGTTTGATTGATAGTCGCCATAACACCCATTTTCATTAAGGTTTTAATGACTTCTACGCTTTTAATGGCCATTTTTTGTGCTAAATCACTAACTGAAATAGACTCAGGAATGACGACATCTTTCACTTGAGGTTGCGTGGGTTTCTCAAAACCATGCTTGGTTAAGACTTCTTGTTTTTTATGCCTGTCTTTACTGCCTCTTCTTCTCTTACTGCCTCGCTCCTCAGCCATTCCACCGCCATGGCGACCTTTCTTCGCGCCTTTGGAGGATTTTGTCTTTTTAGTCGCATTTTCTTTAGTAAATACCTTCTCAGAACTAGGCGCTTTATGCTTTTTACTCTCTTGTTTCTTTTCTGGAACGATATCAGCCGATTGTGTAGGCTCAGTTATTTTTTCCGGCTCTGGCGCAGCCTCTGGAACTGGCTTTTCTTCAATCGTCACATCAACCGTTTTTGTTTCTACCTTAGCTTCAACGGCCGGTCTATCAACTTCTGCTTGTTGCGCAGTATCTGTTTCCTCTGAGACGACCGCAGCGCCATCTACTATTTCGTTTTCAATTTCTGGTGAATCCATTTCAGCATTTACAATCATTTCTTCTAATTCTTCGACAGGAATATCTTCCGCTTTGATTTCTTCCGATTTGATTTCTTCTGTGGGTTGGGCTCGGCGTATAAATTTACGTTTTTTACGGCGAACCACTTTGACCGTCTTAGCACCCTGAGAACCAGAGGACTTAACGTTAATTTCGCTGACTTTTTCTCGAGTAACAGTAAATTGGGTTACTGCACCATCCACCACTTCAGCATCACCATGATCAAGTTTTAACTTTTCAAATAATTTTTGCTTTTGTTCGTCGGTCACCAGATGATTCACACCGCGATCACACGGAATACCTGCCGCCTTTAGTTGTTCTAATAAACGTTCTGGAGAAATTTTCAATTTCCCTGCATATTGTTCGACAGATATATCAGCCATCAGCATCTCCGCAACTTGAGCTTAATTTTCAATGAACCAGTGTGCTCTGGCCGCCATAATGAGCTTAGCTGCTTTTTCTTCATTTAGTTCTTCGGCTATTTCAACCAAATCGTCGACTGCGAGCTCAGCTAAATCATCTCGAGTCAAAATATTATGGTTCGCTAACTGATAAGCTAACGATTTATCCATACCTTCTAATGTTAGTAAATCTTCAGTAGGCGCTTTCTCATCAACACGCTCTTCTTGTTCAATTGCTTGTGTTAATAAGTAATCTTTCGCTCGCTCTCTCAGCGAGGTTAAAGCCTCTTCTTCCATACCTTCAACTTCCATCAATTCTTGCATTGGCACATAGGCCACTTCTTCTATAGACGTAAATCCTGATTCCACTAAAGCAATAGCCATTGCTTCTGAAACTTGCAAATCATTCATAAACAATGTTGATAAACGTTCCATTTCTTCTTGTTCGCGCTCTTCTGCTTGCTTTTCAGAAACCACATTTAATTCCCAATCAGTTAATTGGGCCGCCAGTCTTACATTCTGACCACCACGCCCAATGGCCGAAGACTGTTGATCTTCTTCAACAATGACATCCATTGCTTCTTTATCTTCATCAAAAATAATGCTCGAAATCTCAGCTGGCGCCAAAGCATTGATAACATATTGAGCAGGATCTGCGTCCCACAAAACAATATCCACTCTCTCACCACCTAGCTCATTGGAAACGGCCTGCACTCTCGCACCCCGCATACCAACGCATGCACCAACGGGATCAATTCGTGTATCTTTGGCCAATACGGCTATTTTAGCACGAGCGCCAGGATCTCTTGCAGCACCTTTGACTTCAATCAAACCATCACCAATTTCAGGCACTTCAATTTTAAATAATTCTATCAACATTTCAGGACATGTACGACTAATCAATAGCTGTGGACCACGTTGATCTTTCTTAACTTCTTGAAGTAATGCTCTAATTCTGTCACCAATACGCAACATTTCTTTAGGCAACATTTCTGAACGTGGTAATAAACCTTCTGCATTATTGCCTAAGTCGACAACAATAAAATCACGTGTCACTTTTTTTACAGAGCCAGATACTAACTGGCCTATTTTTTTGGCGTACTCATCAGCAATCTGTTCACGTTTTGCTGCACGCAATCTTTGCATGATCACTTGCTTTGCTGTTTGCGCTGCAATTCGGCCAAAAGCAACAGATTCAATGGCTTCTTCTATTTTATCGCCAATTTCAACATCTGTTTTTTTCTCTTGTCCTTGGGATAATGTCAACTCAGCTTCGGGGTTTTGAATACCGACAGGATAACCTTCATCATCTTCCGCATTTTCGTCAACGATGGTCCAAACTCTGAATGTATTATACTCGCCAGTCGCTCTGTTGATGTTAACTTTAACATCCCATTCTGCACCATTGAGTTTTTTTGTAGCGGATTCTAGCGCAGCTTCTAAAGCTTCAAATACCACTTCTTGTGGCACATTTTTCTCATTAGAAACGACATCAACGACCAATTTAATCTCATTGTTCATTATGAGCCTCTTTCTTTTTATCCTTGCCGAATGTGATATCTACAACCAACCGCGCTTCATCAATATCGGAATAAGGAAAAACATATTCCTCAGATTCAAAAATAACGGTAGCAGCGTCTTCTGTTGCTGTTTTTAAAATACCAGAAAAATTCCGTCTATTATCATGCAATGTATTTAATTTTAATTTAACTTCTTTACCAACTTGTTGTTGGAAATGTGCCGGCTTGAACAAGAGTCTATTAAGGCCTGGTGATGAAACTTCTAAAGTATAACGCTCCATTTCAAGTTCAACACTCAAAACCATATCAATCTCACGTGACATTTTGGCTATATCATCTATAGTGATACCACCTGGTTTGTCCAAGTAAATACGAAATAGAGAACGACCACCATCACCTGACTTTACAACACCCAGCAACTCATATTCTGTGTCTTGTAAAATAGGGTTTAATATTTCATCCCATTTGTCGTCATACCGCATGTAAAAGCCTTAAAAAAGTACATTTTTAAATTTTAAAAATCAATGAGTTTAAATAAGAGTTTATCAACCTTTATAAAGTTAACCCAATAACTTTAAAGCAAAAAAGTGGGACATGCCCACTTCTTGAAATCTATTGTATTAGCTACTTAAAAAAACAAACAGCTAATAAAAAACCCCATAAAGGGGTTTTTGATTGTTACGCTTGCTCGTCTACATTGGCAATACCAATATGAGCGTAACTGGTAGCGGGGGCAGGATTTGAACCTACGACCTTCGGGTTATGAGCCCGACGAGCTGCCAGACTGCTCCACCCCGCGTCAAGTGGATATATAATACGACAAGCTAACAGAAGGTTCAAGACATAATTCATAAAACATTAATAAATAGTTATATTTCTGCTCATAATGCTATACCCGAGCACTCTATTTAGTGTGAATATGCCCCTATTAAGGTGTAACGACCATAAATACTTGCTGACAAATAGTAAATAATGGCGCAGGAAGTATACCAAGTCCCAAAATAGCCAACCCATGTATGCTTAAAACCGCACGCATATCGCTTACACCGCCCACAGCATTGGGTATACTTGCCTTCTCGAAGTACATATACCAAACCACTCGCAAATAATAAAAAGCGCCAATAATGGAAAATATAACCCCCACTGCCGCTAACCAAACTAATTGCATATCAACCAAAGCCTTTAGCACCATAAATTTGGCGTAAAACCCAACGGTCGGAGGCACGCCAGCCAGAGAGAACATGACCAAAAGCATCAGAAAAGAAATCCAAGGGCTGCGTTGACACAAACCCTTCAGATCTTCTAACTTCTCAAGCTCTATGCCCTTGGCACTTAATAAGATGAGTACGCCAAACGCGCAAGTAGACATAATCGCATATACAACAACATAGTACATAGCCGGCGCAAAACTTTGCACTGGCGCCGCCAATAGGGCTAGTAATAAAAAGCCAATATGCGCAATAGTCGAATAAGCCAATAACCGCTTAATATTGGTTTGAGCGATTGCCACTATATTGCCTAAAGCCAAAGATAATAATGCCATGACAATAAAAAACTGTCCCCACTCCGTTGCCAATCCAAGCAAGCCATCATTTAGCAGTCTATACACCATACCGAACGCAGCAATTTTAGGCACGCTCCCAATCAACATGACAACGTTCGTTGGTGCACCCTCATAAACATCAGGTACCCACATATGACAAGGCGCGGCACCTAATTTAAAGGCTATGCCCATAATAATAAACACCATCGCAAAAAGTAATAAACTCATCTGCGAGGCATTAGCTTGACTAACATAAGCTGATATTGTTTGTAAGTCTATGCTGTTAGTCACACCGTATAAAATAGAAATACCATATAACAATAAACCTGAGGCCAAAGCACCCATCACAAAATATTTCATTCCAGCTTCCGCAGGACCAACCTTATCTCGCCGTATAGCCACCAAAACATAAAGCGGCAATGATAATAACTCCAAACCCAAATAAATCATTAATAAACTATTAGCCGAGACCAGTAACATCATGCCCAAAGTGGAGAACAGCGCCAATGTATGAAACTCTCCGCGAGCCATATCTCGATCTCTCACATAAGCTCGGCTATATAATATAACAACGATCATCAGCCCTAGAATGAATAATTTGAGGGTCTGAGACAATGGATCGGCAATAAACTGCCCTGAAAAAGCCGTGCTACTCGCACCCACTTCTGTCACCCAGCAAGTATAAAAAGTCAAAAATAGCGCCACTTGGCTCATCAGGTAAGTTAGCCCTTTCCAAGCAGGCTTCAAGTATACGTCTAATAATAATATCAACGTGGTTGCAACACCCAGTACAATTTCAGGCATTAAGAGAGATAAATCTGCTTGCATCATCTTCTACTATCACTTATCCAATTTTAGTTTGTGCAATTTGTTCAATAAATGCTTGGGTTGTCACTTCTGTCACTTCAATTAAAGGCTGTGGCCAAATACCCACAACGAGAACCAAAATAGCCAGAGTCACCAAAAATACTAATTCGCGTTTATTCACGTCTTGCAAAGCAGCAACTTGAGAATTACCGACTTCACCAAAAATGACACGCTTAACCATCCAGAGAGTATAGGCAGCCCCTACGATTAAAGTCGTTGCGGCTAAAAAGGCATACCAAAAATTCGCTTGGAATGCCGATAAAATAACCATAAACTCGCCAACAAAGCCTGATGTACCCGGCAAACCGGCATTGGCTAACGCAAATAATACGAAGAAACTGGCAAAAATAGGCATTTTATTCACAACACCACCATAATCTGCCATTTGGCGAGAATGCATACGGTCGTACAAAATACCAACACATAAAAATAAGGCTCCGGAGACAAAACCGTGAGATATCATCTGTACGTAGGCGCCTGACACACCTAAGCCAGCGGCTTGTGCTGCACCTGAGCTCTCCAAGCCTAACACCATAAAAATACCCAAAGTCACAAATCCCATATGCGCGATAGAAGAATAGGCGATGAGCTTTTTCATGTCTTTTTGTGCAAGTGCTATCAACCCGATATAAACAACGGCCACTAACGATAAAATAATCACAAATAATTCAAAGCTTCGACTGGCGTCAGGCACAATAGGCAAAATAAATCTTAAAAATCCATAGGCGCCCATTTTCAGCATAATAGCGGCCAAAATGACTGAGCCGCCTGTTGGCGCCTCCACATGCGCATCTGGCAGCCAGGTATGTACTGGCACCATTGGAATTTTCACGGCAAAAGCAATAAAAAATGCGGCAAAAATCCATTTTTGTTGTAATAATGTTAACGGGACTTCTTGAAAAGCCGCAATAGAAAATGGCGCACTCAATCCTAGTGTTGTAGATTGCAAATGCAGATATATTAGAGCAATCAATAAAAATACCGATCCCAAAAAGGTGTATAGAAAAAACTTAACCGTCGCAAAAATACGATTAGGTCCACCCCATACGCCGATAATTAAGAACATCGGAATCAGCATGGCTTCCCAAAAAATATAAAACAATATAGAGTCCATTGCCGCAAAAACACCGCACATCAAGCCTTGCATGACTAAAAACGCCGCCATATAGTGGGCAACTCTATCCTGAATAACTTGCCATGCAGATATAATAACCAACGGTGTAAACACGCAGGTTAGCGCGATCAATGGCATAGCAAATCCATCTACGCCCAAAGCATAGTTAATATCAAGATTGGGGAACCAAGGTAGATTTTCTACAAATTGCATTGCAGGGGAACTGGTATCAAAACCAACCCAAAGTGGGTAACACAATGCCAAACAGACCAATGAGATTGTTAATGCTAGCATACGAGCTAACTTTGGGCGTGCATCGCCCCCAAGAAAAAATATGGCGGCACCACCGGCAATAGGCAACCAAATCAATAAGCTTAGCAATGGAAATGCAACTTGAAGCATGCTCGCCCTCTATTTATGTAAAATAAGCCAAAGTAATAACAGTATCAGCCCAGAAATCATGGCAAACGCATAATGATAGACATAACCTGATTGCAATAATCTAAGTAATCTGGCGCTACCACGCACGGTTTTAATTGTGCCACCAACAGCAACACCGTCAATCAATCCTTTATCTCCAACCGTCCAGAAAACCCATCCTGTCCCCCGGGTTAGTGCAGCTAACACTTTTTGATTGAATATGTCGAATCCATATTTATTCTCAAGGATAAAGTAAATGGGATAACATATTTTTTTAGTTATTTTAGATAGCGCAGGCGCTATCACATAAAATAGTAGTGCTACGGCCACACCCGCCATGGCTAAATAAAAGGGTACTGACTGAAAGCCATGTAACGCCATAGCCATCGGGCCATGAAAATCTTGCGCGAATGCCTTCACCACATCATGTTCAGGCAACACAAAAATGGTATTGGCAAAATATTCGCCTGTTAATGCGCTACTCGCAAATAAATAACCTATGATTGCAGAAGGTATCGCCAACAAAACCAAGGGTAACCAGACGACTGCTGGTGCTTCTTTTAAATGTTCTTGTGTATGGGCGTCCATTCTAGGTTTAGTATGGAATACTAAGAAAAACATCCTAAAAGAATATAAAGCGGTTACAAATACACTGGATAAAACTGCCCAGTAAGCGATATCCGAGCCCATGATCTGACTAAGATGAATCGCCTCAATAATACTATCTTTAGAATAAAATCCTGAGAGAAATGGGAAACCAATTAATGCGAGGCTACCCACCAACATCGTAAAATAAGTAATAGGCATATATTTACGCAGCCCACCCATGTTACGAATATCTTGCTCATGGTGCATCACGATAATAACCGCACCCGCGCCTAAGAATAATAATGCCTTAAAAAATGCATGCGTCATGAGATGAAACATACCCGCTGCATAGGCAGATGCGCCAGTCGCTGCAATCATATATCCTAACTGGGACAATGTAGAGTAAGCCACCACACGCTTAATATCATTTTGAACAATCGCAACTAATCCCATCATAAAGCATGTCGTTGCCCCCACTAATAGTACGCAGCTTAATGCCATCTCAGAGTATTCAAATATAGGCGACATTCTGGCCACCATAAAAACGCCTGCGGTGACCATCGTGGCAGCATGAATTAAAGCAGAAATGGGTGTTGGGCCTTCCATGGAGTCTGGTAACCAAACATGTAAAGGCATCTGCGCTGATTTTCCCATAGCCCCAACAAACAGCAATAAGCAAATAACAGTAATCCAAGACCAGGGCTGCCCGGCTAAAATTTCAACCGTTGGGTTTTGGGTTGCAATTTGAGGAACCGCCGCAAAAACAGCAGAGTAATCTAATGTCCCAAAGACTGCTAAAACACCAGCAATACCTAAAAGAAATCCAAAATCACCCACTCGGTTTACCAAGAAAGCTTTCATATTCGCAAAGATGGCGGTTTCTTTTTTATACCAAAAACCAATTAACAAGTATGAAACCAAACCAACCGCTTCCCAGCCAAAAAATAACTGTAAGAAATTATTGGATAACACCAGCATAAACATCGCAAACGTAAATAATGCGATATAACTAAAAAAGCGTTGATAGCCTGCATCTTCCGACATATAGCCCACAGTATAAATGTGCACCATCCAGGAGACAAAACTCACAACCATCAACATTAACAAGGTCAATTTATCTAATAAGACACCAATATGCAGCTCTAAGCCTGCTATGGATGCCCAGGTATATAATAGAAACTCTGTGCCTTCTTTTAGTGTGCCATCTATTAGCATTAACTTTGCTAGATAAATAGAAGCAAAAAAGCTTAAACCGACCGCTAAAATAGCGATACGATGAGTCATCTTTCGTCCCAAGATCTTTCCAAAGAACCCAGCCAAGCATGCTGACACCAATGGTGAAAAAACAACCACCAAACAACTATAAAAAGCGCTATTTTGCATATTAACCCTTTAATACATCTAATTCTTCGACGTTAATGGTGTGCCGTTTTCTAAATAGCACAACCAGAATGGCCAAACCAATTGCGGCTTCGGCAGCGGCTACAGTTAAAATAAAAAAGACAAACACGTCTCCCACATAATTTTGTAAGAAATGTGAGAAAGCCACAAAATTTGTATTCACAGCAAGTAATATCAACTCTATACTCATCAACAAAATAATGACGTTCTTGCGATTAATGTATAGACCAGCCACACCTATACCAAACAAAATAGCTGACAAACTAAGTATTTGGGTCAAAGTAATCATGATGGCCTCTTTTCAGAATTCATTTTAATAATTTGCAAACGATCTTGCTTACGTACTTGCACTTGATGTCCAATATTTTGTGTTTTCTTAGCTTGTGGTCCTCTAAAAGTTAAGCCAATCGCCGCAATCATGGCGACGAGTAAAATAATCCCTGCAATCTCAAAGGGTAATAAGAAATCCGAGTAGAGTAATTCACCTAAAGCTTTGACATGACTATAATCAGCTGGTTTCGGGGCTGGTACCGGCATATTTTCTAAACCAAATGATGACTGTTGTACTGCGATACACATAATAGCAATTAAAACGCTACCCACCAGAAGGCTTACAGGCCAGTATCTTACAAAAGACCTAAACATCTGAGGCGCCTCAATATCTATCATCATGATCACAAATAGAAATAAGACCATAACCGCGCCGACGTAGACTAAAACTAAGGTAATGGCTAAAAACTCAGCCTCCAATAACATCCAAATACCGGCCATAAAAAAGAAGGTTAAAACCAAAAATAGCGCAGCTCGTACTGGGTTTTTAGAAATTACGACAGAACAAGCAGATACAACGGCCCAAAATGAGAAGCCATAAAAAATCAATTGTTGCAAAGTCAGATTTGTAACCATTGTGAGCATATTAGACATAGTAAGCATGACCTTAAACTTTTAACGAAATTCGGAATCTTCTTCACGGCTTTCAGCAATGCGATCTTCATAGCGATCGCCAATAGCCAATAGTTTGTCTTTATCCAGAATATTTTGTCCACGCTCTAAAATTGCGAAATGTGGCATGTCTGTTTCAACAATAGAATCCACAGGGCATGATTCCTCACAAAACCCACAATAAATGCACTTAAATAGATCAATTTCATAGCGGGTGGTACGCCTTGATCCGTCTTCACGTTCTTCTGAATCGATGGTAATCGCTAATGCAGGACAAACTGCTTCGCATAGTTTACAGGCAATACAACGCTCTTCCCCATTTGGATATCGCCTTAAAGCATGGACACCACGAAATCTGGCCGACCTCGGTGTTTCTTCTTCTGGGTACTGTACTGTGATTTTTCGCTTAAACATATGGCGCAAAGTCACCCACATCCCTCTAAGCAACTCCCACAATGTGAAGCTCTTAATATAATGACCAATTTTTCTCAGCATATTCAAACCTTAAAACCAGGGCCCAATGTGGAACTTAATCATTAAAGTTTCCACGACAATCCAAAAAAATGTAACGGGAATAAAAATTTTCCAACCCAAGCGCATAATCTGATCGTATCGAAATCTTGGAAATGTGGCTCTAAACCACAAATACAGAAATAAAAAGAATGCAACTTTCACAAACAACCAAATAATGGGTGGTACCCAAAACAGCCATTGTTCTGCCCAAATTTGCCCCTCAAAAGGAGAAAGCCACCCCCCCATAAACAAGATGGCCGCTACAAAAGCCAATAAGATCATGTTGGCATATTCGGCTAAGAAAAATAATGCAAATGTAATCCCGGCATATTCTACATGGAAACCCGCAACAATTTCGGACTCGCCTTCAGCCACATCAAAGGGCGCCCTATTGGTTTCGGCAACTGCGGAAATCCAATAAATAATAAACAGTGGTAACAACGGGATAAAATACCAATGTGACATACCGCCTTGTTGTGCCATGACTATCTTACCCAGGTTTAAACTACCCGAGGCCATTAATACACCGACTAAACAAAAACCCATGGCTATTTCGTAAGAAACAATTTGCGCCGCAGAACGCAATGCACCCAAAAAAGCATATTTGGAGTTCGATGCCCAACCAGCAATAATAACGCCATATACGCCTAGCGATGTCATGGCAAGTAGGAATACCAATCCAGCATTTATATTAGCCAGAACCAAAACATCTGAAAACGGTATCACAGACCAAGCGACTAAAGCCGGGGCCAATGTCAAAATCGGCGCAATTAAGTACAAAATCTTATTGGATTTAATGGGTAAGATGACTTCTTTTAACAATAACTTCACAACATCGGCTATAGGTTGCAGTAAACCTAATGGGCCAACACGATTTGGCCCAATACGGATTTGCATAAAACCAATGACTTTTCGCTCTGCATAAGTTAAGTAGGCCACAGACAAAAGTAGAGGCAATACAATCATGAGACACTTGGCAACGATCCACAATAAACTGATTAACCACTCTTGTTGCATGATCATTATTTATCCTTCCTGTTTGTGGATATCGACAAAACCATAACTTGCACCAATCTGACGAGTTGCTTCTATATTATTTGCTGCAAGCACCGCCATATCTGGAATATTAGGATCAACCACAACCACTAAATCTTCCGAACGTCGACCATTTTCTGTAAGGTAGACTACGTCATTTGGGTTAAAACCAAAATGTTCTGCTGTTTTTGAATTCAATAATACTTTGTCTGTTTGGGCAAACACAGTTGCTTGTAATGCTTTTGCTCGTCTGGTTATCGAATCGACAGCGTATATAGGGGTAGGCGCTAAGCGTAATAATTTGTCTGTACGCTCTTCTCCTAAAGCTGCATTTAACAATGGCATCGATAATAAATCAGATTTTTGCTTTTGATGATTCTGATATTGTTGCTTTAATACAGTTTGTATCTCAGTTAGATTATCAAACTTCATCTCTGGCATATCCCACAAACTACCTAACACACGTAATATTTTCCACAATGGCTTACTATTACCATAAGGTTGTGTCACAGATGCAAAACTCTGCCAGTCACCCTGAATATTAATAAATGAGCCAGGTGTTTCAGTATGGGGTGCGATCGGTAAAATAATATCGGCATAAGCGCGCAACGAAGGACTATCAAAAACTGAAAAGGAAATAACGGCTTTAGCACCACTAAGAGCCCTTAATGTTTGGGGGGCGCTCGCAAAATCAAACTCCGGATCAACATTAAATAATAAATACGCCGACAAAGGCGTATCCAACATTTGCTGGGTATTTAACCCATTTGTTTTATCCGTGGCAAAGTCGCTTTGATGTGGTATGGCGCCAGAAACCCAGCAACCTGTGCTATTTGCGCCATTTGAAACTTCACCCATACTTGCGCCCGATAGCTTCGCTATAATAGCGGACAAATAATAAATATTTGCAGCATCAGGATGAGACCAAGCATAAGCCCCTAGCAAAATATGCTTGCTTTGGCCTACCAAGCCTTCAACCAATAATTTAGCGTCGTCGCTATATACTGAAATAGCTGAATTATTAGATAATTGACTAAGCACAGATTCAGGTATTTGTCCGGCCGTATCTGGATAAACCTCTAGCCATGCTTTAATCACCGCTAATAAACTGCCAACCAAATCGCCTTGCTCTGCAATGACATCTTGTTTGATATCAAAATTAAATCTACAAACCAATGGGTTAACAGCAAAAACAGCTGAGCCCTGTTTATGTGCTTTGAAAATACGCGTTGAAATCATGGGTGCTTCAAAGCGAACATCCGAACCAATCAACAATATATTATCAATGCTTTCTAGTGCATTTAGCGCATCGCCCAAATAAGGCGCTGTTTGATGGTCTTGGTGCCTAAAGTCAACTTGTCTTAAACGATGATCAATATTGTGGCAATTTTTATTTCTGAGTAATTTTTGTATAAGGTAACTTTCTTCGGTTGTTGCATTGGGTGAAACAAAAGCACCTAACGCCGCCGGGGAATGTTCTATCACTGCATCTAAGCTTTCAATGACTTTAGGCAAAGCTTCTTCCCAAGAAATAGCGCGCCACTCACCATTTTCTTTAATCAATGGGCTGTCTAGTCTATCTTCATATAACGCTTCATAACTGTAACGATCGCGATCACTTATCCAAACTTCATTCACTTTTTCATTTTCTCTAGGCACGGCACGGATGACTTTGCCGCGGTGGGTATGATAATAGATATTAGAACCCACACAATCATGTGCCCCCACACTGGCGCCTGCCATTAATTCCCAGGCTCTGGCTTTAAAAAGAAAGGGTTTAGAGGTTAATGCGCCGACTGGACATAAATCAATCACATTCCCTGATAGCTCGGAGTCAACACTGTTCTCTATATAAGTACCTATTTGCATGTGTTCGCCACGGCCTGTTGCGCCTAGCTCACGCATACCAGAGATTTCTTGACCGAAACGCACGCAACGGGTGCAATGTATGCAGCGGGTCATATCCGTATTAATTAAAGAACCTAAATCTTTGTCTTCAACGCTACGTTTTGTTTCTGAGTAATTTGAATATGATTGACCATACCCCAATGCCACATCTTGCAGTTCACACTGACCACCTTGGTCACACACCGGACAATCTAAGGGATGATTTATTAATAAAAATTCCATCACACCCTGTTGTGCCTCAATCGCTCTTTTTGAGCGAGTATGAATTTTCATACCATCTGTAACAGGCGTAGCACACGCGGGCAAAGGTTTAGGCGCATTTTCGACATCGACTAAACACATTCTGCAATTTGCCGCAATCGACAATTTTTTATGGTAACAAAATCGGGGGATGGGAATGCCGGCATTATCTGCAATCTCTATGATCATTGAGCCTTGATCCACGGTAATGGCTTTGCCATCAATTTCAATTTTTACCATGTCAAACTCCTAAACCATTAACTAGGGGGCGTTTATGCTCAATTAGATGCACAAATTCCTCTCTAAACTCTTTAATGAAACTTCTCACAGGCATAGCAGCAGCATCACCTAATGCACAAATAGTCCGACCCATAATTTTTTCAGCCACACTATCTAATGTTTGTAAGTCATCCATTGTGCCTTTGCCATGCAGAATACGATGTATGATTCTGGACAACCATCCTGTGCCTTCCCGACACGGCGTACATTGACCACAAGACTCTTCATAATAAAAATGTGCTATACGAGCGAGCACAGATACCATACAAGTCGTCTCGTCCATAATAATCACGGCGCCCGAACCCAACATTGATCCTGCTTTAGAGATAGAGTCATAATCCATATTGGTTTTCATCATGACTTCTGCTGTCAATACCGGAACTGATGAGCCCCCTGGAATCACTGCTTTTAATTTACGACCCTCTTTTACACCACCGGCTAACTCTAATAAGGTTGCAAAAGGCGTCCCTAAAGGAATTTCAAAATTACCCGGTTTATTCACATGCCCTGAAACACAAAACAATTTCTGCCCACCATTATTTGGTAGACCCAAGTCTAGAAACCATTGTCCGCCATGCTGTAATATGACGGGTACGGATGCAAAGCTTTCTGTATTATTGATGTTGGTCGGCTTACCATACACACCATAATTTGCTGGAAAAGGCGGTTTAAAGCGGGGTTGGCCTTTTTTGCCCTCTATAGACTCCATCAAAGCGGTTTCTTCGCCACAAATATAAGCACCGGCGCCTAATACATTTTGAATTTCAAAATCAAAACCTGAATCTAAAATGTTCTGTCCAATGAGTCCAGCCTCTTTGGCTTCTGCTAGCGCATTTTCAACCCTATAAAATGGCTCTCTAAATTCGCCCCGTATGTAGTTAAAACCGACACTGGCCCCCATAACATACCCTGCAATCAGCATACCTTCGATAAGTTGATGAGGGTTGTAACGTAAAATGTCTCTATCTTTACAAGTCCCTGGCTCACCTTCGTCAGAATTACAAACCACATATTTTTGACCCGGCTTATTCCGTGGTACAAAACTCCATTTTAATCCAGTTGGGAAGCCCGCGCCGCCCCGCCCCCTAAGGCAAGACAGTTTTAATTCTTCAATGATTTTTTCTGGCGCAACCTTATCTTTTAATATACGTTGCCATACTTCATAGCCACCAACAGCTTTATAGTTCTCAAATAACCAGGGTTGATCAAATTTCAAAGTACGAAAGCAAATTAAATTTTGTTCCACACTCATGGCTATTTTAACCCCTCTAATATGCTATCAATTTTTTCAGGCGTTAAATTTTCATAATAATGATCGCCAATCTGCATCATGGGAGCCCCAACACAAGCGGCCAAACATTCCACTTCTTTTAAAGAGAAATGCCCATCTTCTGTCACTTCGCCAAAACCAATATTCAATTTCTGCTTTAGATGCTCTACTATTTTCTGACTACCATTGAGCATACAAGAAATATTAGTACAAACACAGATTTTGTTTTTGCCAACAGGTTTGTGCTCATACATACTATAGAAAGTCGCAATTTCATATACGGCTATTTTGGGCATACCTAAATAGAAGGCCACAGCGTCCATTAACGCTTGGGTCAAATGCCCACCATTCGCATTCTGCACGGCAGTGAGTGCCGGCATCACAGCGGATTGCTTCTGATCTGCAGGAAATTTTGTTAACCAATGATCAATTTCATCTCTCACTTCTTTGGGTAAGCTATCAGGGGAGATAAGTGTTTGACTCATAGCAATACTCATTAGCGATCGACCTCTCCAAATACAATATCTTGCGTACCAATAACCGCAACAACATCAGATAACATATGACCTTTTACCATTTCATTCATGGATGCCAAGTGCGCGAAACCTGGTGCCCGTATTTTCACTCTATAAGGTTTATTTGCCCCATCGGATATCATGTAAATTCCAAACTCCCCTTTGGGGTGCTCCACAGCAGCATAGGCTTCCCCTTCTGGTACACAATAACCTTCCGTAAAGTGTTTAAAGTGCAGAATCAGAGACTCCATATCGCCTTTCATATCCACTCGTTTAGGTGGAATGATTTTTTTATCTTCTACTGTGACAGGGCCTGGATTGGCTTTTAACCATTCTACGCATTGGCGAATGATATGATTGGATTGACGTAGCTCTTCCATACGCACCAAATAGCGATCATAACAATCTCCTTCTTTACCAACAGGAATATCAAAATCTAATTTGTCGTAGACTTCATATGGTTGTTTTTTTCTTAAATCCCAAGCAATACCAGAGCCACGTAACATAGGGCCGGAAAACCCCATTTGCATGGCCCGCTCAGGGCTCACAACGCCAATCCCAACTGTTCTTTGTTTCCAAATTCGATTATCTGTTAGTAAGGTTTCATAATCATCTACACACTTAGGAAAGCGCTCAGTAAAATCCGAAATAAAATCTAATAAAGTACCACTACGGTTACTATTTAACTTCTCTGTACTTTTAGCATTATGCCATTTAGAAGCCTTGTATTGCGGCATCTTATTTGGCAAGTCTCTATAAACGCCACCTGGCCGATAATAAGTGGCGTGCATGCGCGCACCACTGACGGCTTCATAACAATCCATTAAATCTTCACGCTCTCTAAACGCGTATAAAAAAACGGTCATGGCACCGATATCTAAAGCATGGGCACCCAACCACATTAAATGGTTTAAGATGCGGGTAATTTCATCAAACATCACCCGTATATATTGGGCTCGGTCGGGTATCGTCATCCCCAGTAATTTCTCAATGGCCATAACATAGGCATGCTCATTACACATCATTGAGACATAATCCAGGCGATCCATGTAACCAATACTTTGATCGTAAGGTTTGCTTTCAACTAACTTTTCTGTTGCACGATGCAAAAGACCAATGTGTGGATCTGCCCTTTGTACTGTTTCGCCATCCATCTCTAAAATAAGACGCAATACCCCATGTGCCGCAGGGTGCTGAGGGCCAAAATTTAGGGTGTAATTTTTGATATCGCCCATTCTACCCTTCCATCTCTTTTGTAGATTTTCTAATGACTTTAGGAACCAGTGTTCGGGGAGTAATATCCACCGGCTCATAAATAACGCGTTTCTTTTTGGCATCGTAACGGACTTCAACATTACCTTCTAAAGGAAAATCTTTTCGGAATGGATGTCCCACAAAACCATAATCTGTCAATATGCGCCTTAAATCTGGATGCCCCTTGAATAATATTCCATACAAATCAAAAGCTTCTCGTTCATACCAATTTGCTGATGCCCATATGTCTATCACACTATCAATAGCGGGCGATGTATCTTCTAAAAAAACTTTGAGGCGAATACGCTGGTTCAATGTCACTGACAATAAGTGATAAACCACACAGAAACGTGGTTTGGGCCAAGGGCTATGTGGAATAGAATCTCTTATCGAGTGTACACCGCGCTCAAAGCCACTCGCAGTAGAATTGGTGGTCTCCCATTCAGTTACACCATGATGCAAATAATCAACACCACACACATCCATCAACAATTCAAACTTAAGTCCTTCGTTATCCCTTAAAATTTCACAGACATCTAAAATATCAGCAGGGCGTATTTCTAATGTTAACTCATTGTTTAATATGTCTATTTGAGAGACACGTTGCCCCAACTTTTCACTAATAATATCTTTCATTGCCAGTAATTGACTCATGATACTTCTCTAGAAATTGTATTATTATTTCGAATTTTATTTTGTAGTTGCAAAATGCCGTACAATAATGCCTCTGCCGTCGGTGGACAACCGGGGACATAAACATCTACAGGTACGATTCGATCGCAACCTCTGACAACTGAAAAAGAATAATGGTAATACCCGCCGCCGTTAGCACACGAGCCCATGGAAATAACCCATTTGGGTTCTGGCATTTGATCGTATACTTTTCTTAATGCAGGTGCCATTTTATTACACAGTGTGCCAGCAACAATCATCACATCACTTTGTCTTGGGCTTCCTCTAAATAGAATGCCAAAACGATCTAAGTCATAACGCGATGCGCCTGAGTGCATCATTTCTACAGCACAACAGGCCAAGCCAAATGTCATTGGCCACATAGACCCTGTTCTCGCCCAGTTCATAAGATTTTGAACTGAGGTTGTCATAAAACCTTGTTTTTGGGCTGCCATTACTCCCATTCTAAAGCTCCTCGCTTCCACTCATATATAAAACCTATCAAGAGTAGAGATAAAAAGATCCCCATTGCTATAACAGGTGGCCAACTTAAATCTTTTAATATAACAGCCCACGGAAATAAAAAAGCCACTTCTAAATCAAAAATAATAAATAAAATTGCAACAAGATAAAATCGCACATCAAATTTTAACCTTGAGCTTTCAAACGGTTCAAAGCCACATTCATATTGTGAGTATTTCTCAGGATCAGGGTGCGTGGGGGAAAAAAGTGCGCCCACACAAACCAACACACCACCTAGCCCCATGCCAATAACCATGAAAACTAAAATAGGAAGATAATTTTCTAACACAGTTTAGAACCCTTACCTAATAGAAGAACTTTAAGATCAACGACATCTTATCTATGAATGGTCTTAAATAAAAGCATCTACACGAAGTAAGTTAGGATTAAAATATTAAACAAAGATTTAAACAACAAAGATATTCAAATCAATATGTTGATGAGAATAATAATCATCTGAAGTAGGAAATAAGTTTAAAACTTAACATGGGTGTCCTGTTAAGTTGACTTTAAAACTTAATAAGGGTGTCCTGTGATAATTTTCTGATAATTTTGCCGTTGAATTGATTAACGAAGCGAATCTTTTGCCTCTACCCATTTTGGGAGAGGATGGCCATAGGCCAAGTGAGGGTTAATATCTTAATTAATACTTAATAAAGAAAACCGAGGTATAAATCCCCCTTGCGCTGTGCGCATCCCCCTTTGCAAAGCGGGAAAACTATTCGCTGCGCTCGTAAAAATCAAAGATATTTTTAACTGATTGGTGCCGAAGGCCGGACTCGAACCGGCACAGCTTTCGCCACTACCCCCTCAAGATAGCGTGTCTACCAATTCCACCACTTCGGCATAATTTTGGTTTGAACTTATGTTAGTCAGGTATATCCGATGGACTTGCGCCATCCGAATTATTTCCATCTTGGCTCACACCATTTGGCTCAGCTTGATCTGCACCACTAGAAATGGGTGCGCCTGAAATAGGCATTTCCAAAGTAGATATATTATTAGCAGAACTATTCACAATATAAGCCAAGGCTAAATTAAGAATAAAAAAAGCAGCCGCCAAAAATGCTGTTGTACGACTTAAAAAACCAGAAGAACCCTGACTTCCAAAAACCGTTTGCGACGCACCACTACCAAAAGCAGCACCCGCCTGCGCACCCTTGCCTTGTTGGATTAATACTAATCCGATCAAGCAAACTGACACGACTACATAAATAACTAATAATATACCGTACATAAACATTTACCTAACTAAAAATAACATCCACTTTAAGTATTTCTTAAAGCAAACCAGAGCCTTAGATGCCCATAAAACTTTAGGGACTGACCCTAGCCGGCTATCCTAACAGCTGCCGCACAAATTTGCACGAATTCAGCTAAATTTAGTGATGCGCCTCCAATCAGGCCACCATCAATATCTGGCATAGCAAACAATTCAGCTGAATTGCTTGCTTTTACGCTTCCGCCGTATAGAATAGCTGTTTGCTCCGCAAGCGTTTCACTTTTCTCCGCCAATATCTCTCTAATAAATTTATGCACGGTTTGAGCCTGCTCTGGTGTCGCTGTCAAACCAGTGCCTATAGCCCAAACAGGTTCATAAGCAATAGTACAGCTTTGCAGCTCTTCGACACTGCAGCGCTCTAATACAGCACTCAATTGTTCTTTCACCACTATTTCTGTTTTATTCGCATCGCGCTGCTCACGAGTTTCCCCAATACAAATAATGGGCTTTAAACCTGAGGCAATCGCGACTTCCGCTTTAGCGGCGACAACTTGGCTATCTTCGTGGCAAAATTGCCTGCGTTCCGAGTGCCCCACTAATACATAAGTACATCCTGTGTCCTGCAACATTTGAGCAGATATTTGACCAGTAAATGCACCGTTTTGATGCAAACTCAAGTCCTGAGCACCTAACTTGATGCCTTTGGGTTGATTGCCCAATAATCCAGCCAAAGATTCAAGATAAACAAAAGGTGGGCAAACAAGAACATCGCAACTAGCCAGCATAGTTGGGTTAATAGCCTCTATTAACCCCTTGAGCAATTCTTGAGATTGCTGAGCAGTACCATTCATCTTCCAATTACCCGCAACAACCAACTTTCTCATAACTAAAACCCCGCTAGCTGAATGAATTAAGTCCACCCTCTAAGCGAACCACTGTAAACTTGCTAGAAATTCTAACTGAATTCAGAAAATAGGTGAAGTCTTGGCTCCCCCGAACAAACATTCGAAATACTAGATCCATCCTTAAAATAAGCTACTTCATAACTCCCGAAAAAAAGAACCGCTTAAAGCAGAGAAACTATGTACCAATAGCATTCCCAAACATAATCATTTGCCAATTGACTGAATGTGAATTAGTCACCTATAAATTCTTATGGCCCATAGAAAAATCAACCATAAGACAACTATGTTAAAAGCCTTCAAAAAAACACTTCGATTGAAAAAAAATAACCGCAGAAAATGGAGTGAACAAAAAGACAGTCCAACGGGGCCCAGTGCTACCGCATGTTCCCCACCTCTCACTGATAGATTGTCTAGTGATGAGTTTAGTAGCGCAGAGAGTTGTTCAAGCGCTGACTTTTTTTCTGATATTGATTCTGATAGCGAATTTGATACCGCCCATTCCACGCATGACTCATTACATCCAACTTTACCACTTCCTAAATTAGAATATACTTCAGCCATCTTATCGACTCATAATAATTTAGTTCGGAGCGTTGTTCCTGCCATTCTTGATTATGTGGGGGATCACTTCCAGCCAACGCCAGTATTAGAAGTTATGCTCAAGCAATTATTTGAATCTAGTTTTCATCAGGTTTTATTTTTAGAACATTATGCGCAACACCCAGAAGGCAGAAAAGAAACACTAGCGGAAGCCATCGCACGAGAAAAAAGACCACTAGAAGAGAAATCTCTTATGGCAGCAAATATTCAACATAGCCTATTGGTTTGGCATATATTCACTAAATTATTTCTAAAGCACAGCCACTCTAAAAGCTTTAAGCGTGCAAACGAAAAAGAAAGAACTGAAGCTTCATTTTCTTATTTTGCTATTGCTGTGCTATTAGGTCTTAAATATAACACGGATGAAATATACGATAATGTGTACTATTTAGAACTCTACAATTCTTTGATTTCACCAGCAATAAAGCTACAAGATCTAAACTCTTTAGAAAAAAAATATTTAGACATGCTTAACTGGCAAATCAGCGATTTAGATTTTCTTTCAGATATAGAAATATATGCATTGATTAATCAGATAGAAATGCGCGCCACTAATCATGAAATGAATCAATTAGCCCTGTCCCATACCCAGGATCCCTATCTGCCACAACAAACAGCTGAAAAGAGTGATGCTGCTGTACCTAAATCTAAAGTCATGAATTCTGGGAAGCACAATCATGGAAGAAGTAAGAGCTTATAATTTTTTTAATCCCCAACGACTTTTGCTCGAGTCTGGGACACCTGAGTAACGACATCCACTAAAGAATTTGTGACTAGGTCTATAATACTTAAATCTTCGCCCTCCGCCATCACCCTAATTAATGGCTCTGTGCCAGAAGGTCTGAGTAAAATTCGGCCTTTATTTTGCAAAGTCTGCTCAGCTTGTTGTACTGCTTTTTGGATAACAGGATGTTGAATCATATCTCTGGGTTGTGCCACTTTTACATTTTTAAGCAGTTGTGGAAACTTTGTCATGCCTTGTTTGAGTATATGTAAACTGTCGTCTTTTTCACATAAAATTTTAAGTACTTGTAACGCAGCCACAATACCATCGCCGGTACTGGTCTGATCTAAACAAATAATATGGCCTGAATTTTCACCGCCCAAGGTCCAGTTATGCTCATCTAATTTGCTCAGCACATACTTATCCCCCACGTTTGCCCGCGCAAATGGGATATCCAATTCAGCTAAGGCCTGCTCTAAGCCTAAATTACTCATGAGAGTACCCACAACCCCGCCTTGAAGTTGAGGTTGGCTATATCTTGCAATTAAATAAAGGATCTCATCGCCATCAACCAATTCACCTTTATGATCCACTAATAAAAGTCTGTCGCCATCTCCATCAAAAGCAATACCCATTTCTGCTTGATGACTCAAAACCGCTTGTTGCAAGCTTTGAGGGTAAGTAGAACCGCATTGTTCATTAATATTAAAGCCGTCTGGTTGATGATGCATAGCGATGACATCTGCCCCAAGCTCTGTAAAAACATGGGGTGCAATATGTGAAGTCGCGCCGTTGGCACAATCGATTACAATTTTAATGCCACGTAAATCTAATTGTTTAGCAAAACATTGCTTACAGAACTCAATATAACGCCCAGCGGCATCTTTGAGGTAATTTTGTTTTCCAATATCTTGATTATTTACAGTCTCAAATGGTTGGTCTAATAATGTTTCTATTTGACCTTCTGTTAATTCTGGTAACTTTTTGCCATCACTATTAAAAAACTTAATGCCATTATCGTAGTAGGGATTATGCGAGGCACTCACAACCACGCCGATATGCGCCCCCAACGAGCGAGTTAAATAGGCTACGCCAGGTGTGGGCATTGGGCCTAATAAAAATACATCTAAGCCAGAAGCCGTCATACCTGCTTCTAAGGCTGCGGACAACATGTGGCCAGAAACACGAGTATCTTGGCCAATTAAAACTTTGCCATGCCCATCTTGCGCTAATACTTTCCCAACGGCCCAGCCTAATTTTAAAGCAAAGTCGGCGGTAATTGGAAACTGTCCGGTGCGACCTCTGATACCATCAGTACCAAAATATTTACGCGTGCTCATGTTGACTCCTTGGCGTTTGCGGCGTTTGCCAAAACGGCTTAACAGCCTCGTATACTTTTATAATGTCTCTGGTCTCTTTCACATCATGCGTACGTACAATGTCTGCGCCTTGCATCACGGCTAACAATGCCCCAGCTAAACTGCCATAGAGCCTATCTTCTGTTTCTACATTGAGTATTTTTCCAAACATAGATTTTCTGGACAATCCAACTAACAATGGACAACCCATTGCTTTAAAACGAGATAGTTGTCCTAATAACATAAGGTTGTGGTTCAATGTTTTACCAAACCCAAAACCTGGATCGATATAAATTTGTTTGCGCTTAATACCTTGTTGCTCACATAAATTCACTCTTTGCTCAAGATATGAATATATCTCATCAAACACATCCCCATACTGGGGACTGTCTTGCATTGTTTGTGGTAAGCCTTGCATGTGCATCAAGCAAACAGGCACATTTCGTTCTGCGGCTAGTGCCACTGCACCATCATCATTTAATGCATTCACGTCATTAATTAAACTGGCTCCTGCATCCAATGCGCGTTGCATAACAACCGTATTACGTGTATCGATTGATATTGGTACAACCAAAGATTGACTGAGTTTTTTAATGACAGGGAGCACTCTATTACATTCTTCTTCTATGCTCACTTTAGCAGCACCGGGGCGAGTGGACTCACCCCCGATATCGATAATATCAACGCCATCTGCCACCATTTGTTCCGCGCGTAATACTGCAGAGTCTAATTGATTGAATTGACCACCGTCATGAAAGGAATCAGGGGTTACATTCAGAACCCCCATGATAAGCGGTGCTTGAGAATCGAAGCTAACAGAGGAGATATGAGACATGATATTTCTTTATTCCTACACCAAAAACTAAACGCTAGAATCTAAGGAGATTCTAGCGTGCCACCATCGCCATTTGGCATGTCACGTTTCTTGTCATCTTTGTTAGCATCTTTGTTTGTATCTGAAGCTGTTTGCGTTTCAGTGTCAGTAGCATTACCACCTGAGCCTGGCTTATTAGATTTGTCTGAAGTCCAGCTTTGTGGCTCCCGAACTGGCCTACCAGCCATCAAGTCATCTAACTGCTTGGAATCGATGGTTTCATATTTTAGTAATGCCTCTGCCATTTTATGCATAATCGGCATTTTCTCTTGTAGAATGTTGGTCGCATGTTGATAGTTTCTATCAATAATGGCTTTGGTCTCTTCATCAATCAACTGAGCAGATTTTTCTGACACTTCTTTTTGCTGAGAGACACTGTGCCCTAAAAATACTTCGCCCTGATCTTGACTGTACTGTAAAGGACCTAATTTTTCAGATAGTCCCCACTTTGTAACCATGTTTCGTGCAATACCCGTAACCATCTGAATATCACTTGCGGCACCAGTTGTAATCTCTTCAGGACCAAAAACTAATTCTTCCGCTATACGTCCACCTAAACCAGTTGCAATTTTACATTCCAACTCACGTTTAGAGAAACCAAGCTGGTCTTGCTCAGGCAAGAACATCGTTAAACCTAAAGATTGCCCTCTTGGAATAATGGTGACCTTGTAAACAGGATCATGCTTGGATACGGATAACGCAACAATTGCATGCCCTGCCTCATGATAGGCTGTGAGTTTACGGTCATCTTCACTCATCGCCATATTTCTGCGTTCTACACCCATCAGAATTTTATCTTTGGCCGCATCAAATTCAGCTTGATCAACCATACGTTTATTATGCCTTGCAGAAAAAAGTGCCGCTTCATTGACTAAGTTAGCCAGATCCGCTCCTGAGAAACCAGGTGTACCACGAGCAATAACACGAGGCTCTACATCATCTGCCACAGGAATCTTACGCATGTGAACTTTCAAAATTTGCTCACGCCCCAAGATATCAGGCAAGCCAACAACAACTTGACGATCAAAACGGCCTGGTCGTAGTAATGCTTTATCTAAAACATCGGGTCGGTTAGTCGCGGCAATCACAATCACACCTTCGTTGCCTTCAAAACCATCCATCTCTACTAATAGTTGATTTAAGGTTTGTTCACGCTCATCATGCCCGCCGCCTAAACCTGCGCCACGATGACGACCTACCGCATCAATTTCATCGATAAAGATAATGCAAGGCGATTGCTTTTTGGCCTGCTCAAACATATCTCTCACACGAGATGCACCCACACCCACAAACATTTCAACAAAGTCAGAACCTGAAATTGTAAAAAACGGTACTTTAGCTTCGCCTGCAATCGCTCTGGCTAATAATGTTTTACCCGTACCGGGTTGGCCCACCATCAAAACACCACGCGGAATACGCCCACCCAGCTTTTGAAATTTTTCTGGGTCTTTTAAGAATTCAACCAACTCTTCTACTTCTTCTTTGGCTTCATCTACTCCAGCAACATCAGCAAAGGTCACCTTAATTTGATCCTCTCCTAACATACGGGCACGGCTTTTCCCGAAGGACATAGCACCACGACCGCCTCCGCCTTGCATCTGGCGCATGAAATAGAGCCAAATACCAATAAAGAGAATAATGGGGAACCAACTGATGAAGATACTCATCAATAAACTTTGTTGCTCGGGGGCTTTCGCGTTAATTTCTACTTTTTTCTTCAGTAGCTCATTAACCATGTAAGGATCCATCAACATATTAGTTGTGAAAGCCTCATCATTCTGAGTCACACCACGAATAACGCGACTACGCTCATCGACCACCACCGATCGCACATTTCCACGTTCTGCTTGCTCAACAAATTGAGAATATGGGATTTTTTCTACCTGCCCATGACGAGGACCAAAATTACTGAATACGGATATTAAAATTACCGCTATAATCAGCCACAAAACTAAGTTTTTTACCATGTCGTTCAAATCTAAGCCCCTGTCACTATTGTGTACGCTTATTGAATCTCAAAATCTTTACGTTAATATATAGAATTTTAGGCCAGTCTATCTATATCAAGCAACCAGAAAGCCCATAAATCTGCATAGATCGTTATAAAATATGGTCAGAAAGTTGAAATTCAAGCCCATATCTCACATTTACATAACTAGCTATTAGCTATCACCCTGTACTTTGTTAATTGGGTAAATCAATTCTGCCCTTAAATTGCTTGGCAATAATAAAAATTTCTCTGGACTCGCTTCTTGAGGCAGCAGGCTTACGAATAGATACTTTTTGGAAGTGTTGGTTGAGTATTTTTACAAATGGTTTAATTTCCTCTCCTTGAAAGACCTTAACTAGGAAACCACCACCTTGGTTTAATACTTGCTCTGCAAATTCCCAAGCTTCAAATGCCAACTCCATTATTCTAGGCTGATCAACACTCATCATACCGCTTAAATTGGGTGCCATATCTGAAATAACCCAATTCACTGGCTGACCAGCAATAGAGTTAGACAACTTTGTGCGGATTTCCGGACTTCTGAAGTCGCCCTGCATAAACTCTACGTTAGGCAACTCCGGCATTGCGAGTAGATCTAATGCGATGACCCGTCCCTTCTTACCCAGCAAAGGTGTTAGGATTTGCGACCAGCCACCTGGAGCGGCGCCCAAATCAACCACGCACATACCAGGATTAAATAGCCTGTCCGACTTATTTAATTCTAATAGCTTAAAACTCGCTCTTGAGCGATAGCCATTTTCTTTTGAACGGGCTACATAGGGATCTTTTCTTTGCCTAGCTAGCCAACTTGAGTGCTTTTTTTTACAGGACATCTTACAGTCTATCTACTAATGAGTTACAATGCTTTTAAGTTAAACTACATTCTAAAACAATTTACCCATGATGTTAACGAAAGAATACAAAAAAACCCTCACAGCAAAAGCCCACCAACTAAAACCAGTCATTTTAATCGGTGCCCAAGGGCTAACCCAAGCTGTGCATGACGAAATTGAAGTTCAGCTACAAAAGCATTCGCTTATTAAAGTTAAAGTGCACATACGCGATAAAGAAATATACAAGCCCATGTTAAGCCAAATAGCAGAAGTCCACAAAGCCTGTATGGTTTCTACCATTGGCCGAACCGTTGTGATTTATAGAGAAAGTGAAGATTGATTTTTAGTTAACCTTACCAGAGGGTTACTGATGATACATTCAAATTAACCCTCACCAGGCCTATGGCCGCCCTCTCCCAACATTGGGAGAGGGAAAGATTCGCTTCGCTCATCCACACCCCACTAGTAGTTAGTACCGTCCTCTACCAGAGTTGGGAGAGAGAGATTCGCTATGCTCACCCATACCAAACTACTACCCCCATCACCCAAGTTCAGGAAATGGGGGCTGGTAGCAAAAAATGAGGTTTTGGATAGTGTTAGGAGTTTAGGACAAAATAGGAAGAGACTACGGCAAATATAAAACTTCCATCACTTCATACTCAATCTCGCCATCAGGTGCTTGCACCATAACAACATCACCTACAGACTTCGCGATCACAGCCCGAGCAATCGGCGAGCTAATAGAAATCATATTGCTCTTAATATCGGCTTCTTCATCACCCACAATTTTATATCGAACTTGTTCGTCTGTTTCAAGATTTAACATCACAACCGTAGTACCGAATACCACTTTGCCATTTTGAGCTAGTTTTGTGACATCAATAATCTGAACATTGCCAAGTTTGTTCTCTACCTGAGAAATTCTACCCTCAAGGAAAGACTGTTGTTCTTTAGCTGCGTGATATTCCGCATTTTCTTTCAAATCTCCATGTGCCCGAGCTTCCGCAATCGCCGCAATAATTTTTGGACGTTCAACTGTTTTTAATTTATTTAGCTCTTCACGTAAGGCATCAGCACCCTTTTGTGTCATTGGGACTCTATTCATTTTCTCAGACCTTGCTCGTTATTTTTAAATGTAACTCTTGTATGGGTTCGACATCATATTGGTTTTGGTGCTCTAATGCCAATACTTGTGCTTTTGCCCCTGAAATTGTAGTTGTATAACTAACCTTTCTTTGTATTGCCGCTTTCCTAATTGGCAATGAATCTAGAGTAGCACGCCGCCCCTCCGTCGTATTAATAATAAAATCAATCTTATCATTTTTGATACTATCTACAATATGGGGTCGGCCTTCTGTTACTTTGTTAATATACTCACAATCAATGCCGTTTTGTAATAGTGCATCAGCCGTTCCCCGAGTGGCTAAAATTTTAAAACCAAGACTGTGCAACTTTCTTGCCACATTGATGAGGGCCTCTTTATCTTTATCTTTGACACTCAATAATGCTTGCCCTTTGTAAGGAATTTGTGGAACGCCACTGGCCAAGTCACTCTTAGCGTAGGCTTTGGCGAAGCTATCGCCCACCCCCATAACTTCACCTGTGGAGCGCATTTGCGGCCCGAGAATGGGGTCAACCCCGGGAAATTTTGCGAAAGGAAACACGCTCTTTTTCACAGCAAAAAACGGCAATGCAACAGGTCCTATTATACCTTGTTGTTCCAAAGTTTGCCCAATCATACATTTTGCCGCAATTTTTGCTAACGACTGACCAATCACCTTAGAAACGAAAGGTGCCGTTCTTGCGGCTCGAGGATTCACCTCTAATATATATATTTCATTATTTTTAATCGCAAACTGCGCATTCATCAAGCCAACAACGCCTAGCTCTAATGCCATTTTACGCATCATGTCGTGCAGCTGGGCCTGTATTTCAGGACTTAAGCTAAATGGCGGGATGCAACAAGCCGAATCGCCCGAGTGCACACCGGCTTGCTCAATATGCTCCATTAAACCGGCTATCCAAACTTGCTTACCATCAGAAATGGCATCGACATCAACTTCAACAGCATCATCTAAAAAGCGATCTAGCAATATGGGCATCTCAGAGTTGAATGCGTGATTATATTTTAAGTATTCTGCTAAGTCTTCATTGTTATAGACGACTTCCATTCCCTGGCCGCCTAAAACATAAGAGGGCCTAACAATTATAGGGAATCCAACTTTCTTAGCAACCATAAACGCTTCGTCGATGTTAGTCGCAATACCATTATAAGGCTGCTTCAAATCCAACTTGTTGATCAGGTCAATAAACCGACCTCTATCTTCTGCCCTATCAATGGCACTGACTGGCGTTCCAATAATGGGTACACCTGCAGCCTCTAAGCCTTTGGCAAGTTTTAACGGTGTTTGCCCACCAAACTGCACAATCACACCACATGGATTTTCAATAGCAACAATTTCCAGTACATCTTCTAAAGTTAATGGCTCAAAATATAATCTGTCAGACACATCATAATCTGTTGATACGGTTTCAGGATTGCAGTTCACCATAATGGTTTCATAGCCCGCTTCTCGCATGGCCATTGAAGCGTGTACGCAACAATAATCAAACTCGATACCCTGCCCAATGCGATTAGGACCACTGCCTAAAACCATAATTTTTTGCCGTTTGCTTGGCACTGCTTCGCATTCCATTTCATAAGTGGAATACATATAAGCTGTTTCGACAGCAAATTCAGCAGCCACACTATCAACACGCTTATAAACGGGTCGAATTTTTAAGTTATGCCTTTTTTCCCGAATAACCGCTTCACTGGAATTGACGAGCTGCGCAATACGCGCATCAGCAAACCCTTTTTGTTTCAGGGCAAAAAATTCATCATGCCCCATTTTATCTAGGCCCGACATCTGATTCTGTTGCAACCCTGCTTCATCCTGAATTAAATCTTGTATTTCGGCTAAATACCATTTGTCTACGCAGGTTAATTCATAAACCTCATCAATCGACAAGCCATAGCGAAATGCATCAGCGATATACCATAATCTTAGATGCGTTGGGCTTTGTAATTTCAAACGCAATTCTGATTCCACTTCTGGATGCGATAAATCAATTTGTGGCTCTAAACCACAAAAACCAACCTCCAAACCACGAACCGCTTTTTGCAGGGATTCCTGAAAGGTGCGCCCCATCGCCATCACTTCACCCACAGATTTCATTTGTGTCGTCAAGCCACTATCAGCATTAGGGAATTTTTCAAAGTTAAATCTTGGTATCTTTGTGACAACATAATCAATGGCGGGTTCAAACGAAGCAGGCGTTTTACCGCCAGTAATATCATTGGCCACCTCATCTAGGGTATAACCAATTGCTAATTTCGTTGCGACCTTTGCGATAGGAAATCCTGTGGCTTTGGAAGCCAATGCAGAGGATCTGGATACACGCGGGTTCATTTCAATGACATGCAGTTCACCATCGGCAGGATTCACGGCAAACTGTACATTTGAGCCACCCGTTTCAATGCCAATTTTTCTTAGAACCGCGATAGCGGCATCTCGCATTTTTTGATATTCTTTGTCCGTTAAGGTTTGCTGCGGGGCTACAGTAATAGAGTCTCCGGTATGGATCCCCATCGGATCGATATTTTCTATAGAGCAAACAATAATACAATTATCTGCCTTATCTCGAACCACTTCTAATTCATATTCTTTCCAACCCATAATGGATTGTTCAATTAATAGCTCATTGGTTGGAGACAACTCTAAGCCGCGCTGACAAATTTCTTCAAACTCTTCTTGATTATAGGCAATGCCACCCCCCGTTCCTCCTAAAGTGAAAGAGGGACGGATAATGGTAGGGTAACCTACGGATGCTTGCACTTGTAATGCAGTCTCATAGCTGTGAGCAATAGCTGATTTAGGCATTTTCAAGCCAATTTCTGTCATTGCCTTACGAAATTGTTCTCTGTCTTCTGCTTTATCAATCGCTTCTTTGTTGGCCCCCAACAGCTCAATGTTATATTTCTTTAAAATACCTTCACGCACCAAGTCCAAGGTACAATTTAGCGCTGTTTGCCCACCCATTGTCGGTAATATCGCGTCGGGTTTTTCTTTTTTAATGATGCTTGCGACCACTTCCCAATGAATAGGCTCGATATAAATAGCATCGGCCATTTGAGGATCGGTCATAATGGTTGCAGGGTTGGAGTTAACCAACACGACTCTATAACCTTCTTGCTTTAAAGTACGACAAGCTTGGGCACCTGAATAATCAAACTCACAACCTTGCCCAATAACAATAGGCCCCGCCCCAATAATGAGGATAGTCTTAATATCTGTTCTTTTAGGCATTTTACTCTGTCACCGTATCTTTTGTTTGCATTTGAGTTTGTGTTTGCCGAACTTTCATCGCATTCATAAAATCATGAAACAGCATTTTGCCGTCGTTGGGCCCTGGCCCCGCTTCTGGATGCCCCTGAAAACCTAATATAGGTAACGAGCGATGGCGCAACCCTTGAATCGTATGATCAAATAAAGAACGATGGGTTACTTGAACATTATCGGGTAAACTCTGCTCATCAACTGCAAAACCATGATTTTGGCTTGTAATAAACACCTGCTGATTATTATCTTGTACCGGATGATTACCACCATGATGACCAAATTTCATCTTGAATGTCTTAGCGCCTAAGGCTAATGCCATTAACTGGTAACCTAAACAAATACCAAACATGGGAATTGATTTCTGCATTAATGCTTTAACCGTCTGAATGGCTTGGGTACAGGCTTTTGGATCGCCTGGTCCATTTGATAAGAAAACGCCATCCGGCGATAACGCTAAAATATCATCAACAGAAGTCTGATACGGCACAACCATTATCTGACAACCCAAATCATGAAAGATACGTAAAATATTTTTCTTGATACCATAATCAATTGCCACTACTTTCAGCACCCGTTTTGATGCCAGCTTTTTATGCTGCCATGTTCCACCTTCTTGCCACAAATAAGCTTGGAGACTGGAAACAACTTGGGCCAGATTTTGTCCTTCTAAGCCTTGATGCTGCTTTGCTTTCTTTAACGCCTCTTGGATCAAAGAATCATCAATGCAGGGTGCAGATAACAGGCAAGCATTCAATGCGCCTTTTTCCCGAATTAAATGGGTTAAATATCGTGTGTCTAAATTAGCAATACCCAAAGTTTTATTTTGGGCCAAAAACTCTGACAAAGACGTAGTCGCACGCCAATTACTATGCTGATTAGGTAATTTTCGAATGATGAGACCTTTTGCGAAAATATGTTTGGACTCCATATCTTCAGGATTCATCCCAACATTGCCTATTTGTGGACAAGTTAAAGTTATCAGTTGCCCAGCATAAGATGGATCACTTAAAATCTCTTGGTAACCAGACATTGCAGTATTAAAAACAACTTCTCCAGTGGAGAAGTAAGGAGTGGGGGTTAGATGGCCAAAAGCAATACCCTTGAGTAAAGTCCCATCTTCAAGCACGAGTAATGCCGGATGATTTGCCAAATTGCCCTCCGCCAACAGTATAAAATTGATAGGTAAACCGGCGGAATTTTAGCGAATTATAAACAGAATGTCTATAGCAGCAATAGAATTTGGGGGGTTAACTTAACCCCCTCTTGCCTTAAACGTTTCGGATTTAGGCGCAATCATATCAGGCCCTAAAAACTTTTCATCAACCAACCTCTGTGCTTCGGCCATTATCTGCTTGTATAATATTTGCTCTTCTGAGGTGATATTTGGAAATTCTTTTTCATTCAATACAAACTTAACACCGGCAATTAATGCCGCAGCACAAAATTGAGCGGCTAATGTAGCATCACCACCTGCCAATACTTTGACCTGATCCATTTTATCTCTTTGTTGCTTTAAATCCTTACACATTTGTAAAATTTGCTCAAGCAGCTCCTCTCCCTCTGCAGAGGCTTCATCCAACAAAATAGGTTTAGGGACTTCTTTTTTTTCTGTCTGTTGAACCGCTTCCGCTCGTTTGGCAATATCATCAAAAAGCATTGTTTTAGCCGTGCCCGCTATCACATCTCTTGTTCTTGACTTTGATTTTTCTGGTGCAGGTTTGACTTTTTCTTTGGTCAGCCGCTCGTAGCTGGCTAATGTTTTTGCAATAGGTTTTTTGCTCTCTTTAGGGAGTTTAGATTTTTCCAGGTTGGTTAATATATGCAGTAATGGCTTTGCTTCTTTATCAAATGCTGCTTGGCTTATTTTGCCTTTCTTTTTCTCTGCCATCAATAATTCTAATTCTTTACTGAAAAAATGTCCCAGTTTTTGTATCCATTCTGGCTCTGCCTTTTGCAAAGCTTGTTTACGCAATATTTTATAGGCTAAGGCTAAATCCTTATTTCCCACAGCCTTGCGCCGGTTATAAAGGTAGCCATTCATATAATCTATGGTCTCTGTGTCTACGCCTAACTCTTTTTTTACCTTCCTTGTGAGTCTATTCGATAACTGGAAGCGTTTTTCATACTTGAATAACTTATCAGATGCTTTTTTTGCAAACCAACTTCCCGCAAACGCACCTATGACCGCTAAACCCGCCGTTCCACCTATTGCTGTAAATGCCGTTCCAATGATTCCACCTGCCGCAGTACCCACACCAGGAATCGGTATGACGAACGTTCCAATTAATGCGCCAATACCCGCACCAGCACCAATACCACCTAGTATTGTTAAAGAACTTTTTACTTTTCGCCATGAAAGAAAGTCATACACAGCATAAAAACCATCTTCTATGACATCCACCAAACGATCCATCACAAAAGGATTACGGGTGGCTCCTTTAAGCTCCTGCATTGCTTTCAAGTCAGATAACTTTTCATGCCCCATAGCGGCATCGGCAAACTGTTTCGCTTTCTTTTCTTTTTTGGTTTTACCCGTTTTGTCTTGTTTATCGTCTTTAGGTTGTGCGGAAGTTGCTAACCAAGACAATATCGCATTAATATCTTTTTCATCATGCTCATTGTCCCAACCATCGTAAGAACGCTCTGTTGTACCAAGCTCTGCTGGCTCATATTGTTTATTCTTACCCATTAGTTCAACTTCCTAACACACTTATTCATACATGATTAGACTAGAAGAACACAAAAAAGTTCCTCTGTTATTTTCATATATTTCAACATGTTAAAAATCAGGATTTATTAATTCTATATTGTGGTAACATAAAAATATCAAAATAAGAATATAGGGATATTTCTCAGTATGGTCAGGCAATTATCATCTCAACTATCAACAGCACTGTTATTTTCTATAGTGTCGTTAAATAGCCACGCTGCCGATTTTTTTGGCTACCCTGTCTTCCCATATATGGGGGCTGATTACCAATATAGAGAGCAGCCCTTTAGAGAAAATTTCGGCGACAATGCTTTTGAAGATCAATACAACCAGTTTAATCTTTATTTGGGTATGCGCTTTTGGGAAGAATACTTAGGTCTAGAGTTTAACTATAGCCAAGCACCCAACAAATCTAATACGCGCCAATATAGTGACCAAAATATTGTCAATGCGGTTTATATCCCACCCGGAAATTCTGAATCACATAGTTTCCAATCTAAATTTTCTAGCTTTGGTGTAAGCTTGCTTGGTTTTTACCCAATGCCCTTTGATCGCTTATGTCGCGCTGATTTATTCGCCGGTATCGGTTACTCCTATGCTAACTCTAAACAAATTGATAGATTAACCGCAGTGAACAATGTTGCAATTCCTGCTCAAACATATACTTTTGATGACTCTAAATCTATCTTAAGATTTATTGTTGGAATGCAATATCTGCTTAACCACAACATCGGTATTCGCTCCAGCATCACTTGGGAAGATACTTCTCAGTTTAGAGAGATGCGCGCACAAGAAATGTCTCACGGCCCTAAAAGAGTCGCCCTAAAAAGCCACTGGACCTATGGGATTGGGGTGTTTTTAAGGACGAGTCGGGTTTAATGAAATCTTACCCCCGTGTAGAAAGCATGGGGGCTTCAAAGTGGTTTTCTGATCTCCAGAAACAAAAATTGCCAACATCAAACAAACAAAATGGCTCTCGGTAAAGTCATTTATCCATGAATTAAAAAGGCAGCCTACAATAAAAGAAAACAATATACCCAACGCTAATATTTTAGTCGGGACAGGTAGCTTAAGCATGGCCTGCCATGCTCTTACAAAAAACCACAAGAGCGCAATTAAGCCAAATACACCAAACTCAACCATTATTTTTAAATATTCATTATGCGGGTTATCGGTTAATAACATTTCTTGTCCTGCATAAGTTGCTTCATATATCCCCATGAAGCTGCCTGTCCCAAACCCAAAGAAAGGACGTTGTAAAAAAATCATAAAACTATTCACCGCAAACTCAAGACGAGCACCGAGTGACGAGACAGTCGTTCCCTGTAAATAAAAAAGCAACTCACTGTGTAACTCATTTATTCTGGTTGCAAAAACTTCTGACGTAAAATAAGCAGCCGCAAGTAAAACCGAGAAAATCACGCCAAGTATCACAAGCCCTTTCAAGCGAAATTGATACCAAGCAAAAACACTAAAAGAAGCCAACAGAATTAAATAACCTGTCCTGCCTGTGTTCAGGTAAAACATATAAAACAATAAAACGGAGATAAGTATTAAATTTAAAGCTTGATGCTTTCTTTGATAGTAAAAATTCACAAAGATGAAAAACAGGGCAATAGCCATAAAATAGCTAGTCTTGATATGACTTTTAAAGATACCACTACCACTATGTTTTTCTCCAATAGGCAAGCTGCCTAAAATTTTCAACATGCCTAATGCACACGTCAAGAGCATTGCCGCGATAAAAAATTTAAGTGCATATTCTTTTTTTGCAGGGTCACTTAAGTGTAAATAATAGGCAAAAATTGGAATACAACAAAACCTGAATATATCTCGAAGACTAGAAAAGCAATACTTCCATTCGGCACTAGTATAGACAATGCCAGCAAGATAAATGAAAGTAAGAAATAATATTGGCATGGAAAGAGGGTAATTAAAATACCACCGTATTTTGTCTTGTCTATGCCCCCCAAAAAACCAAAAAACCAAAATACCCAACACAGGAACATATGTCAATGTCGTAGACGTTGGAATAAAAAATGCAAGCAACACAACTAAATTTGCCGGGAGATCTTTCAGCTTCAAAAAGCTCATCCCATATATTAAGTTAACATTGCCTGCAAATTTCATCATGCGATTTTAAGAAAAATATTTTTTAATTTCAGGCATATATCTTTCATGTCTTAACATGCACTGTTGAATTAGCGCTATGTTATTTTGGGTCCACTCAATAGTTTGTTTTAACCCTTCGGGCAAACTCACTTTAGCCTCAAATTTTAATTGTTGCGATGTTTTAGTGGTATCACCAAAACGTTTACCTGAACGGTCCCATTCACGAGCCTTATTATTGCCCAAACCAGCTTGATTGCCTGTCAACTCATTAATCATTTCAGCTAAGTCAAAAATAGAGGTCTCTACGCCAGATGCTATATTGTAAGACCCTCCGGCTTCACCATTTAAGGCACATGCAATGAGTCCATTTACCGTATCATCAACATGAATAAAGTCTCGTGTTGCAACGCCATTTTTTTCTAATGGTAAAGCTTCATTATTCAAAGCCTTAAAAATAAATGTTGGCGTCACATTCCGCCAAACTGTATTCTTATTGCCTCTCCAAAGCCCTGCTCCTAGCACTTCTCCCGGGCCATAGACGTTTTGAAAACGTGCCTTTACAAAGGGCAATTGGTAGCGCATAAAGTAATAGTTTCCATAAAACTCACCAAATATTTTTGATAACTGGTAAGGGCTATCCATATACAAGGAAACTTCTTCTCGCTCTTGCGTCGCACTTGTATTATCAAATGTTTTTTTAGCGATAGAACAACCTGCAGATGCGTAAACCACTTTATCTAAAGATTTGAAATTGTGAATACGCTCTAATAGCTTTAAAGTTGTTAAAGTATTGTTTTCGTGATCTTTTAACGGATCATCGATTGAACTTTGATTGCCATGGTACGTTGACAAATGAAAGACATAATTTAAGTCCTCAGGCAAATTATATAAAATCCTATCTTCAGTAATAGAACCCTGGATAAACTCTATATTATCTTTATTCGGAACCTGTGAGATATCTGACGATAATAAATTATCTACAATTATAATTTTTTCGGCTTTCTGCTTTAACAGCGCTTTCACAAGGTTGCTACCCACAAAACCTGCGCCACCCACAACGAGAACTTTCTTTCCTGAAAAATCATGCATTACATACATCTCCGTACCATAAAATTCTAAATAAATTAAGCTGTTTCACTCTCTTCAATACGAAGATGTGTAAAAGTTTGCTCAATTCCAAACTCACGGTAATATGCAATTGTTTTATTAACTGAATCTGTAAGGGGCGCAGCCGCTTTCCAGTCAAAATCTTTTGCGGTCCGAGAAGGATCTAATAAGATTGTATAAGCATCATCCGGGTTACGAGGACGCACTTCAACTTCTTTTTCTAGCTTCATATCCAAAGCGGTTAAAGTCGCATCAAATAATTCTTTAATGGAATAATCTCCACCTGAAGAAACATGATAATAACCATTACCCATACCATCTACTGCTTTCTCGACGCAATCAATAACATCGCTGATATAAATAAAATCACGACGTGTATCCATTACAAAACAAGGCTTTTCATTCGTTAAACGATGATAAAAAGTGGGTAAAGGACCACTGATATTTCTAGGGCCATAAGCATTAGCTAATCTAAATGATACAAATTTTAGACCTGATAACTCAACATACTGCTCACCGGCTGTTTTACTAATCGCATAACTGCTACCACGAGAGTTAATGTGATGATCCAAAGTCACAGGTTGCTCTGTTGGGTTTAAGCCATAACATAGTGCTGTTTGGAAATACACGATACGGTCACAACCTGATGCTTTAGCGGCACTAACAACATTAACTGTCCCCAATACATTTGTTTTACAATCTTCTACCCAGTTATCTGGGTCTTTGTAAGAAGCCGCAGCATGCACAACCACATCTGGCTGAAAACGAGAAAATAATGTATTAACAGCTTCTGTATTTTCAATACTTTGCTCAACCACTTCTAAACGTGCGTGTGATTTTAAGTTATCACGTCTGCCTGTTGCAAAGTTATCAATGACTAATACGTCATCTCCCCTGGCCAATAAGCGATCAGCCAAATGAGAACCCACAAAACCAGAACCACCTGTTATTAATACTTTCATTATCTCTCTCCGTGTTAAAATTTATAAATAAAATAAGACATTTACGCTATTTCAGCATATTTTTCAGACTCTTCAGACTTTTGAATTAGCCCTCTAAAATAAGGGGCGCGGTCATGAAATGTTTGCTGCCACATCTCAAAACACAAAAACCCCCATAATTTACGACTAAATTTGCCGGTTTTTTCGATATTATGAATCACTTTATGATAATTAACAAAGCCATCCTGGCGTGCAGCCCCGCTTTGCAAGGTATCAAAAATAAAATCTCTCAAACTACCATTAGCCCATTCGTTCAATGGCACTGGAAAACCCATTTTGTCTTTACGACTTAATATTTCAGAAGGCAATGTGTTAGAAAATGAGCTCTTTAGCATATGTTTTAAATTGCCATTATTAAATTTTATGTTAGCGGGCACTGTCGCCATAAATTCAATTAAAGGATGATGTAACAATGGTACTCTTGATTCCAAGCCATGTGCCATACTCACTCTATCCTCAACCTGCAATAAACCTGGCAATAAGCATTTTAGATCAAAATGCATCATAGCATCCAGGTAAGAGTCTGGTTTTTTAAATTTAGTACTGTCAAACTTAACAAGAAACTGATTATAAACTTGTTCTTGTTCTTCCCTAGTTAATATAACTTCACCATCTAAGTCGCTTGACCTATTCACCAAAGAAAAATATCTCTCTTCTAGTGAAGCAAACATACCTTGACGGCAAAAAGACTGCATTAGGGGCTTATAGGCATGCAATACTTCCATGTTTGATATAATAGACTCAGCTGAAATAGAAAATTGGTCTTTTTTATAAGTACCATTAATCCCTGCTCTCACTAATTGATCAAAATAACCAATCATGTACCGGGCATAACCACCAAAAATCTCATCCCCGCCTTGTCCTCCTAAAATAACTTTGACATGCTCAGAAGCCAATTCAGCAACCATATATTGGGGGAAAACACCTGGCCCAGCGACTGGAAAATCTAAATGATAAATAATCTCTTTAAATCTGTCAGAAAATTGCTGGGAATTAAGATCTTTTATATGTAATGTGGCGTCACACATATCTGCAACAGTTTGTGCATAATCACTTTCGTCATACCCCTTCCCTTCCAGAAATCTTCCGTGGAAAAAGGGAATGCGCCTACCCTTTTCTTTTGTCGCTAAAATACCCATAAGCGAAGAGTCTATTCCACCACTGACATTTGATCCTATATTTACGTCTGCTCTACCATGCAAAAGAATAGACTCATCCATAATTTCAATTAATTTATTGGAAAAGTATTCTGGAGAGTGTTCATGGTCAACTTGATAATCGATATCCCAATATTGCCATTTTTTAATGCCGCTAGAAGTCACGACCATGGCTTGAGCTGGTTCAAGCTGCGAAATTCCTTCAAACAAGGTCTGAGTACCAATTGGGCTTTGGAAGGTAATATACTCAACAAAAGCACTTCTACTCGTACTCACATTAGGAAGAAATGGTAACAATGCCTTGGTTTCTGATGCAAAAATAAAGGTATTTTCTTGTGTTGTATAATAAAATGGCTTAATACCAAACCTATCTCTTGCACAAAACAATTTATCCCCATCCCAAATCGCAAACGCAAACATGCCTTTCAAATGTTGTAAGCAATCTGTCCCATATTCATTATAGGCAGCAAGAAGGACTTCTGTATCAGAATGTGTTTTAAAGTTCCAGGAAAGTGATAGCTCTTTCCTAAGCTCAATATGGTTATAAATTTCACCATTAAATACAATAACAAAACCAGATGAGGAAGCCATTGGTTGTACTGCTTCATGAGATAAATCAATAATGCTAAGTCGACTATGCGCCAAACCAACATATTTATTGTTATGTATCCATGTCCCAGAGTCATCGGGGCCTCGGTGGGCTTGGATGTCATTCATAATACCCAGCTTTCTGTTAAGGTCAGAAACTGGCGTATAAGTTCTATTAAAAATGCCCGCTATACTACACATCTTGTCTCTCTAATGTAAATTGAAAATTATGAGCGCACATTTTATTCATAATATTTTACCTGAATGTTTAACATTCCTAATTTTTGATGCCAATATCATTTTCTTTATAACAATTAATTTTATAATGGCTTTGGGTTTTACAATAACTTTGATCACCGTCTGTATAAATGATGGTAATCTCTTGTACTTTCTGAGGCCAAATTGATATATTTTATCACTAATAGGAACGGTCTTTATATCCCTCAAAAAATCTGATTCTGAATAAGGCAATATTGCATTTTCCTTACGCCGCAGTCTAAACTCACGTTTAATAATATCATCCACAGATATCACAAACCCTTCATAACTATAATTAGGGTTTAATGCGATTTCTTTAAAGGCTACATCAGCCATGGTTTGTAAATAATCATCATCTTTTATCTTGGCTATAACGTGAGCAATATTACTAAAATCTTTTTTAAGTTCAATGTAATGTCGTTCGGGAATCAAGATTCCAGAATACTCTCCTTCGTAAAGTATTAAAACGGTCCCAAGTGCAATTGCCTCAAAGCAACGAGGAGAAATCTGATTTAACTTAAACTGCCCTTCATGATCTTGTAAAAATCGTGCTTGTACATCAAAGAAAGAATCATTTGGATTCAGAAGTTGGTGTAAATTAATTTTTTGTTCCAGCTCTCCAGTGAAGTCCATAACACTTGCACCACTTTCCACCCCTAATGTTGTCTTACAAGAAGAAAGAAATTCTGTCCATTTATGTCCATATATTCTATCATTCTCAAGGTAAGAGATATCGACATCTAACTCTAAATTTTTCCCTGAGACATGTTCTCGCCATTGTTCCACAATATTCCATTTTTCATAAGACAACTCACCATACCAAAAAGGTAATTTTCTTGCCCTATAACCCACATGAATAGGTCTTGTTGATATTCTTTTACGTTTTGAATTAGTCAGTAATTTTTCAGAAATATAACCTGTTAAATTATTATATTTTGATACATTTGGCAGCGATTCTTTTGTATAAATTTTATTAATTTCAATTTCAGGAAAACAACTAAATAGTATGTCCACATTCAGAAACTTTAGTACATGTATCATTTTGTTAATTTGTCGGTATTCATCTTGAACAAATACTATTTTTAAACCCGAAAAACTGCGTACCTTTTTTTTTGCAGCATCTGACATATAATAGCTATTAAACAAACATAATGAATAATGGATTATAATTACATCGAATTTATCTAACTCTAATTGTTTAGGTAAATTTCCAATATTAGAGCAGACCCAAACTTTATGATGAGAATAGTTCTCAAAAGCGGAAATATGCTCGATGATTGTATCGGCATCATGTCCCACTTGAGGTTTATTACATAACAATAAAATATTTAGCTTCATGTCTCATCATTCATTTTTCCCAGGTGTGTGGAGCACTTTAATATAAAATAGTAATAAACAAAACATAAACACTAAAATAGGCCAAAGCCCATTATTATATTTTTCTGACTTATCTTGACTTAGCCATAACAATCATTTAATTTAAGTTCTGTTTTTGTTGAAAACAAGTATTTACTAATTAGGACAATATGCTAAGGAATTTGGCTAGCGCAGTAAACATAATTTCTACTAATAGAAAAATGTTATGGAAGTTTTGTTTGGCTGACATTAAAAATACGTATGCAGGTTCTGTTATTGGAGCTGCTTGGTTAGTTCTTGGCCCTCTCATATTTTTTTGTTTTTACACCCTTGTTTACACGGTTATATTTCCCTTTAAGCCGCAAGACATGCAACAAATGCAATATGTTCTCCATGTGTTTTGTGGTATTTCTTTATTCTTAGGATTTTCTAGTGGCCTTAGCCTAGGCTGTAACAGCCTTATATCCAATAAAAGCGTTTTATTAAATACTGTATTTCCTTCTCAATTAATTCCTATTAGAAACATCATTGTTCCACTTAGTTCCCTTATATTCAGTATGATATTGGTCCTTACTGTTTATACACTGATGGGAAATTTCTCATGGACCGTAATTTTTATTTTTCCAATTATAATCTCGTTTATTATGATGCTAATCGGACTAGTATGGATTGTTTCTCTATTAACTATAGTTTTTCGAGATATCCAACAAATCATTGGTTATCTGACTATGTTTTTGCTAATCATTAGCCCTATCGCCTACACGAAAGCAATGATCCCATCACACATTAAAATCATTATCTACCTGAACCCATTATCGTATTATATTATACCGCTACAAGATGCTTTAGTTTTAGGTAAAGTCCCCTCAATTCCCATGATGTCTATTGGATTAATGTTTAGCTTATTCCTATTTAGCTTTGGCAATAAAACTTTTGAATCTGCAAAGAAGATTGTATTTGACTATGTCTAATGAAGTAGCAATAAAACTTACTAATGTAACCAAAACATACAAAATATACCCATCTAATAAATATTTAATGTTAGAGGCTTTTGGGTTATTTAAATACTTTCCAAATAAAAAGAAGTCATTTGATACTTTTAAAGCACTTGATTCTATAAATCTTATCTTAAAAAAAGGGGAGAGAATCGGGATAATAGGTCGTAATGGTGCTGGCAAGAGTACAATATTAAAATTAATCACAGGTAATTTTGTACCTACTAAGGGCTCAATACAAGTAAATGGCAATGTCCAAGCTATGATGCAAACAGGCCTTGGATTCCATAATGAGCTATCAGGACGAGAAAATATTCGAGCCTCACTCTTGTATAACAACCTATCAGAGCAAGAAGTTTATGCAGCTGAACAAGAAATTATTGAATTTTGTGAGTTAGGGGATTTTATTGATTACCCTGTTAAGACATACTCTCTAGGTATGCTTTCTAGGTTACAGTTTGCATGCTCAACAGCAATACGCCCTGATATTTTAATTGTAGATGAAGTCTTGGGCGCTGGAGATGCCTATTTTAGTGGCAAAAGTGCTTATAGAATGGAGAAGTTAACCAACTCAGGGTGTACGTTGCTATTAGTGTCTCATTCTATGACACAAATTTTACAATTCTGTGAGCACGCAATTTGGGTGGAAAATGGGGCTATTGTTGCTTCTGGAAAAGCTCTGAATGTCGTTAAATCGTACGAAGAATATATTAACAAATTGACAAAATCTGAGAACACGTCATTGAGCTCCTGCAGAGAAACTGGTACATCACAGAAAAAAGTGTTGTTAAAATCTATTCTAGGCGAGGTAAATTTAGCTGAAAATGCAATTTCTCAATGGTCAGGTTCTCACGGTTTAAAAATAAAAAATATTTCACTATTAGATAAAAATAAACAATCAACAGATTGTTTTAAAACTTATGATCCATTTACTATAAAATTTGAATACACTAACGAAGCTCCCGGACTTTATACCTTTACTGCTGTTGCTATACTTTTTGCAGAAGATGGGCGAATAATATCTCGATTTGTTAATCAACCTTTATCTGTCACAATGAAGGATGGGCAGGTTAATACAATTGAACTGTTCTGTAAATCTCTAATATTAGGTAACGGAAGTTATATATTCTCTGTCGCGCTTTATAAAAAACTAGATTTACAAAATCTTAGTGCAGCTGAGCCTTATGACCTCCTATCACGCTGCTTTAATTTTAAAGTTATTTCTGACGATAGGTTTGACCCAACATTAGTTCATATACCTGCTGTTTGGGAGTTACAAAAGGAGTCTCTGTATGCTACTGTGTCCTGAGTGTCATGAACCATTTATGGAACATATTCAAATATGTGATAATTGTCACTGGGAATTTACCACGATAGAAAATATTAAAATTATGATTAGCACCCATGATAAAAATAGCTCTCTATTTTCAAGCTATTCCAAAAATTATGATCAAATTGCTCAAAATGATCTTAACACTTCTTTTTTAGACGATAGATATGTTGAAATACAAGCAGAACAAATATGCAAGCTATGCCCTTCTTTGAAAGGAAAAGATGTTTGTGATTTAGGCAGTGGTCGAGGCTTTTTGGTTAATAAAATACAAAAGAGAAACCCAAAATCAATTACAGCGGTAGACATATCCCTTCCTTATTTAAAAAATTTTAGTTCTAAAATTGAGGTCTATCAAGCGAATGCAGAAAATTTACCCTTCAAAGACAAATTTGATATCATCACTTGCACGGATATAATGGAACACGTTATCAACATTGGTTCATTTCTTTTTTCTCTTAATCGCTCTCTTCGTACTAAGGGCTACACCGTTATTAGAGTCCCCTACAAAGAAAATTTATTGAATTATGCTCCTCAAAATGGATGTGAATATGAATTTGCTCATCTGAGAGACTTTAACCACGAAAATATAAAAAGGTTATTAAAGTTTGCTGGAATGAAAGTGATTTCATTTCATATAAATAGTTTTTCCCTGCAAACGCCGCAAGAGTTTTGGATGAAAACGCAAAGACGAAAAAATTGGTATAATTCTTTACAATCTTTTGCAAGAAAATATCTAAAACAGGATTCAGATATAAACTTATACCCATCATCGATTTTAAGATTATTTATGAAACCACTAGAAATCACAGTATTAGCCCAGAAAATATAAGGTCAAACTAGGCAAAACTATGTCTTTACAACTAAAAAATTATATCGGTGTTCCAATAGTCTTTTTTGGAGACTCAATAACAGAAGGACAACATATTAATCCAGATTTCCGCTGGACAGATTTGGTTTTAGAGTCACTTAAAGAACAATATGATAGAACTCCCGTTGATATTATTGGTTATAATAAAGGAATTTCAGGGGAAACAAGTCGCCAAGGCCTTTTGCGCTTTAACCCCGATGTGCAAAGTCTATCTCCAGATATTCTTGTCATTGAATTTGGTTTAAATGATTGTAATTTTTGGTTTACAGACAAGGGCTTCCCCAGAGTATCTCAAAGTGCGTTCAAAGCGAATTTAGAAGAAATGATTGAGCGAGCAAAAATATTCGATATTAAACATATTATACTTTGTAATAACCATAGAACGTTACGGACCAAAAGCTTGCCAGGCGGAAAATCTCTTGAAGAAAGCCGGAAAATTTATAATACAGTCATTTCGGAAATTGCCCATCAACATGAGGTAAAATTATGTGACATTGATCAATGGTTTGATAAAATTGATGCTGAAGACTATTCAAATTATCTTTTACAAAAACCAGATCTACTACACCTAAGTGAACTTGGGCATAAACACTATGCTCAAAAAATATTATCTTTATTAACGCCATGCATACAAAATATTTTAGAACCTTACAGAATCGTATAATTATTTAAGGACACATATGAGCACTGATACCGTATCTAAAACTGAGACTGACTTATTCTGGAGCGCTCGCCCAACTAAAGAAAAAGACCCTCAAAAAGTTAATATCTCTGATCTTGTTCAAAGAGACCTGGAGACAGAATTCATTATCTCGCATTTAAAAGCGACGGATTCTGTGTTAGAAGTAGGCTGCGGAAATGGCTTTTTAACTAGTTTGTTAAGAGACAAGGTAAAATATATTGATGCCTTTGATTATGCAGAAAATATGGTTTCACAAGCAAAAACCATATATGGTGAAAAAAATAACACATTTTTTCATGACAATATTGTTAAGCCTCAGTACTTAAAAAAACAATATGATGTTGTTATTTGTGTCCGTGTATTAATTAACCTAGAAAATTTTGAACAACAAAAAAAAGCTTTTGCAAATCTACTTTCTCAGGTAAAACCTCGTGGTAAGTTGCTTTTACTAGAAGGGTTTATTGAAGGTTTTGATAATCTCAACAGAATCAGGAAAGATGCACATATTGATGAAATGCAGCCTGCGCATATAAATTACTACTCGAAAAAAGAAGACTTCACTAAGCTATTTGAAAATAATGTATCAATAGAAGAAACTTTCCATACTGGAACATTTGACTTCTTAACTCGTGTCGTTTACCCCGCTCTTGTAGGCTCTGAAAATGCTACAACCCCAGGTGATTTTCATACAAAAATAAAAGGGATTTCAAAGGCATATAAATCAAACGATATGATGCCTTTAGCGCGACTACATGGCTGGTCACTGATTAAGAATTAAGTTATGTCCTTACACCCCATTGAAAGTAAAAAACATAATTCACCTGATCAATTTGCTCGAAAACGTATTTTGCTACTCTGCAACTACTCTTCTGTAGTTGCAGAAACAATTTATGAACATATTAATGCCTTTGCTCAATATTCAAAAAACTATATTGTGACATATAATATATTTGGTGAAATAGATAGGGGCATACCCATAGACAAATTTGATATTCTTGTTATTCATTACTCAATATGCATCGGTCGTGGTGGATTTTTATCTTTGAATGCTAAAAAAATCATCCAGGAATTTAAAGGTTATAAGATACTTTTTATTCAAGATGACTATCGTTGGATCTATAGCACCATAAGCAATGTTCAGTTTATGAAGATTGATGCTATTTTTGGCCTTGCATCCCAAGACATTGTTCCTAAGATATACAATAAAACATTAAGCAGAGTTCGAGTTGAAACAGTCCTAACAGGCTATGTTAGCGACAAAATGCTAAAAGAAACCCCTATACCTTATTCTCAAAGAAAAATTGATGTTTCTTATAGGGCTCGAAAATTACCATTTTGGATGGGCAGCCACACATTACAAAAATGGTTGATAGCAGAAAAATTCTTAAAAAGTTCTAAAAGTTATCATCTCGTATGTGATATATCAACAAAAGAAGACGATAGGGTATATGGTGAAAACTGGAAAAAATTACTTAAACAGTCTAAAGCAACTCTAGGTACTGAAAGTGGAACAAATATTTGTGACTTCACAGGAAAACTACAAAAAAATATTGAAGCATATATTAAAAAAAATCCAGGAGCTTCTTTTGAGACAGTACAAAATATTTTTTTAGGTGATGAAAAAAACAACATCCTAATGAATGTTATTTCCCCCAGGATTTTTGAAGCCATCTCATGCAAAGTATTACTTATTCTTTATCCAGGTGAATACAATGGCATACTAGAACCCTGGCATCATTATGTACCATTAAAAGAAGACCATAGTAATATAAAAGAAGTTGTTCAGATAATACAATCACCAGAACAAGCAAACAAAATAATTGAATGTGCTTATAATGAAGTTTTATGTAACCCTAAAAACCATTACCAAGGGCTCATTCAGAAATTCGATAAACTAATTGAAGAAGAATTTAAAAACTATCACCGCTCGCCCAGCCAAGACTGCACCATAGTATACAAACCTCCAATACAAATGCCAGGCTTACACTCAATTAGAACTTCTTCTCTTTTATACCACCTTATAAAAAAATTCTCTCCTAGAATTTTAGTAATACAGTTATATTATAACACTAAGAAAATTTTACGCGATATCCTTGTTAAGCTTAATTTTTGGCCAGCATACCACGTCTTTTATGAAGATTTACTGCAACAAAAATGTACAGGTTTTTTTAAGTACTATTTAAGACCTTCTGCTCAAGGTACAGATCAAACTGATTATGAAATTATATGCGCACTAAAGTCTGAAAATAATATATTTTTTCCTGAATTAAATAATCATTATATCGAAAAACTTTTCAAAAAAATACCAAACTTGACGGTGACGGTCAATTATACAGCGCTTGCTGAAAGTTTCATGGATAGCCTTGATGAAATACCAAAGAATTATATTACCACATTAAATTTAAAGCAAATTGAAGAATTAATTAAATAATGCTAGTAGAATAAAAGGTTGCACCCATCCCATGAAAATTTGTACGATTATAGGTGCTAGACCCCAGTTTGTTAAAGCCGCTGCAGTTTCTCGAATCATGGCATCCACGCCTGATATTAAAGAAGTTATCATTCATACTGGCCAGCATTATGATTACAATCTATCTGGGCTATTCTTTGATGAACTTTCAATTCCCAAACCAAGTTATAATTTAAACATAGGCTCTGGCTTACACGGCCAACAAACCGGAAAAATGCTTGAAGCAATAGAAGAAATTTTAATGCAAGAAAAGCCAGATTGGGTTTTGCTTTATGGTGATACAAACTCAACCCTAGCAGGAGCTTTGGCCGCATCAAAACTCCATTATCCTATTGCCCATATTGAAGCCGGCTTACGTTCTTTTAATAGAAAAATGCCCGAAGAAATAAATCGCATTCTCACAGATCAATTAAGTACACTTTTATTTGCACCCACTAAAAATGGTTATGATCAACTAATAAAAGAAGGGTTCTCCCCAGAATCAGTATGTCTTTCTGGTGATGTCATGCTAGATGCGACACTATATTATAATGAGAATAATACCCACGAAAACTCTACCTTGGAAAACCTAAGCTTAAAGTCAAAAGAATATATACTCTCTACAATCCACAGAGCAGAAAATACGGATAATACAGAAAGACTCATTAATATCTGCAACGCGCTTATAGAACTCAGCTCAAATTCAACAGTAGTGTTGCCCCTGCATGCTCGAACACGTGCAGCACTGAATAATGCTAATTTACTAAAAAAATTAGACAGTCATGTTCAACTAATCGAGCCTGTAGGCTACCTAGATATGCTCGCCTTAGAAAAAAATGCCGAGCTCATAATTACTGATTCAGGTGGTGTTCAAAAGGAAGCTTACTTTAATGCAGTCCACTGCATAACATTGCGAGATGAAACTGAATGGGTTGAATTAGTCTCTTCTGGTTGGAACCAACTTTGCTCACCGTCTACACCATTTTCTTTAAGTTCTATAGCTAATATAAAAACAAATCAAAAAAATATGGTATATTCAAACCTGTATGGAGAAGGAGATGCATCGCTTAAAATAATTAATGCCATTTGCACTTTTGGTCAATTAATTTAAACCCACGTAAGCTTCTGCATGTCATTTAGTCACTAGTTATATAGAGTACCTAAAATGAAAAAAACACCATGGACGATCAAGGATAGAAAAATCAATATTGCGCTAGTAGGCTGTGGTCGCATTGCTCAACGCCACTTTGAAAGCATTCAACAACATAGTACTAATCTGAACCTAACAGCTATTTGTGACAATCGTCCTGATCGGTTAGAAGCTGCAATGAAAGAACATCAGGTTGATGGCTATACTTCCTTAGATGAATTATTACAGTTTAGCAATGCAGATATCGTTACACTCTGTACACCTAGTGGCCTACATGCTGATCAAACTATCAAAATAGCGCAGTCCTACAAACACACCATTACAGAAAAGCCTATGGCAACTCGATGGCGGGATGCCAATCGCATGATTAAAGCTTGCGATGACACAAACACTAGATTATTTGTTGTAAAACAAAACCGTCAAAATGCCACTATTCAAGCTTTAAAAAAAGCCATAAAAGAAAAACGTTTTGGCCGAATTAATATGGCGCATGTTAATGTTTTTTGGACTAGACCGCAAAGCTATTATGATCAAGACGCCTGGAGAGGCACTTGGGAATACGATGGTGGTGCTTTTATGAACCAAGCCAGCCACTATGTTGATTTAATGCATTGGTTACTAGGTCCTGTTGAAGCAGTCCAGGCTATGATGGGAACATTAGCCAGAGAAATTCAAGTTGAAGATACAGGTGTTATGAACATTAAATGGCGTAATGGCGCGATGGGTTCTATGAGCGTTACCATGACGACTTACCCAAAAAACTTAGAGGGCTCTATTACAATTTTAGGTGATAAAGGGACTGTTCGTATTGGTGGAATCGCTGTAAATGAAGTTCAGCATTGGGAATTTGAAGATGAGCGCCCAGAGGATAAAGACATTCTTTCTTCAAGTGTCGCCACAAAATCTGTTTATGGTTTTGGTCATCAACTATACTACGACAATGTAATAAAAACTATGAGAGGAAATTGTGAAGCAGAGACAAATGGTCGGGAAGGTTTAGCCTCATTAGAACTACTCATTGCAGCATATCGCTCAGCTAGAGACAACAGAACCATTCATTTACCATTAGAATTATAAACCAATAGGGTTCCAAACAATATGAATTATTTCAAACATGAAACCGCTATTGTAGATGATGGTGCAAATATTGGTACAGGAACCCATGTTTGGCATTGGGTACACATCTCCCAAAATGCCAAGATAGGTGACAATTGTAGCTTAGGGCAAAATGTTTTTATTGGTAATAAGGTCGACATAGGCAATCAAGTCAAAATACAAAATAATGTCTCTGTATATGATAATGTTATTCTGGAAGACTATGTGTTCTGTGGCCCCAGCATGGTTTTTACGAATGTACATAATCCTCGTTCTGAGTTTAAACGTAAAGATGAGTATAAAGCCACAGTGGTTAAAAAAGGCGCTACCCTAGGGGCCAATTGTACAATTGTGTGTGGTATTACCATTGGTGAGTATGCTTTCATTGGTGCTGGTTGTGTTGTTACAAAAGATATCCCAGCCTTCGCATTAATGGTCGGAAACCCTGCTCGCCAGATTGGATGGATGAGTCGTTATGGGGAGCGTCTTGTTTTTCAGACAGAAGACAGTGATGCATCTTATGCTAAGTGCGAGCACACGGGAGATATTTATTTAAAGAAAAATAACACAGTTACTCTATCACCATAAACTTTGATTAAAACTGATGAAAAAATACAATATTCTACTATTAGCTAATGATCGCCATATAACAACAGCAGTGACTGACCATATCCATGCCATTACTAATAGTCAAGAAAATAACTGGATTATAGAAAACCCCTTAACCTGCAAAACACTCCATAAATTAGATTTAAATATGTTTGATGCTATTGGTTTTCATTACTCCATTAGACCCCACGACCCCTATTATTTACCCAAAGCACTCTATAAAAAAATACAATCTTATCAAGGGGTTAAGTTTCAGTTTTTACAAGATGAATATCAACGAGTCAACGTTGCCACAAAAGCAATGATTGATTTAAATATTAATTTATTATTTACCTTAGTCAAACCTTCCCTTGTTGAACAAGCATACAACCTTCCTGAACTGCTAAACATGAAAAAGGTAAGTATTTTAACCGGCTACACTCCAAGCTTATTGGAAAACATAAATACCCCCCTCATAAAAGATAGACACACTGATATATTTTATCGGGGCCGATTATATGACTACTGGCTGGGTAAGCTAGCCCAGGATCGAAAGGTTATAGCTGATGGGGTGGGTCAAAGAGCAAAACAATATAATTTAAAAATTGATATCTCAGTCAGTGAACAGCAGCGAATTTATGGTCAAGAATGGTTCAAAAAACATATGGAATCTAAAGCAGTATTAGGCACTGAGAGTGGCTCAAGTATTTGGGATTATAATGGTCAAGCTGAACGAGATGTTAAATCTACTCTAAAAAAATATCCTAACCTTAAATTTGATGAAGTCTATGATAAAGTCCTGAATAAATATGAAGGCAACTTAATGTATAATGCAAGCTCTCCTCGCTTGCTTGAGGCCATTTCTTTGCGTACAACCCTTATTATGTTCCCAGGAGAATACAGCGGACTGTGTGAGCCTGATAAACACTACATTGCGTTAGAAAAGGACTTCTCTAATTTTAAAGATGTTGTTAATAAATTACGAGATGATGATTATCTACAGAATTTAGTGGATTTCGCATATGAAGATATCATTGCAAGTGGTCGATTCTCGCAATCAAAGCTTACTAATCTTGTTAATAGCGAAATTACAAAACTGATATCTAACAATATAAAAGAAAAAACAGGTAAAATAAATAGCACCCAACATATATACTCAGCCATTAAAAAGGAGAAACAAAAACATGTATTATTGAACACATATCATATTTTTGCCTCAGAATTAGCCTTCTCCCTAAAAAATGTATTCTCCATTTTCTTTGATCCCAGATATACATTTAAGAAAAAAATAAGTGTTTTTAGCAATGGCATAAAAAGATATTTTGTGTATATTTTGCCAAGGTTTAAACGAAATAGTCATTAATATATTAAGCCTAAATCCCACCCCCTCAACCTCGGAACTATTTCTTGTCCTGTCGATAAGATTATATTTTTTTGATGCCGTATCACTTGATGATGTGGCTTTAAATGGCTTGCAGGCAATTAATATCCTGTGAGTTTATTGGTAATAAAGTGAGCGTCCGACGAACGCCACCTTCCCATCAATGAATTGATCTGCAAAACTTG
>CAXBML010000017.1:0-62622 GCA_963976875.1 uncultured Coxiellaceae bacterium
CCTCTAGAAAGTGGGTTGAATGGAGCGGAAGAGACTTCCGGTTCGAGGGTTCGACTGAAGGTAAGAGGTCTCCAACAAGAGAATTGGATAGGGCGGAAGTGACTTCCGGTTCGAGGGTTCACTGAAGGTAAGAGGTCTCCAGCAAGAGGATTGGATAGGGCGGAAGTGGCTTCCGGTTCGATGGCTTGACTGAAGGCAAGGTGTCTCAAAAGAGGATTGGATAGAGCGGAAGTGACTTCCGGGGCAATGCTTCTATTCTGGGCAGAGATATTTAAGCCGTTGGTGTATTTTAGAAATTTAAGCTTGGATTGCGTGAGTTTATTTATTACGTGGTTATTTTCAAAGTCTACTTCACAAATATGTCACATAGTGAATATCTAACCCACTCATTTTGATGTTATTGGATACTTTTTGATAGCGGATAGTAATTCCTAAATACAAAGATATTTGTTGAACAACCGTAGTTGTAGTTACACTTTTTATTTGGTTCGATTCTCTTTATGGTAATCCTCTAGTTTTAGGAGTGCTTTTACAGTAGTTCCAGGGTCAAAGGAGTTGGAGTTTGCCCATGAATAGTCAGACAAGGTTTTTAGTTTCTGGTGGATTGGGTATTTTCCTAGAGTTTTTTGATTTTGCTTTATATTCTGCTGTATCAACAATAATTGCTCATCGTTTTTTTCCAACATTTGATCCTTCTACAGCTCTCTTATTAAGTTGGGGAGTTTTTGCTTGCAGCTTTATAGCAAGGCCTATAGGTTCGATTGTTTTTGGGCATTTTTCTGACAAAGTTGGTCTTAAGCTAACTCTAACCCTATCAATGATAATGATGGGGTTGGCAACAATAGGGATAGGATTGATCCCAGGCTACAATGCAATAGGGATATTGGCGCCATTGGGGTTAATTTTTGCAAGGCTTATGCAAGGCTTTGCAATTGCCCCAGAGTATACAGGGCCATCTGTCTACTTTAGCTTAGGAGATGCTAAAAAGAGACTTGGGTTTTACGGCAGTTTAACAGTGGTTGCTGCAGGCTTAGGAATGTGGTGCGGGGGGCTTTTAATCTCTATTTTGTCTAAAGGTTATACCGTTGAATCCCTTCCCGAAATAAGATGGAGGCTACCATTTATATTAAGTGGCTGCTTAATTGGTGGGCTTACCGTTTATTTAAGAAGCAGTATGGATAACAGGGCGCCGAAGCGACCAGAGAAGTACCCTTTGGTTAACTTAAAAAGCCAATTTGGTGACTTTCTTGGCTGTACAATTCTTTCTGGATATCTTGGATTGTCTTCTTATATGATTTTTGGATTCCTGTCCGCTTTCTTGCAGTCACATAGGGGGTTGGGATTACATCAGGCTTTATCTATTACGACATGCTGCACAATTGTGGCAATTGTAGCAGCTCCTATAGCTGGCTATTTCTCCGATAAGATGAGACGTGGGGCGATCTTAAAGATCTCTGTATTGCTGATGTTTGTCCTTAGCATTTTAGCATTTAAAATAATTTCATATGGAGATATTCGTCTGGTATATATTTCTATCGCAATGATGTCTATCCTCACTGGATCCTTTTCTGGAGCATTTCCAGCGTTTTTAGCAACAACATTTCCTTCATCTCATAGGGCAACAGGGGCATCATTTTCTCACAGCCTAGGGATTTCTTTACTTGGTGGAACGGGACCCTTTATGATGAGCTATTTCTATAAGAAATTTGACAACCCCATTATGCCTGCGTATTACTTATGTTTTGTGGCTGCGCTCGCGTTTATTTCTTTGTGGCTAATGAATCAGAAAAGGAAAAGTAGCTTGGAGATGATGAAAAATGAACATTTTGCCTAAAAGCGGGGTTAATGGATGGTTGTTGAAGATTGACTAATAACCGGAACCCAAGCTTTTTTGGTTAGTTCGCAAATAGCGATTTTTCGAAGTTGTAATAGATAGGAGTTAATTGTATTCATATGCAGAATGACATCCCGTGAAAATCCATCATTTCTAACATCTGAAGCAATACCAACCATTTCTCTAATACCAAAGTACTCACGAGCAAAACTAATGCCGTTTGCAATATTAAACTCATCTCGAATACCCATCACGTTCTTTTGGGCTTTACTGGATGGGGTTACATCATTCCATCGAAGGGTGGTCGATTTTGATTTGCTGCGTTCCATTTGGTTTCGACCAACGTAGAGTAGGGGGCAGTTAATAATTAGATTGTCATTTACGTACACAGATTGCCACTCTAGATTTGTGGAAAATGTAATTCTCTTTGAGATGTCAGTGTTTTCGAACATATAAAACAAGTAAGTGCAGCTAAGGAGTCTTTCAAGTGCTGAGTAAATATCATTAAAATGCATTTCTGCATTATTGTTGAAACGTTCATTCTTAACACACAAAGGTGCTGCAAATTGCATGTTATCCATAATATTACTTGAAAAATATGATTAGATATTTTTTTACTGTATGTTTTTATAAAAGTCAAATGAGTGCTGGTTGCCAACCGAACAAAGTTTTGGGTAACTTTCTAAATATAGTTTTGTTAAATAGTCAAATGGTATATCTTCAAATTCATCATAATAAGTGATGTACTCCATTAGTTTGTTACCTTCAGAGTTGTATTGCTGAAATAAGCAATCATTTTCACCATCAAATTCTAGGGGAGCAACCCTCATTTTTTCACATAACTCTTTGTTGAATGTTGGTGTTACCTTTATCCATCGGTAATTAAGATATAACCTACAAAAACCATGCATGTAAAAAACTTTATTACCATTTAGTAAATCTAATATTTTTGGTGAGATTATATGGTTTGTTACGTCAGCATAACCCATTTTGCATGGAATTCTGGCATTTCGTAATACTGCACATAATAGAGCAGCCTTTGGAACACATGTAGAGGCCTTTTTGTGGAGTGTTACAGCAGGGTAGTAAAACTCTCGCTTAATGGAAAATGTATCTGGATCATATTTGATTTGATCTCTCACGGCATGAAACAGCTTGATTGCCTTTTGAGATGGGGGGTCGGATGGATCAGTATTATCTGCTACAAACTTAGCCACCAATGGATGGTCACTTTGAATAAACTCAGATGGTGACAGATAGTGTTCTAATTGATCCTTCATTATCAACTCCATACATATGTTGACTATAACTGTTTACGGTGCCAAATAATTTTGGCTGCACTTTTAATATTCAGATTGTAGATAATTGGTTCTTCTGTATTTGTGTTTGGATTTAAAGGGTAGAGGGTATATAGATTCCGTTTTGACCCTTTTTGCAGCTTTCTAATGTATATATCACCGCTGTTTGACTCAATAATGCAGCTTTCGCCTATCAATTCATTTAGCTTATTGCCTTTAAAACGAATGCCACCTACATATTCGCCTAAGCAATAAATTGGGAGCATGCTATCGTCTGGTACAGTGACAACTATGGCATTGGGGTTTTCTGTTTCAAAAAATTGGATTTCTTTCAGGATAGCAGTTTCATCATTCCAATCATGTTCTGGCAAATTTAGCATTAGTTTATTTTGTTGTTCCTGCTCCTCGGCTGAAAAGGTTCTTGGGGCAATGCCATTGCCAGAGAGTATCCATTCAGGTTGGCATTGAATACCGCATCTCGCTAACGCGGTGGTTAATTTGCGCGCCACTTTAGCTGTAATTGGATTAGCACCTATTTCCCAAGCACGCAAAGTATTAGCTGAGATACCGCTTTTGCTCTCAAACTCTTTTCTGCTCAACCCTAATTCTGAGCGGATTGATTTAATTCGGTTATTCGCTTCAGTTAACATGCAAGGTTTGTTATGTCTCTTAACTTGTTTATGATTAAATTGATATAAATTTGATATTTATGTTGCATAATGTATCACAAAATGATAAAACTTTAAATACCTCTGAAGTAGTTGAAGTTAAGGAAGAAACTGTGAGGGTTTTTTATTATTTAGTCTTGGCAAAAAGGGATTACGCTGAGATAATAACGAAGGTAGTTCAATTAATTTTTAATTTAACGTGCTCACGGTGTGATTTGCCCCACCCCGCAAGCACTAACCACAACCAAATCTTACCGAAGGAGATTTAGTCATGGCTTGTTCCATTCTAATCGATCATTTGTCAGTTATAAACCTCGATCACACCAATATTTCATTGCTAGAGCCTTTGAGCACTTAATTCGCATCTGAATTAACTTTCAAAAGCTTCTAACTACCATGGAATAGGGGATGTGCTATGCGTGAGCAAAATCAAACTGCGCAAATTATTATCAATAAGCGTAAAAGTGGTTATTACAGTGCCTTTAATGAGTGTGAAATACCGTTTGTTTCTAAGTGCCAAGGCTTAAGTGACGGAGAAAAACTGATCTGGATCAACCTTGCAGCCAGAACTACTATGGACGCCAATTTGTCTTGTAGGGCTTCGTTGAACCAAATAGCAGAAATGGTAGGAAAGAAGGCGAACACTATATACAAATCCATTAAAAACTTAGTTTCACTTGGCTTCTTGAAATCTGAGCTAGATCAAGAAAAACGTATAAATATTTATTATGTTTTGTTACCTGAAGAAGGGCTTAAAGCATTGGAAAATGCAGCTAATCGAGGTGAAAAGCAATATGCGGCTGGAGCAAAGGAAGTTGTAAATTATGATGAGCGAAATAATAACGTAGTACAATTTAGAGACGCTGAATCAAAACTAGATACAAATCAACCCTTGAAAAATATCAGGGGGGGTATAGGAAATATTTCAGATCCCCCCCCTGAAAAAAATCATACCCTTTATATTAAAAATATTAATAATATTAAAAAACATAATAATCACAATAATACCAAGATTGAAAATTGTGATATGCAAAACGCTGACGCGTTGATTTTGAAATTTCAACAGGAGGTCGAAGAGGTCAAGCGTAATAATCCTAGCATTTCTCTTTGCAAAGCCAACCTAATTGCTCACCAAGCATTTACTGAAACTGAGCGAGATCAGATACATCATGCGTTAATCGAAAAATCGCAACGTGAAGAGATGAAAAAGCATAAGCAACAACTTCAGTCAGATGCCTTTAAGAAAAAGTTAGAGAGTAGTACACCAGTACCCAAAACAAGGGCGAGGGGCACCAATTCTAGTCTGGTTGAAATGACTTTCGATGGAGAGCATTTCTTGATCGAAGAAGAAGTGAAAAACCAAATATTGGGCAACATACCCAAGCTCTATCACTCCGGGAAGATAAAGGGCGAAGCTGCTTCAAAGCCTTTAAAGGTTCTCCTTAAAGAAATTCTTTACTACGTAGCCAAAGCAGGGAGCATTGTTGCTAAACCTGTTTGCCAGCTCAAGCGATATTTCATTGCGCGAAAAATTTGTATCAATGGCAGTTGGGAACGACCCATTGGGCTAGCAAAGGACGAAATAGTTGCACGTGAAAGAAAATGGCAAGCAGAAAAGCGCAAGGAATATGAAGCAACCAAACGCTACGCTGGCATAAATGGTTTTGCATAAGGGAAGGGGGAAGGATATGGATATTAAAGAAATGCTTCGTGCTTTATTAAGGGCTGGATATACGGAAGAGGCAATTGCAAAAGGTGCTAAAGTGCACCAATCAACAATTAGTCGAATTTTATCTGGTAAGATTCGGCAGCCTAAGTATGCTGTAGCTTGCAAAGTGCAGGCGCTGGTTCTTAGTGAAAACAAATTTAAAAGCAGCAGACTATCGAATACTATATTGTGATAACATTATAATTAATAAGACCCTGCCAAGCCTCTCAAAGATGCTCAAGTCGGCGGGTCTCCTTTTTATAATTTACTTCTATAATTACAATGGTATTAACAACCCAATGGACCACCGCAAGCTTGCTAGGCTAGCTATACCGATGAGCTCGGATAGAGACATGGGTGTGTTAAAATTTAAAGACAACGAGCCACACCAGAATGGTGTTTAACTAACTTGGGATCTGGCGAGACTATTATGAGCTTAGGCCGAACAGATGAATATATGAAAAGTGTTGTTCACGAATTGCTTTCATTGCCAAAAGAAACTGAATGGGTTGAATTCAAGCAAAACAAACACACACCAGAACTTATAGGGGAATACTTGTCTTCTTTAGCCAACTCAGCCGCGCTGGTTGGCAAAGTGAATGCTTATTTGATTTGGGGAGTTGACGATGAGTCTCATGAGATTGTTGGCTCAAAATTTTCACCGGGACTACAAAAGGTTGGTAATGAGGAATTGGAAAGTTGGTTGCTAAGACACTTATCACCCAAGATTAATTTTCAGTTTTATGAAATAATTTACCAAGAAAAACCTATTGTAATATTAGAAATTGGTGCGGCTTTTAGGCATCCTGTTCAGTTTAAAAACACGGAATATATTCGTATTGGCTCTTACAATAAAAAACTTAAAGATTTCCCTGAAAAGGAAAGGGAGCTTTGGCGAACATTTGATAACACTTCATTTGAAGAAGAGATTGCTTTAGAAAATGTTGAAGTCGATCAAGTGTTGCAGCTGCTTGACTACCCGAAATATTTTGATTCCTTAAATATGCCTCTACCAGAAGGGCGGCAGGGCATTATGGATGCATTGATATCAGATGACATGATATCAAAATCAGATACGGGGAAATGGAATGTCACCAATCTTGGTGCGTTGTTGTTTGGTAAGGACTTTAATAAGTTTTCTTCAGTTAAGCGCAAGGGTGTACGCATTATCCTATATGATGGTGAGGGTAAAGTTAAAACTATCCGAGAGCATGAAATTGCTAGGGGATTTGCCACAAGCTTCGAACAGGCCGTTGAAACCATTGTTAACATGCTACCCAGCAATGAAGTCATTGGCGCAGCCCTGCGTAAGCAGGTGCCTATGTTCCCACCTTTGGCGATACGTGAATTGCTTGCTAATGCCATTATTCACCAAGATTTTCATATTAAAGGCACCGCTCCAATGGTAGAGATATTTTCTAACAGGATGGAGGTTACCAATCCTGGATTACCATTAGTAAAAACGGAACGGTTTTTAGATAGCCCACCAAAATCACGTAACGAGCTGTTGGCTTCTTTTTTGCGCAGAACTGGTGTGTGTGAAGAGCGGGGCAGTGGTATAGATAAAATTGTCTCCGAAACAGAATCATACCAATTACCTGCACCTCTCTTTGAAACAACCGATGAGCATACGCGTGCGGTATTGTTTGCTCATTTAGCTTTTAATGATATGAATAAAGATGATAGAGTTAGAGCCTGCTACCTACATGCTTGCTTGAAGTACGTTCAACGCAGCTTCATGACCAATGCGTCTCTAAGGGATAGGTTTGGTATAGAGGATAAAAATAGCGCGATTGCGTCACGGATTATTAAAGAAACCAGCGAAGCAAACCTCATTAGGCCATATGATCCGGATACCAGCCGAAAATATATGAAATATATCCCCTTTTGGGCATAACAACGTAATTCTTATTTGATGGTCATTTGATGGGAGGGGTTATTTTCTGCCCCTCTTAAAATAAATACAATATATTTCAATTACTTAGCCGTTCATTCTTATTTGATGGTCATTTGATAGAAGTGGGGATATACCCATGCTTGTTAGATGGCTATAAAGTTAAACAGCAGCTGTTAATCGATTTTTATTAATCAGGAAACCCGAGTTTTGGGTTCGTGAGCACTTAGCGTTTAGATTATAACTTGGCAAGCGCGCAGCTCCATTAATATTCATTAAGCAAAACAATCATGCTTATCAAAAATATACAAAAAACCTTAATCTTAGAGTCCCCAAAAATTGCACTCAGAAAATATGTGAAAATACACGATATTTCAAGCTTATTATACAATTTATACACTTGGTCGGGTTAGATATTCAGTTTTGTAAAGATAGCCCCACAGTAGTAACATGAATAAATAAGTACTTGGTGGTAAATATTAATGACAAGCTCTAAAGACAATGAAATTCAAGAAAAAATGCAATTGGGTGTAGACCCAACAAAAGATCCCTCTGTTTGTAAAGGATGCTCAAAGCCACTGCTATTGTGTAAATGCAAGTCTGGTGGTGGAGGCGATAATGATGAAGGTGGTGAAGAATCATTTGATATGGATGGGTCAGGGGAAAAGCTTTCAATGTCTAGTGAAGGACAATCTGGTGCTCAAAATAGAGCATTAAACTCAGCAAATGCTCCAGAATCCCCACATCTTTCAGATAATATTTCTGCTATTGAAGTTTTACTAAAACGTGCAAAAAGCATGGGGCTTGATCCACAGAAGCTGCTTAGAAACGAAGGAATCAATATCGAACAAAAAGCAAATGTTGAAGAGTTGCAAAGGCTATCTCAAAATGGTGACAAAATGGCAAAAGAACTCTATAAAATAGCTGATGACAATGTTAAAAGCCGTTCAAAATTAGCTAGCAAGCATCTTGATATGGTTAAAAATCCATTTCAAACTAAAAATACTAAAGATAAATAACAAATAAAATAGGTTTTTTATGCTGCAAGATAGATGGTCTAAAAGAGATGGTAATAGAAATGATGTGATTAAGCCACAAATTATTAATTTAATTGCATCTGAGTTTTTAAGTAGAGAGCTATCAGGGCTTGCGGGTGCCAGCGGCTTTTTGGCTATAACTGCCAAGAAGGCTGGAATTATCGAAGAAGAATCAGAATATCATGCAAAATTTGATAAAGCCCATAAAGAACAAGATATTTCAGCTTTATCCAAATTATTTGAGCACATGCCGGTTGGGGATTTATTAGGCATTGCGGGTTGGGATAGAGTAACTATACCTGATGAGTTTAACTACCAAAAGTCTGATATAAACCTTGAGAATCTAGATGTATCAACATTACATTCTTTTGTTAAAAGTTCGGATACTTCTGTTGCTTTAACTGTTACAAACTCAACAAACAGCCATACCATGTCTTCTGGCTCCCTTGACTCATCAAAACCCCTTGCAATTCATTCTGTTGGGAAGGTTTTTACCGGAGCACTAATGATAAGAATGCTGCAAGAAGGAATAATCAGTGAAAGTAGTTTAGATAAACCACCTGAATTTGATGCTGCTGTAACTGAGAAGTTACCACACGCTGTCAGAGAGAGATTAAAAGAATGCACACTCAAGGATATTATGATGCATCAATCTGGTATCGGAGATTATTTGGATAATTATATGAAGGCTTTGCAAAAGGAAATATCATCATCAAAGAAAGAAGGAAGATCCCCAATTTTTCCCAAAATTGAAACCCCAGCTGATTTTTTGCAGTTCGCGGAAGAAAAAATATATCCACTTGACATGGTGAATCCTATTTCTGGTGTTAAAGAACATTACAGTAATATTGGCATTTTATTGGTTGGGATGGCAATTCAACATGCCTACAACAACCAGCCAGAGGTAATTGAACCCTTATCTTATGATGAAATATTAAATAAATTCATAATAGGTCCAGCAGATGTAAAAAGCTTTACAATACATAATCCAGGTGATGGGGTAACAAATGCAGACGATCCCGTTTCACCTTTTGTTGCTGGTAGCCCTGCAGGCGGGTATTGGATGACAGTGGATGATCTAGGAAAATTTGGCGCATGGTTAGTTAATCAGGCAGATAATGAGCGTTTTCTTCAGCTGCTTCGGGAGCATGGCCAAGAATTCTACGATGCTAAAAGAAATACAATTAGACACTCTGGCAATATTCCATCTGCGAGTGCGCAATTGATTTGTTATTTGAATACCGGCACTACCGTTGCTGTCCTTTCAGACAAACCAGGACAAGCACCAAATTTTATTCCAGTGTTTGAAGATCATTGTTGGAATGATGATAAAGATATAACTTTAACAGAACAAAAAGACAAATCTGTAACTAGCAGTACACTTGGCGGAAGCTTAGATCAAGATTTATTGCAGAGTCCAGCTCAGCCAAGGGTGATATTTAGTGTCAATAGAGCGTTCCAACCAATTAAAAGCACAATAGACTCAAGTACCGGACTAAATGAGCAAATTAAAAATGATCAGATCATTGATAAGCTAAATATACTAATTCGTAGTGAAGAGCTTGCAAACATCAAAGATGATCTAATACAAATAAAAGGCTATTTGGCTGAAGCTAGCAATGATGTAAAATTGAGTGATATTGTTGACAAACTTGATGAGGCTGGCAAGCTAAAATTCCCAGAAGAAGTACGTGCTTCAATCAAGGATATTGCAGAAGAAAGCCTTGTAAGCAAAAGAAAATTCACCCAATAAATAAGTCCTTGATTTCATATCTTTTACTAAATCACTTTTGCCCTGATAACACACCACATGGATATATCTATTTATAATTAAGGGATAAATTCTTCCCCTAAGACCCAAAAGAAATTCATGCAGAAATGCATAAGGTATTTCTTGCCTTCAAAGATCTCCGTTGTAGATAATACAAACATGAACAGCGGAGGTGCTAATGATTTTAAAACCACAAGAATTTATAAGGCAATTGATCTTAAAAGGACTTAGCGAGAAACAAATTGCTAGAAAAATTCAAGTTGCCCAATCAACCATTCACCGAATCAAAGTAGGGGATACGATGTATCCTAGAATTGATACGGCTGAAAAAATCTATCAATTATATGAAAAAATGAATCCTTTACATGGTGGGTAAAGCATGTTTAGTCAAAAGAAAGAGCTCATCGCAATATCATTATTAGTTTTAATGACTATTTTCCCAGAGTTGGCATTGGCAGGGTTTAAATTTGGTGCATCGGGAGGAGATAGTATCGCAGGGGTTTTCGAAAAAATATTAGACATCATGACTGGAAAGGTTGCAAAAACACTAGCAATCATAACAATTTGTGGAAGTGGTTATATGGCATTTGCTGGGCACTTAGGTTGGCGCAGTATTCTTAATATTGCGTTAGGTATTGGAATTATATTTGGCGCAAGTGGAATTGGTGAGCTACTTATAGGGGGGTAGGGGAATGGGTGGGTTTGATTCGCATACATTGTTTCAGGGCTTAGCACGTCCACCCATGATGTTTGGAGTGACTTACTCTTACATGATTATTAATGGCTTGCTTCACTTAATTGCATTTATTGCAAGCACTAATTTTTGGATTTGGGGGTCATTTTTAACTTTTCATTTTATTGGAAAATTGTGCTGCTACTTTGAACCAAACTTCATTGATATCGGTGTAGGGTATTTAAAAAGCATTTGTTTTTGTAAAAACCAACACATTTGGAAAGTGAATAGCTACGAGGCAAATTAAGGATAGCCATATGATAGTTGCGAAAAAAAGGGAATTACTTGACACCCCTATTAGTTCTAGGCTGCCCTACAGTCATTTAGCATCGAAAAACACACTCATGACTAAGAATGGCGAACTGATAAGCATTATAAAAATTGAGGGAAAAGACGTTGAAACATCTGAGCCAAATGAAGTCAATCAATTACACCAATCATTAGTAACCGTTTTAAACGAAATCCCAAGCGACTGTGTTATATGGGCACATGCATTTCGAAGAAAGAGCATTAATGCAAAGCCTGTACAAACAGATGAATACCTGACTAATATATTTTCTAATAGCTACTACAATTCCTATAATGGTCAAGAAAAATATTCAACTGACTATTATCTAAGCATTGTACTGAAAAACAATTTATTTAAACCCCAAAATAAATTAACAGCCCAAATAAGCAGCAAGTTTAATTGCCATAACGCAAGAATAAATATCTTAAATGCTAAAAGAAAACTAGATCAAATCACTGATCAGGTTTTAATGTTACTTCAAAATTATACTCCTATAAGATTAGGGCTTGAAAATAATCACGTGGATATGCTATCGCCAATTGGATATATATTAAATTTTGAAAATAAAAATTATTTTTTGCCTGAAGCTGAAATTGCAAGCATCTTACCGAGCAAGCGCCTATCGTTTGGGAAAAACTGTGTTCAGCTCACTGACGAGCTTGATCAAAGCAATCAATTTATAGGGATGTTAAGTTTTAAAAAATATGGGGCGGCAACGGTTCCTTCTATGCTAAGCCCTCTATTAAAGCTTCCCCAAGATATGATAATCAGTCATATTTTTCAGCCGATTGAAAAATTAGAAGCCAAAGATCAAATCGAGCGCCTACAAAAGCAATTTATTCAAGTAAACGACAACTCAATCAGCCAAATTGATGAAATTACAGACGCTTTAGATGATTTAGGTGCAGATAGAGTCCAGTTTGGCTATCACACTGGAGTAATTAGTTGCAAAGCTAAAAACATTGAGCAATTAAACGCAAATCTTATACAGGCATCAAAATGTTGTTTAGAGGTAGGGATAAAACCAATACGAGAGTCTGTAAATCTAGAATCGGCCTTTTGGAGTCAGTTTCCAGGAAATATATCGGACTTACGGAGAAAAGCCCTTATTTCATCAAATAATGTTGCGGATATGGTAAGTTTTCATAAACCAGATGAGGGGCATCAGGGTGAAAATCATCTAGGTAGTCCCATCATTGCATTAGAGACACCATCAAATAGTCAATATCATTTTAATTTTCATCAAAAAGGCACGAAAGATAACATTTCATTAGGGCACACAACAATCATAGGGCCATCAGGTGGTGGTAAAACCACTTTGCTTTGTGCACTTAACTGTATGCTAGGGCAGTTCAATGCTAAAAGCTTCATTTTTGATTATCGCAAAGGAATGGCTGTTTATGTTTTAGCAACAAGTGGAGAGTATCATACATTCGAAGTAGGACGTCCTACAGGGATTAACCCAATTCCTCAAGATGACACTCCTAAAAATAGACAGTATTTAACGCAGTTTATAACTGCGCTTGTAACGAGAAACGGGGAATTAATATCAGCAATTGACGAGGAAATAATATCACAAGCCATTGATGGTATTTATAACGTACCTAAAACAGCACGAAACTTAAGCACATTATGTACATTCTTTGGTGAAAACTGGAATAAATTTGCAAATATAAAGACATGGCTTTTTAGCGAACAGGGCAGTAGAGGATATTTGTTTGATAACGCAACGGATAGCTTGAACCTAGATAGTTCTGTTGTTGGCGTTGATCTCACCATGATCATGGAAGATCAAACCGCTTTGTTGCCAATGATGCTTTATCTTTTTCATAGAATTGAAAGCGGATTTGATGGAAGGCTTCACAATATTATTCTAGATGAGGGATGGCAGTTTTTGAATCACCCCTTTTGGGAAAAAGCATTAACTGGCTGGCTAGCAAGTTTTAGAAAGGAAAATGCATTTGTAGTATTTGCAACGCAAAATCCACATGAGGTTGCTCAATCGAAGCTTTCCTATGGTCTTATACAAGGTGCTGGAACTAACATTTACCTACCTAACCAAGATGCAAGCAAATCAGATTATCAAGGTGCATTTAACTTAAATGACAGAGAGTTTGAGATTGTGACCTCTTTGCTACCGCAGTCTTATTACTTTCTTATCAAGCAGGCACATACAGGCGCAGTTGCAAGGTTGAACCTAAAAGGTATTGAAAGCTTTATAAGAGTATTTTCAGGCAATCAAGCGCTATACAAAGAAGCCTTAGCCCTTCAAGAGCGATACGGATTTAATGCAAAAAACTGGTTAAAGCAATATATGGGGGACACACATGAGAGCTAGCAGTGTGATTTTAGTATGTGCCTGTAGCTTTGGGTTACCTATCAACGCGCATGCTATACAAATATTTAAGGTAATTGAGGAAGGATTACAAAAGGTCGCTCAAGCTCAGTTAAATCAATTAAAACAAAATGTTGGTTTTGCTAAAGAGCAACTAGATGTTGAAAAGCGTCTAGAAAAACTGACAGATGATTCTTTTCGCAAACTCAACGCAGAGCTGTCTGGCAGTTACGATATGAGCAAAATCTATAATGGTGCCCTCGATCAAGCTAAAAGAAGGTGGGGCCCAATGATAAATGGCGTTGGTGGTGATCAGGATTACCTAAAGCTTAGAAATAACCATAATGCAAAATTTGCCCCAAAGGAAGGCAGGGAAATATTTTCAGACAATAGCTTGCAAAAAGCCTCATACGAGCAAAGCAAAATATCACAGGAAAAATCAATTGTATCTGCGCACTTCGTTTCTCAAAGTATCAACAACAACATTGATGGTATTGAAAAGCTAATTGCGCAAATTGACCAAACACCCAATCAAAAAGCAAGTACCGATCTAAATTCCCGCATTCAAGGGCAAGTTGCCCTAGAGCTGGTTGAACTAAAGAGACTACAAGCGCTATTGCTTGAGTCGATTGGCTCTATGACCCAACAAAGTGTCGTAGATCAAAACGTTAGCGCTGAATTTAATCAATGGGCATAGGGAGTAGCATGAGAATAGCAATATTAATGACCTTTCTTATTCTAACGGGATGTGCATCTCAAGCATCTGAATTACTAGCGCCTTGTGATGCTTACCAAAATGATTGTTACAACAAAACAAAGATTAATAGTTGGTAGAAATGAGCCAGAATAAAGTGCCTGCTTTGTTAACAAACATCTTAGATCAGACGGACTCTGTGATGAACGCCTTTGTATTCCAAGGATATGAAGCGCTTTCTGTAACAATTTCACCCTGGATTGCAACACTTGCTGGGATTATGGTTGCAGGTTTTGGGTGGGCATTATTGCGAGGGATGATTCAAACACCTGTTCAACATGCCATAAATAGTGGGCTAAAACTGGCGGTAGTTCTTTATCTGGCACAAAATTGGTCATATTTTAGCCAATTGCTGTACGAACTATTCACCAATGGGCCAAATGAGCTAACCCGCGCCATATTAGATAGAGCTGCGCATAAATGGTCTTTATTTAGCTCAACTCATGTCAATGGAGCCTTACAAGAAGGCTTAGACTTAGGCATGCAAAAAGCAACCGAAATTATTAGGAAAGGCTCAATTGGTAATTTTTCACCCGTTATTATCGGGACAATGGCAGCTTTAGCCACTCTTTTGGTTTGTGGGTTCTCCTTGGGGCTTTTAGTCTTGGCAAAAGCTGGGCTTGCAATCTGTTTAATATTATCGCCGTTATTCCTTATTTGCTTTTTATTTGAAAGCACAAAATCCATTACTGAGAAATGGATGCAGCATGTTATTGGTTTTGCACTTATGCCCATCGGGATTCATTGTGTCATGCTTTTAATTCTCACCCTAATGGACAGCACGCTAAAGCAATTTAACGACGCTGGCGGCATCAGTTTTGGGATGGCGGGTGCTTACATTCTATTGGGAATAATCAGTTTGCCTTTATTACTTCAGGTAAAGAATTTGATGGCAAGTATCGCGAGTGGTTTTACATTCAACAGTATGGGTGCAGTTGGCAATACCATACATTCTTCTAAAAGACTTATAAGCGGTGCCCACAGGGCTTATCAAGGGACGGTTAAAGCTGGAGAGAGAGTAGGCAGTGCCGCCTCCAATAGCGTGAACAATATGATCAACAGAATAAGGAAAGTGGCATAGATGGCTAACGAACAGTACTTTAAAAAGGCGCATAGCTGGTATGCAGATCAATATTTAAGCGTTTGTGTCTGGTCAAATAGATGGAAATGGGCATTTATTGGGCAATCAGGTCTTAGTTTACTGTTAGCTTTATCTTTGTTATTCACTGTGCCACTTAAAACATTGGTTCCGTTCCCTATATTGGTAAATGAGGATAATCAAATAATTAAAGCCCTTCATCCAAAAGATGAATACTTGCCGGTTAATGCGGCAATGGCTCAAAACGACATTGTGCGCTATATAAGAAATCGAGAGGGTTTTAACCCACATACTTTGAATCATCAATATAAGCACATTTTCTTTAGCACAGCATCAGAAATTCTATCTGACTTCGAAAGCACCCAGTCCAGCAAGAATCCAAATAGCCTAATTAATTTGCTTGGGGTAACTGGTATGCGAGAAGTTAAAATTCATGATGTTGTGTTTCTGGATAGTAAAGAAGCATCTGATTTTCATAAATATGTAAACCTGCCATCACATGTCGCACAAGTGGATTTTAGCACCTTAACACAAAAAGATGGTTCCACAATCACTGAGCATTGGGTGGCTGTTCTAAGTTTTGATTATCAAGGGATCCCCCAAGATGAGCTAAGAGCTTGGGAAAATTGGAACGGATTCGTAGTCACAAGTTATAAGGTTAATGTCAGAAATGTTTAAGGACAAGGCAATGACAAGGATACTTACAGTTTTATTGGTTCTTGGGGTGATCGGTCTTGCTCAGGCAGAAGAAACCCCAAGATCATTAGCTAAAGACTCGCGAATTAAGCTTATCCAATATGATGAGAATAACGTTTTCAAGGTTGTTGGTTATGACTTGATTCAAACTAGTATTGAATTTCACCCAAATGAGATCATCTTGGATGTCACATCAGGCGATAGCCTTGCCTGGCAATGGGAGAAAGCGGCGGGTAGAGATAATATTTTGTTTATTAAACCGATGCTTGATGTTTCAGACACAAACATGAAGGTGATTACAAACAAGAGAATTTATGAGTTTCGACTCGTTGCAAACCATAAAAACATAAACCATGAAGATATTACTTATAAGTTAAAGTTCCAATATCCTAGAGAACAGGTGGCGATTGCTAAAACGCATGAAATTAGTCATGCCCAGTCACCGCAAACGGTTATTGCAAAAGCATCTGATCCAACACTTTGGAATTTTAAATATTCATATTCTGGCAACAATCGCGTAGCGCCTGTGCAGGTTTTTGATAACCAGAAAGATTTTACTTACTTTAGATTCAAAGATACCAGCAGTATACCAGCCATATATGCTGTTGAATCAAATCGAAAAGAGCAGATTGTGAATTATCGAATTGAAGGTGAATATGTCGTTGTTGAGAAGGTAACAGGGCAGTATACATTGCGAGATGGGAACTTAGTTACCACAGTCATCAATGAAAACTTCATTGAAAGAGCGGTAGGTTAAGTTTATGCAGGAAAATACAAGCCTCCAAATAGAAACCCATACACTCTCTAAGAAAGTGATTGGCGGTGTATTAGTGCTTGTTATGGCGCTGATATTGGCGCTTATCTGGCAGCCTGATAAAGCGAAAGCCGCAAATAAAAGGTCATCAGATCTTAAAATGCCAAAAGTAGGGCGAATTGATGAGCTAAACACCAAGGCTTCAACTTTTCAGGTTGCCTACAAGCAAGAAGCTCCAGAAATTCAGTATCAATCTGTTGAGGCCGAAATAGAAGATTCAAGATTGATGATGCAGCGACGCCAAGCCAGCATTAGTGTTTACAAAGCAGATAATGCACCAGCTGTTATGGAAGATGAACGAAAAAGAGATCTCAATAAAGAGTTTTCTTCAAACCCAAGCGTTGTACAGGCAAGTGCACATCAAATTGAGTATCTAGATTATACCATTATCCAAGGAAAGATTATCACCGGAATACTAGAGTCAGCAATAAATTCCGATTTGCCGGGCTATATACGCGCCATAGTGAAGGAAAATGTTTACGCCGAACATGGAGCAAACCTTCTCATTCCTAAGGGCTCAAGGCTAATAGGCTATTACAAGTCTGAGTTAGATGTTGGACAAAAGAGAGTCTTCATTGTTTGGCAGCGTTTAATAAGACCTGATGGTGTTGAAGTAAATCTAAACTCTCCCGGTACTAATCATTTAGGACAAGCGGGTCTCACTGGTGGTATTGATACCCATTTTTTTGAGCGGTTTGGTGAAGCTATCCTGTTGAGTCTAATTTCCGCAGGGAGTGCAAATATCAATGTAGATAAAAGCGATCAATACAATTCACGGTCAGCTTACAGAGAAGCAGTAAGCCAATCTTTTGCTGATACCGCATCACAAAGTCTTAATAGAACCCAAGGCTTCGGCCCAACTGTTCATGTACCACAAGGCACAATTATCAAAGTATTCGTTGCGCAAGATTTAAATTTCTTTGGCGCATTAAACAAAGAGGTTGCGCATGCAAAATATTGAGGCATTGAAAGCGCACCTTGAGCCATTAAAGCCATTTTTAGAAGACGATTATGTCTCAGAAATTATCCTAAACCGTCCTCAAGAGCTGTTTATCGAGCGAAAAGGGCAATTTGAAAAGCACGATGTTGATGCGCTGGACTATAACCATTTGTTTAGATTGGTTACTTTGGTTGCTAACTATAATAAGAAACCATTCTCGGACAAGGTTCCGCGCCTTTCAGCTACGTTACCACAAGGATATAGGTTGCAAGCTCTAACGCCACCAGTGCTTGAGCAAGGCCGGTTTTCTCTATCTATTCGAAAACAAGTAATTAGTGACTACAGGCTAGACGATTATACCAAGCACTTTTATGAAAGTTTAAAAATAAATGATGAAAATCGTATGTCAAATAAGAACACAGCCATTGAGCTAATTAGAAGCTGTATTTTAAATAGAAAAACGATTCTTATATCAGGCGGCACGAGCACAGGTAAAACCACTTTTTTGAACGCTTGTCTTAAGGAAATTCCTCTAAATGAGCGATTAATTACCCTTGAAGATACAAGAGAAATTCACGTTGAACACCCAAACCATTGCTCATTAATCGCTGGATACAACGGAGAAGAATATTCTGATCAAGATATGATCGAAAATCTCAAAGCAACTTTGAGGTTAAGGCCCGATCGAATTTTATTGGGCGAATTAAGAGGCGGGGAGGCAACAACGTTTTTAGAAGCTGCCAGCACTGGCCATGAGGGCTCATTTTCTACCATACATGCTTCTAGTGCCAAATTGGCCTTAGAGCGACTATGCATGCTGGCAGAGCGGGGAGGTTTGAGACAACAGTCCAGAGCAGAGCTAAGAGAATACGTACTATCAATCATTGATGTTGTTGTCCAGTTAAAGCGCCTACCTGATGGAACACGTAAAATCACTGAAATCTTTTACAAGGATATGGATAATTGACCATTAGCATTTGCCTTGACACAATCCTTGAAAAGAAAAATAAGATACTACAATTTGCGTTAATTGATTTGGTTTTGTCAATATTGCTTATATTTTTGTCAAATGTGCTATTTTTAGATCTCATCAATCATCAAGTATCTACTCTCTACTTTTGGGAATTTTTAAATCTTCCTTTACAACACTTAAGTTTTGAATACAAACTTTACTGGTTGCTATCTGTTGGGATAACACCCCTGGGTCTTCTATTTGCCCTAACAGCTCAAATTAAAAGCTTAAGCGCACCTTTATTTGGTGATTCTAAATGGATGAAATATAACGACGCGATTAAAAACAATCTATTTTCATCTGATGGAATAATCTTAGGCAAAAAATGGGGAAAATACATTCGAATAGGTGGGTTTGAGCATGTTATTTGTTTTGCACCAAGTGGCACGGGTAAGACTGTTTCAATGACTATCCCCAACCTTCTTACATGGGATGGCTCTATTGTTTGTACCGATATTAAGCTTGAGCTTTTCAAGAAAACATCCAGGTTTAGAGAAGGGTGTGGCATTAAATGCTTTCTTTGGAACCCTGGTGCTCATGATTTTAAAAGCCATGCATATAATCCGCTTGATATCGTAGGGACGAATAAATTAACCAGAGTGGATGAATTGCATAAAATTGCGAGTATTTTGATCCCAAACAAGGAAAGGGAGGCACCGATTTGGGTAAATGGCCCAAGAAATCTATTTATCGCACTAGCGATTTTTGTTCTAGATAGTGACACAAGGGCCAAAACACTTGGCGAAATAGCAAGAGTTGTTAAAGGAAATGAAGATTTTGATCGCTTTATAGAAGAAATTTTAATGAGCGATGATTTAGATCCTATTTGTAGAATGAACCTTAATGCTTATCTTTCCACGCCAGAGGTCACCAGAGGTGGCATAAAAGCAGCACTGGAGGCCTCGCTTTGTTTATTTGAAAACCCAATAATTGATGCAGCAACCAGTTCATCATGCTTTGATATTAGAAAGTTACGTCAAGAAAAAATGACTATCTATGTTGGTGTGACCAATGACAACATCGACAGGCTATCACCGCTCCTTAATGTATTTTTCCAGCAAGTTATGGATGTTATGACAAGAAAAGAGCCTGATGAAACTGAGCCTCATGGTCTTTTGTTCTTGTTAGATGAGTTCACAGCGCTCAGACGAATGGACTTATTTAAATCAAATATTGGGTTATTAAGATCGTATCGAGTTCGGCTTTTAATTATTATCCAAGATTTAACACAACTTTATGACACCTACGGGCATCATGGTGGTAAAGCATTCTTAAATGTAAAGGTGAGGGTAGCCCTTACTCAATCTAGCCCAGAAGATGCTGAGTATATCTCAAGACTCTTAGGCAATAAGACCGTTGATAGTATTTCGAAATCTGTTAGAGGACTTGGAATAAGGCAGGGCGATATGAGTGAATCTTTCTCAAACACCAAGCGGCCACTACTCCTTGGTCAGGAGATAATGAGGCTCTCTGACAGTCGAAACCTCATCATGATTCAAGGTTTAAATCCAATATGCGCCAATAAAATCACTTGGTATAGTGATAAAAATTTAAAAAATAGAAACCAAGGGGCAATTGACCTTCCTAAACTGAAGATTTCACTACCAACCATTCATAAAAAAGAACTGTTTCAAGAAAATCTCAAGGAAAATGAAGTAACGGAGTAACAGATGTCCTATCAATTGCCATCAAAGTTTGATAATACTTGGAAAAACTGGTTTATAAGGAATCGCTACCATAGCTTATATACAAAAGAAATCAATCACCATATTGATACAATCTCAAGCATAAAAGTTAGTCTTGATGCCAAACGCCAAAATTTATTTAACAAATTTAACGACTCACAATTTTGGAATAACTTAAGGCAAAAAACTGGGTTTGATGCAGAAGTTGATAGACTTCACTCTTCTTGGAAATTACAAAGCAGCTTTGCCCACTTGAGTTCACAAGAGTTGCTCAAACTAAAAGATGAGCATTTGGAGCCTCTTGAGTGCGCTATTTTGAGAAGCCAGGTAGATTTAGAGGGTGATCTTGAAAATTACAATAAGCACGGCTTGTGGCGCCCTGCGTGGTTTATACGCTGGCAAGGAGAAGCCATAAATGAAATAAAAGATAAATATGACGCGCTGATCCAATTTAAAACCCAGTTACAAACTATCGCATTAATAAGAGCAAGCCTATACAAAGAAGTAGGGCAGGAACGTCATTGTGATGATGTGATCAGTTTAATGGCAATGCAGGTTAACAAACTAAATGTTTTGTATCCCCCTTTAGATATCCCTTTGGCATTAAGAAACGGTTTAGATGATGATACCAGGGTTTCATTCTTTGACTGGTGCGCCACCAATTATCCAGATAAAAGAGAAGATTTTAAAATATTTACTCAGCCTATTAATCAAAAGCCATATCGCCCACCATTAAGCGCAGATGACGTCAATGATGAAAACAATCAAGTTGTAAAATTTTGTAAGATCATTGAAGCAAGGCATCAATTAACTGCTTTATCTAGAATAAAAGCGCAAAATGATGTTCAAATGAGTGAAAAGAAATGGTTAAAAGAAAAAATATTTGAGCCTACCAAAAATTTCTTTAAATCTAGTAAAATTGCAGATTTCATGGTCAAAAGTTGGAAGGTGCGATTCTTGATCGCATCTATTTTAAGCTTCGGTCTGTATTTTTGGTTTTCACCTGCAATCATTGCCGCCTCAACGCTCTACTTAGGTCAGTGGGCAGGAGCTATGGTTACAAATATCTTGTTTTATGGTGGTGCTTTACTGCCAATCTGGTGGATGGGTTTAAATTGCCTGAAATGGACATTAAATACCGCTTATGAGTTTTGTTCTTATTGGAAAATCAATGAAATTCATCAATCAGTTGAGCAAATCAAAGCGAATCAAAAGTTTATTGCAAGTCGTTTGTCAGTAGGGGTTGTAGACATACCCCAATTTAATATTGAAATCCTGGAAAATACTGTATCAGCTAGACTTGAAAAACTACAAGAACTTCAAAAATCATTGGCTCATATAAGAACAAGTGAAAAGCTGATCATGAGGGGGATGCTAAATCAATCCAGAACCGAGGTAATAGAGGCGTTAAAAACCCAAGAAAAAGACTTAAATGACAGATGCAAGCTCCTTGCAACCCATATATCAACCAGAATTAAAGATGAGATTCAAGTCTTAGAAAAATCGAACAGTAAAAACAGAATGACACCGAGGATTCCCTCAAACCAAATTGCTAAGCTAAAAGCTTTTGTAAAAAAATATGGAGATGAGCAAGACTTAAAAACGTTTGAAACAAACTCAGATATATTATCACCACTTTTAGAAAACTTAGAAGCAAACAAGCTCAGTTACAAAGGCTCTAATACTGCATTTTGCCAAGAGCCTTGGGGTGGGTACTTGCTTAAAACCCCTGCTATAAAGGGATGGAAAACATTAGTTGAGGGCTTAGTATCGGACATTGAACAAAGAAAAGCAGCGCTTAGCATTTTAGACATATTAAACAGACAAAATATCCTTGAGCCTGCAGAATTAGGCAAACTAATCTTGTCAATTCAAAAGAACGATAATGGGGCGAGATGGATAAGAGCGCTACAAAACCACATATTTTTAAACCTTGATCATTTACCTTCAAGTCTAGCAATACTTTTAGATGAAGAGCGTAAGCAAACCATTAAAGATTGGTATATTTGCCATGAAAACGAAATAAATGATGCTTATAACCTGTTTACCAAAATCTTTAAAAATAACGATCTAGATGTTGGTAGACTCACAAACAGGAGGTTGGCAGAGTATTTTTCCTTGCTAGATGGGGCTGAAATTCATCTATATGCAAACAATACAACCCGCAAAGCAAAAGCGTTTAGAAATTTAGCAAAAGAATACTTTAAAAAATATCTTGGCTCACATGACAAGGCTATATATTTCACTCGCTTTGTACCCAACCATGAAAAACAGGACATAATTTGTGATATTGCTAATAAACGCCTCTCGTGGTTTCTAAGTAACACCGAGCAAAACCTCGAAATTACTGACGCAGATATCGAGTTATTCAAAAACCCAAATATTTTTGAAGAGTGTTCTCAATTTAGCTTTAAACAAACTGTGCTAGCACATCCAGCATTTCAAAATAATTGGCATGCATCCATGGAAAGATTTTTAACACAATGCAAAGACTACGGATTAGATACAGGGGGATTATTAAAGCAATACTGTGAACTACATCAACGTGAAAAGGACTTCTTAAGTAGTATGAAGGAAAAAGCAGTGATATTTAGCCAAAGAGCAGCTCAGTCCTGTGGTATTGAAGCAGCCAAGTCAAATACCCCAAATGAGACAGCAAACAGGAGAGCATGCAATGTCTAACCAGTTATCACTTACTAAGTCAAAAAAAGAATTTCTTGCGGCAACTCCTAAGAAACCTTATTCAGCAGCACTAACGTTAGCTAACCTATTTTATTTCCTTGATAGGGTAAATGAAACTGACAGAGAGAAGCTATCAAACCTAATTGATGATTTAAGCGAGAAGATTTCTCAAAAGGATTTTTTACGATTATGGGACTCTATAGCCAACATTTCCGCTGAAGATTTAAAAATCAAAGAAAAATCCACGCTTGAGTCAATTAAAACGCTAAAACATGAATTATTACAAGATATTAACTGGTTGAGTATGTTAACCGATGACAGGATCATCAAGATTGGTCAAGATCAAGAATACACTAGAGAAGCAACGATTGGCCTGATCAGAAATCATTTGCTTAAAAATAAAGAAAAAGATGTATTTGAAGATTTTGACTATTTTGAAATACTTGAGGCAGACCTAGAGCAGAGTGCGCTTGAAATAAACGGTATTATTCAAGATTGCAAAACCTTACCCTGTGACTCACTCAAAAAGTTAGGGGAGAAGTCGTCTGAAATTGGATTAATCGTCATGACAGACATTTCCAACCATAAAGCTGGGCTTGAGGTTATTAGACATTTTGCTGAAAAGCATCCAGACCTCAGAGATGCCATTTTTGATGATTGGAAAATTAGGATTGAAAGCCTTGGTTTTGATGACGATATTGTTACTACAATTAGAGAAAATGCAAAGCAGTTAAGTGCCAAGCACCCAAAATTTAAACAGCTTGAAGACGTAAAACGTATTAATAGAGAAGGCACTTTGGATGAAAACGGTCAGGCTCATCCTTTTGATGTGTTCTACGGATTTGGGGCAGGGGGAGCAGCGCTTTATTACACACCCAAAATAGCAGCCTCTGGTAAAGCTGTGGCAACACTTGCAAGCGCTTTTGCTCAAGGAGCGCCTTCAGGTTGTTTAGCTGCGATCTGGGGTTCTGTAACGGCATCAGCAGCGCCTTTGATACTTCCTGCGTTGACTGTAGCGGGGATTGGGATAATTGGGTATCAATATTTTCATAATGAGGATTTGAGTAAACCAGCGAAGTTAAAAGTCAAACCTTAGTATGTCCGATAATGGTTATTATCGGACATTTCCCATAATACATATATAGGGAAACCTCTGATAGTTGTGACTACTAGAAGATTTATTATTCCTAAGTATAATCATTCTCAAGAAGGGGATGGGGCTCTTTTGAATGTTCACAGCTAGAAGTCTGAAAGCCCATACAGTAGTGCCCCCCTAATTTAGCAGAAGATTTAACTTCAAAAAAAATAAGCTATGATTGTAAGCCTCAGACCAAGTAAGAATCAAAACAAACTACCGATCGGTCATATATGACTGATAGTAAAAGAAAAAACGCCTACAAGAGCTATCAAATTGTGCTATAATTCAATTAACAATAGCCGCCACGCCTATGCCGTTTTGGTAAGCGTAAACCTTGGTGGCTTTTTTTTGCCTATAAAAAACAAGCAATTAGAAAAAATGGAATTCACAAAACCCGCCTTAACAATAAAACAACAGTCCGATTTACTTAAAGAAAGAGGCTTAATAGTCCCCAATGAGGCAGAAACTCATCACTATTTAAGAACAATTGGCTATTACAGACTTTCAGGGTATATACACTTTTATTATATATCCAAGGATGGCACAGATGATCCCAAAATAAAGGGCGGGACAACATTTGAAAAGGTGATTTCACTCTATAATTTTGATAGAGAATTAAGGAATATTACCTTAGACGCATTAGAGAAGATTGAAATTACTATCAAAGCAATAATATCTAATGTAATGAGTCTAAACTATGGTCCATTTTGGTACACCGATTCGCAGCACTTTGGCAAGAGATTCGGCATGAGGGGGAATAGGCCCTATAACCATCAAAAACTCATTAATGAAATAAACAGTGCGAAGGCTCCATTTCTCGATCACTTTAAGGCAAAATATTCATCATCAGATTCTCCACCATCTTGGATGGCTCTAGAGGTTATTTCTTTTGGTGCTTTATCAATCATGTTTTCGCACCTAAAAAGAGTGCAAATTAGATCTATAGCCAATGAAATAGATGTTAGTCCTGTCATTCTTGCAAACTGGCTTCAAATATGCAGTTATCTGAGAAATATATGCGCACATCACGCCAGACTTTGGAATAGAAAATTTGTCTATAGGGTCTAACTTCATATCCGGGCCAGATCCGCAATAGAAATCCCCAAAATTCTCCCTAATCGGGCGACACTGCGTGTATGTCCAGCTTTATGATTTTAGCCAAATCAAACTGAGGGCTATTGGATGCTCTTCTTGTGAAGTCATACTCGCCATGTAAATTAACATGCTGCCAAGTCATCATGGAGCCTTGCTGAACAGTGCTTACAATTTTTGCGCGATCTTTTGGTTCTGGAATATTTGTGATGTATTCTGAAAGGTACAGGTAATTCCAAAGAATTATAGAGTTTTGAATCAAACTTTTACAAGCGGCTGCAATCTTTTGCTCAGTTTTATCACCGGTTTTAAATTCACGATTATTAGCGAAAAAGACAGCCTTAGAAAACTTATGGGATAGTTCTACTTTATTTAACTGCTTTTCAATTTTTTGCCGAAGGGTAGAGTCATCGTAGTAAGAAAGAATAAATAACGACTTGTAAATTCGACCTAATTCCTTTAGGGATTTATACAATGGGTGTTCTTTAGCATAGGAGCTTAATCTTGTGAAAAGTTGGGACGCGGTTGAATGCCTTAGTTTTATTGTCACTATAAAACGTAAAATGTCATCCCAATTATCGATTATTAGTTTTTGGTTAATTCTCCTGCTTGGGAGAATTTTATAGCCTTGTTTAATGTATGTAGCCTTGTCTACAAAGCTATAGATGGTTTGATTAGTAATTTTACTTAATCTTGGAGCAAAAGATACACCAATCATATTGACGGCAGCAAATATGGTTTCAGTAAACCCATGTGTATCGGTTGAGTGAATGGTGCTTTTAATCACCTCATTTTTCAATAATCCATCTAAAACGTATGGTGCTTCACGTTCAGAAGCGCTGATCACTGTAGAGTGGAATAATACTTGTTGTTCATCGACAAAAGTGTACATTGCAACACCTTTGCCTTTCCCAAAATATTTAAATGAGTAGTTTGCATGCAAACAATCAGTTGAAACATTAATCTTTGTCCCGTCACTGCTCGTATGATTCTGGTATTCATCTGAGCGGTAAGATCTGGCTAAAAATAGTTTGTCGGTCATGCTAATAATCTTGTTATTTGCATCCTGAATATTTTTAAGGTCAAAACACCAGTTGACTGTATTTTGCAAAACGTTTTCGGACATTCCTACAGAAGTGTTTGCAATACGATTGATCCCAATATTACACCCTTTGCCCAGAATGCCGGCATAGATTGTGTTCTTTTTTGGCTTTGCCTTTTTATGCTTGATACTAAAATGCTTAAAACAATCAGTAAATCTTGTCACATCATTTACATCATCCAATACCTTTAAAATTGGGGTAAAGCTATTGTCAGATAATAGTGCTGAAATTAGTTCATTATCTTCTTTTTCTTTTCTTGGCGTGTTTATTTTTATATGGTAATTTTCATCAACTGTTACATCTTTATTCTCGTTGTTTAATATCCGCTCATTAACTGTAGAATATTTTTCGTTCAGTTTGTTCTTTAATGTGCTTAGCACTTGCTCTGCATCTTTGAAGCCTTCAAGGCCAGCAGATTTTATCAGCTGCTTTCGATCCTTTTTCCATAACTTTTCATCTATTAGAAAATTTTGGATGGCTTTATACCTGTAAGAATACAATAAATTTAGCTTACCAGATTTAATACCATCAGCCACATGAATAAATAATAATACTTTGTAGAGTGAGGTGCTGTACTTTTTAAGGCGTAACACCTCAATTTCATCATTCTTGAGAAACTTCAATGGTGGGATTTGGGTGAGTTTGCCATCTCTTTCTTTTAAATATTCTATGGCATCTAATAGATTTTGATCAGATGTTTTAGGATCAAATGTAATTGATTTGAATATCGAGTTAATTCGTCGTTGGAGTCTTACGGACACACCCTCTAGCTTGTCATAGTATGATTGGTTCTTGCTGATATTGGTTAACGATTTCTCTAGCTCTTCAACCTGGTTGGTATTTTTTAAATCATGCTTGTTATGATAGGCATTGATCACTTGTGTGATTTGAGTTAGTTGCTCGTTTTTGGACAGAGTCTTTTTCCCGATTATATCAGCTATACTTTTCAAAGCTATCCTTGAATCTTTATTTGCATCTGATAGGGTTCTAATGGCTTTATTTCGATCTTTTCTAGTGCAGGCCTCATGCTCATTTAGTTGTTTATGAGCAGTATTTTCTGCACTTTTTACAGATTTTAGAAATATATCAACTAAAACGTCGTTTCTGATATAGAGCTGGTGCTTTATATAGGCCAAAAAGTAAAGATATGACTTACACTTATTACGAAACTGATTGAGTTGAAATGTCTTTGCTTTTTGCACCCAGGTAGCGAGGTATTCATTCGCATGCTCAGATAAAGAAAGTATGTCAATAATATTTTCAAACTGATCATAGCAATCTTTAATTTTATTAAATGCAGCAACATTTTCTTGAATTTCAGAAGGCCTTAGTGATTGATTGATATTTTTAAGCAAGGTTAGAGGAGGGCGTTGTAAGGGCATGTCTTCATTGCCAGAGATCAGTTTATTCAGCATGCTTGCTTTTTTGTTGGTAATAACTTTATTCAATTTGACTAAGAGATCTTGTTCAAATTTATTGTAAGCATCGCTAATTGATACAGCTAAAATATTGTATGAAGGAATTTCAATTTTGCTTTGCAAACATATATCCACAGTTGATATGAATACTTGCTTTGGGGAAAGCTGCCTTTCAACAAACCATTTTATATGCTGTAAGACTGTGTGCTTTTGCTTGTCTGCATAGGGTTTCCAGGAGAGCATCTGTAATATTTTACTTCTATGCTCAAGAGCCGTTCTTTCATTGTAATTTGAAAGGTTGATTTTAGTTGCTGGAATTTTGAGCTGGCAGGCTACAAAGTGGACATCCAACGCTGAAAATTGATCTGCTGAAAAGAATTTGCCAGAAGCCTTAAAATGGCCTAACTGTAATAAGAAGCCAATTTTGTTATTATGAGCTTTTAATTTATTCAGAATATTTAATATTTGTCGATTTAAAGCAAAATAATGGATCCTGGCACTTGAGCTAAGTTTTGGCGGGCTATCGAACCGCGCTCTTTCTGCTGGGGGTAGTACAACAAGCCTTGTCATGATAGGTAACTTACAACATACATATTTACATCTTGCAATGATAATAGAGCATTACCTGGAAATTGACAATAAGGGTGATAAAGATGATAATTACTCAAGGTAGGGACACCGAGCAAAATGCTATATTTAGATGGTAAACAATAATAGTTTGGGAACTTTGAATAAATGCCACGGATTCGATTTAATATTGTGCCGCTATTTGATTCTTTAAAGTACATTGAAGAACAACTTCCAGCTGAGCAATTAGATCAAACTCAAAAAAACGAATTCTTACTTGCCAAAAAATTTCTATGCGCATATACAGGCAGTATTGGAACATTTAACGCATACCGAAGAGAAATTGAAAGATTGCTGCACTGGTCATGGTCAGTTGCAGAAATGCCTATAAAAGAGCTCAAGCGTGAAAATATAGAGAAATATATTAAGTTTTGCCAAAAGCCACCAAAGTCATGGATTGGTATAAAAAAGCCACCTCGTTTCATTAACAAAGATGGTGAGCGCTTACCAAATCCCAATTGGCGCCCCTTTGTCGCAACCGTATCAAAAACCGCATTTCGAAAAGGCGCTCAACCAGATATTAATGAATTTGAATTTACGCCAAGCTCAGTTAAAGAGCTATTTGCAATTATTAGCAGCTTTTTTAATTATTTGATTCAAGAAGAATACTTAACGATGAATCCAGCTGCCCTTATTAGGCAAAAAAGTAAATTCATACAAAAAGATCAAGGCGAAGTTAAAATTAGACGTCTCTCAGAGCTTCAATGGGACTACGTTATACAAATGGCAGAAGCCATGGCCGACCAAGACCCAGAGCAATATGAAAGAACGCTGTTTATTATGTCCATTCTTTACTCTATGTATTTGAGGATTTCAGAGCTTGTTGCAAGCGAGCGCTGGACACCAACAATGAATGACTTTTATAGGGACTCTGATAAAAATTGGTGGTTCACAACTGTTGGTAAAGGGAATAAAAAAAGAAATATCGCTGTTAGTGATTCAATGCTGAAAGCGTTAAAACGCTGGCGACAACACCTTAATTTATCCGCGCTACCCACCCCTGCTGACAAATCCCCTCTTCTACCTAAAGCCAAAGGCAAAGGCCCAATGAGCAGCAGCAATCATATCCGTAGGATTGTACAAGAGTGCTTCGACAACGCTATCGAAGAACTCCATGAAGATGGTCATAAGGAGGATTCTGAAGCTCTGATGGCGGCTTCTGTCCATTGGCTACGCCATACAGGCATCTCAGATGACGTTAAAATACGGCCCAGAGAGCACGTCAGAGACGATGCTGGCCATAGTTCTAGTGCAATTACAGATAAGTACATTGATATTGATAAAAGAGAGCGCCATCGCTCCGCGAAAAATAAGCTTATAAATGAATAAGTTGCGCGTTTCTATTGCGGATCTGGCCCGGATATGCACTTAGACCCTACTATCTGCCCACTTATTCTAATTATCCTCAAACATAATTACTTGCATAAAACATAAATATTAACTTGGTCATCTTGCTATATATAAATGTATACCCAATCTTATTGATCATGATAAAATTAACAAATTATACTTCTAGAGCAGGTTCATATGCTTAAAATTAATTCTTTTCTATCAACCCCTATATTTATATTCAGTTTGATCTTTTGCTCGCTTAGTCACGCCCATGAAGGTAGTCATGAACATGTATTAGATAAAAATGCTGTTATTACCAAAGCTCAAGAAATGATTTCGACCGCAATTGAAAAGAAAAAAATTGATCCTTCATGGGGGGATGCGAAGCTAGAAGAAGTAAAAACAATAACCATAAAAAGCACTGATGAATGGTTTCTTAAATTTACAAATCCTAAAATTAACCCTCCCAAAAGACATTTATATCTCTTTTTTACGCTAGATGGAAAATTCTTGGCAATGAACTACACAGGTAAGTAGCAATGTTTGATCACCCTCCTCACCCAATATTTGTACACTTTACAGTGGCGCTAACTTTGACAGGCATTTTTTGTTATTTCATTGGAAAAATCATTAAACGCCCTAACTTATCAGGTGACTTAATTACATCATCCTATTGGATGATTTTCTTATCTACAGCAGCAACCATTTTTACAATTATTACTGGCTTTTTGCAATTTGACGCTGTAACACATGATGCAGGGTCACATTTAGCTATGGTAAATCATAGAAATTGGGCCCTTGGTACATCAACTATTCTTTTGATTGCTGCAATTTGGGCGCTAATTAACTATCAAAAGAAAACTTCATCAGGTATTTTCTTTCCCATATTGCTTATTTTTCTGTTAGGTGCCGTCTCAATCACAGCATATAAAGGTGGTAATCTGGTTTATAAATATGGTTTAGGTGTAAAATCAATCCCAGAACTTCGTGAGCTTAATAAGGAAAGTTCAACTGGTAGCCATGAGAATATATTAGAGTCGAGTGAACACGAACACAATCATGGCCATGCACACTAAATGCTGTCTAGAGCCTTAGATACAAGTATATTCTCTTTTTTTAGTTTATGCTTCAAAATTGATGGTCCAATTAGGGGTGGAATCCAAAATTTAAGCTCAATCTCAGCATGATATGTTACTGTAGTTGCGCCCATATCTTGCTCTATCTGCCAGGTCATTAAGGCGTATTTAAAATCGCTACCATCAGGTATGGTGAGCGCTGTAATACTTTTATCTGTAATCATGACTTTCTGTACATTGGTTAGTTTTTTACAAAAGAACAGCACGCAGTTATATAAAGTTGTTTCCACTAAATCATAATTACTATTTGCTTCCAATAGTCTGGCACTAGATACCGATGGTATAATATTTTTCAAATTTGGATAATCAGTTAAAGAGTCAATAACCCTCTCCGGCGTTGCATTTATATGTATAATATTATCAACGTAATAACGCTTATGCTTGAACTCAACAGTAGAAGCCGGTTTATCTATATCTGCCTTGCCCCAAGCTGCATGTGCTGGAAAACTCAACAAGAACAGTATAAGAGACAATTCGATATTTAATGGTGCTATTGTAAAATTACCATTTACATTTTTTATAAATTTTATTTTGAACATGGGTCTTGCCATGGCCATAACCTTTTCATTGCTAAAAATGTAAACGATGCAGACCAAGTTATTAACATCAGGCCGTTTAATGCCTCAACCCCAGTTATAAACCGAATGTGGCCAACTGGATAAACATCTCCTAGACCTAATGAGGTATACATGACAATGGAATAATATAAATATTCCATAAAATTATTAATAGGTTCGCCAACTAATGATCCAATATTTAAGAATTCTATTGCTAATTTATATATTATGGCATAAATACTGATCTCAAATAAGTGAGCAATAAATAACACAATGACAATAATTAGGACCTGGTTGTAGTTTGATATTGCAGTGTGCGGAAGAAAATTATTTAGGCCTTTTAATGTCATTAAATGAATATAAAAGGTCAACAGTACTAAGATAAATGTTAACGACATTGCAATAAACACAATTTAGATCCCGTAAATTGTAAATTTGATTTTTAGGCTTGGGCTTCCTTTGACTGTAATACTAAGCTATAGATTACAGGTAAAACTAATAAGTTTAAGATCATAACAGTTAGCATTCCACCTAGCATAGGGGCGGCAATTCTATGGGTTACATCTGAACCTGTGCCGCTGCTTAACATGATAGGGATTAAGCCAGCCATCGTAGATGTCGCTGTCATAGCGACTGGCCTTACCCTTTTAGCGGTTGCTGATAATACTGCATCCTTAATTTGCGCCTTGGTTAAACGATTCTGCCCAGCTTTCTTGCGATCATTAATCTCGATATCAATAAAGCTTAGAACCAATACGCCTATTTCAGCTGCCATACCAGCTAAAGCGATAAAACCAACAGCAACTGCTACTGATAAATTGTAGTTATTAAGATAGATTAACCATATACCACCAATTAGCCCAAATGGTATAGAAATCATAACAACAATAGGCTCAACTATGTTTCTAAAATTAAAATAAAGCAGGAGAAAAATTATTAATAAGGTAATTGGTGCAACTATACTTAACCGTTCTGCTGCACGTTCCATATATTCAAATTGACCAGACCAAGACAATGTATACCCAGAAGGAAGTTCTAGATTTTCTGATATCGCCTGTTTTGCTGTTTTTACAAAGCCACCTATATCTGAAGTTGAGATATCAACATAAATCCAAGCATTTGGTCTTGAATCTTCACTTTTGATGACTGGTGGCCCGCGTTTATAATCAATTTTTGCAACCTGTACCAATGGTATTTGATTGCCAACTGGCGTGGGTATTAAAACACGCTTAATTGTCTCTAGATCATCTCTCAGCTCCCTAGGATATCTCAAATTGACAGGATACCTTTCTAACCCTTCAACAGTTTGTGTGACATTCATGCCTCCAATTGCACTCTTGATTACATTTTGAACATCCCCAGTGGTTAGGCCATACCGAGCAGCTTCTTCTCTATCAATCTCAAAATCTAAATAATATCCGCCCACAGCCCTGTCCCCAAATGCCGAAACAGTTTCTGGCAAGGTTTTCATAATTTGCTCAATATCACCTGATATCTTTTGGAGAACATTCAGATCAGGGCCAGATACTTTGATACCGATAGGTGTTTTAATACCTGTTGATAGCATATCAATTCGTGTTTTTATAGGCATTGTCCAGGCATTTGCTAAACCCGGAAACTGTATGGCCTTATCCATTTCGTTCATTAAATCCTTTGTAGTCTTGTTTGGATCTGGCCACTCACTTTTGGGCTTTAAACGTACCGTGGTTTCAATCATGGCTAATGGCGCTGGATCTGTTGCCGTCTCAGCACGCCCTACTTTACCAAATACATGATGAACTTCTGGAAAAGAAGATAATATCTTATCTGTTTGTTGTAATAACTCTTTAGCTTTTGTAATTGAAATGCCGGGAAAGGTCGTGGGCATATATAATATATCCCCCTCATCCAATGGTGGCATAAATTCGCTACCGAGTTTTGAGTAAGGGTACAAGGTAATACCTAATAAGATTGCCGCAGCAAGTACAGTAATCATACGGTTTTGCATAGCCAGCTTTAAAATAGGGGTATGAATCTTAATTAGCGCACGATTTAGAGGATTTTTTTCTTCAGGAATGATCTTGCCTCTTAAAAAGTATCCCATTAAAACTGGCACTACGGTAACAGCAAGTATCGCAGCTGCGGCCATTGAGTAAGTAGCTGTAAAGGCCAAAGGACTAAATAATCGCCCCTCTTGTGCTTGCATTGTAAAAATTGGCAAAAAAGATACTGTTATAACTAACAATGAAAAGAATAATGCTGGGCCCACCTCAAGGCAAGAATCGCTTATCGCTTCCCATCTCTCTTTAGAGTTAAGCTCATCACCCTTTTCTTGGCGTCTTAGGGCAAGCTTTTTATGGGTGTTTTCAACCATCACTATCGCACCATCCACCATGGCACCAATGGTGATTGCTATCCCACCTAAGGACATAATATTTGCATTTAAACCTTGTAGCCTCATCACAATGAAGGCCATCAATATTCCCAAAGGTAAAGTGATAATGGCAACAAAGGCTGAACGAGCATGGAGAAGAAATATAATGACAACTAAACTGACTATCAACAATTCTTGCAAAAGAGACATATTCAGACTTTTAACTGCTCTTTCGATTAAGTCGCCCCTATCATATACAGGAACAATGTCTACACCCTCCGGTAATCCTTTTTTTAATTCTTCGAGCTTATTTCTCACTCCTTGTATAGTTGCCAGAGCATTTTCACCAAATCTCATGACAACCACCCCACCAGCAACTTCTCCTTCACCATTTAAGTCCACTAAACCACGGCGAAGCTCAGGGCCTATTTGGACATTTGCAATATCTTTAATCCGAATTGGTGTGCCATCTTTGTCAACAGAAACAGGAATATTTTCAAGATCTTTCTCAGACTTAATATAACCTAGCCCTCGAACCATATACTCAGTTTCACCAAGCTCAATAAGACGACCGCCGACATCATTATTAGAATCTTTGATCGCCATTTTGACTTTATTAAGTGAGATGTTATATCGCAGCAATGCATTTGGGTTAACTTCAACTTGATATTGCTTTACATAGCCACCAACAGAGGCCACCTCAGAAACACCTTTTACGGTTTGTAATGGGTAGCGTAAATACCAGTCTTGAATTGATCGAAGTTCAGCTAAATCATGCCTACCAGTTTTATCTACTAAAGCATATTCATATATCCAACCCACACCTGTCGCATCAGGGCCTAAAGCTGGGTTAACGCCTTGCGGTAATCTGCCACCTACATAGTTCAGGGACTCTAGAACTCTTGAGCGAGCCCAATACATATCAGTACTGTCTTCAAAAATGATATATACAAAAGAAAATCCAAAAAATGAATATCCTCGCACTACCTTTGTCTTTGGAACAGCTAACATTGCTGTCGTCAAAGGATAAGTAACTTGATCTTCTACTACTTGTGGAGATTGGCCTGGGTACTCAGTAAAAATAATAACTTGGACGTCAGAAAGATCTGGTATAGCGTCCAAAGGTGCATTTTTATAAGCAAAAAATCCAACCACAGCAACCAAAATCGTTGCCACAAGTACAATTAGTCTATCTTTTAAGGAAAAACTTATCAGGGCTTTAATCATGCACGTGCTCTCCGTTCATCGGGGCATGATTCATTTTAGAGTGATCAATTTTATCTTGAGATGCCTTGTTATCATTCATGTTATCGTGATTCATCTGAGAGTGATCGATATGATTTTTATTGCTGTCTTGCTCATCCATTGTCCCATGATCCATATTAGAATGGTCTTGCTCAGATGTTTGCTTTGACTCCATCATTTTAGCAGCGGCTTCTCGTAACTTAGATTCCGAATCTACTAAAAACTGGGCCGATGTTACGATTTCTTCTCCTGGCTGAAGCCCACTCAACACTGCGACCTCACCATTCGATTCTATACCAAGCTTTACCACTCTTGGTTCATATTTACCAGGCTCTCTAACGATAAACACTTGCTCTTTTTTGCCTGAGCGCACAACCGCCTCTGATGGAATGACGATGACATTATTCATAGACTGTGCTTTGACAGCGACATCTGCAAACATATTAGGTCTTAGGATATTATCTTTATTTTCAAATACAATTCTTACCTTTGTCGTTCTTGTTTTTGCTTCAGCATAGGGGTAAATATATACAACTTTCCCTTTAAATGTCTTTCCAGGCACACTGGTTAATGTCATATCAACCTCATCACCAACTTTTACCCACGGGATTTCATATTCATAAATATCGGCATAGACCCAGACTTGAGAGAGATCAACAATCATATATAGTTCTGTCTTAGGTGTAACATATTGTCCTTCTCTTGCACCAATATTGACAACTGTCCCAGCAAATGGAGAGTGAATATGAAGGTTTTTCTTAACTTTTCTGCTTTGTTCAAGTTCTTGTATTTGATGTTCAGGAACATCTAGCAACTCAAGCCTCTGCCTTGAACTTTCAACCAGCTGTTCTGCCCCACGTCTTACATCACTAAAAGTGCTCCCTTTGAGATTTTTTAAATTATTTAAGGCTAATAGATATTCTTGCTGGGCGGTCACTAATATTGGCGAATAGATACTTAATAATATTGTGTCCTCTTTAACTTGCTGTCCTGTTTTATCAACATAGATTTCATCAACCCACCCCTCAACTTTAGGATGAAGGTTAACCATACGTTCTTCGTCAAATTCAATTCTTCCTACAGTTCGAATAGATCTGCCAAATGATTTCTTTTTTGCAACCGCTGTTCTTACACCAATATTTTGCACTACCACAGGATCAATTTTCACGGTTCCTGCTGGTGATTTAGCTTTATCTCCATCGTCTGCATAAACAGGAATATAATCCATCCCCATATGATCTTTGGCTGGAGTTGGTGAGGTAATTTCAGGGTTCATTGGATTTCTATAAAAAAGTGGTTTTTTCTCAGCCTTAACAATTGGTTGCGATTCAACGCTTTGTTTACTAGGAATTAAAGTACCAAAGTAAACGCTAATTGCTATAATCCCCACTAATAAAACTAATTTCCATACTTTATTCATTTGCAGATTCCTCTCCAACTGCAGCAGTTAACCGTGCTAATGCCTGTTGCGAGGCAGTAAAGGCTTTCCAATATTGCAGTTCATAATTAAATAGAGTAATTTGGCTTCGAACAAGATTTAGAAAGTCTACCTTATTCACTTGATATGCCGCCAACATGGATGAAACTGTTTGCTGAGCCTGCGGTATGATGCCGGTTTTAAACAAAGAAAACTGCTCTTTGGCTTGTTCCAAATCTGTTAACGCCATTGAGACTTCAGAGCGTACTTTACTTAATGTATCAACAACATCAAATCTGCTTTTCTCCAGCTCTTGGGCTCGTTGGCAAATTTCTTTGGACTGTTTGCTGCCTGCGTAAATAGGTATACTTGCGTTAAGCATAACGGATAAAAAGTCGGCTCGCTCGCCCCTTTTAGGAGGTGGATTCTCTCCCCTACGGTGCCCATAAGCCACGCTTACTTTAAAATCTGGGTAATAGCCTTTTTTAGATAAATTTAACTTTGACTTAGCCGCTTCTTGTAAATCCTTTTTCTCACGTAATGCTGAGCGTGCAGTTTCAGCCTGGCTATACAAGTCTTCTTCAACCCAGTTATTTTCAATAAATTCTGGCATAGAATTTGGCAGAGCTGCTTTTTCATTAGGAGGAACGTCCATGAGGACATTTAGTTTTATATTTTCGTGATTCCTCATGCTTTTCAATTCGATTTCTTGATCAAGCAGCTTAGACAGCTCTAACTGAGCTAAAAGTACATCTTGCTGTAATCCTTTGCCCACCTCATATTTTTTTCTCGCAACCTCTAATAGCTGTCTCATGAGGTCTTGATTTTTATTAATGACTTCGAGCGCACGGTCTAAAAAAAACAGCTGCCACCAACTTTGTTTTACATGGCTAATAATTTGTTGACGAACCTCTTCTACAGAGTGAGAGGCGGCAATCGCTTCATATTCACTTGCCTGCTTACGCAAAGATAATTTTCCTGGGAAAGGGAAAGCTTGGCTTACCCCAACTTGGAGTTGCGTCATCGGCTCTTGTTTAATATTGAAAGTATCTGTAGGAAAATTCATTGCATTGAGCATTAACATAGGATCTGGAAGCGAGCCTGCTTGGGATGGCACTTCTTTCAAGGCTCGGTACCGAGCTTGCATTTTAGCTAGACCAGGATTATTTTGAGTTGCTAATGATACAGCCTCATCTATTTTTAAAACATGATTTGAAAATTGCCCATTTGCAAATGAAACTCCTGAATATAATAAAGTCACGAAACATGCATTTATTAATTTTGAACCTTTAAACTTAGACAGGCAAACTTTAATGGCCTTAATTACTTTCCTACTAAACATACTGTATATATAACCTAGGGTTGTTTCAAAATGCGTTATAGTTTATAAGCAAACTAAAGTGAGAAAAACAGCTTCTTCTCTAGAATTAACATCAACCATGTAATATTACTAAAATATTTATATAATAAAAAATTGTTTTTATGTATATTGATCAGCACCTAACTTACGCAAAATACAATGATTTCTATTTACAAAACTGAAGGAAGATTAAGATGAAGGCAAGACTTTATATTGGGCCACTGCTTACAATACTCATAGCTTCTAGCAATGCTTATGCAATGGACAATGACCATCAAATGCACAAAAATATGGGTGATCAACATCAGATGCATGATCAGCATCACAAGCATATGGACTCATCGAAACACGGTAAAAGCAAGAAGCATCAACATAACAACCAAGATAATCACGAGCATGCAGGTAATATGGATGATAGCGATAACATGGAAAGCGGTAATATCCATGAGCATCCATCTACAGATGATAGGCTGCGTGATAAAAACTAAAACTTGTGCTTATATAGTTGAGCTGGTTGGCTTTGACCAACCAGCCTGAAGCCTACTATCTTTCCCACCAATTCAATTCTCCATTACTAGGCAAGCCGTCAAATCCCCAGTAACGTTTATTGTTGTTCTGCACATGTCTAGGATACGATCTACTCCAATGATAATATCTATTCCGCTAACTGGCACGCCTAGCGATTGAAGTATAGATGCTAATATTACTATCCCTACCCCAGGGGTACTTGGAGATCCAATTGATGCCCCAACAGTTGTGATAGACAGTATTATTATTTGAAATAAAGTAAGATAAATACCAAATAGCTGGGTTAAAAAGATGGCAGCTGTAACTTGATATAAGTAGTGCCATACATATTGAGGATTGCGCTTAGATGGGTTACTTCGTACGCTTAGTGGAAAGTAGCCACTTCTTTACTAGTGCTTTTCATTTGTTTATAAATGGTGGCAATCTCTATATTTGATTTTGAGGAAATATTTCCTTGAGCCATAGTTTAACCAGTTTTTTTAGGGAGATGAAAATGAATTTAAATCTTTCTATTCTATAAAAAGCACTTATTTTGTCGCTTGCGTTTTTATTATTATCTAGTTAATATTCTTATACCCATAAGGGACATGACGCCGAAGTCTTGACTCAGCAAGAAATTATTGAGAAAGAAAACAGAGTTATTGGGGCCGCCATTAATAAACAGGCGTTGCCCCCTTCCTGGAAAGATGCAACAATGAGCAAAGCAACACTAAATCAAGACGATGAAGAGTGGAAAGTGAAATTTAACAATCCGAAAGTTGATGATAACAAAGATTTGTTTATCTTCTTTTCCCTAGATGGAAATTACATTGTGATGAATCATACAGGAAGCTAAAAAATATGCTTGCTCACCCTCCCATATTTGTTCATTTTACCGTCGCCTTAAGTTTTACTGGAATAGGGGCTTATTGCTTACCCTATTTTATTCCTTTTAAGAAAATCAAAAAAGATCTTGGGGTTGCTTCTTTATGGATGATTTTTTTTGCATTTATTGCAGCGGTTCTTACTGTCACAACTGGATTTCTTCAGTTTGAAGCTGTTGATCATGATATGATTTCGCATCAAGCGATGGTGAGCCATAGAGACTGAGCTTTAGCAACTGCTTTTGTCTTACTACTATGTACCTTATTAGCATGCAAAAGTTATATTGGAGATAAAATTTATGGAACATTTCTGTCTATCTTCTTATTACTATAAAATCTTTTTGAAATGGGACATGAACATCAACATGAATAATAGCAGAGCCTTTGAATGAGATACATTATCTTTATTTTGATGGCTCTTCTCATTTCCCCATTTTTGAGCGCTAAAGAAATCAATGCATCAGCAGAACAGCCTGAAAATCCCTTTTCCACTGTTCCAAACACCCTTTATCATTCCCCCTTTTTAAAATATAGACCACACGAACCAATAAAGCGTCAAAATTGGAAGGAAGCCAATAGAAAGGTGAGCCCAGGCTACACGCACTCAGACCACAACATGCATAAAATGCCTTCTCATCCTGATAAAGATTTAAATTCTAAAGAAAATGTACATCATCATGAGCATCATTAAATTTATTCGATTTTTTATTGTAATATTCGGCATTACGTTAGTTAGTGCGTGCTCAACAGTAACTCAAGAAGCTGGGTTTTCGGATGTCTCTGCTTTAGTCAAACAACGCTCTGAGTATAACCCTGTACGTCAATATTCCAAAACGGACTTTGAAAAAAACCAATATCATATTAACGTTTTATTAAAAGAGCCTTTAACAGCAGATAATGCAATAAGAATTGCATTGATGAATAATGCAAACCTCCAATCTAAACTTCAAGAATTAAATATTAAAGAAGCCGATCTGGTGCAAGCAACCAGACTCACGAACCCCAGCTTATCTTATTTACATGTCTCACATAATAGTGCGGTTGATATAGAAAGACGCTTATTATTTAATTTCTTAGGAATATTAACCATCCCAATACAAGTAGATATTGAGAAAAGGCACTTTGAACAAACTAAGCTTCAAGCTGCCTCTGATGTACTCAATGTTGCAGCAGAAACCAAACAAGCTTTTTATTCCCTTGTGGCAGCCCAGCAAATTACAGATTATTTAATGCAAGTTAAAGACTCACTCGAAGCCAGCACTCTTTTGGCCCGTCGAATGGCAGAAGTTGGCAATTTGAGTAATCTAATGCAGGCAAGACAACAAGCCCTTTATGCAGAGGTGATGGCCGATCTTGCACAAGCTGAGCTTAGATTCCTTCGAAAAAAGGAACGTCTAATTCGTTTAATGGGACTATGGGGTGAAGAAATCCAATTTGACTTCCCTCATCAGCTACCCGATCTACCCATTCATTTGCAATCAGGCCAAGATCTTGAACAACTAGCATTAATTAACCGCTTGGATATCCAAGCCATGAAGATTGAAATTGAAGCTAAAGTCAAAGCTTTAGGTCTTACCAAAGCAACGAGGTTTATCAATGTATTGGAATTAGGATACACCAGAGATAGCCAAACTGAAACGGCTTCACTCAAAGGATATGAAATAAACCTTGAAATACCACTCTTTGATTGGGGAGGAACTAAAGTTGCCAAGGCACAGGCCCTCTATATGCAATCGGTATTTCACCTAAGAGATCTTGCGATTAACGCTCGCTCTCAAGTCAGGGAATCCTACTACAATTATCGTTCTACTTTTGATATTGCTAAGCATTATCGAGACGAAATTATCCCATTAAGGAGAAATATTTTTGATGAAAGTTTATTACGATATAACGGTATGTTGATCAGTACCTTTGAGCTACTCGTTGATTTAAAAGAGCAGATGAGCAGTATCATTAAATATATTGAATTATTAGAAAATTTTTGGATTACAGATACAGAACTTCAAGTTGTTCTTGCAGTAAATTCTCCAAACCAAAGTCAACCAGCTATTTCTGCACATTGATTGTCTTAAAGGAGTAAAACAATGGATTCTAGGCGCAAATTTATAAAACAAGCTGCCAGTAGTATTGGTTTGTTCATGGCAGCTGGCACAGTCGGTAAATTTGCACTTGCAGGTTTGCCGGAGATCCCAATTCAAAATGACCCTAAAACACAACCACCTCTTTTACCTAATGTGGGCCGTCACTATCATCCTGTCGTAACACTTAACGGATGGTCACTCCCTTGGCGAATGAAAAATGGTTGGAAAGAATTTCATTTAGTAGCAGAGCCTGTTGTACGAGAAATAGCGCCTGGGATGAATGCGCATTTATGGGGCTATAATGGCCAATCTCCTGGTCCTACCATTGAAGTTGTTGAAGGAGATAAAGTTCGTATTTTTGTCACGAATAAATTGCCAGAACATACCACTATTCATTGGCATGGACAACGGTTGCCTAATGGTATGGATGGTGTTGGTGGATTAAATCAGCCGCAAATCAAACCTGGGAAAACTTTTGTATATGAATTTGAAGCAAAGCGAAGTGGAACTTTTATGTATCATCCACATGCTGATGAAATGGTTCAAATGGCTATGGGCATGATGGGATTTTGGGTAACCCACCCTAAAGATCCTAACCTTATGAAAGTAGATCGTGATTTTTGTTTCCTCCTCAGCTCATTTGATGTTGATCCTGGCAGTTTTACTCCAAAAGTTAACACCATGACAGATTTTAATTTATGGACCTTTAACACGCGTGTTTTTCCAGGGATCGATCATATGGTTTGCCGACAAGGCGATCGGGTACGTATTCGTATTGGTAATTTAACAATGACAAGTCACCCAGTACATTTGCATGGGCATGAGTTTGTGGTATCGGGAACAGATGGTGGATGGATTAATCCAGAATCCAGGTGGCCAGAAGTGACAACAGATGTAGCGGTAGGACAAATGCGCGCCATTGAGTTTGACGCTCTCGAACCCGGAGATTGGGCTTTCCATTGCCATAAATCCCACCATACCATGAATGCCATGGGACATGATGTACCTACTATGATTGGTGTAGAGCAAAGTAGTATTACAAACAAAATTAATCGTTTGATTCCCGAATATATGGCTATGGGCGAAAATGGGATGGCCAGTATGGGTGAGATGCATATGACAATACCTGAAAACACATTGCCGATGATGACTGGTCGTGGTCAATTTGGGCCTATCGAAATGGGCGGCATGTTTACTGTTGTTAAAATTCGACAAACCCAAAAACAAAATGATTATAGTGATCCAGGATGGTACCAATACCCTACTGGCACTGTTGCGTATGAATGGCAAGGTGCAACTGGTGAGCCTGCTCGCCTGAAACTATCTAAAACAGAAAATAAAGGAGTCAATTTAAAAATTCAAAAACCCAAAGGACATAATGGACACCATTGAAGTTCATTAAGGATAATCTTATGGCCCAACTTGATCTTGCTCGAGATAAGCGTATGACTAACGACACGGTTGTGTATTTGTAATCCCCCCATATAATTGACCCATTGATAATTAGAGTTCTCCGGATAAATAGGAGAACCCAATGAGAAAATCACGATTTAGCGAAACCCAGATCATCACGATCCTAAAAGAAGTAGAAAAAGGCCGACAGGTCAAGGATGTATGTCGAGAATATGGCCTTTCTGAAGCAACCTATTACAATTGGAAAGCCAAATATGGGGGTATGGAGGCTTCTGATATCAAGAAGATGAAAGATCTTGAAGAGGAAAATCGTCGCTTAAAGCAAATGTATGCGAATCTGAGCCTTGAATATACCGTCCTAAAGGATGTGATAGAAAAAAAGCTCTGAAGCCAGCCGAAAAGCGTGAGCTGGTAGATTATGCCATGGATGAGCATGAGATTAGCTTGCGTGGTGCTTGTAGGGCATTGGGGCTGAGTCGGACTACATATCATTATGAACCTGACTCTGAGCGAGATGTTCCTGTTATTGAGGCTTTAACTCGGCTGGCAGAAAAATATCCGACATATGGTTTTCAAATGATGTTTGATAAATTGCGACAAGAAGGCATTACCTGGAATCACAAGCGCGTATATCGTATTTACAAGCTCCTTAAGCTGAATTTGCGTCGTAAAGGTAAAAAACGCTTACCTACTCGACATCCAGAACCATTAGCCGTTCCTTGCTTCGCTAATCAGACATGGTCTGCCGACTTTATGAGCGATGCTTTGTTATGCGGACGACGTTTTCGGACATTAAACGTGATTGATGACTATAATCGTGAAGCATTAGGAATAGAAGTAGATTTAAATCTTCCTGCGCAGCGTGTTATTCGTGTACTTGATAGGATTGGTATGCAAAGAGGCTATCCAAATAAAATTAGATTAGATAACGGCCCTGAGTTCATCTCGGTTGCACTGGCAGATTGGGCACAAACGCATCGTATTGAGCTTGAGTTCATTCAGCCCGGGAAGCCAACACAAAACTCATTCGTTGAGAGATTTAATCGTACGTACCGAACAGAGGTCCTTGATAGATATTTATTTAAAAGCTTGTTATAAGTAATGTAGATCACTGACTCATGGCTTAGGGAGTATAACGAAGAAAGGCCACATCAGGCTTTGGGCAGTATGCCACCAATACAATTTTTAAAAAAGAAACAGCTGACGGACTCTAATTTTGATTGGCACTAAAATGGGAGGGTTTACACCAACCAACCATAAAAATAGCTTTCAATCAATCCTATAAAAAAGCTTTTCCATGAACATAGATCTCTTGTTGCTTTAGTAGAGTATATTGGCCCTTTAAATCCATTTTTTACTAGTAATGGAAGATAACCTGTATGATCTAAATGTGCATGAGTTAATAAAACTGCTTTCAAATCAACAGGATTTAACGGTAAAGGTTCCCAGTTTCTTTTTCTTAGTGCTTTGTATCCTTGAAATAGCCCACAATCAATGAGGAAACTATCCCCTTCTGACTTAATAAGATATTTTGAGCCAGTAACAGTTTCTGTTGCGCCTAAAAATGTGAGTTATTTTTCTAAAATATATTTTCCTGGTTGCATTTAGTCTATATTATCATTATTTATATTTAATAAAATTTACAGTTTTTAATCTATGAAACTTAAAATCAAAAACATGCGCTGTGCTGGCTGTATAGACAGCATTGAAAAAGCCATGAAAAATACCCCGGGCGTTGAAAATGTCTCAGCAAACTTTGCACAAAAATCTCTTGAAGTTTTAGGCGTTTTTGAAGAGAAAACGATAATCGATGAACTGAAGAAGATTGGTTACGAGGCAACACCTTTTGACTCAAACTCTGATGAGGAAGAAACACAAGAAGAGTTCGTTAGATATCGCCTTCTAATGCGAAAGTTTATGATAGCCGGTATTGCTGGGGCTGCTTTATTCATACTTAGTTTTTTAGGGCTCATGCCTGATCTCAGCACACCAAAGGGCCAAGGGATCTCCTTTATTATTGGAATTATAACTTTAGCATTAATGGTTTATTCTGGCGGCTATTTATTTAAAAATGCTTGGAAAGCATTCTTGGCTCATCACGCCACTATGGACACCCTAATTGCCCTGGGAACAGGAACCGCTTGGGTGTATTCAATGGTAATAACAATATTGCCTAATATTGTTCCTGAACTTGCCAGGCATGAGTACTTCGAGGCCGCTTTAATCATTATTGCTCTCGTTGCATTAGGTGCAGCTCTAGAAATTCAAGCAAGAGGCAAAACGTCTCAAGCTATAAAACGGCTTATTGGCCTGCAAGCCAAAACAGCTCGCGTTGTACGCGATAATGCTGAAGTTGATATTCTGATTGAAGATGTTTTGCAAGGAGATGTCGTTAGAGTACGTCCTGGGGAGAAAATCCCAGTTGATGGAAAGATTATTGAAGGCCACTCAACTGTTGATGAATCAATGCTAACGGGTGAACCCATTCCAGTGAAGAAACAAATTGGTGATGAGGTTATTGGTAGCACCATTAATAAAACAGGTTCGTTTTTATTTAAAGCTACTCATGTTGGCAAGGATACTGCGCTGGCACAAATCATCAATATGGTTCAACAGGCACAAAATACTAAACCACCCATTGCCCGTCTTGCCGATATTGTTTCTTCCTTTTTTGTACCTGCTGTCATGGTGTTTGCTGTCATCACAGCATTAATATGGTTTAATTTCGGTCCCACGCCAAAATTAGGATTTATGCTGGTCACCGCTATGACGGTGCTAATTATTGCGTGCCCTTGCGCATTAGGGCTCGCATCGCCCATATCTGTTATGGTTGGTATGGGTAAAGCAGCTGAATATGGAGCCCTCATCAGAAACGGTGAGGCACTACAAAATGCTACTAACTTAACTGCTATCATTCTTGATAAAACAGGAACAATTACTAAGGGTCACCCAGAAGTTACTAATATTTATACTTCAGAAAATTGGAATGAAAATGATGCTCTAACTTATGCTGCAAGCATTGAGACAGGCTCAGAGCACCCTTTGGGGCAAGCAATTATAGATGCCGCAAAGAGTAAAAACATAAATATTTTACCCATCTCCAATTTTAAAGCTATTTCTGGCCATGGGGTACAAGCCAATATAGAAAATAAGGAAGTTCTATTTGGGAATAACAAATTAATGACGAAGTTTAATGTCCCAATAGATCATATGACAGAAAAAGCGAATGCCTTTGCGAGCCTTGGTCAAACGCCAATGTTTCTAAGTGTGAACCAAGAATGCATTGCTATCATTGCCGTTGCCGATCCAATAAAAGAAGACTCAAAAGACGCTATTCAACGAATACATCAACTAGGCATCAAGGTTATTATGCTAACTGGTGATAATGCAACGACAGCTAATGTTGTAGCAAAACAGGTGGGTATTTCAGAAGTGTTTGCAGATGTTTTGCCACAAGATAAATCCGAAAAAGTAAAAGCACTACAATCACAAGGCGAAAGTGTAGGCATGGTTGGCGATGGTATAAATGACGCACCAGCTTTGGCCCAAGCTGATATAGGCTTTGCAATTGGATCTGGTACAGATGTTGCCATCGAAAGTGCTGATATCACTCTAATGCGTAGCTCCATACATGGCGTGGCAGATTCCATAGCCGTTTCGGGCGCTACGATGAAAAATATCAAACAGAATTTATTTGGTGCATTTATCTACAATAGCCTTGGGATCCCTATTGCAGGAGGCATTCTATACCCAATTGTTGGCATTTTACTGAATCCAATTATTGCAGGTGCTGCTATGGCATTATCTTCCGTAACAGTTGTAACCAATGCAAACAGACTAAGATGGTTTAAAGCAAAAGGCGTTTGAGTATGGAAACTATAATAATTAACTTTGTCGGAATTGTACTCATTGCTTTAATCATCTGGTGGTTTTTAATTGCCAAACCTATGGCAATGATTGCATCTGACAATCCAATTGACATAATTGTGCAAAATGGTGTTTATAGCCCATCCCTTATCAAGACAAAAGTTAATCAGCCCATTAAGTTATGCTTTCTGAGAAAAGATGATACACCTTGCTCAGAATATGTCGTTTTTGACGATTTCAATGTAAGCGCAAAACTGCCCTTTAACAAAAAACATATTATCACTATTACCCCCAAAGAATCAGGAGAGTATGAATTTACATGTCAAATGGGGATGTATAGAGGAAAGTTAGTCGTAAATAATTAACGCGAATCTTTTAATGGCAAGCATAAAATATAGGCGCTCACCCTCATTTTTTTCCTTTTCAATCAGGGTGATAAAGTGATACCAAGCCAATTGTGCAGCAGCTTGTTGCACAATTATATTTTGATAGCTAAATGATATATGGGATCCCTAGCCATTGATAAGTAGATCTATATATTTTGAAAAGTTCTCCAAAATAATGTAAATATTGCTTTATATTGGATAATACTTGGTATGATTATTGCTGCATATACTCATACTTGATCTTGATTTGTTGATTGCAAAGCTTTCCACTTGATAAGAGGGTGATCTAAAACAGCTTCAATTAAGTTTTTATCTTCGGTAATGAGTTCCGGCCTTACCTCGCCCTGTTCACGCAACATGCGAATAAATTCAATTTCTGTTTGCTGTAATGGCAATAGTGATAGCATCTTCTCATTTAATTCATTTCGGAGTTGATTTGCCCATTTCTCAATATCTAGTTTTTTTCTAGAAATATTTTTTTGCTTTAACACAGGAAAAAGCTTGTTTCGAATATCAAATATATCATAATCAATTGAATCCACAGATAGATTATCTAAAGGAGTATCAGAAAAACCAGCATAAATTATAAATGATTCCCTTAACTTTTTCCTATCAAGCTTACAATTTGTTAGCAAAAAATGAGCATCAAAAAAATCACGGCTTACTTTTCTAGAAAATAAAGCTGAAAACTTTCCTGCGGCTAATTCGTGAATATCTAACACCGGAACTTTAAATGCACTGCCAGATAGCATTTTCGGCTCAAGCTCTATAATGGGCCAAAGTGGTTTTCGATACATATAGTTTAAATCGATTTCAAGATTACCCACTTGCCCCAAAGCACTAACATATCTCCAAATGGTTTTTGCACCAGCATGTCGATTTGGGATTCTATCTCTCTCAAATTGATTTTGCTGTAAAATTTGTATCATTGCTTCATTTATAACTGGTTTTTCTTGAAGCATTATTTCACGATCAATATGCCCAAAATAATTTAAATCTATATCAACAGATAACCTAGGTATTGGCTCAAAATGAAATAAATTTAATGCCGTGCCTCCCTTTAAAACAAGCCTGTCTTTTAAATATGGAACTGACACCAGTTGCTCAAGAACCAACAGTAAATTAAGCACTTTTTCATAAATTTCAGGTTTATAATCTAACTTGCTTGCCTGTTGCATCAACTCTTCTTTAGACATCATAATCTGGCTCAACCCACGATTGATTTATCACACTAACAGGAACCATCAGGTTCCATTTCTTAATTAATTTATGCTGTTCTTTGCCTTTATTGCCAATATATTGAGCAGACTTAGGTGTTAACTCTAAAAGCTCGTGAATAATTTCTTTTGCCGGAGCAAAAGCACCTTTACGTTGCTCTAAAAAATAACCAACTTTTGCATTCAATGTAGAGTTGTCTCGTATTTTACAGTACTCTAAAACTTCTTCATGATTAAGAACAGCAATATTATTGATTGAACGAGAAACCTCTTCCCACCCACCACTTAAATCAGGCCTGTCTATGACATCAACATATGTACGGGCAATATTAGTGATTTTAATTGTTAGCCCTTGACGATTAACTTCCCTCACATAAAGCCCATCCGATTTTTTCTCCTTTAATGCTTTAGGCATAAGAACAGGCTGAAACCAATTTGCGTCAATTTCAAAAGGCTTAATTTTACTGTTCGTTAAAAACGTAAACTGCCCAAAAGAAGAATAGGAAACCCCGTGCAACTCTAAAGCAGTGTGATATGCTAAAACGCTGTCTTTAACGACTTTCGCAGCAATTAAATATGGGTCAAACTGAGCAGTTTCTGATGTCTCATTCGGAGGAATGGCGCCAAATAATTCTCGCCGCAGTCGCTTGATCTTTTGTGTCTCTACACAATACTTTACAGAAGAGTGAAGTGAGCTTTCTTTTATTGGGCCTTGCTTGTTTTTCCAGGCCTCAAATTCATCTAGTCGAAAAATTGGGTGTGTATACAAGAATTTGCTGATACTCATTGCCATTTTCTCCAATATATACCAAATAATAGCCCATAATGGAGAATATTACAAACTTTTGTTCAATTGCATTCTCAGAAAGCGCAAAACCGAATTATGCAAGAGGCGCTTGCATAATTACTTTGTACAGAAAAATAGATAAACGTGTTGCTAACCAAATCTTAATGAATACTCAACCCCAAATCCTGAGATTTAGACAAACTCAAGACTTTGGCTTTCTTTAGTCTTGAAACAAGAGCCATTTTACTCTGTTGAGCTACTAATTTCTTTAATCCCAAGGGCTCATGAACAAATGTTATCTTTCTAGCTTTTTGGCTAGCTGAGTCGACATTACTCTGTAGGCATCGCTGATAATTTTCGTTCCTTGAAACAAACATCACATCTGGCCTTGCTCTATAACCTTCAAAGATATTTTTTGCATTGATCTTGCCTTTAGAAACCCAAACACTATGATCAGGACTCAACCCTGCAACCGCTTTGGCATCATCAATATTATCGGTAATAATCACCAATCGTTTTTTCTTACCCCTTTGCACCAGTTCAAGGTCGTTTGTAACCCCATGATCAAGCTCATTCGAAAGTTTTTTAGATTTAAGACCAAACTGATTGGCTTTGCTCTTTATACCCTCAGCAAGACTGTATAACTTTTCTGTTAAATGTTTGGCACAAGTCTTCATCAGCGAATCCGTCACCAGCCCTCTTCTCTTTGCAAAGCTATAAGGAAAATCTAAAACAGAATCCTTAAGCCCACTTCGGTTCAATTGTTGAGACATAGATTTGATGCACTGAAAACTCTCTTTTGAGGTATAAATATGCAAATCTTCTCGATGGCGTGTAAAAGCGACATAGGCCGTTTGTTTGTTCCAACCCCAGCCCCCCATGTACACATGCGCCTTATCATAAGTGCTGCCTTGAGACTTGTGCACAGTCATCGCATAACCATGACTTATGTGGTTGTACCGGTGAGGCTGAATTGATATTTTTGAATTTTTGTTTGTTAGCTTAATACGTAATGAGTTGTGATCAACTGCAATCACTTTTCCAATATCACTATTACTTACACCTAGCGAAGGATCGTTTTTCAAAAACATGACGCTATCGCCAACAGCAAATGATTTTTCACCTTTATGTGTCAAATACGAATTTTCTTTCCCAAGAATCTTTACCTGCTTTAATTGTTGACGCACAGCCAGATTCAACGCATCGACTTCCATGTTCTTAGCAGCTAGGATTACAGTGTTTTTATTCTCTCTTACTTCATTAACATATTGATTAGCTATTTTTGCAAATGCATCACACGATTTCTCTTCAATTTGAACACGCTCCGCCTCAACATAACGGTCAAAAGCTTTGTTCGTTTTTTGAGCAGAAAACTCAAGAGAAGCCTGTTTTTGCCAATCAACTTTTTGCCGCCTTACCTCGCCAAGTTCAGCAAAACCAATGCTCTCAGTAATTGCCCTAAAAGGTGCCCCTGGCCCTATGGGCTGAAGCTGTTTTGGGTCGCCAACTAAGACTAATTTAACTTTAGCTGTTTTTGCCTCTTTTAAAACCTCATTAAGTAACGGAGCACTAACCATTCCGGCCTCATCGAGCACCAAGATTGAATTCTTATTAAGTGAAATCCGCCCTTCCCTTACCCCATACAAGAATGAATGTATTGTTCTTGATTGAATGCCACTTTCTTGCTCTAAATTTATCGCGGCTTTCTTTGAAAAGCTAAGCCCTACCACCTCATAATCACACCCTGTCCAAATCTCATTGGCTACCTTCATTGTATAGCTTTTACCAGCGCCTGCATTGCCGACAATAGCACTTATATTTTGGCCATGAACAATATGTCTGACTGCTCTTTTTTGCTCATCAGAAAGGCTGCTGTTCAAAAGTTTCTTTTCAACAAATCTTTGCCCAACGATGCAAGACTTTTGTTTTTTTAGCTTATGAGCTAGTTCTTGTAAGCCTGTTTCAAGCTTGAACATTGTCTTCGTCGTAAAACAGGCTTTTCCCCTATCATTTGTTCCCAAGGAAATCAGCTCTATGGAGGTCAGAACGGATTGTAGTGCTGAATCAAAATCTTCTTTAGTGTGTGTATAACGATGAATGGTTTTATAAAGGGTGTTTTCTGAAAAAACAGACTCATTTAAGGTCAATAGCTCAAGTAATAAATTAGGGTTAGATATAGTAATTTCTTGTGCTTTTTTATTCCGAAAATTATTTTCCTGAATCTTGTCATTTTGAGCGGAATGAGCGTTATACGTATCTTTACCTAGATGAACTTGGCTGATAATTCCGGCAGGGTCTACCTCCAATTCTAATCCCTTTTCTTGGAAGTATTTATTTTGAGCTTCGCGCCAAAAATCTTTCCATAGTCTATCCTCCTTGATAACTCGCCCTCCCCTAACCTCTGGGTGCAAGTCTCGTGCTTTTTTCTTCTCAAAGCCATTGCCTAAAACGCGACGCGTCGTAACCAAAATATGGGCATGGATATTATTACTATCACCATGGGGCTCATGGATTGATATTTGGGCAGCCAAACCGAGCCTGACAAAATGTTGGTTTACAAATCGGCGAGTTAACTCAACTCTGTCTTCATCACTTACCTTTTCATCTGCGGGTAACGCTAAAATAATTTCTCTGGCGAGCTGGGAATTTTTCCTGTTTTCAACCTGCTCTACTAAATTCCACAGTGCATTGGGACATTTGAGTGATTGGCAAGCGCCTTCAGGCAAAAGAACTTCGTTATAAACCACTCCTCGCTTTCTCTCATAATCGTGATGGACGCCCAAACGATCATCATAAATCTTTTCAGCGCCACGATACGCTGCAGCGGCTACAACAGAAAACCCCTTCCCTCTTGATATAAATTGTACGCGTGCGAATTCGATAGGCATGAGCAGAATATACATCAAGCAAAAGCAAACTTAAAGAGTTTGCATATTGCGCTATTCAGACGTTTTTTGTGAGGCCTCTAGATCATTTCTGAGTGTTACAAGACTTTAAATCCAGTATTTTTTAACAAATACAAGATATCTCTTTGATTTAAAACAGCAATAATACATATAAAAACAATGCAAAAATGCATTTGACTCTATGTTAAGATTTTGATCAAATGTTATTAAAGAAGTTGATCTTAAAAGGGAATTTTATGTCTAACTACCATGAGAAAAAACTAAAGCTTTTAACACAAATTGATACGACAAAAAATAAAATCGATAAACTTAAAACCCGCCGCGCTCAAGAAATCGGGATGCTGGCAATGAATTATCAACTTGAAGATTTAGATGATGATTTGCTGAAAAAACATTTTGAGAAAATTGCGTCTTCTTCCAATAAAGTTGCTGCTACAAATGAATAAAGTTACAAAGCAAATCAGAATGGAGTCTCAGCGCTTATCAAGGCTAGAACGCTCCCTGACAATAGAGCGAGAACGGCAAAGAAAATTAGACACAAGAACAAAAATCCAGCTAGGCGGGCTTATCATTAAGGCAGGGCTAGATAGTCTCACGAAAGCTGAAATATTAGGGCTATTAATCGAAGCTAAGGAGAGGCTAAATGACAACACAGAATTCAATTTATCAAATTGGAGAAAAGCAGGTGACCAAGCCTTTCGAGAATCAAAATCCGATTACACAGGCTGAATCTGAACACCTTAAGGCTCTTCTTAGCAAAGACCCAAAACCTTATATCCCTACCGTAGCTGACAAGGTCATTGAGTACCTGAAGCCTTTTCTCAAGTACGTTTTTAACTTGCGACCAGCGATACCAAATATAATTTACGTGCTAGTCTCAATCGGGGTAATGCAGCTTTTGAAAGCCAATGATTTCTTCCCAAAGGTCGAGTGGCTAGAGCCAGTTCTATTTTACGGCCTTCTAGCAGGAATTGCTGTTCAAATACTATTTGCCTCCGCAAAAACAATCACTATCCCCCTGCTCACTCTTGGTGCCTCAGCTTGGGCTATTTGGGCGCAAACAAGCCAAGGGATTCAGCTACCAATTGGAAAGGAAATTTTTCAATATATGATGGCTTTGGGAACGGTTGGGATAATTATAAGCGCAGCATTTAACCCATAATTAATCACTTATTTAAGGCGGTCAACTATATACTGTGCCCTAGCTTCTGCATCATCAAAGGGAACTTCGATTATGTTGTAGCCAAGGGCAATATAAGTATCTTTAACTTGTTCGCCAAACTTTTTTGCATCTAAAAAAGACATTTTGCGTTCTTCATCATTTTTGTAAATTTCTTCCCAGGCATTAAGAAAAAATACATCTTGATTATATCTAAATGTTTTAGAGGCATTTTCAGCTGCGACTGGATTCTCAGAAAACAATTTTGCATATACAATATTATCTGCAATTCCCCTATCCCAAATAATTGGATCGTTTGTCTCTTTATGCAGTTTCCACTGAAATATCGCTCTGGATAACATCAAATTATAAAATAATCTGGGATCACGATCGTATATTCCATCACCATCAATTGCTCTTTGTTCTGCAATGATTTCCCGAGCAGGCTCATTTATTGTTGTAAGGCCAAATTTGGTTAACTGCTCGAGAATAGTAGACTTACCTGCACCCATTGCGCCAGTCAATATGAAATACTTATTCACCACTTCTGAACTATCCAATTGCTCTCCTAATTATTTCTACGTTCTTGTAATATAAACTGTATTTCTTGCATACTGGTCTCACTCTCTTAAAAGCTTAAGGCTCAGTTGAATCTAATTTTTTCCTAAAGAAATATCGATCATGCCCTTCAATATAATTTTTGACCATGCCGATTTGTTCATAACCATTTTTTCTATAGAAATTGACGGCCTGAAAGGCTAAGGTATCCGTAGTTGAATAAGGTACTTTTCTCCGCACAGCTTCTTTTTCAGCGGCAAGTAATAATTCCGTACCCAACCCCTTTCCCCTTTCAGACTCATCAATCCACAAGATATCAATAAAAATCGAGTGAGCCTCTTGGTATACAAGCAAACCACCAATTATTTTCCCTTCAGGGCTAAAAGCAAAGACTGAATAGTGCTCATCCTGACCTATTTGTGCCACATTGAATTCATGCAAAGCATTACGCACAACCTCATCATTTTCCTGTGACGGGATTTGATCAACAATTATTCGAGGTTTATTTTCTTTAGTCATGTTTAGTTATCATACTGATTGGGCGCGTAATGAGTAACTTTTTTAATTCCATAGAAATTATTTCCTACATTCGTATACAATGGCGGGGTCATTCTCACCGGGTGATTCTGTTCTATCATAAGTTTTTAGCATGTTAACGTGTTTAAAACCAATTTCTTTAAGCATTTTAAACATTTTCGTAGGTTCATATAGCCTCACTTTAAGTGTTTCTATTTCAGTGTGAGTAATGCTATTTGAGTCAACAAGCTCATACTTTCCTATTGAAGTGCAAATTTCCCCATCAAGAGTTGCTAGTTGGTTCGAAATTATCATTTTACCATCAGTTTTATACCACACAGCCCCCCTCCAAACACCCAGTGGTTCAGGCACTCCATGTAAAGTTTCGCCTTCAAAAACGAAAACTCCATCTTCACTTAAATGATCAAACAATGTTTTTAAAGCTGATTTAGCAGCATTAAGATCCTGTATCAAGCCAAATGATCCGCTTGGAACAAATATGAGCTTATACTTTTGATCTTTTCTTAAATCTTCTACAAATCCATGCCATACTTCTGGAGTAAGCTTTTTCTCACCAGCTTTTAGATTTAACCGCTCAAGCATATGCTCACTAGCATCAAAACCGGATATATCAAATCCTTCTTCTATCAATGGGATGAGAAATCGGCCTGTGCCACACATAGGCTCCAAAATTGGACCGCCAGCTTCTTCAGCATATGAGCGATAGAACAGGTATTCATCTTCTTCTGGCACCGGTTTGCTTAAATCATAAACCTCTGTACAAAGGCCAAGGTAGGTATCAAGTGTTTTATTCATTTTATAATCTCAGCTCAGATAGATCGCACATTGAAAAAATCTCAGAGGCCACAACCTCATCACTCAAAAAATTTCTAGAAGCACCCTTCATGGTTCCTTCATGAGTGAAGCCTAGGCGCTTAGCTAATTTAATGCTTTTTGAGTTGGTTTCAGCCGCATGCAACTGTATTCTTCTGACTTTTAAATCAACAAATGCATACCTAACCAGTTCTCTGACAGACTCTGTTGCATATCCCTGACCAGTTTGCCTTGTATCAAACCAATAATTGATAGTAACCATAGGCAGTTCATTTGTTTTTAACCATACCTCGCCTAGGAAAGTATCATTGACCTTATCCCGGACGAGATAAAATAAATATTGATGGGCGTTAATATCAACGGCAGCATCCATGCCCTCCTTCATGTGTTGCCTAACATGTTCAACAGTCGTTTTCGGGCTCGCCCAAGTAAACCACTGCCCTACCTCATTTAATGAGGCTGTTAGTGCTTGCATCATTTCTTCTGCAGATTTTATAGTTGGTGGTGTAAGTCTTAATCGATCCGTCTCAAAGAGAGGTAATAAAATTGGATTATCTGATTTTTGCTTAATTTGGTTATCAGCCTCTTCGAAATCGAACTTCTCATGATGTTCAAATTTCACTTCTAATCCTGGCAAAGAAGAGGTATCGCAGCAAGCATACAAATATGAGTCCGCTGGCTTGTTGCTCACACAATCAATACAATAATTTTTTAACAGCGCTTCTTGCACAAAACCACATCGTTTAGCAACACCAAGACTTTTAATATTATCAGTTTGTGTTGATAGCTGAACCCTTGTGGCTTTTAACCCATCCAAGGCATAACGAGTTAATGCGTTAACAAGCTCTGTCACTAAGCTACGACCTTGATAATTAGAATCTATCCAATATCCAATTTCAAAATAAGGTCTTGTAAGCTCTGACCGATCATTATATCCAGTAGCAGAGACAATTTTATTTTCAGCTTTAAGCACTGCAACCAATGGAAATTCTTTCGATTGGCCACATTTCCATGCGTTAACATTCCGATAAACAAAATCTTTTGTTGTTTCCAAACTTGGATCCTCTGCCCAAGGCATCCAACGCTGTAAAATTTCTAACGATCGATTAATAGCTTGATTAATCTCTATCTCATCCCCTAATTTCAAAGGGCGTATCAAAAGCCTTGGTGTTTCAATTTGTTTTAATGAATAAATCTTCATATTTCACAATTAGCAGTGATATTGGTTGGGATATCGGAAAGCCTTTTCATTAAAATCAAAGCCTTCAGATACCATGGCAAACCCTTCATGTTGAGCTGGAACTGCTTCAAATTCATAATCTGGATACATGTCAGGGCAAAATTGCAAAATAACCTCAGAAAAGTTTTCAGGAATAACATTTAAAATATCTTGAAGTGAATGCTCTTTAGCGCTCAATATATTTTCAAACACTAACGTTTCTTTATCTAGGCTGTAAATCATTATCGCCTCTAAATCTTTTGCGTAATACAGCGATGAATCAAGCGTATTTAGCTTAAAAAGTACATCGTTGCGAACATCAAATTTTCTTGAAACCGGTTTTCGAGATTCAAGAATATCATTAATTAACGCTAAGTCTTCTGAGCTATCCATAGATAACTTTTTGAGAGCCCCATTATTTGCACCTTTGTGGCTTAGCTTAATAACAAAGTTGGACTCTGGAAGTACCCTGAAATTAAACGGCTTATATAAATCAGGAATATCAGTAAATAGAAGTATTGAATCAAATTCCTGCTTGCTGTACTCAAGCGCTTCGCTCATAAGCGACTTAAATATCCCCTTTCCACGGCATTCAGGTTTTACGCAAATGCCATGAAATGCAGCCACCCTTCTCTTCTCGCCTTCAACAATTAAATCAAGTGGTATTAGGCCTAGGTGCGCAACAATTTCATTGTTTTGTTCTGTAATGAAGGGAGTTGAGGCCTTAGCCCAAGAAGCATTGTAGTTCATACCTTTATACGCAAGTTCTTTGCAACCTGGAAATACCGTATCAATGAAGCTAATACACCTTTCAAACAAACCTGGGCTATTATAATTAGCTAGCATCTCATTTCCTCAGCTCTAAATTTTTCAGAAGATCCATTATCGCGCATTCAAACTCTTCTATAGAATCAAAACTCAATTCCGCCTTGCCTTCTCCATGTTTATTACATTTAATAATTGTCGCTGTACCAAATATCCTGGCGATTTGGCGCTCTAAATATTTAACTTTATCTGTATCTTCATATATATGGTGGAGTTTAACTTTTTTCTTTATAGCTAATCCCTGGACCATCTTCTCAGTTTGCCGAACAGATAGTCTCTTTAAAAGAATTTCATTTAAAACATATATACATTTATCTTCTGGCAGAGAAATCATTGATTTAGCATGACCCACTTGAATTTTTCCATTTATTAGCTCTAACCTTACCTTATCTGGTAACTTAAGAAGTCTAAGAGAATTTGTAATAACTGCTCTTGATTTTCCAACCCTTAAAGATACTTCTTCATGGGTCAAAGCAAAATCCTCAATTAATCTCTGGAAAGCTTCAGCTTCCTCAATTGGATTTAAATTCTCTCTTTGTAAATTTTCTAAAATCCCAAAGGCTAGCGCACTTTCATCATTTATTTCCCGAACGATAGCTGGCACTTCATTCAAGCCAGCCAGCTTAGATGCTCTCCAACGCCTTTCACCAGCAATAATTTCGTATTTTCCTTCCTTTGCTGGTCTAACAATTAATGGTTGTAACACACCATCCTTTGAAATTGACGCAGCAAGCTCTTGCAACGCGTCTTTATTAAAATGCCTTCTAGGCTGAAATTCACCGGGAATCAAAGATATCAGTGGGATGAAGCAATATTTTCCTTTAGGATCAATGTCTGCTTCATCGGGGGCTGTCTGTACCCTAACATTAGAAGCGTCGACTAATAACGACAATGTGTCTTTTAGGCTGGATTTTGACATTGGTTTGCCATGAATTCTTTCCAGGAAGATATCGTTGGGGGCTTGAGGTTAATCATATCCGCTCTCCATGCTATTATCATCCTACCAGTAAAATCTACCATATCATTTAAGGTTGCCTCATAATTTTTAAACGATCTATTTTCCAACCGTTCTTCAAGCTCTTCTTTCACAATAGGATGATCAACAAACTTTAACAATAAAGCACAGAATTTTAACCAATCTTTATTATGTAACTGATCTGTCCAAGATATTATTGTCCTTTTCTTATACTCTGCATATGACAATTCTAGCTCTTGCCGATCAATTTTTGGACTAGGTTTTTCCTTTTGCTCATTCACTTGGTAATTGTTTTCGATAGAAGCCGTTAAGAGTGCCGGTTTTGCTCGAGCCTCCTTATAACCAGCAACATAATCCATACGTTCTTTTATATATTCTTCATCATAGCTACTTAGCCACGAAGAAATTCTCTTTTTAGGAATACCGAATTTTTCCAAAGACTGGAATAATGAATTATTTTTATCACATCCCTGTTTAACTTTTGTATTAAGTGAAACAACCTTATCTAATTGTACGGCAGGTTTATTTTTAATATTAAACTTTATTTTGGTTGTTTTCCTGGCTTCTTTAAATTCAATGATATCTACCTTATATTCTGAGTGCCTGTTGATATCATCAAGAGCTGTTTTAATTACTCGCTTATTAAGATCCCTGTATTCTATATATTTTCCTTTCACTCCCATTAATTTTTTGAAATCATCGATGGAAATCCAGCCTGTACAACCTAAGCCAATATAACTAGAACAGTTCTCGTATAGGGCAATTCCATAGGATGATTTTAAAGCTGCGATCGTTGTCATCCTTATTTTTGTGTACCTTTGAGGCTCAACAAATAAAGATCTCAATTCGCGAGGTATTCTGTAAGTAACCAGTCCATTTCGTATGTTATATTTCTCTAAAAAAGTAACCCCTGTCAGCTCACCTTGAAATGTTTGGGTTTTTAAAACTCCCCATTCAATTAAAGTACATGATATGTTCTGGATAGCCTTATATATTTGAGTATAGTTTCTGGTCTTTATCCCAAGCATTTTTAGGATAGAAGATACATCAATTTTAAACTCTTCTTGCTCTGCCAGCTTTGGAAATGCATTGTACAAAAATATATTTAATACCTTTCTCTCAATGAGAGTAAAATTTGCACTAGCATGAGCTGCTAAATGATGTTTGTATAAAATTTCTGATTCCATGAATTTATATCTTCTTAGCAACTTTCTCCAAGCCATCTAACAATCTTGATAACCTTTGCGGCGATAGTGTTCGATTTAATTCAAGGGTAATCCTGCCTGACTTAGAAGTTTTGATTGTTAGAAGCTTTTCTCCATCATCAGCAACTATTTGTTTTGTTTCTAAAGCCTGTAATTCATTCTTTTTTCTCTTCGGTTCAATTAAGTCTTTGAATAACCTTTCAAACAGCTCATCAGCAGTATAAGCTGCCTTTTCATCACGAAACCGAGAAATTGATTTTTTGATTCTTTCTTCTGCATCATTATATTTCGTAAGTAGGAATAGGATTTTATCCGCTCTGGGGGATGTTAAATCTTTTAATGATGGTAGGGATTCAATTATACACATAGGAACCTTTAAGAACCCTAATAACTGCCTAACCCATCTATCACTGATACCTAAGCTTTTCGCTAGCTCAGTTCGAGTTGCAAAGACGCCCTCTTCTAACCACTTACTATAAATTCTAGCTTTTTCATAAAGAGAAAGATCCTCACGAGATGCATTTTCTGCATCCATGAAAAAAACTGCGTCTTGATCAGATATATTCGCTTCAAGTATTTTTAGTTTTATACCCAATTCTTGGCAAGCTTTTAAACGCCGGCTACCATAAATTATCTCATGTGTTGTTTTAGATCCCAGACTTGGCTGGCTTGGCCTTGCTAAGGCGGGTACAAGCTGTCCTTGCGCTTGTATGCTGGCTTTTAATTCGCTTAAATCCTCAAGATCAATTCTTTCTTGATCCCTTGCATTGCCAACCCAGACTCGACACTTACTTGAGTCGACCGTCTTTGGAAGAAACTGACAGATTTTGCCGCTAGGCAATGTAAATTGTTCGGCTTGATTAGGTACTTGCAAAGTATTTCTTCGAGGAAGACTTTTCGCTGCCCCACTCTCATTTTGCATCGGTTTAGCAAGGGGTGCCTTTTCTTTTAATATAGCAGGCTGCTCCCCTCCTGCTTGCTGCATTTTTTCTAAACCTTGTACAAAAGAAACTATTGCAGTTTTGGCTCGCTTTTTATTTTCGGCCATCAAAACACCCCTTCTTCTAGTACATGTTCTGCATAGGAAGGCCAAGTAGCTTTAATTAAAGTTTCAAGCTCTGAACAAAACTTATCAATAATGTTAATCGCCCGGTCATAAGTTTTTTTAACTTTTATGTCAGTTTGCTCATACACCGTTCTTAAGTTTTGGCTTGCTCTGGGTATCTCTGCTGAATTACTAAAAATACTTCTCAGTAATTGATCGCTTCCAAAAACGTGTCTTATTACAGAAGCAAAAGCTTTTGATTCTTCGCTAGCATCAAATTTTGTTAACAGTAATTTAATAAATTTATATTTCTTTGCCCCTAAAGTTTCAACAACCTCCAAAAGCATATTGAAAAACTGCAAGGTTGAAGTGAAGTCTGAATAGGATGGTGGCAATGGAATTAATAATGCATCAGCCGCATAGACAACGTTCATTGAGATGATACCCAATGATGGTGGAGCATCTATGATGACAATATCATAATTATCTTTTACGGTATCAATCCCTGATCCTAATAGATTATAAAACTCACTAGATACAAGGCCCTGCCCTGCTTTAAAGGGTAAAAGTAATTCTGCATTATAAAGATTCAAGTTTGCTGGAATCAGATCAAGTCCATCCCAACAGGTTTTTAAAATTGCCGGAGCTAAGGAGTCTATTTCTCCAGAAAAATAATTACCAATAGTATAAAGCTCTTTATCATCGTCATCTGGATTGAACTCAAAAAATCTTGTTGTAGACGCTTGGCTATCCGCATCAATCAACAATACTCTGTATCCCTTAAGTGCTAAGTATTGAGCTTCATGTAAAGAGATGGTTGTTTTAAAAACCCCACCTTTGAAATTGATGACTGCTTGAACAAGAGGTTTGTCTCCTTCCCTTCTACCTGGTCTTGTATTGAAATAATCTCTTGCAAGATTGATACGCTCCAGTGAATAAAACTTTTTACCAGTGTCTGGATTTTTTTCTGGATCAGGAAGGCGCCCTTCCATCTCTGCTTTTCTCAGTCCCTGAGTAGTGACACCAATCATGTTTGCTGCTTGAGATAAATTAAAAGTTCTTTCAAGGCGCTTAACGGAATCAGGATTAAAACTGGTTTGCTTTAAATGCTCTAGAACGGATTCTCCGTTTTGAATGCATGTATTAAGTATCTGGCTAATGTCTGATGCCATGGCCCAATTCCGTTTATTTTGTTGGTATTACACACAAGTATAACCACACGTTTACAAAAATCAACCTCCAGTGGCCAAAATATATAAACCGAACTGATCTGATCATGTGTTTATATATTTATTTTGTTTTTAATATGAATTTAGATATCACTCAACTTGTTGATATTTATGATAATAATGAAACTTTATGTGACGTATTGGTGAATTGATGTGGCATATTTAGGAACTAGTGTGGCCGATTTGTGAGGATATGTGGCAAATTTGTGAAGCTGATCTAATAAGCAGTATTAATTAGGACCAATCTTTCAAAAATGCACAATTTAATTATAGATAGTTTTTTGATTTATTCAATAAAAAAGTAAGTAAATTTGAATTATTTTAGTTGGGAAATAATTTAAAAATATTACAGGTTTATGCTCGTGCTAGACAAGAATTATTTTTTTAATTTCCTTATTGACTATTAAGGGATCTACCTCCCGTTCGAGGGGTTGGTTGGGAGGGAGTTGTCTTCGTTGGGAGTATTTGTTTAGTTGGAAGAGACTTCCGCTTCGAGGGGGCGACTGCAGTAAGGGGGGGGTGCAGCAAGAGGATTAGAAAGGGCAGAAGTGGCTTCCGGTTCGATGGTTTGACTGAAGGTAAGAGGCCTCTAGAAAGTGGGTTGAATGGAGCGGAAGAGACTTCCGGTTCGAGGGTTCGACGGAAGGTAAGTGGTCTCCAGCAAGAGGATTGGATAGGGCGGAAGTGACTTCCGGTTCGATGGTTTGACTGAAGGTAAGAGGCCTCTAGAAAGTGGGTTTAATGGAGCGGAAGAGACTTCCGGTTCGAGGGTTCGACGGAAGGTAAGTGGTCTCCAGCAAGAGGATTGGATAGGGCGGAAGTGACGTCCGGTTCGAGGGTTCGACTGAAGGTAAGAGGTCTCCAACAGGAGGATTGGATAGGGCGGAAGTGGCTTCCGGTTCGAGGGTTCGACTGAAGGTAAGAGGCCTCTAGAAAGTGGGTTGAATGGAGCGGAAGAGACTTCCGGTTCGAGGGTTCGAC
>CAXBML010000018.1:0-62045 GCA_963976875.1 uncultured Coxiellaceae bacterium
GTTCTGCTGCTTGAGCACGTTCCGCTGCTTGAGCACGTTCTGCTGCTTGAGCACGCTCTGCTGCTTGAGCACGTTCTGCTGCTTGAGCACGTTCCGCTGCTTGAGCACGTTCTGCTGCTTGAGCACGTTCTGCTGCTTGAGCACGTTCTGCTGCTTGAGCACGTTCTGCTACTTGAATAGCCTCTGCTACGGCTTGAGCGTGAGCAGCTCGAGCTTCTGCTTCTACTTCTGCTAGCAACTCTTTTTCTTCTGCTGAGAAAGATGAAGATGAGGATAAATCAGCTTGGCCTTCATCTGATGATAAAGATGAAGATAAATCAGCTTGGTCTTCATCTGATGATGAGCCTGAAGATAACGCTAAATCTTCCCTCGAAACAGATAATTCTGCAGCCTCAGCTTGAACCATATGAACTGCACTCAAAAACTGTGTCTTGAATGCCGTTAATTTACCTTTTTGTCCTTTACCGGAATTCACAGCTTTACCGTTAGCTTCTACTTCGAATACCACAAAAGCATTTTCACTATCTGCACTTTTATCATTAGCTATCTGTGTGGCATCTGCCTGGGTTTTAATCATATCTAATATAAGATATGAGGCTTTTGCTGCTGAGCTGTCTTTTACAAGAGCTTGGTAATGAGCAGCTGTATAATTTGCTGCTGATGCTTGGGGATTGGTATCTTCTATAACTACATAGTACTTCATGTATAGTCTCCGGTTTTGGTTTGAGCACTCACTGGCTTTGATTTGAAGAGCTAAGATACCATACCTTGATATTTAGTCAATAAAATTGCTAAAAAAGAAATTTAACTCTGGAATTTACTTCTATTTTTACTAATTAAAGGGGGAAAAAACCTAAAAATGCTATGATCTTCAGGGATAAAGTAATAGTTACTCAACTTAACGTTAAGGTTGCTTCAAACTCTCAAAGCACTAAGTTCAGCTTACTTTGTAAATCATTCTAATAACATTTATTTTCATTTCCATGAACGGTGACTCTAACTTATAGGTTAATCTTCAGCTGGGATAAAACTCATAGCCTGAGAATTCATGCAATATCTTAAACCGGTAGGCTTAGGCCCGTCGTCAAAGACATGCCCCAAATGTCCGCCGCAACGTTTACAATGTACCTCAGTCCTGACAATAAAGAATAAAGATCTATCTGGTTTGGTCTCTATACTGTCACTATTGAGCGGCTGCCAAAAACTTGGCCAGCCTGTTTTAGAATCGTATTTTGAAGAGGAGCTATAAAGAGGATTGCCACAAGCTGCACAAACGTAAGTTCCTGCTTCATAAAACTTATCATATACACCGGTGCCTGGACGCTCAGTCCCCCCCCTTCCGCAGTATTTCATATTGCTCAGGCGACAGAATTTGGGACCATTCTTCATCTGATTTATCTATAGTATCAATAGCAGAATTATAGGGTACAGCTGGAGGAGTGTGTATTATTGCCATTAGTTGCATATCCATATAGGCAAAAAACAGTACAGCAAATACAATAGTTTTTTTTAGCCTTATTTTCAACGCATGACTCATCCATGAAAATGTGGAGATAACTCATCTTACTATATACTCTATCTTATTTGCCACAACACCTTACTAAAATTAAAAACAAAGGTCTAAAAACCGCAGTGCAATCTACTGTCCTGCTTTGATGATTCAAGACTGGGTATATCTTTTTTATCCTCTGTGGGCGCACCTGTTGTTAAGGCGGCAGAGGATAACAAGATAGGCGCTGCGTCCTCTAATACAATATCACTTTCAGGATTAACAAGCGAAGGCTGGATATTATTGCTGTTTGTGCTTCTAAATCTATTTGCAAAATTACAACAGGGTTGATAAATATTGCTGCTAAACCACTGGCCGCAGAAGCTTAAGACAGGGCTAACAATGTAATCCATTGTTGCTTTGTAAGCAAAATAAATACCAACGCCTACTAATAAGGCAAAACCTAATTCAACAAGCAGTGGGTACGCAGTTGTAATGCCCATTTGTGCTAGCAATGGAATCAAAGCTTCTGTACCACCCTGGATCGCAAAGTCTAACCCAAACATTGGGATTAAAAAATATTTAGACCGCAGTATTGAAGTAATAGTAGAAAATGTATTTTTTATTTTTTGATATATTGTATTATGCTTTTTTTTAAGATCGTCCTGGGCTTGCATAGCTTTATTTTCCTAAATCAACAACTAAAACGATTAGGCTCTGGAACGACCAACAGAATGCTGTGGTTGATTTTGTTTGTTACCAACAGACCATAAAGGTAATAAAATTCCAAAGATCACAAAAGAACTAACTAACATTGAGACAAAAAATCCATCCCAGCCCCACATATCAATCATATAACCTACAGGTAAGCCTGCACATGCTGCACCAAAATATCCCAAGGTGCCGGTGAAGCCATTCGAAGCAGAAGCGGCGCGCTTATCAACAAATTCAGCGGCCGCTAAGCCCACAATCATTTGTGGACCAAAAACAAAAGCGCCTATTAAAGCTAATAAAGCCATATCGTAATACATATGATTCGCTGGCGAAATCCATAAAGCAATCACTGAAGCCACCATGCCTACTGCACAAATAACCACGGCGGGTATTCTGTTACCCTTCCAATAGCGATCGGATCCCCAACCAGCAGCGATCATGCCAGCAAAGCCCCCTATTTCAAAGGCAAAAACTCCCCAGCTCGCAAAACCATCGCTGATATTTTTAACCTCTGTTAGGTACATAAAAATCCAATCATTGATCGCGACACGAACAACATAAACAAAAAAATAAGAAATAGACAAAATCCAAACATATTTATTCGTTAGCACTTGTTTAAATAAAATATCTTTGACTGATAGTAAGGCATGTTCTTTTGCTTGCTCAGCTTTACCGGCAGTTTTTTCTTTTTTATAGACTTCCACTGACGGCAAGCCGAGTGTTCTGGGGACATCCCTTAAGCGTTCAAGTAGTATTAGACTCATGATAATACTAATGCCGGCTGGAACTAGCATTGCAACACGCCAATTAAAGTGCATTGCAAGATAAACAACAATCAAGGGAATCAACGCGCCCCCAAGATTATGTGACGTACTACAAATGCTATACCACAAGCCACGTTCTGATTGTGCATACCAGTAATTAAGCTCTTTGCAACAGGCAGGCCACCCCCATGCTTGGAACCAGCCATTCATCCCCCAAAATAAGGCAAACATCCAAAGTGATGAACTAAAAGCAAACAGAATGTTTAGGATCCCGGTCAGGAATAATCCTAAAGCCATAAAATAGCGAGGGTTAGAGCGATCAGATTGTACGCCGCTAACAAACTTACTAATGCCATAAGCTATATATAAGATACTACTGAGTAAGCCGAGTTGCGTTTTGCTAAAATCTAAGTCTTGTGCCATATATGGCATTACAAAAGTGTAACTCTTGCGCGTAAAATAAAAAATTGCATAACCAAAAAAGAGAGAGTAAAGAATTCTAAATCGCCATGCACGATATTCTCTATCGATAGTACCGGAATCTTTGGTTATGGGCTTATAAGGGGCAGGTTTCAGAAACGAGAATAATGATGCCACATACATTCCTTAAGCGAATCCCAGTCAATCAACTATCTGCTTATGCTAAATTCAATTAAATTAGAAAGCTAAGCAAATCACTTTTTAATTTTGGTCAGGCAAAGATAGCACACCCCACTCACTATGTCATTCGAATCTAAACATTAAGAGCAGGACTAGTTTTGAATATACAATACTGCATCAATTTCAATTTTAGCCCCTTTAGGTAATGCTGATACTTCGACCGTAGCCCTTGCGGGAAAGGGACGGGGTAAATTCTCAGACATAAAAGCATTAACCTCGGGAAACAAACTTAAGTCTGTCAAATAAATTGTATATTTGGTCACATCTTCTAAAGACCCCCCCGCCTCTGTCGCAACTGAACCCAGGTTTGCAAAAACTTGGCTAATTTGCTCTGAAAAGAGTGTCTTCATTTCATTTGTAGAGGGTACAAGAGCTATTTGTCCTGAAATAAATACAAAAGGCCCGGCTTTGACCGCTTGAGAATAACTCCCTATAGGCAAAGGCGCTAAATTTGTCTCAACGATGCTAGTGGCTTTCATTGTTATTCTCTTCCTGGAAAGTGGTAAACATTGTTTGTGTCTTTGAGATTCATAACCTTACCATTGGGGTAACTTTCATCTTTGAGCACAAAAACCAACATAATCGTATCTACTCGAATATAAGTGTCGCCGGTGTAATGCTTACCATTGCCATCACCATAACCCAACATGCAAACGCGCTCATCCTGAAACCAATAAGTTTTTTCTAACTTAACCATGCAGTCAACTAGTTCACCTGCCGTCCAGGCCTCTAACTCCGCTTTGGCCATTCTGCCTCTAAATACCGTAATACCATCGGTAAATTTATTAACTTCCACTTCAACCCAAACTTTTTTATCGTCTTCTTTTATATGATTCACAAAATAATCCCAATATTATGCGTGATGCCCGCGCTTAGGAGCCTAGTTTAAAGAATTTGAATAAGATAGTGAACCACCACCGGAAGATATTATTAAATTTAGCTGGCTAAACAGTGGGTAGTGTTAACGACAAGAGTCTGGCGCGTATTGTTGATTACCAGTAGATGAGCAAGCCCAGCTGACGCCAAAGGCTTCTGAGGTGGCCTGTAAGTGTAGTTGCAACGTAACACCCACATTAATCGGGTCAACGGTAAGGCTGATGCGCCCAGAATCATCTACTGTCATTAAACTCAAATTTGTTGTTTTTATTAGCACAATGCCAGCCTGAGCAGCGCCAGAAGGATATGCACCATTAGAAATAATATACTCTGTCATCGCATTTTTAGCGTTAGAAGACAAAGATAAGACCTCTGTTACCTTGGAGCGTGCTACATACTCAAGATAGGAAGGCACAGCAATACCCGCTAGAACGCCAATAATGGTGACGACAACCATTACCTCTACAAGTGTGAATCCTCTGAAGCGCACAATCTAATTCCTAATGGGATTGAAGCAATAATATATTAATAATAGGACAACTCTGGCTGGCAAAGTTAACAGTGATCAAAATACCGCTTTACATTTCTTGAACTTCGTTTCTTCTTTCTGGTCTCAGTTACAAAACATATAGATTTTATGTTTATAAGATTTAAGTAAAAACTAGAGAGAGGTCTATTTATATGAGTCGTTTAATAATTACATTTATCTGTTTACTATCTTTTGCAGCAACAGCACAAGCCAAAAGCTCTTTTAGCAAGAAATTTGGCTATCAGCTGTGTAAACAATCAGGGTACTACTGTATGAAAGTCAAACGAGGTCAAAGCTGGCACAAGTTATTCCCCAATGCAAGAGAGCGCGAAATTGTTCGCAAGGTCAACCGAATGAATACAGGCTTACTTTCGGGTATGACCATTGCGGTGCCTAGAAACTTGAGCAGTTCGAACTTCTTGTCTTTAGCGCCCTTCCCCAAAAAAATTAAACCTCAAAGTAGAACCATGCTTAAGGTTAATCTAAAACAATTAGCTTGGGGGGCGTATGATAAGAATGGTAATTTAGTGAACTGGGGCCCTGCATCCGGTGGTAAAAATTACTGTCCTGATGTAAAGCGGGCCTGCCGAACAGTGCAAGGCACTTATACCATTCAGAGACGCCAAGGCGCCGGCTGCAAATCTAGTAAATATCCTAGACCAAATGGTGGTGCACCAATGCCATATTGCATGCACTTCTATAAAGGTTATGCCATGCATGGTTCCAATACAGTACCAGGATACAATGCAAGCCATGGTTGCGTGAGATTATTTACATCTGATGCAAGATGGATAAACCAACAATTTGTTCGCGTAGGTTCAACTAAAGTTCAAATAACACGTTAGTCCAAACCTACCAACACAAGTAAGCAAGGATGCTTACTGTTTCTCGTTTTGTAAAATAAATATCTTTCCCCTTTACTTTGCAAATAAGAATCATTATCATCTGGTTGATTTTTACTTATTTATTAGAGGCTTAGTTATGTCTTCATCTACTTCTTCATCCACTATATCAGAATTATCTTTAGAGCAATGCGCGCAAGTTTCAGGCTCTGGCTTCATCTCAACAACGGGTATTGTACTCGCTGCAACCGGCACAGCTATCTGGGGCACATTAGAGGTCATGCATCTAATGTTAGGTTTTAGAGAATTTGTTAATTTAACGGTCGATCGCTCAATCCATGGCTGTAACAATATAGAAGAAGGTGATTATTTCACGCAATGGGCTTGTGGTTATATTAGCCCTCAGACTGCATAATGATTATAATGGCGGTCCTTGTTTTAATATACTTTGATTAGAGGTTCTCGTGAGCAAGCCTTCTGCTTATATTGTCATCCCCGCTAGGTACCAATCCTCTCGTTTTCCGGGTAAGCCGCTCACAACTATATCCGGAAAAACATTGCTAGAGCGAGTATGGTGCCTGGCAACCGCTTCAAAATTAGCCACTCAAGTTATTGTGGCAACCGATGACAATAGAATTTTTGCCCATGCCAAGTCATTTGGCGCCGAAGTTTTGATGACACCCGAAAGCTGTAGAAATGGTACAGAACGTGTTTATGCCACCACATGTGATTTTGCGCAGTCGGATGATATTGTTCTCAGTTTGCAAGGGGACGCTGTCTTAACCCCACCTTGGATTATTGACAATCTGATTCAAAGTTTAATAGATAATCCTAAATCTGGCATCGCTACACCAGCGCAAAAAATGACCGGCCAAGCCATTGAAGATTTTTTAGCGCATAAGACCGTAAGCCCTTCTTCTGGCACATGCGTTGTATTTGATAAAAATTATCAAGCCTTATATTTTTCTAAACAGGTCATCCCTTATGCTCATGGAACACCTACGTTACTCTATAGACATATAGGACTATACGCTTATAAATTTGCAGCATTAGAACAACTGCAAGCATTGCCCCCCTCTCCCTTAGAGCAAACAGAAAAATTAGAACAGCTTCGGGCTTTAGAAAATAATATCGCCATTCAAGTTGTGCCGGTTGATTACCAAGGTCGAACTCATGGGTCTATAGACACCCCTGAAGATGTTGCTTTTGTAGAGAATATTATCAAACGAGAAGGCGAGTTAGTATGAGTTCAAATAACAAAACAAAATCTGAAAATCTAACGCTTTATCTATATAGACATGGCAATACTTTTGACACAGGTGATAAAATTGTTCAAGTCGGTTTAAAATCGGATTTAGCGCTAACCCAACGTGGAGAAGAGCAAGCAAATTTATTGGGCCAATACTTACAAGCACACAATATTACACCTAGCTATATTTATAGCGGATCTTTACAACGCCAAACCAAATCCCTAGAACTGCTCAAAACCTATTATCCAGACACCCCCGCTCAAACACATATTTCAGCCTTAGATGAAATTGACTATGGATTATGGGAGGGCCTCAGTAGCGATGAGATTAAACAACAATGGCCAGAACAAGATCTAAGCTGGCAACATCAAACCAAATGGCAAGATAATATATTCATCGGTTCACAACAAGACCATACCGACAAACTATTAACTTTTTTTGATACTCTAAGGCAAAATCAAGCACAGGCCAACACCCAATCACCACAAATTTTGATCAGCAGTAATGGCATCATTCGTTATTTTTTATACTTTACTGAAAAATGGGACCAGCTTGTAAGTGACCACGCTATGCTTGAGCTTAAAGTCAAAACAGGGCACTTCTGCAAAGTCATATTAGATCAAAATAATAAAATTCATGTAGAAGCGTGGAATATAAAGCCAAAGCCATAGACATTTGAGCCGCACATTTGTTGCTGTAGGTTTGAGGCCTTATCCCGTCCTAACTTTCCATGAAACAAAAACCAAAAATATTGAAGCTAAAATCATAGCCGAAATAGTAGGCAGCTCCGTAAATGCGTAATAGCCCACCGCAGCATTCAACACAAATCGACAAATATCAAATGGCGCAAGAAAAGAAACTTCAGAATAAATCAACGCTTTGCTAACGCAGGCAATAGCCAAAACGGTTAACCCACCCGCCAATATTAGCCATGGCAAATGGTAAAGCTCAAGCGGCACCCAATGGATAATTGCTGGCACGACTGAAACAGGCACAATAAATAACAATAATGATAACGTTAAAAATCGGGCATTACATCCCTTTTCCGCTAGATATCGGGTCGAAACTTTTGCCAACGCAAAACATAATGCCGATATAAAAACAAATAATAAGCCAATAAGATTAGTGCTATTTCCTTTTAGAGCATCAAGGGTTTGCATGACAAAGACTGCAGATAACACGCTACTACTGATAAGTATTATTCGTAAAAGCTTCAATTTTTCTTTTAAAAACCATCTCGCTAATATCACCCCCATGACCGGGCCAACCACACTGATCGCCACGGCATCCGCTAAAGGTAAATAAAATAATGCAAAATACCATGTAATCACAGCTGCAGCAGAAGTTAATCCCCGGAAAAAGTGTACTGGCAAATGGGTAAATTGTTTAAACTCAAAGCTTTTGAAATAAAGTGGCAATAATATCAGTAGCGCAATTAAATCTTGAAAGAAAACAATTTCATAAACAGGTAGCGCAGCAGCCGATAAGGTACTATCGCCCCCGCCAGATAAGTATCGAGCAATACCATTCAGAAGTGCGCCACAAGCAAATGAGGCTATTTTCCAGGCGGCACCAAGCCATGGTTGGTTTCTGTCAGAAGCCAAACTTGAAGAGGGAGTATTAAAACGAGAACTTTGGTTTGATGGATTAATCACAGCTCAAAGATATGTGGAAAACACGTCCGGGTATTATACTTTGCATCAGGGCTGAAAGAAAAGGTGTTTTTACAACACTGGTTAGTTGTCGAACACATTGGATGTGCTGCTGAACCTGATTATATACGCACCGAATAGCAAGCAATATTCTCTTCCATGTTCTAGACTGTACTTAGCATAGAATAAATTGACATTAATCGGACATTAAATGTTTAATCGAATAAAACAAGCGCTTATTAACTGGATAACTGCCGAGCCGCCTAACACGGATTATCCTCTATGCGATTTTGAAAGAATTCGATATGAAGTTCGCCCCTGTGATGTCTTATTAATTGAGGGCCGTAGTCGTGTTAGCAATGTGATAAAACAAATTACTCGCAGCCCTTGGTCCCACTCCTGTATATATATAGGTCGTCTACATGATGTGGATGATATCAAATTACGCAAAAAATTAGCTGAACATTTTAATGGTTCTCCCAACGTACAACTCGTGATTGAAGGTTATTTAGGCAGAGGCACAATTGTTAGTCCTTTAGAGGCTTATAATAACGAGCATATACGAATTTGTCGCCCAAGAGGCCTGTCTCGAAAAGACGCGCAAGATATTACGGCTTATGCAATCAATCAGCTGGGTACTGAATACGATGTAAGGCAAATTATTGATTTAGCACGCTTTTTAGTTCCTTGGTCTATTCTCCCCAGTCATTGGCGCTCCTCATTATTTGAGTGTAATGTCGGTGAAACGACCAAAACAGTCTGCTCGACCATGATTGCTAAAGCATTTGAATCTGTTGAGTTCCCAATTTTACCCGTTGTAAAGCAACATGAAGAAACGGGCATTGAGCTGATAAAAGTAAATCCCAAGCTGTTTACGCCCAGTGACTTTGATTATTCTCCCTTTTTTGAAATTATCAAGTACCCTTTTATTGAGTTAAGCGATCGCGGCAACTATCGAGACCTTCCATGGAATCGCAATGGTTTGATTAGTCCAGATGGGCAAAACATTATTGACGAAACGCCCCTATATCAAGAGCCCACCCCCAAGTTGGACGAACAACAAGAGACACAAGACGAACAAGACGAACAAGACGAACAAGACGAACAAGACGAAAACAACAAGCTATCTATAGAGCAAGATGCTGACACTATGGTGGCAAGAACTCAAACAAGAGAGGGCCTATCGGCTCCTGATAAGCACACAGCTGATTACGACATGTTGACAGATACAACGCTTGATGTAACAGAAGCGACTAGCAAAGAGGCTTTGAATTTATCCACGGCTCCTACTGTAAAAAAAATAGCTCGGGAGACAGGCGGTAATAGAAGCTTTTTACAACGTTTAACCCCAATGAAAAAAACATCTTGAATAAATATTATGAATAAATTTAACCCTTTAGAAACACTAGCCAAACACTTTACCCTGAAAGTTGCAGATACTGATGAACTGAAGATGCAAGAATACCATTTTCGTTATCATATATTTTGCAAAGAATTTCATTTCGAAGCGGAAGAACATTGTCATAATCAACTTGAAAAAGATGCCTATGATGATAATGCCACTCACCTGCAAATATATCAAAATGACACCAACGCTATAGTGGGCAGTATCCGGCTGGCTCAACCTGATAACACCTCTAGTCAGCTACTTTTGCCTTTTGAAAAATATACCCAAGCAGGATTTCTACCTTCACAAGATCCGGCGATAAAGCGATACGCCGAAGCCTCTCGTTTGGCCGTGCATCCCGATTACAGACGAAGACGATATGACGGTCAACACGTGACAGGCATTAATACCGATGTCGCATTTGCACAATACTACCCAGACCGTTATTTTCCATTAGTTGCGATGAGCATGATGTTAGGTAGTGTCGCCTTAGCCAATATCCTTGATTTAGATCGTTTGTATGCGATGATGGAGCCCAAATTAAACCAGGTACTTGCAAGTTATGGTATTTGCTTTAATCAAATTGGCGATTTGACCAACTACCATGGTGAAAGAGCACCATTTGGGATGGATCCAAAACAAATTAACAAAACAGTACGTCCTGACTTAGCAGAGCTGTTACAATATTTGCATGACAATTTAAATAATGCGCCACTTGAAGAAAAAAGAGCCTAATCACTAAGCATTATAAAAGCCCTATTTTTATTGTAGAGCCTTATGACTAATATCTTACAAAATTTGCTTTCAATCTTGCAAACGTCTTGTTATGTTTATCTTTCTCTAATTATTTTATTTTACTTTCTGTCTAATTTTTTTATTTTTTTTCCACCGAAACCGACCACTTTTATCTCAGATTTAGATACCCATGTCATTGATGCACACAAATTGAACGTTGGAGAAAATCAGCAGGCACTTAAAATCCCCCCGATTCATAGCTTGTATTACCCTAACCCCGCTTCAAAATACACTATCCTTTTTAGCCATGGTAATGCGGAAGATTTAGGATCGTTGCAACCATTATTACGATATTTTAATCAAAAAGGCTATTCTATTTTTGCTTATGACTATTCTGGATATGGCCTAAATAATGGCAAGCCTAACGAAAAGAACACCTACGCCAATATCACCGCCGCTTACCAATATTTAACCCAAACACTCAAGGTAAATCCCAAGCATATCATTTTATATGGTCGCTCTTTGGGAGGCGGCCCCAGCGTTGAATTAGCAAGCCAATATCCTGTTGGCGGCTTAATATTAGAAAGTACATTTGTAACCGCTTACAGGATCAAAACGCGTTACCCTATTATTCCTTTTGATAAATATAAAAATATCCGCAAAATAAGTAAAGTGCAAGCGCCCATTATGGTTATTCATGGGGAAAAAGATAGTTTAATTCCTATTTGGCACGGACAGGCACTGTACAATAAAGCCAAACAACCCAAAACATTTTATGCCGTACCTAATGCAGAGCATAATAATTTAATCATGGTCGCAGGGGAAGAATATTGGGCGCAATTAAGTCGCTTCATTGAGAATATTTAAAATTATTCAGCACCCTCATATTATCTATCTTATCCCGCCATTCTAGTCATCAGCCTCTTGAAACTAATATGCAACGTCAATAATCAAAAATAGTCATCGTATTTATTATATAATATGGATTGTGTATACTCGTTTTTTTAATCATTTATCGGCTCAAAAATAAAAATTCAAGCAACACTCCTGGGATGCGCTTCTCTTATTATGTGGGGCTTTAATGCATCTCTGTATACCTCATTATCTTCTTTGCCCCGATTTGAGGTCATCTCTTGTATTTTATTCATTAGCTTTAGTTTATCTGCTATTAGATTATCAATACATAATACTTGGTATAAAATTTTCAATGTGCCATTTCACATTTGGTTAGCAGGCATTGGAGGTTTTTATTTGGCAAATGTTTGCTTTGTGTTGGCTCTTGAATACGCGCCACCAGAAAATGTTGAACTCATTAGTTATCTGTGGCCTATTCTCATTATTTTTCTGGCGCCTTTTATCCTGAAAAGTCAGTTCAAAGCAAGTCATGTATTCGGCTCTATGCTTTCATTTTTGGGTATATTTTTATTGTTAAGCAATACAGAGTCTATCTATGCACAATGCCAATACTGGAAAGGCTATCTTCTGACTATAGGGTACCTTTTCTTTTGGACAGCTTATATTATATCCTCGATAAAATATCCTAAAGCACCCAATGAGTTGGTCGGTGTGTTCTGTGGGGTTGGCTGTGTGATCTCATTTATATTTCATATGTTCGGGGAAGAATATGTACCACCTAATCAAAAGCAAATAATGACTATGGTTTTATTAGGGTTGACAGCTCAAGGACTTGCCTATTTATTTTGGGACTATAGCCTTAAAAATGGACATTATTATCTTTTGTGTATTCTTTCTAATTTCACCCCCTTGCTGTCTATTTATATTTTGATCCAGTTTGGATTTACGGCCCCACGAGAAAACCTATTTCCCGCTGTCATATTAGTTTGTTTAGGTGCATTAATTGCCTCTACCAATATCCAATTTTGGAAAGGTAAAATAAGGTAAAATAAAGTTTGTTCGCCCTCCTTAAGTTAACGACTATCTATCCAACCATATATAACCTAATTGATAAATATAAAAATATCCGTAAAATGGATGGAACTCTGAGCCAATGAGAATCAAAAATTATGAAAAATGCCCAATTTATGGATAGCTTTCAATTATGATAGAAATACAAGAACAAACATCCGTAAAATCCTGCCCCTGCTGCTCTAACAAAAGCTTCAAAACTTGTTGCGAGCCGTACATTAATGGTGAAGCTTTGCCCCCGACGCCAGAAGCCTTAATGCGCTCAAGATATACCGCTTTCGCACTAGAAAATATTAACTATATAAAAAATACAATGAAAGGCAAAGCCCTACTGAAGGCGGATCTAGATGAAACCAGCTCCTGGATGGGACAAAGCAAATGGCTTAATTTAGAAGTCATTAAAAGCCAAATCAAAAACCCTAAGCTTGGTACAGTTCATTTTATCGCGACTTATGAACAAAACGAGCAAATACACAAAATTGAAGAGTTGAGCGAGTTCAAAAAATTCGGTGATAAGTGGTTTTATACCCAAGGACGACAATTAACCAATAATAACCACCAAGGCAAAGTGAAAATAGGCCGCAATGATCCTTGTTCTTGTGGAAGTGGCAAAAAATACAAACAATGCTGTGGCAAAACATAAAAGTCAGTTAACTTTTTAATTTATTAAATAAACTAACTTTATTCTTGACGTGAGCATAAATATCCAGTAAAACTCTAAGTCCGAATCTTAATCCTGTTTTATTGGGAGTCATTATGCGCGAACTTAAATCCACAGAACACCACAAAGTAACTGGAGGCATGAGCTGTTTAGATCATGAAACTTGGCAAAATATTAATCAGCATGCCAAAAAAGACGGCGCTACATTTTCTATAGTGACAACACCGCTTGTTGCTGCTGCAGCTCTAGGCCTCGCTAATGCGCCTATAGCAGCTGTAGCCGCTTTAGTTTATGCGCCATGGGCAGCTTTTGCGGGTTACGTCAACTCCCCTGCTTGGAATATTACTTAAAATAAAGAGGTTTATGATGAAATCAGGTGTACAAACACGCAAACAAAAGGCCGAGGCCAAGCCCAGCTCTGAAGAAGCACAATTAAACGTTAAAGCTACGACAGATAGCAAGACAATTGAAAAAACAACGACCGCTCAGACTATATTGTCCTACGCCAAAGGCCCTACAGTTGAAATTAGCACTTTAGAAGCTTTACTATTTGGTGGCGCTGCAGCGGGTGCAGATTATTTGATGACTGGCTCGCCTACATCAGCAATTGAAAAAGCAGTCTTAGGTATAGGCGCTGCTGTATGCACTAAAGGCGTGTTCAATTCTTTTAGAGGTATTAGAAATATGGTGACTGGTGAGTCTACGGCAAAGCCTGCACCTAAACCTGCCAAAAATGCTGAGTCAACAGAGAAAGATGTTGCGGCGGCGGATGCTAATAAGGTTGTTGATATTAAGTCGGCAAAAAAACTAGCGATGGCTAATGCTGAAGAAGCGTCTGTTTCTTCTGAAGAACAAAAATCTGAAGAAAAATCAGCAGCCAAACCTAAAGCTAAAAAACGCTAGTTTTTAAGCTATAGCATTTCTTTATGAGACGCGAATCAAGGTCCTCTCCCAGCAATGGGTTAGGGCCATGATTCATTTAATTCATCACACTATATGCTGAGTATTTTTAACCGAACTTGCAATAATGCTAAATAATCTTGTTTTAAATTATCTGGCAAAAAACTTATCTCAATAAGATGTTTCCAGACTGGAATAGCTTGCTGAATCGCATCTAACTGAAAATCGATTACCTTGTTATTTAAGTTAAGCTTCTCCCCTGCATAGTAATCTATAAAATCTTTACGTCTCAAATTATTCTTGCGTCCATTCAACGGCAAAGCAATCTCCTCTTTTGCATTATGTAAAGCCAGCGTAGAATTAATAAAGTCGTAAGCAGGCGCTAATGCGATCTTGCTGTTTCTGTTCAACAGGGAAAAATTTTTCAAATGCATGTCTTCATTGCCTAATAGAAAATTCACTAAGGTTCGGCGCAATAAACTTGCCTTTTCTAATACAGGAAATGATGTGTAACGATCAATAATGGGAATTAATTTTTCCATCGAAAAAGCGTACTTTGTATCTCGCTTTTTTTCAGCCAACTGTGCAAAATCTTCAACGGCATACTTCTTATTCTTGCTATATCTGTCAAAACGCTTTATAAAATATGACAATCCACCATCTTCCGAATATATTAGTCCATGCACAGGCACAGTAATACCTGCTGCTGCTGCACATTTCATGGTGAGATCTTCATTTTCAGGAGCATGTTTATATAGCTCATGTTGTGGCTTCAATATAAAAGTGCCGCTATGATCCACAATTTCAAAACACGATTTACTGATATTTAATCGTACGCTTAACTTGCTTTGCACACCTTGTATTGACATTTTATCCGCCCGCTTCAAGGCTTCTTGCCTTAGGGCCTTTGCGGATAAACTCAAAGGTTGTAATGTCGTTAGTCGGGGCGACAATAATTTTAAGCCCTCTACACTATATTGTTGTGAATCGGCTATTGGCTGATATGTAATGGGGCAACGCTTAGTCATTAGCACGCCTCACAGTGACAGAACCTACTAAATCCTGCCCTACGGCGACTAGCTGCTCAAAGTAATCTTGTCTATCTAATTTTCTTTGTTTTAATAATGCTTCAAGTAACCCACCTTCCGGCAACAAGCCATCAAAAAAGGGTGGAAAATTAGCGTACTCAAACTTTTTCTGAGCTACGGGCATGGTTAGTGAAATTGGCATGCCTTGATAATCATCAATATACTCAAAAGTATAACGCCTGGTTTCTAATTGCACCAAAATACCTGCCAGCTGATTAAAGTTATATACAAAAGCTTTTTTCATCTTATGCCTCTGGCATTTGTACTGGAGTTTGCAACACTAATTGAATATTTAGCACAGTAAGGACCTTTAACAAAGTATTTATTTGTACGCCTTGTTTTGAATGCTCAATATCGTAAACAGCTGTTTTCCCAACCCCTGCATAATCTGCAAGCCCTTTTTGGCTTAATCCTGCTTGTTTCCTGTGTTTTAGGACTGTCTCAGCCAATAAATTATAAAAATCTATTTCAGCGCTCATTTTAATGCCTTATATTTACTGTTATAACAGTAATTATGGCTCATTATAGTCAATACTTCAAGGTGATAGGCATATATTACTGCTATAGCAGGAATAATATGCATATTATCTTCTATTTTAGGCCATAAACAGCAAAATTTAATATTTTTACTGCAATAACAGTAAATTTTCCCAATATTATTGCGTGTATAGTCCCATTACAATACACTAGGATTTTGCTCAAACTAGTAAAGCATATGAAAAACAAATTTTTAATTTCTGTTGTTGCAATAATATTTTCCTATTTTTTAATAGGGAATAGTTATGCCACAGAAGATATAACGGCTGTCTGTGACGGACCCTATGCAAAAAAACAGCTATCACAAGAAAGCCTTGATCAGCTCTTAAAAGAAAATCATCCGCATCAGCCCATTAATTTGTGTCAAGCCAATTTAGATAACCTAATATTATCAAACCAAGATCTCTCTGGTTTTAATTTTGATGGCGCCTCACTACGCTTTACCAATCTATCCTATGCGGATTTAACTGAGACCTCTTTTAAACGTTCGGTATTCATAGAAAGTAATTTACGATATGCCTATGCGCGTTGGAGCAACTTTAATCATTCAATTTTTTTAAAATCTAACCTTGAATACGCAAACTTCAGTAATAGCACATTGCAAGATGTCACAATGAAAAGCATTCTATTGAAAAATACAAACCTGAGCCATACTGATTTATCTCACGCGACTATTCAATTATCTAATCTTGAGCAAAGCATATTTTCACATGCCAATTTAACCAACAGCGATTTGCGATTAAATGAAATGAAAGGCGCAAATTTCTCCTATGCGAATTTAAAAAATGCAGATTTAACTGAAGCAGACGCACAACAAAGTACTTTTGAGCATGCTAGGCTTGATAACGTGTCTTTTCTGAGGGCGAATTTATCATCCGTAGACTTTAGTCACGCAATACTAGACCGAACAGATTTTATGTATGCGAATATGGCACAAAGCATTTACCGTCCAAATTTAGTAGGACTGCCACTCATCGCATCCATTGCCACAACCCAAAATTTCAATACAGTGCAATTTTATGATGATACCCTAAAAGGTGTCCCTTTAACCGCCTTAAAAAATGCTTATCAAAATTTGGGAATGCGCTCCATGGAGCGGCTTGTGACATCCATGGTGAAAACAGAACAGATGCATCACGCATTAGCCTCTTCAGGCACAGAAAAAATCAAAGCCATGTTTAGTTATGTTTTATTTTACCTCAGCTCTGACTATGGGCAAAGCCCGTCGCGCCCTCTACTAATATTTTTCATTTTAATTATCTTGATGGCAACGCCTTATCGCTTTGCGCTCACCAGAAGCCGTAACAAGTTTAAAGTACTTATTTCATGGATGCCCAAAAATAAACATAAACAAGATTTGGTTTCTATGCCGTTAAGCAAATTAAATACCTATAGAAATTGGACCGCGCCACTGTATTACGAATGGACTTGGAAAAGTCGGTTGCAATACGAATGGCAGCAATGGCAAAGCGCTTTGTATTTTAGCACGCTATCGGCCTTTAGAATTGGCTGGGATGACTTTAACGTGGCCAATTGGATCCAACGAATGCAACGTAGAGATTACAAGTTGACAGGACAAGGCCGCGTCAGAACTTTAGCCGGCCTGCATGCTCTGATCAGCTTTTATCTGCTTGTATTATGGGCCTTGACTTACTTTGGCCGCCCCTTTGAATGGTAATAGATAAATAATTTATTAAGCTTATTTTAATGATAACGCTTTAACAAGACTTGTTGTCACACACGCTTTATAAGCTTCAAGTTTTTGATTGTTATTATATAGCTTTCTTTTTTTATCAAAAAATACATTTGATACCGCACCATAAATCATCGAACAAATAATATCGGCACTATACTCGCTCGTCATTAAGCCTTTTGCTTGCAAATCAACAATTGCCTCTTCCCAATCATCAGGCTGATACTTGTCGATACCCAGAAGTGGCTCTGGGCTGCTCTCAAGTTGCTGCCAACCCAACAGTGTCGCTAAATCTGGATTGTCAACATAGGCATGGTAACGGCAAGCCACAATGGTGTCTATCAAAGCTTGTACAGAAGTGCTTTCTCTAATCGGGGTAAAATCACTTTCATTAACTTGACTCAGCAATGTCTCTTTTACCGCACGCCATAAAGCTTCTTTATTGGGAAAATGATGAAATACTAAGCTTTTTGCTGCGCCTGCTTCTTTCGCTATTTCAGATATACTGGATCCACTATAACCTTTCTTTAGAAAAATAGTTTTCGCAGAATCTAAAATACGCTGTTTTTTATTTATAGCCATTATAATACTACTAAAGAAAAACGCCCATTATCTCATGAATAATAGGCGTCCAATATAAATAAATTAACAATAATATCAACCGTATATTATGCTAACTTTTGATTAACCGTTTCAATAGCTTTTGCAATTTCTTGGCGACGGCCTTTATCCAATACTTTATTTTCAGCATTGACTGGGGATTTTTGCGCGACTTCCAAATATTTTTTAGCGGAGGCGAAGTCACCTTGCGAAAGCAAAAATTCACCGTAAAAGAAATTAGCATCTAAGCCATCGGGATCCATTTGCAAAGCAGTTAAAAAGTGACGTTTTGCTTTCTCTTTGCTACCAAAACCTATAGGCTTACCAGGCACTTTAGAATACAAGGCACCTAAAATAACATGCGCATAGCCTTTTTCTGCACTCGCATTACGTGCTAAGGCCATTTCTAAATCTTTTTTCGCTTTTTTGGCTGAGCTCAATGCTGAAAAGCCACTTTTTAAAGAAGCCATTGTACTCATCATTGTTCCTCGCCATACTACTGGCTGAGCTTCTGAGGGATGCTTTGAAGCAACGACATCCACTTTTTTGATCAAGCTTTCTAGTTGGCTTACTTTTTGTTTGTCCGAAACAACGTACTTAATTTCAGCCCACTCTTGTTTTAATGGCTGCATTGCAACATCAACAGAATGAGATGTCACTTCCGATGCGCTGAGTGAAACAGACATAAATGCGGTAAAAATAAACAGAATTATAGATTTAAGTTGCTTAACCATTTTATTTATCATCCTATTTGGTTATTCTTCAATTGCGTGTATACGCTTGTTACAATACACTACAGTTTTGCAGAAATATTATACCAAGCTTTATGAAAAACAAATTTTTTATTTTTGATTTCGATTCTACTTTCATCAAAGTTGAAAGTCTCAACATTTTAGCGGAAATTGCTTTAGCCGATCACCCTAAAAAAATCGATATTATAAAGGATATTGACCATTTGACTGAGCAGACAATGGCGGGCCAATATTCTTTTGCAGAGTCGCTTCAACAACGTATTAAGTTGCTCCCCCTAAATAAATCTCACATTCAAGAAGCACAAGCGTACCTCAAAAATCAAATTAGTACTTCTATACAAAGTCACCGCGCATTCTTTAAAAAATACCAAAAGCAAATTTATATTATCTCTGGTGGTTTTCTTGAATTGATTTTACCGATAGCCCGTGATTTTCATATACCCACTCATCATGTTTTTGCTAACAAGTTTTCTTTTGATTATGAAGGTCAAGTCACCGGAATCGATCCACATAATCCATTGTCACAAGATCAAGGCAAAGTAAAGCTCATGCACCAATTAGCACTGCCGCCTGAGCAAACTATTGTGATTGGTGATGGTTATAATGATTATGAAATCAAAGAAGCAGGCTTAGTCAAAACATTCTTTGCATACGCTGAAAATGTAGAAAGAGAATCCGTCATACAGCAGGCTGATGCTGTCTTAAAAGATCTAAACGGCTTATTTTTATTATTGAATATAGACTATAAGCCAACCTCACAAAGTAAAAAAGTTTTGCTACTGGAGAATATACATCCCAGTGTTGTTCAATATTTTCAATCCGAAGGCTATCAGGTTGAAACTTGCCCTAAGGCCTTAGATGAAGATTTACTACTCAACAAAATTAAAGATATTCATATTTTAGGCATACGCTCAAAAACACAGGTCAGCGAAAAAATTCTTGCGCAGGCAACAAAGCTAGAGGCTATAGGCGCATTTTGCATTGGAACCAACCAAATTTCTATTAGCCGTTGCCAACAACAAGGTGTTGCTGTCTTTAATGCCCCCTTTAGTAACACACGAAGTGTTGTGGAACTCACGCTAGCAGAAATGATTTTACTCATGCGGCGAGCCGCTTTGAGCCAACAAAAGATGTCACAAGGCATATGGGATAAATCTGCGAAACAGGCAAATGAGATCCGTGGAAAAATATTAGGCATTATCGGCTATGGCAATATCGGCTCCCAATTGAGTATCCTAGCTGAAGCATTGGGCATGCAAGTCATCTATTATGATGTGACAGAAAAGCTACCCCTTGGCAATAGTCAACCTTTAAAAAGCATGAATGAGGTGCTCACACATGCAGATATAGTGAGCATTCATGTTGATGGTCGAAAAGATAATTTTAATCTTATTGGACAAAAAGAATTTAATATCATGAAACCTGGCTCTGTATTTTTAAATTTGAGCCGCGGTTCTGTGGTAGATGAAGATGCACTGATTACCGCGTTAAAAAGCAAGCATCTCAAAGGGGCTGGTCTGGACGTCTATCATAATGAACCGCATCTTTCGCCTGGTGAGTTTGAGTCCCCATTAGCCAAATTAGATAATGTGTTTCTTACCCCCCATATTGGTGGCAGCACAGAAGAAGCGCAAAAACACATCGGGGAATTTGTTTCTAAAAACTTGCATCACTATAGCCATTTTGGCGCCTCCACCAGCAGTGTTAATTTTCCTCAGATTGACCTCCCTGCCTTAAAAGCGAACCAACGGATTCTACATATTCATAACAATACCCCGGGCGTGTTAGCCAAGATTAATAACATACTGGCAAACTTTAAAAATAATATTGAAGGTCAGTTCTTAAAAACCAATGAACAAATTGGCTACGTCATTACAGATATTAATCATGCGGTTGCAGATGAGCTTATACTAGAGTTAGAAAACATCCCTAATACAATTAGGGTTCGCAAATTAAGCTAAAAATTTTGTCAATAGCCATTCATCAGAAATATGTGCCTCTGGTCAGTTTGTGTTGTGCGGAGTAAATTTATGCTGTACAACAAATAAATATTATCATCCGCGTTTTTACCTTTCATGTATCAAGAAGAAAAAAAAGAAACCATTCAAATAGATATTGCTTCCATGCATCGTGATATGAAATCTGCTGCGATTGCATTGATAGGTGCCATTGTCATTGCGCTTGCTCTGACCATGGGCCCTGCATTTATCACCTTTTTATATTTTTGTACTACTTTGGCAGGTGTCATAGGATACGCTATGTACCCAGAACATTGTGATACTTTTTTAAAAGACAAACAATTGCATTTACTGGGCGCAAGTGTTGGTTTTTTTGTGGCAGGCCCATTAGGTTTACTCTTAGGGGCTTGGCTTGTTCATTTTACAGCACAGAAACTTAATGTTGTTGCCAGACAGGCTGAAACAGTGCAAAGTGCTGGCAAAAAACTAATCAGTCCTTTAATCTATATTAAAGATTTCTTTGTCAAAGCCAAAGATACCGCAGCAGATGTATTTGATGTTTTGTCTCAAATGGAACCTAATTTTAATTATCCTGAATCAGATGATGATGAAATTGAAAATGAAGCAGAAGCGAAAAAAGATAATAATGAAGATGAAGAACAACAAGCGTACACTTCTGCTCTAGAAGAAGAGCGTATAGAGACTATTCAAATCTCTAAGCCATCGACAATCATGTCTTGGCTTTATAAAAATATTTACATACTACCCCCCTCAATCCCCACATTACCCTCAACCCATACAGATCTCACCAATCAAGAAGATATGCCTGGAACGCCTTCCAATAAACGCTAATCGTTCAATCTATTTTGGTTTGATCCTACGGTTTTCGCCTGTTACATTTGAGACTTCATGTTGGCAAGCATCTACTTTAGCTTGAGATCTTTCAAGTTCTATGACAACTTGAACTGGGATTGGAACGCCCATAGCAGCCATTCCTTCAGCTGACGCCATTTGCTGTTTAGCCTCAGCGAGTTCTTTGTGAGCTTCCTGGAGAGCGGCATATACATCTGCGTGGGATTTAGGTGGACCTACTTGAGGTGGAGATGTTAAACCGCCACTTTTCTGAACAGGTGGAGGCTTATTATCAACTTTTGGCGGTAAGTTGTTTTTATTTTCTACAGATAGAGGCATATTCTCATTTTTTGCTGGTAAGAGCTCTTGGTTTTGAACAGGTGGGGGCATATTGTCAACTGGTGGTGCTAAACTATCTTTGTTCTGCACAGATGGTGGTAAGCCTCTTTCACCTTGGTGTGGTTGTGTTGAAAATTTGCGTTCGGCATCAAACAAATCAGCTTGAGCCGCTTTTAATTCCACCTGAGCCTGTTCAAATCTTTTAGATAAAATATCTGGAATAGGAACCCCCATAGCAGCCATCCCTTGAGCCTCTGCCATTTCCTGTTTAACCGTAACAACCCCCTTGGCTAATCTTTCTACTCTAGATCTAGCACTTTGTAATTCTAATTCACTGCCAGCCAATACAGAGGTTGAAGCTTTACCAGAAGGCGGTGGCGGTAAATCGGCGAATTGCGATATCGAGATCTTAGCTAATTCAGCCTGTTCTTCTGGTGTTAACGGATCCGGAGGAGGTGGTAGTACTAAACCATCTGATGCTACTAAACCTCCTTCTTTCCCCACACTTCCGATATCTGCACTATCTTTTCTCTCTTTCTGGATACCCCTTGCGCTCATGGTCTTATCAACGTAGCGTCCATAAAGATAAGCCGCTCGTAATGGAGTATAATCCGCATGAATTTTTTTATTAATACCCGTCTCGTCTTCAGGTAGATAAACTTTCCAGTGCGCTCCTGTAAATTCTAGGCTATAAGTAGTTGCAGAAGTATATACTTCAGATTGTGCTGAGCCCATTCTGATAGGAATCGTTTCACCAAGGCCACTTACTAATTGATTAACACCTAGTGTGTCTCCAGGCATTTTAAATTGCGATTCTATCCGAAATAAATGGACAAAAGCTTTAAGCTCAATTTCTCCAGCATAAACTTTATCAAGGCTTATACCATTTTGACCTCTTAACCAAATATTAAATCCTTCATCCGCGAACCAGTCTTGTAACTCATCTTTGCGTAAATCTAGATCTTTACCAACATCCATTACGGATTGTCTTAATTTAAATTGAATCTCTGGCATTCCCAGAAAAAAATCAGAGTAAACCATATCGTCAACAGTAGACATATCTAACGTGCCAATGAGATGCTGGGTTAAATAATTAATGACATATTGTTTAATGACAGGATTATTTTCAATTTGTCCTGTAATATACTCACGAGCGGCACGCCCCATAATGAGTTGATATTTAACCCAGTCAAACCTACCTTCCTCTATTTCACAATAATCTAAAATATTTTGAAAAATATCATTTGTTGTTGCAGGAATATCCGAATCAAGCTTTTCGCCAATTTTTAGCTCCGACGTAAATTTATCTATTTCTCGAAACATACCTGTTAGTTGCTCGCCGGTATTAATGTCGTCAGGTAAGGTATTATTCAAGTAATCAACCGCTAATCTCACTGCAATTGAATAATAAAAACAATTTCCGTCGCCAATAGCGTCAAATGTAAAACTCATTGTATATGCACCAAAGTATTTTGTATGTGTTAATGACTTTGGACTCAAACAACCCCAAAAAGTTCAAATGACGCGCTCATTTGATGTGCAAAAAAAAGCCTCAATAAAGAGGCTTTCGAAAAAATTTGATTATAAATAACATTCGTTAGAATCTGTTCTTTGTCCTACTTGCAGCCGACTGATCTTGGAGAGCGACCACATTGGCTTCAGCTAAATCTTTATCCTGCTGAGCCCTTTCAAGGCCTGTTACAACTTCACTCGGTATTGGAACCCCCATTGCAGCCATTCCTTGAGCTGATGCCATTTGCTGTTCCGCTTGTGCAAGCGCGATCTGCGCTTTTTTGAGGGCTGCATCCGCTTCCGCTTTCTGCACTTGAGCTAATTTAGCCTGAGCTTCATGATCTACAGGTGGTGGTAAATTAACTCCGCCACCTTGAGCTTGAGGAGGTGGTGGTAAACCAGCTCCACCGCCTTGAGCTTGGGGAGGTGGTGGTAAACCCGCTCCGCCACCTTGAGCTTGAGGAGGGGTTGGTAATGGCCTACTGCCCTGAGGTGGTGCTAGACTGGCACTTTTCTGAACATTTAGCTGTACCCCCCCTCCAATTTGGGGTGGTGATGTAGAGTATTTGTGCTCGGCCTCTCTTGCTTGGGCTAGTTCAGCTAGATATTGTTTCTCCATTATTTTGGCTTGTTCAAGGGTCTTCACAACATTATCCGGTATTGGAACCCCCATTGCAGCCATTCCTTGAGCTGAAGCCATCGACTGCTCGGCAATAAGCACATTTTTAATAGCCATTTCTAATTTAGATTTTAATGCAAGCGTTTCAAAGCTTAGTTTTTCTAAAACAGCCTCATCGACCATTGGCTGTGTTGTAGCTTGTGGTTTCTTACTACTAAGAAGCAATGGCTGTGTGCCTTGAGCATCCAGGGGGTCTCTGGGTGGTATTGGTGGCGCGTGGTCTCTAGGAGGTAATGGCTGTCGGGCTCCTTTGTTCAGGTCGTCTCTAGGTGGTATTGGTGGTGGCATAGTTGCCTTCATGCCCTCTAATTCCTCCGCCGTTGGAGGTGGTGGCAACTCTCCAGCTGACGGCGGTGGTATAAAGTTACCAGCTTCTGGTGGTGGTGGTAAATTACCAGCCTCTGGCGGTGGTGGAAAACCTCCAGCTAGCTGAGGAGGTGGTGGTGGTAAATTACCAGCCTCTGGCGGTGGTGGAAAACCTCCAGCTAGCTGAGGAGGTGGTGGTGGTGGAGATCCTGTGCCCTGCTCATCTCCAGGTCTAGGAGGTAATGGTGGTGGTACGTTTGCAGCTTGTGCCGGTTGTGGCGATGCTTCACCACCCGTTTGAGTAGTTGATGATGCTGTTCTATGTTGCCTATCTCCCATCAACTTCTGAAGTTTTGAAACTGCGCTTTGATCCAATTTACCCACATTTGGACCAGCATTTTCTTTGCCCTCGCCAACCTTTTTTCCAAGCATAGCCTGCCTTCTTTTTGTCAGATTATCTTCTACTGCACTTGATAGTGACTGCCCCGAATGTGGCGTTTTGGGTGAGCTACTTGCACTCGCACTCAGGATCTGCTCTAAGATTTGATCCAATTTTCTTTCTTCAACTCTGAGTATACTTATAAAACTTTTCTTAGATTGTATCTCTTCAATATGTAACGCCTGCATTGTATCTTTCGTCAAACATAAAGCTTCATATTCCTGTTTCTTTCCACCATCAAGTTGCTCCACATCAAAAGACCAAGAATCTGTTTCAGTCTCCTCAAAGTCCCTCACTGTTTCATCTGCAGCCATGCTAACTAGTGCTGCAGCATCTACTAAGTCCTGACTTACTTCTCTACATGTTTCTATCAGTCTCTTGGCCTGGATAACAAGCCTTTGCTTTTCGTCAATCTCTGCTCCATCAACATGCTCAATGGCAGCTTGTAAGCTTTCAGCCAACTTGGCTCTTAGGCCGCGCCTAAATTCTGGGTTATTTGAAAATGAGGCTTTTAATTCTTTGGCTTGCCTGTTAATGCCTTCAGCTTCGCCTTGTAACACCAGTTTCTGGTTTTGCTGCAAAGCTTCTGTGCTTAACTGAGGACGATTGACACCAGCCCCCCAAATTTGCTTCTGCCTCGCCGCTATCCTCTCCCCAACTTTTGGCTGTTCATCATCAGGAACTTCTAAAGGCGATTCTTGCAACTCTAGCCAACGATCAAGTGCATCATTAATCGCTTGAAGTCTAAGCAGATGATCAGGTCCCAGCAGTGCGACAGAAAAAATTTCCTGATATTTTTGCAAAGATTCCAACGCCTGTTTTGCATCTGAAAAGCTTTGATACGTTTTGCCCTTAGACTGGCAAGCATCAATTTTATCTATGACTGTAGAAAAATCTGTCATCATCATTAGAGGTAACCTCAAATCGTTTATAATTAATTAGTTGGACTACAGAAGTTGCGAATAGTTCTACAATCTATCAAAAAAAATGAGATGATTTTAAAATGTATGAAAAACAATAAGATACAGCACAAAAGTTTTAGCCAATCAATATTAGGTAGGAATGGTCAAATTGAAATATGGCAGCCTAATCCAGGCTGCCTTAAAGCGTGTAACAGCGCTACATCCTATCAACCGTACTTAAACCGAGTAAGTACAAGCCTTGCTGTAAAACTTGTTCCGCCAGTTCGCATAGTGCTACTCTTTGATTCTGCTCCGGTACGCCTATGACCCGACAATCTCTAAAAAAGGCATTAAACTTATCAGCCAATTCATAAAGATATTCGCATAATCTATGTGGCATCAGGTCTTGCGTAATAGACTCTAATGCTTCTTCGAATTGACATAAATGCAAACCCAAGGTGATTTCATTTACATGCTCAAGCTTAATATCGGCTCGTGAGATGACAATATCCTTCTCCTCTAATTGACGCTTTATTCCATGAATCCGAACAAAGCTATACATTAAAAAAGCGGCTGTATTGCCTTCAAATTGCAACATACGATCGTAACTAAATTGATAATCATGACAACGATTATTCGATAAATCGGCATATTTAATCGCATTAACGCCTAAAGTCTGCGCAATATTGTGCATCTGTGATTTTGATAAGTCTTTATGTTTCTCTGAGTCTTTAGCCAACAATAATACTTCCGCTTTCTCTACAGCCGTATTAATCAGGTCAATCAATTTTTCTGTTTCACCTGATCGGGTTTTATATTTTTTCCCGTCAGGCCCTAAGACTAAACCAAAGGGAACATGATCGACTCGCACTTTTGCACGGTCTAACCAGCCCACTTTTTCTGCGGCTTTAAACAGCATTGCAAAATGCGTTGCTTGCCCCGCATCTGTCACGTATATTAACCAATCTGCTTTTTCATCTTCGATTCTATGTTTTATAGCGGCCATATCTGTAGTGGAATAATTATAGCCACCATCTGATTTTTGTAAAATAAACGGCAAGGGGTCGCCCTCTCGGTTGGCAAAGCCCTCTAAAAACAAACATTTTGCGCCATCAGACACTTCAACAAACTTATTTTGCTCTAACTCAGAGACAACCCCTTCGAGAAACGGGTTATAAAAAGACTCGCCTCGTTCAATCAAATCAATATCTAAAATATCGTATATTTCCTGATAGCTGTTTCGAGATATCTCGCAGATAGTTTCCCATATTTTTAAGGTTTTTGGATTGCCACCCTGTAAGGCAACAACCTCAAGCTGGGAGGCTTTTTTAAAATCACTATCTTCATCAAATAATTTTTTCGCGGCTTTATAACAGGTCACTAACGCAGAGACTTCAACCTGCTCTTGCTCACCCGCCGTCAAAATTTCAGGCGCATATTGCTTGATGTATGTAATGAGCATACCAAAAGCGGTTCCCCAATCGCCTACATGGTTTAAGCGTAGAACATCATGCCCTAAAAAAGTTAAGACCCGCGCAATGGTTTCGCCAATAATCGTTGAGCGCAAGTGTCCTACATGCATTTCTTTTGCCGTGTTGGGAGAGGAAAAATCAATAACAATTTTTTTAGGCTTTTTCGCAGATATACCTAGCATCTTGTCTGCGTTCATCTTAGCGCATAACGACGCTAAAAATTCAGGACTTAAGCTAATATTGATAAAGCCTGGGCCCGCTATATCGCAAGCTAACAAGACATCAGACAAATCCACTTTAGCCTGCTCAACCAAAGCCAACGCGATTTGCTGGGGAGATTTTTTAAGTAGTTTAGCAAGTTTCATCGCGCTGTTACATTGGTAGTGGCCAAACTTTGGGTTTGTGCTATTCGTGACTTCCGCAATAAAATCTGCTTCTGCTAATTGCGGGTAAGTTGCTAAAAAGCATTCCGTAAAGCGCTCTTGCAAGAACTTCTTAATATTCATTTTACCTCAAATATGTCAGTTAAAATTCAAAGTTGTGCCGTTTATCCTATTTTAAACTATTTTCATCGACTAACCCACTTCTTTGCTTCTCATTTTGCCCCAAAAAGCGATAGACTATGCCAAAGTGAAGTATCGGAGAACCCAAATGGCAGTCGAAAATAACAATAAAGCAACCACACCACAGCGCATTCTAAACGAGCAAGCTTCTTTGGATAGGCTGGCAGAAGATATTCCATTGGCCAACTGTATGAAAAGTTCAAAATATAATAAGTCAACCAAAGACTTAGAAGCATTAGAACAAGCCGTCGGAAACTTAAAAGGCTTTTTGTTTAGATTCCTAGCCAAACTGAACCTGGTTGAATGGTTACAGTGGATGAATCATGCTTGCCTAAACCCATTAAAAGAGACCAGCGCTCGCAAATTAAAGTCTGGAATGGGTATACCCTCAAGCAGCTATTCTGAAGAGTCACAAACCATTGACACCAAAACCCGTCCTGACAAAAAAGGCACAAAACCAGGCAGAATCAAAGCCTCAAAACCCCGTTAAATACATACGAACAGTTACCTAGCTGATACAGTCGGCTGGGGCTGCATTTAACTGGGAATATGTCATCATGGAAAGAATTCATCAAACGCATTTTTTAGACGGCTGCCAACCTATGGTCGCCGCCTAAAAAGAAAAGATAAAGCAGGCACACCACATATTTAAGGCATACCGCCTTCTATTTCTGTAATGCTCTGAACATACCAGCTCTTGCTAGAGCCCACCCCTTGTTCTGGTGCGTGAATAAAACGAATTTCCACAGGTATCCTTTTCATCTTCTCACCTTGTTTAATCGTAATAAAACCAATAGCAACGCCTTTGGTCTTATCATCGTTAAAATAAGTATCTTTTTTCTCCCACTTAGTTGCATAGTACAAGCTAGAATCCTTAAGCCCTTGAATAAAATCATTATAAGTAACCTTTTTCCGGAAATCTTCTGACATGTACCCATAGGCTTTGTTCAGCCTTCTCTCTTTTAAAGCCATGACATAACCTTTGGCACCACTATCCAACACAGGGAATTGGGAGAAAATTGAACTCACAGCAAAACCAATTCCACCAAAAAATAGGCAATAAATAAGCAGCCATTTAAATATTTTAAACACAAGGCCTCCAACTAAATTCTAATTTTATCTTATGTGGTATTATACCGTTTGTTTTTATATTTTTCTTTGCTAAAAATTTAGAACGTAACTAAAAAACTTAAATGATAGCGAATTAAAGAAATTAATATGGAAACCCATATTAAGCTGAAAAACTAAAATAATTAAGAATCAATAAGCTCCACTATTTAACTTAAAAATAATAACCCAAAATATTTCAATAAAGTTAATTTTATTGAATGAAATCGTTAGGTGTACTAAGGTGACTGCTTAAAGTGAATAGTCAATAATTTTGGAACATGTTAAATGAGTAACAAAGATACAGACCTGGAGCTTGATGCTCAAGCAGAAAAAACGGCCCCTTCATCAAAACAAGGAAAAAAAATTCTACGCGTGTTAAAGCGCCTATGGAGAAGGTTTTTGATGCAGTCCATTTTAACCAAATGGATTACCTTAATACTAATTGTTATCACAATTGCGGTAGGGGTTATATTTTTCTCATCAGTTCTTCTTTGGAAGCTATTTAGCTTTGTCATCTTTAAGATAATTATTAATGCCTTAGATTGGTACCTGGAAGTGACTGAAGATAAAGCAAACAACAAAAAATCATTGCAAAATGGAAGTTAACCAAAATTCTAACGCCCCCAGATCGCTTCTAACCGCTTATCTCTGCCGCAACTGTATCGATAAAGCTTATAGCGGATGGGATTTTTTTTGTAATAAGACTGGTGGTAATCTTCAGCGGGATAAAATGTCGTATATTCTCTGAGAGATGTGCTAACATTTTGTTTATCTAGTTCAATTTTTTGTTTTGTTTGTTCGGCAACCTCCCGTTGCTTATTATCATGATAATAAATAACAGATTTATACTGGTTACCTTTATCACAAAATTGCCCTTTGTTATCAAAAGGGTCAATATTTCGCCAAAATAGTGATATCAAAGCCCCATAGCTTACAATACTTGGATCGTAAGTTATTTGAATCGCCTCAACATGACGAGTTAAACCACTAGAGACTTGTTCATAGCTTGCATTTTTTTCAATACCGCCTGCATACCCAACAACTGTTTTGACGACCCCTTCTGTTTTGTCGTATGGGGGCTGCAAACACCAAAAACACCCGCCTGCAAATGTTGCAACGTTATACTCTGATTTTTTTACCCCTGCATAAGAATACCCGCCAAAAATATATATATTTATCAGAAAAATAATATAAAATTTAAAAACGGGTATTCGTGACAACATAACCAAACCTTAATTTACTAGGTTTCACTTACAGTCAAGCTCGACTGCCAAATTTCAGGTTAATCTTCTTCTGTATCCTCGTCGTCGTCGTCATCATCGTCATCACTGTCGTCGTCATCATTGTCGCTGTCATCGCTGTCGTCGTCATCATCTTCTTCATTTTTATTAACAGCAGCATCTGAAGATTCTCTCTTCATCTCTTCAGCCATATCACTCGCCTCAGTAGTTGCGTCGTCCAATGCTTGTGATATATCTTTTTTAGTTTCTTCTGCACCACGCTGCACATTCGTTCCAATGTCATCCATGGTTTCAGTTGCGCCCTTCTTAACAGAGTCTACAGTATCAACAACGGTATCTGACATGCTATCTAATGTGTTTTGCATCGTACCAACCATATCTGACGCGCTATCTGCCGCTTTCTCGCCTTCAGATTGCTCTTTTGTGTCTTCTGAGGTTGAATTTAACTCGACATCACTCATGTTTGTTATTTCTTCGGCATATCCCGTAGCCCCTATTTGCTCGTCATCAACAATTTTTTCTTCACTCTCTCCGCAAGCCGTTGCCAGCAAAGTTGACATCAAGGCGACTAACAGTACTTTTTTCATTATGAATCTCCAAACTAGTCTTGAAACTAACAATTAATTTCCATCAACCCTTAGCTTACCCGACCCTCTAAGAGAATTGAAATATTTTAAGCATAAAAAAACCCGCTTACGCGGGCTTTAGTTTTAGCTGCCATTACAACCAGCTGTTATAAGTCTCCATTTTCTTCCTCTTCTTCCGCTTCATCTTCAGATGCATCTTCTTCTACATCTTCTGCGTCAGTTTTATCTTCTTCTTCTTCAGCGTCTGAATTAACACCTTGGGCTTCTTCGGTTGCAACAGAATCATTACCTTCCTGGCCTTTCATACTATCAGCCATAGCGTTGGCTTCTTCTGTTTCAGCACTCATATCAACGTCGACAGCTTCATCAGCCATTGCAAGACGCTCACCTAAGTCTGTATTAATGCTTGCTCCTGTGTCAGGTTTAGATTCAGATGTATCCGCAGGTTTTGTTTCGCTGGATGCATCTCCATCTTGCTTAACAGTTTGCTCTTCAACCGCTGTACCTGTGCCTTTATCTTCTTCTCCCTCTTTACCGTCCTTACAACCAGCTAAAGCCAGAGATGAAAATATTACTGCTAAAAACCATTTTTTCATGAGAGTATCCTCTAAAAATTAAAACAATATCACATACCTAATATAGTAGGTTACCGAACCTATATGCAATGTAAATAGCTAAATGATATACTTTTGCTCTATTTCTTCGATACAAACTGATAAAGATGACACCATTCCAAACATTAATTATTGCTGGCGGTGATATGTCACCCCCAGATATACCTTCAAATATTGCGACGCACCAAACTTTGCTTTGTCTTGATGGGGCCGCTACAGTAGTACAACGTTATAAAATAACGCCGGATATTATCCTAGGTGATCTAGATACCCTCGTAATCCAATATGCAAACATAAGACAAATTCAAGCCGCTTTCCCGAAGAGTACGATTGTGCATACTCCCGATCAAAATAAAACCGACTTTGAGAAAGCACTTGATTACGTAGTACAACACAATCTTGGGACAGTGCTTTGTTTGGGCTTGTTGGGTAAGGCTATGGACCATACCCTATCAAACCTCTCTCTGTTTGCTCGCTATAGCACCATTGTGCCACTTACGTTACTACACAGTTTTGAAAATCAAAAACAATGGGGTTTTATGCTTCCACCAAAATGTTGTATCCACACGCAAATAAACCAAACAACCTCATTAATCCCAATATCTGAAGCGATTGTGAGCTCCAAAGGGCTAAAATGGGAGTTAGAGCACGCAAAGCTTAATCCGCTTAGCTTCAATTCTGTTCGAAATAAAACGCAATCGGAGCAACTATTTATAGAAACCCAGGGCAATTGTTTATACTTACAGTGCTCAGAACAAATGCCTAGACTTGAAATATTGGATTAACACCCCATTATTTCCCTAAGTAGATTGATTAATAATAACTTTATTATTTACCATTCGGATAAACGGGCATATTTTAGCAACGAACTGGTGTTGAAAACATGTTAAATTGACCCCATACATGGTATATTATTATAAGTTTGAATTTTAACTCCCCTAGGCTGTTTTTTAGATTAAAGGGGAGGAGCAAGATAAATCGCCGGAGGACAACATGGCACTACAATTAACCCAGGCCCAAATTGACCAAATCGATACTAGCTGGAAAGAATTCGAAGCAAGTTATGAGTTCGAAAAGAAATTTGGTGTTGAGGCTCTCGAACAAAAATTAAATGCTGAAAGAAAAGGCCAAGGCCTTACGAATGTGGATCAAAAATTTGTTTTGAGTGTCATTGGCGAACTTGAAACTGATGGAATAAAAAATATTGATGACCATTTCAGAGAGAATCTAAGTGCTGCGCACGGATATCGTAAGAAAGAACTTTCTGCTCGTGTTGACATGAGTCTTCCCAACGAAAATGTACCGACAAATGAAAATACAAATCAAGCTAGAATAACACCTAGCTGGGCTAAAGACATGGACATTGCCGCTGCAACCGTTAGCGCTGCAAGAAAAACCATAGCAGAATCGAACGAACCTGCAGAATTCATGCCTGCTTATAAAACTGCAGTAAATGCATTGAAAAATCAACTTAAAAATGATTACAAAATGCGTATGGCAATGCGAGCCACGCCAAAACGTGGTGTTGATACACCTAAAATTTAGTAAAACCTAAATTTACGAATGTCACTGTCCAAGGAAATTTTACAAGGAACGTATCAAGGCGTGCTAGCACGCCTTGATAGTGGCGAGTCTCCCAATGTTATTGATGAGTATGGTTATACCCCGCTTATCCATGCCGTTGTTATTCAAAACTTTGATATCGTCTTCTTGTTACTCGAACGACATGCTCGCGTTGATATTTTAGATAGCTCTGGTCAAACCGCTCTCCATTGGGCCGTTGATATGGGCAATTATGCTATTACTGAGCTATTACTGAAATTTAAAGCCAACCCGAATGCCTATAGCGCATCAGGCCAACCTATTTTATTTTACCCCTTGCTGAGAAAAGACAAACCTTTAGCAATGCTTTTAGCCAAACATGGCGCTGATTTAACCTTTACCAAAGATTTTATTGCCGCAAAACTCATTGGGCATCGCTTTTCTTTGCAAGGCTATTGCGACATCGTCACAACTGATGGCTTATTTTTAGAAGTTGACATGGAAGGGTTCTATTTAGAATTTACCCTATCCCTCATCCAAAAATCACTGAGAAACTTTACTAAAAGTTATGCCGGCAGAAATATAAAAATAAATGAGCAGGCAATTGCATACATTATTATTGCGTTAAAACACGCTGCTCATTTACGCGAATTCAAACATATTTCCAAAGATGTAGAAGCCAATAAAGAAACCATCTATAAATTAGTGGAGAATGATTTATTGTTACTGCCGGTCTCTTTCGAAGGCCATGCGATTACCTTTATCAAACATGGCAAATTATTCGCCAAGTGCGATCGGGGTGTACACAAAATGACAGATCCAATTGTGATTCATCGCGTCAATAATCCAATGCCTTTAACCCGACATTTTTATAAAAATTTACTCTATAAACGTCAGACCCGTAAATATATCCAACGTGACTTGCCGATTATTTTAGATTTAAAACCCTATAATAAGCTGCCAATAACGCACCAAATAACTGGAAACTGCTCATGGGCCAATGTGGAAGCATCGATTCCAACAATGCTCTACATGTTGCTCAATGACCAAGCGCATGATAAAACCGAAGCAGACAAACTCGTCAAAAAGGTAATGAATTTTTATTATACATGGCTAGATTGGGATAAAGATAAGGCCCTAGAGGATTTCTTAAGGGACTTTGAAACTCTGGCACTGAAACGGCAACAAGCCAAAGCGGCTTTGTTAGGCGAAGTCTTGTTCCAGGCTTGTAGCCCGCAAGCAAAGGCAGATTTAAAACGCGCGCATAAAATTTTAGCCATTTTAAAACGCAGAGAATTTCACTTTGTGGTTCGCAGTTATCTGCAGGTTTTTACGGGTGGCTTAGGATCATCTCATGGGCGACGCTTTGTTTTGCTCCTCAAAGAATGTGGTTTTAAACCTACAGACTTTAAAGTTTAAAAATTCCACTTTTAGTTAAAAAACTTTCTGGTATAATCTAGCCATATTTTCCTAAATTCGAGTATGACATTGGATAATTTAAACATCATTCAAAATATCGCCATTTGGAGCTTGCCTGTTCTATTTGCTATTACAGTACACGAAGCCGCCCACGGCTATGTTGCCTGGAAATTTGGTGATAACACTGCCAAGCATTTGGGTCGTATCAGCTTAAACCCATTAAAACATATAGATATCATGGGCACCTTGATTGTCCCTATTTTGATGCTCGTCACAACTGGATTTGTTTTTGGCTGGGCCAAGCCTGTGCCTGTTAATCCCAATAACCTTAGAAATCCCAAGCGGCACATGGCCTATGTTGCTATAGCTGGCCCAATGTCTAATTTTTTTATGGCCCTATTTTGGATTATTTGCCTAAAATTAGGACTCTACTTCTTAAAAAATGACATTGCTGGAGGCTTAGCGATGTTTTATATGGGGCGAGCTGGCGTGATTATTAACTTAGTTCTGATGATCTTGAATCTAATCCCTATTCCCCCATTAGATGGCAGCAAAGTATTACTCGCTATATTACCTAAACCCTGGGATCTTTGGTTTCATAAAGCGACCCCCTATGGTTTGATTCTTGTTGTTGGCCTTTTGGTCACAGGTGTGCTTGCAAAATTCATGATGCCCATACTCAATTTCGTCCAAGTAGGCTTATTTTCTGCTTTTGGGCTTACTTAAAAACAAGTTAATAGTCCCCTCCTGGATATATTTAATTAAAATATTAAGCATGGACACAGCCTTTTTAAGTTTTACAACTTAACAGGGCTGTCCCGATAATTTTTTAAGTTCAAAAACTTAACAGGGGTGTCCCGATAATTTTTGAAGTTATGGCTTTTACTACCTCTTGTCGGTATCATTCCCGTTTAATCTGATCGTTGCCGCTGATTGATTAAACGAATCAAATTAGCATGTTAGAATGCTAATTATTTTAACAAGTAGGGTAAAACAAATGCAGCCAGTTAAACGCCCCAGTGATTATTCATTTAGAATGCAAGACTGCTTGCTCGGCGCTCAAACACTATTTATTGCTTTTGGCGCATTAGTCATGGTTCCCCTATTAACTGGTCTAAATCCAAGCGTTGCCTTATTTACGGCTGGTGTGGGTACACTTATCTTCCAAGTACTGACTCGTGGTCAAGTGCCTGCCTTTTTAGGTTCTTCCTTTGCATTTTTACCCGCTACCATTTACGGTATTCAAGAATGGGGCTTGTCTGCCACATTGTTCGGCCTGGCAGTCGGCGGCGTTATGTATTTTATTATGAGTGCTCTCGTGTATTGGAAAGGCCAAAACTTTATTGGCAAAATTCTACCTGCCATCGTTACTGGCCCAGTCATTATGAGCATTGGCTTAGTCTTAGCCCCTGTTGCGATTAATATGGCGATGGGCCGTACTGGCGACGGCAGTATAGAGCTATTTCCAGAAAACCAAGCTATTATTGTGGCTGTTATTGCCCTTTCAGCCACCATCATCACACGATTATTTGCAAAAGGCTGGTTACAACTATTGCCTATTTTAATCGGTGTTGTCGTCGGTTTTATTGCGAGTCTCTTTTTTGGCATGCCCAATTTAACCGCCATTACTGCCGCAAAATGGTTCCAAATTCCGGCGTTCACGACTCCCACGGTTAACTGGAGTGCAGTCCTTTTAATCGCCCCCATCGCCGCCGTTTCTGCCATTGAGCATATTGGTGATGTGATTGCGATTGGCGCAATTACCAAAAGAAACTATGTGCAATACCCAGGCCTTCATCGCAGCTTACTGGGTGACGGTATCGCGACTATTTTTGCCTCTTGCATTGGCGGCCCACCCAATACAACTTATTCCGAAGTGACCGCAGGCGTTGCGCTCACAAAGACATATAATCCCGGCATAATGACCTGGGCCTGTTTTGTGGCCATTGCTTTGGCCTTTATCGGAAAAGTCAGCGCTGTTTTACAGTGCATCCCCCCTCCCGTTATGGGTGGAATTTTAATTTTACTATTTGGTGCTATTACGGTGACAGGCTTAAACTTATTAGTCGAAGGCAAAGCTGATTTAATGAAACCGCGCAATATGACCATTGTAGGCATTATTTTAATCATACCGGTTGGTGGCATGAGTATTGGCTTAGGTAATTTCGCTATTGAAGGTATTGGCTTAGGTGGCGTTATTGGTGTACTGCTTAATGCATTCTTACCGCAAGATAAAAGCGAACCAGAAGCAGCTGAAATTTAAAATAATATATAAGAAGAAATAAAGAGAATTTTTTTGTAAAGAATAACTAGTATCTTGGCACGCCTATTTTACCCATAGAAGCAGATACCAATGCCCCCCTTTTTTATGCAGTTATACATTAAATTTAAATGTATTTTATTTAAAAAATGCCGTAGTTATAAAACCAAATATACTGTGCTATCAAGACCATCAAATAATATGGTATATTCAGCCTACGTAATAAAGAGAGAATTTACACGAATGGAGTGCATCAACCAATGTTCGAATGGATATCGGATCCCCAAGCTTGGATCTCTCTAGGCACATTAACCGCGCTTGAAATCGTTCTCGGCATAGATAATATTATCTTCCTAACTATTCTGGTAGGCCGCCTACCAGAAGAAAAACGCCAAGCAGGACGTATTTTTGGTTTGGGTTTGGCTATGTTTACCCGTATAGGATTATTGCTATCATTAGCCTGGGTCATGACTTTAACCAATCCACTCTTTAGTTTGTATGAATTTGCTTTTTCAGGGCGCGATCTGATTCTAATATTTGGTGGTTTATTTCTCATGGCGAAAAGCACCCATGAAATTCATCAAACCATGGAAGGAGAACCCGAGACAGTAGAACTAGCCACCAAAAAAGTTAGCTTTATGGGTATTATCGTTCAAATTGCCATTATTGATATTGTCTTTTCATTAGACTCGGTCATAACCGCTGTTGGACTTGCGCAACATGTCCCAATTATGGTCATAGCCATTGTGGCTTCTGTTATTGTCATGATGGTTGCTGCTAAAAGCATTGGGGAGTTTGTAGATGCTCACCCCACTATTAAAATGCTGGCCTTAAGCTTTTTAATTCTGGTTGGGGTTGCCCTTTTAGGCGAAGGCTTCCATTTCCATATTCCCAAAGGATATATTTACTTTGCCATGGCTTATTCTGTTGTGGTTGAAATGTTAAATTTACGCTTTAAAAAGAAACAAAAAGCCAAAGCATAGCTGTGTATATACAGCATTATTTTGTTTTTTAATGTGAGACTTTGTTCACCTAACACTCTAGAGTGTTAGGCTTACAACTATTTTATCTTAAAACCCACTTTTTCTTATAATGTTAACCAAATCCCACTGCATTACTGGCTGTATTACTTTATAATGTGCAGTTAATTATTTAAGGGTTGGTTGTTATGCGACCCACAAACAATTTTAGTTATATGGCTGGTTGATATATGAAATTTAATGCGCAACATTGGGGCATCATTTTAGGCGGTTCAAGTGGTTTTGGTTTGGCGACAGCACAAAAGTTGGCCAAGCACGGTATGAATATTTGTATTGTGCATCGCGACCGAAAAGGTGTGATGTCACGTATTACCCCCCATTTTGAAGCACTACAAAAACTGGGCGTTCAAGTACGCACATACAATGTCAACGCACTATCGCCAGAAAGCATGACTTATGTACTGGATGACCTCAAAGAACACATGGGCCCAGAAGGTCGTCTGCGCATGATGTTACATTCCATTGCCTTTGGGAATTTGAAACTACTCGCACCAGAAACCCAAGCGCTCGAAGAAAATCACCACAGCATGATGCAAAAGTTTGGCCAGGCACTTGGTATTGAGCAAAATACCTTGCAAGAAAAAATAGATGCTCTATTTGCAGAAGGCGTGGATGAATTAGCGCCTATAGCATCACTACCCAAATATAGCGAAGAGCTACTACAAGAAGAAGATTTTTCATTAACGGTCAACAGCATGGGTACCAGTTTGGCTGCCTGGGTCAAAGAGACTTTCAGCCGCCAACTATTTGCCGATGATGCTCGTGTGTTAGCACTCACCAGCGAAGGGAATGAGATCAGCTGGAAAGGTTATGCGGCCGTATCTGCTGCTAAAGTTGCATTAGAAGCCATCGCGCGATCTATTGCTGTCGAATATGCGCCGTATGGTATACGAGCCAATATTATTCAAGCCGGTGTCACCGACACACCCGCCCTAAGGTTGATTCCTGGTAGCACTCATTTAAAAGCCTCGGCAAAATCACGTAACCCCTATAATCGCTTAACCACCCCTGAAGATGTGGCTAATTTTATTTGTTTAATGTGCCAAGATGAAGCCGCATGGGCAAATGGTAATATTATTCGCGTCGATGGTGGAGAACACATCAGTGGCTAAGTTGTATTTGCATGGGGTGGGTCACTTTCACCCAGACAATATTATTGATAATGTATTTTTGGAATCTTTAAATATAGAAACCAACAACGAATGGATTATGGATAGAGTCGGCATTAAAGAACGTCGTACTGTATTACCACTTGATTATATTCGTCAAACACAAAATCAAGATCCCAGAGGGGCAATTGAGGCTGCGGTCTATAGCAATGCTGAAACAGGCAAACGTGCCGCCGAAAAAGCTTTAAAGCACGCAGGCATATCAGCCAGTCAAATTGGCATGGTCATAGCGGGTGGCTGTTCACCTGATGTTGTGACCCCAGCAGAAGCCTGCACTATTGCAGCACTTTTGGACATTGAGGCACCGTCACTTGACTTAAACTCGGCTTGCTCCTCTTTTGGCGCGCATATGCATTTTTTATCGATGATGGATGCCAATGCCTTACCAGAATATGTACTCGTTGTTATTCCAGAGAATAATACTCGTACAATTAATTATACGGACAGAAGCACTGCCGTTTTATGGGGTGATGGGACTTTTGCTTGTGTGATATCGACAAAAAATCCAAGCAAAACGGTTATTACTCATACCACCATGCAGTCTAACCCTAAGAAATGGGAAGCGGTTCAAATCCCAAGATTAGGTCATTTCCAGCAAGATGGTCGTGCTGTACAATCATTTGCGATTAGACAATCCGTACAATGCTTTAAAGATCTCAAGCAGGCGCAAGACCAAGATATGTATTTTATTGGTCATCAAGCCAATTTAACCATGTTACAATCTGTGCAATCACGCTGTGAACTCAGTGCCGATAAACATTTGTATAATATCGATCATTTTGGTAACACTGGTGCAGCAGGCGCCCCTACTGTATTAAGCCAAAACTGGGAAAAGTTTCACCCGGGCGATAAAATTGGTTTAGTTGTGGTCGGCGCAGGTTTAACTTGGGCCAGTATGAAAATAGAGTTTGAATAAATAATGATGTTAACGTACGCAGAGTTTTTAGAGCGCAATCACTTTTCTAAAGAAGAGTTAATTGCATTCGCCTATGGTAATTTAGTTGAAAATCCACCTAAAGAGTTTTCAAGATTACCTACCCCACCATTTTTGATGGTTGATAGAGTCATCGAGATTAGTCGCAACGGCAATAAAGGCCGCATTGTAGGCGAAAAAGATATTAAAGTGGACGAATGGTTTTTCCAGTGCCACTTTAATGGTGACCCAGTCCAACCGGGTTGCTTGGGCGTTGATGCCGTATGGCAATTACTGGGTTTTTATTGCGTGACCCAAGGCAGCGAAGGTAATGGCAGAGCTTTAGGTTGTAAAGAAATTGCTTTCGATGGTCAAATACGACCCTACAACAAAGTTGTACGTTATGAAATAGACATAAAACGTTATAGCGTATTACAAGAAGGACGTAGCTCTTTGGTCGTTGGTACTGCCAAAGTTTTTGTAGATGATGAGCTCATTTATACACTCGATGGTGCCAAAGTGGGAATCTTCCAAGGCATCGCCTATACAGATTATCCCAATAAATCTAAGAACGCCATTGGTGGCATTATAAAGGCTTAAATATATGACTGAAGTAACAGAAACAAAAACAATATTAACCAAAGCAGAGGTTTTGGCTTTAGTGCCACAACAAGCCCCTTTTCGTTTTATCGATGAAATTATTGAGTTAGACGATAATGGTATCACGGCAGCTTATACTTGGAAGCTGGATGAATCTTTCTATGAAGGTCATTTCCCCAATAACCCTATCACCCCCGGCGTAGTCTTATTAGAAGCCAGCGCACAAGCAGGTGTCGTGGCATTTGGTATTTATTTGGCCGCCAAAGCTTTCCCTAAAGATGAAATATCTCAAATCTTAACGCTTTTTACAGAGGCGCAAGTTGAATTTAATGGTTTGGTAAAACCTGGTCAGCGCATTATTATGCGGGCTAAGAAAATTTATTTTAGACGACTGAAATTAAAAGTCGAGTTTGAAACCACATTAGAAGATGGCACACCTGTTTGTTCGGGTACGCTAGCAGGATTGGGAGTGAAATCATGAGTGAGATAAATTCAAGACGTGTTGTGATTACCGGTCTAGGCATTGTCGCCCCTAATGGCCATGGTGTTGAAGAATACGAACAAGCATTAAAAAATGGTGTGTCAGGTATAAGCCACCAGTCCAAATTGGGCGATTTGAAATTTGGTTGTCACGTAGCCGGTGTCCCTAAAAATATCGAAGCCATTCAAGAGCAATATTTTACCCAAGAACAATTGATGTCTATGAATAGTAATATTATTTATGCCTCGATTGCAGCAATTGATGCTTTTAAAGATGCGGGTTTTGAATTGCCTGCTGAAGATTCTGATGTTGATTGGGATATGGGGGCTATTATTGGCACAGGTATTGGCGGCATGGATACCACGGGTGAAAAATTAATCCCAATGACCAACGCCGGTCGCGTGCGTCGTATGGGCTCTACTATCGTAGAGCAAGTCATGGGTAGTGGTGTTTCCGCTAAAGTTGCAGGCTTATTAGCCTTAGGCAACCAAGTCACAACAAACAGCAGTGCCTGCTCTACAGGTACTGAAGCAATTGCAGATGCGGTCTACCGCATTAAAGCAGGTTTGGCCGAGCGTATGTTAGCGGGAGGTGCCGAAGGCTCATCGGAATATATCTGGGCTGGTTTTGATGCCATGCGTGTACTCAATAAAAACTTTAATGATAATCCTGAAGAAGCGTCTAGACCTATGAGTGCAAGTGCGGCTGGATTTATTCCGGGTTCTGGTGCTGGTATCTTAATGCTAGAAAGCCTCGAAAGTGCCCAGGCCCGTGGTGCTCGTATTTATGCTGAAATTATAGGTCAGTCTATTAATTGTGGCGGTCACCGCCAAGGTGGCAGCATGACGGCGCCTAATCCTAACAGTGTACAACGTTGTATTCGCAGTGCATTAGAAACCGCTGGGATTGCCGGTCATCAAGTGAATGCCATTAATGGTCACTTAACAGCCACCTTTGCCGATCCACATGAAGTGAGAAACTGGCAAAAAGCTTTAGGAGTAGACCCTGAAAACCTACCCTACATTAACTCAACCAAGTCTATGATTGGACATGGTTTAGGCGCTGCAGGCGGTATGGAAGCTGTTGCATGTGTTTTAGAGGTTTACAAAGACTTTGTGCATGGCTCACTGAATTGTGAAGACTTACATGAAGAATTAAAACCTTTCGAAAAAAGCGTGGTGCGTAAAACCATTCACACAACCGTTGACATACTCGCTAAAGCCAGCTTTGGGTTTGGTGATGTGAATGCATGCCTAATCTTCAAGAAGTGGCAATAAGCATTTAATATTTTATTATTCTTAACTGATATTGAGGTACTTTATAATGAGCACAACTGAAACCGCTAACCAAGTCATCGAAATTTTGATGAAATACAGAAAATCTGAGCACAAAGCAGAAGATGTGAAGCCTGAGACCAACTTATTGTCCGATCTAAAAATTAACTCTGCTCGTTTAGTCGATATTATCATCGACTTTGAAGATAAATTTGATATAGAAATTGATGATGATGCGGCAGATGGTGTTGCGACTTTGCAAGATGCTGTTGATTTAATATCTTCTTTAACCGCCGCGTAAAGAAATTTTGTGAAAACCTCAGTCGAATCAAGCAAGCTTCCTCAAAACATGAAGCTTGCTTTACGCTTGCAGAAGTTTATTGCTTGGCTGACGCTACCAGTTTGGTTTGTATTCAGCACGGCAATAATGCGTCTTGTTTATGGATATAAAATCAGAAACCTAAAGCAATTTCGTCGAAATTTCAAGCGTCTGTTAAAGAACAACCGACAGCCTATTTTGATCTGTGCAAATCACTTAACCAAAATTGATTCGCTCATCATCTTATGGGCCTTAGGCTCGCTGGGGTTTTACATCAGACACTTTAAAAAGTTTGCCTGGAATCTTCCTGAAAAGGAACGTTATTTTCATAGTATTTGGCTAAGAATATTTTGTTATATCGGCTGCTGTATTCCGGTGAGTCGTGGCGGAGACAGAAAAGAAGTTAATCAGTCACTTGATAAAATTTTATACTTAGTGGCAGACCAACACCTCACGATGATTTTCCCCGAAGGTAAACGAGGCGAAAAAGGCCGAATCGATAAAACTGATTATTCTTATGGCGTGGGACGCATTATCCAACGAACCCCGAATTGCCAAGTACTGTGTGTTTATATGCGGGGTCGTCATCAAGCGCAGAAGAGTGACTTCCCTATTCGAGGTGAAGAATTCTACATAGAAGCCAAAATGATAAAGCCTACAAGTGATTTATCTGGTATGCGTCAAATTAGAGCGCTCTCTTCTGAGGTAATACTGAGCTTAAGCGAAATGGAATCAGAATACTTTGATCATTGTTGGGAATGATGTCGTTGATTTGGGAGTCAGTCTCCCTACCCTTAAATCTCAAGACGCGCGTTTTCTAAAGCGCGTATTTACGCCTGCAGAACAAATTTTAATATCGACTTCCCCAAATCCTGAGCTGCAACTATGGCTATTTTGGGCAGCCAAGGAAACCGCTTACAAAATAATATCCAAAATAAAAACACCACCGGTGTTCTCTCACAAGTTATTTCAAATTACCATCCAGTCTCACTCTGAGCAATCTGTATCAAAACAAAACTTACAAATCACTTATGATGAGTATGTTATACCTGCCTTTGGAATATGGGACGCTCAAAAATTACATGTCGTGGGTAATTTAGATGTGACAGAGCCTAAAAAATCAGTTTTAGACACTGACTTGACCGCACAAACAACAGTTCAGATTTACAGTTTAACCCGTGATGATATTATTTACTGGGAGAGGCAAAATAATCTTAATTCCCATTTTAGCAAAGCAGAACAAGAGTCGATCAATCATTCTGCCTCTGCCATAGCAAAATTTAAGCTGAAGCAAAGTCTAGCCCAAAATTTTAATTGGAATATCCAACAACTGGAAGTGATTCGGCCTAGCTTAAATAAAAAAATGCATCCGCCATTCTTGTTATATCATGGACAAAAGACCAATATAGATATTAGCTTATCTCATCATGGTGAATGGGTGGCTTGGGTATACAATTCAGCCCAAACCTAATAACTGTGCGCCATCTTTATAGAGATATAGCTGTTCCATCCATCTATCTTCAACCCGCGGATATGAGCCGCGGATTGAAGACTAAGCCAAACATTAAGGATTCAAACCTTGTAGACGTCTCGAGCGACGAGACACACTGCTGGGTGGCGGAGTGGATTCAACTTCTGCCACCGGTGCATCTTCTTTTGTTTCACGACGACTACATGCAGAAACAGAATCTTGACTAGAATCTTGACTAGAATCATGGCTGGAGTCTGACTCATAATCCAAATCAGAATCGGAATGATAGTTCATGAGTAGCGCTGAAACAGTATCTTTTTTATGCTCTGCTTGTTGACTAGACCTGGACTGCCTCTTTGACAACTTTCTTGGCTTGGTTATTTCAACATCAGATTCAGATAACGTTGAGCTAGACTCAGAGCTAGAATCGGAACTCTCAGATAAATCACTCGTGCCTTCTAGACCAGCTCGTTTGGCTATTCTGTCGATAGTATCCATAAACGACAGCTCCGCCATCGTAAAATCTTTGCCAGATTTATCTGCCATCTGCAACATAGATTGCTTAGGAATGCGATAATCTCCCATAAGATTTTTATAGCCTTTTTTAGAGTCGACCTCATCATCTACAATGAATGGATCGTTATAATCATATTCATCTTCAGAATCGGCACCACCATTAAATAAATCGTCGTCAGAGCAAACTGCGGCCACTTCAGTTTCATCACTGTCAGAAGCCGTTCCATCTGAGTCACTCATCAAATTACTCAAAGAATCCAACAACAGTGAACTTTGTTGCTGCCTTTCTGCTTTTTGAATACTAACATTTGGTTTCACTGCGCTAACCAGCTTACTCATCAATCCTTGTTTTTCATCAGCCTCAACCGTAGAATCCCCCTCAGAGTCACTATCCATGATCACCCGTCTAAGCTTGCGTAACCTTTTCTTTTTGGGCGCAGCTTGAGCTGCATTATCAGAGTTGGCAACGATAGGGGCGACTAATTTGTCTTTCTCCTTACCTTTTTCTGCCTCTTTGTTTATGACGCCTGCTTCAAGAGGCAAACTTTTTAAATCATCTGACCTATCATCATGAATACGATATTGTTTCAATAATTTACGGTGCTCTTTCTCAGACATATTTTCCAAAACGATAATATCTTGGTCAATAAGTTTTATTTTGTGATGTGACCCTTTATGTGATTCCATCGCTTGAACCGCATCACGAATATGTCTAATTTTAACGCCATTAATTTCATCCACCAGTGAACACTCAAAATCACCATACCCCCTGGTTTTTTTCGAATCCAGGACAGAGTTTATAACCACAAACTGCTCATCCAAAGATTTTTTGGGTATATCAGAAATATAGCCTACCGTAGGAATAATGACACTCGCTAAAATTGACCCTTTTCTCGTTTCTAAAAAGTTATTGGTCAATGGCTGAAAAACAACGCCTGAATTAATATAATAGGTTGGATCTTTTTCATGCTCGGGTGCTTCCACTTTTTTAGTTTGGCCGGGTCGCCATTTAAGCTCAGCAGATACATTAAATTGTTGAACCTGTTGTGTTCCCTGGTTTTTCCTTAAGACACTTAAATTAATATTTTCGCCAATATGCTTACGTTGAAACAAATAATTCAAATCCAAACGACTACCCACTTCAGGCACAGTCACTTTAGCGTCATTACCCACTTTAAAACCATCTATCGCCAAGATAATATCGTCTTGCAATAATTTTCCTTTCACATCTGATAATTCATCAACCGTGGTCACTCTTACCCCAGTTTGCTTTTCGTCTAATCCAAAATAATCACGCAGCCCAGGGTTTGTTAAAGGCTGAAGCGCAATATTTAATGTGGCAAAGCCTTTGTATGATGCACCAGAAAAAGCATCTTTCAAAAAATGTTGTAATACCGGTGTGGGTATAAAATACCCCAAACCTTCTCCCCTATCATTCCCCTGGAATGCAATACCCGTTAATTTGCCATTGCAGAACACAGGCCCACCACTGTTTCCTGGATTAATAGCGGAATCTGTTTGAACTTGCAGCATTCGCTCGCCAGATTGAGCATATATATCAACTTCTATACGGGACACAATACCCTTTGTAATAGAAATTTCCTCTCCCCCCATGGGGAATCCAACGGCTTTTACTTCTTCTTGCATTTTAGCCATTTCCCCCATAACAACAGGTTCCGTAATGGCTTGGAACTCTTCATCTTCAATTTCTAACAAAGCCATATCGCCTTGGTGACAAACTTGCTTAACCGCTGCCGTAAACACTCTGTCATCATTTGCCAAGCGTACTTCAAGATAATTTGAAGAGTCGACAACATGCGCATTGGTCACAATATAATGACGCCCGTCTTCTTCAATCACAAACCCTGAACCCGTGCACTTGTTCGTGATACTCCCCAACCAAGGCATTTCATAATCTGGATCTTGAAATGTAGAGAAAATTTTCACCACAGATTTTTCATAAGAGAGTGTTTGGGGCAAACTCAAGTCAATCGATCTTAAGCTTGCATTATCAGTAATAGTTAAATCATCAATTTTAGGTGGCTCAGTCGCATGCACGGCAGCTGTTGCTTGAACTGAGACAGAATTAGAGGATGAGACCTCATTGTGAGCTGATTGAACGGGAATAGAGGCGCCCATGACATACCCGCCTGTTTGATTCACGACAGAATAATTTTTGATTGATCGGGTATCAATCTTAGCTTCCACCACAGCACCTGGATCTGTGTTGGTCAATAAATGATGTGTCACTAACGTCGTTTGCATTAAATCTGTTGGCGTTGAATAAACCGGATATTTTTGATGGGGATTCAAATGCTGTGATAATATGACTTGATTATCCGCCTCTACAAATGTCCCCGTAATCTTTCCCTCATCAATTATGTCGGAATGGGGTAGCATTTTATATCGACAACTTAGTGTTAACTTAGCGTCAGGCCTATGCATCGCATGCCATTTTAGTGCACGCTCAGTTGTCATCATTTTCGTATTTAACCATTTTGGAGCAGCGCCTAAATTATCTGCCGTTTGCGGATTACCACTCATTGGATATAAACCAAAACCTAATGCGTGCAACCATTCAGGCCTGGGCTGGCCTTTAGGCCCCATATTTCTAACATGGGGTCGTGCATCTATTGATTTTTTAATGATAGTTTTCATATCACTCGATAACTCATCTTTATACATATCATAATAGGCTTCATAAGCATCAACGGCAGACTGTCCCATTACCTTATTTTGTGTGGGATTTCGCTTCGCATCTTCTCGTTTCACCACATCAGCATTAACCAGTTCTATCTCCCCGCCTCGAATATCTACTTTTGCCTCCGACATTTCTTTTTGCAACTCACGTTTTTGTCTATCAGGCAAATCATCCCTAAAGAGAGCGGGTTTATGCATAGGGTTACTACCCCAAAAAACATCGCCCCGCCATATATGCATTGCTTTGGGAGAGAAAAATAATAGTTCATGCTGGATGTCATCACCATGTTGATCTGTTGTCTTTACGTCAACTGATCGTTTTGAAATCATTTCTGTGCCATCATCGGCTAATGCCCGCGCATGTCTATTGCCATATTTATCTTCAAAAATTTCAATATCTTTTAATGTGGCAACTCTAGGGTCAGTGGGATCACTGCTGCCAGGTGCTGAAAATTGCTGTGCAATGATTCTGCCATCCTGAGACTTTGTGACCAGAGCATGCCCGACTGTCTCTGCATTACGCATAAACCGCATATGCTCATTTTCAGAAAGTTTTTGTTGATCATCAGACGTAAACCCTCTCTCAATTAAAACGGGGTTCGCCTTAACGCCAACAGCCAGCGACTGATCGACTGACTTCTTTCCACTGCTTTTGCCAGAGGAAAACAAGTTCATTGTTGTTAAATCATCAATAGTGGCAACCTCGACGGTTGGAACTTCATCTTCCAACAACTCATCTAATAGATCTAATTCAGAATCTTCATTGACAGTCGCTGATGAAGAGTCGTGCTTGCCGCCTGTTTTTTTTGTTTTATCAGATTTAGGCATGTAATCCTCCTTGATTAATGACCTAGAAATTGTAACGTGAGTGCATAGAAGTATGGGTGCTGAAAATAGATTTGAAATTGATGATGCGTGTGCTTATTCATAAGATGTTTGAGCATCCTTGCTCTTTTATTCTTGTTATTTCAGTCTACAGAGAAAAAACAAACATTCAACAATAAGCAAATCACCTATTGCAGTTTTACAAATAATTAAATAACTTAAAAATGCCTAGACATTAAACATTACAATGTTAGTTATGTTTAAAATGTTTCTTAACGAAAATACTATTTTGGATACAGAAACAAAATGCAAAAAATATATGGAAAGAAAAATAATCACAACCTTTTCAACCGCTTACTGATTTTTCACCCATGTGGTTATAGTTGTTCAGTTTGATTCTTTATATACAGCAGTATTTATACTCACGCATTTTTTATACAGGAAAACAGTTCACCACTGCATGCACATGCAATCTGTATCTCCAAACATAAGGAAATGACTCATGCCAAGAAACAAAATACCAACCGATAAAAAAAGCCATCCTCGCACAGGCACTAAAGAAAAAATCACCAGGGAAAAATCATCCGCTGATTTATTATCTAGTGTTCAAGACTCTGATTCTGATCTTGATTATAGTTTAGGGAATGATGATTCATCGTTTGAGCTGAAAGATAAACCAGAAGCGATACCTTTAACCCGATCAGATGAATATACAAACTCTGTCTTTAAAGTCACTGTTAAAACAACTGAGTTTGATTTTGACAAACCATGGAACCCACCTGAACAAAGATCCTGGGGCGGTTCTGGTTTTGCTGTATCATTTCAAGATAAAATTTTTTTACTCACCAATGCGCATGTCGCCACTCGCTTGGGTCGCATGAAAGTGCGGTTAGCCGATACCTCAAAAGAATATGATGCAAAAGCCATTTTAATTGAAGATGACTGTGACTTAGCCATTCTGGAAGTTAAAGACAATGCATTTCTCAGCAAAATAGAGCCACTTGAATTAGGTGGCATGGTAAAAAGAGAGCAAGAATTGGCTGTTCATGGCTTCCCAATGGGTGGTGAAGAATTATGTATTACCAAAGGTACCGTTTCCCGAATTGAAGTTGATACCTATGTTCAAGCGAATACAAATTTACTTCAAGCCCAAGTCAGCGCGGCGATCAACCCCGGAAATAGTGGTGGCCCTGTTATTGCCAATGGTAAAGTTGTTGGCGTGGCCTTTCAGGGCAATAGTAGTGGTGAAGGCCTGGGCTATATTATTCCGACACCGATCATTACACATTTACTGACCGAAGCGCTCGACCTAAAAAATTATAAAGGCTTTCCAGATCTCAATTTTAAATATCAAGAACTTAAAAATGACAACCTGAGAAAACGCTATGGTATGGCTAAAGATGAAACAGGGATTAGGGTTCGTTCGGTTCCAAAACTATCTGCCGCAAGAGACTTACTTAAAGCGAATGATATCATATTAAGCATTGATGGCCACACAGTCAGCAATGACGGAACCATTAGTACAAGGGACATTAAGCGAGTTGATCTTGACCATGCTATTACGTCTCATTTTATAGGTGACAATGTACAGTTCTCTATTATTAGAGATAAGGAAAGACTGGAAATTGACGTCACACTGAAACACCGAAGCAGTACAACCAAGAAAGTACAACATAAATATGAAGAAATTGCTTCTTACTTTTTTGCTTCCGGCATTGCCCTTTGTAACTTAACGGATAATTTATTTGAAAGTAATATTTTTGGTGGTGGAGATTTAATCAACCTGACGGAAAAGGAAAAAAGAAAACCAGGCGAAGAAATTGTTTTCATTAAGGAAATTTTGGCTTGTGAACATAATGAAGGCTATGGTAATTTTACCGATGATGTTGTTAAAAAAATAAATGGCAAACGGATTCATAATTTACGAGATGCCATTAAGGCCGTTGAATCGAATAAAAGTGATATGCATGAAATAGAAACCAAAGGCGGGCACATGTTGGTTGTGCCAAATTTGGATTCACATGATCATAAACGCTTATTAAAATCATTTTATATCTATCGAGATCGCTCTCCTGATTTAAAAACTGATCCCATTATCAAAGCAGGATGTCCAGAAGCTTATAGTCAACATCATTCGGGTAAGCCTAAGCCGTTGCTATTACAGTTCACAAGCAGCAAAGATAAATCAAAATCAAGCCGTAGTCTTAGTCGTGTAGAGGGGGAGCTTGCATTAGTAGAACAGGGTAAACGAGTGGCTCTTTAATTCTGATTTGTGCGGAGCTTTTGACTAAATTAGCTCCGCTTTGTCTTTGCCATTGCAAACACTTTTAACAAAATATTTATTGCAAACACTTTTAACAAAATATTTGTCAATATTGTAACTTTTGCGTTTGTCGACTAACTTCTGCTTGATATCGTTTATTCTCTACCACTTATCGGCTTACTATACATTTTATTTGTGATCTTAAACCAAGCTTGGTACCTTCTCTCCTAAGCAATTTTGATTCTTTGTTTATTATTTAATTTTATGTAAGGATTTTTAAACATGGCTATGAGAGATAGAGCAGGCATTGCATTAACAATTGGCGTGGTAGCTGGCGCTTGTACCTTTGGGTTCGGTCTAGCAGCTGGTGCATTTGGGTTTGGTGCCGCCGCAGTCGCTAACGCGTTGGTCACAAGTGCTCTGGTTGGCATGTTTTGTGGACTATCAGCACTTTTACCGCAAAGACGCGCTATCCTAATCCCAAGACGTCACCATCATAGTGCGGTACCTACCCCGCATGTGCATTTTGCACCCAGCACTCGTCCAGCAGCTCGAACAAGCTGGTTCCCTAGTAGTTGGGGTGCTGCACCATCATCGGGCGCGAGAACACAGTATGCTGGAAGTCATGGTGCTGCTCACGCCCACACGCCTTCAGCATCTTCTCATGCAGCAAACTCTCATGCCCCTTCAGCGCGCGGCAACAGAATGGGTGGCAATACGCAAATTCATAGAGGTTCACACGATACCGTTCATGTATCAGGTCCTCGTCCAGGTAAACATTAATTTATTAAGAATATCTAATCGACAAGCTTAGCGAATCAGTCCCCTCTCCCAATCTTGTGGGAGAGGATGGCTAGCGTGATTATTTCACCATCACATAAACCAAAGCCCCAATCAGTGCTATAACCCCTAACGTTCGTAAAAATGGGCGACCTAAAATAGCATATTTTTTGCCCTGTAAAATTTCCATTCGCTGTTTGGCAAACAAATTTTTCTTGTCATATTCATAAGCTTTACCATAATGGTATATTGCCTTTTCTTTGTCTTTTTGCTCTTCATATATCATGGCAATATTATTATGGGGGGGGCCATAATCATCATAGATATCCATTGCAGTTTGAAATAATGCTTTGGCTTTTTCTATATTACCTTGAGACTGATAAAATAAACCTAATAAATTAGCGACATCAAAACCAAGCCCCAAACGATAGATATTGTCTTCTATTTTTTTCAGATCGGATTTAAGCTCTATCACTTCATGTGGCATTAACGCAGGCGCTATTTCCACTAGGCGATCATGTATGAGCGCGTAAGCATCAGGATCCCAACGACTAAACTTCATAAATGTATTAATGGAGTTTGCACTAAAACGATACGCATTTTGAATGGCCATACTATAGAATGATGCAAATTCTTGTGGTCCCAGACAATCAATGTTTTGGGTATAAGAAAACTGGGTGTTAGGCAAATTTTCAAATGCTGTACCCAAGCTATACAATCCTACTTGAAATACAGTGCTCTTTTGTGAAAGTACACAATCACCACCAAGCGCTTTAATATAATCCCCAATGATAAACAAATTCGCCAATAAAGTATGACAACCTTCAAAAGTCATACGATAGTTATTTGGCAATCGACTGATATTTTCTAAACTCGATACCCCTTTATCCCCAATAATTAAAAACATGTTATCTTTTGTTAAAACCTGCATATTTTTTAAAAATTTCAGCGCAGCTAAAGGCACAGGCATCATAGAAGGCTTGCCGTCCATTCTCTCCAGATATCCATTTAAAATTCCAATCAATTTCGGGTCATCATAAAAAGCTTCTAATTCTATTGGCTCCATCGTAATGTCAAATTTTAATTCATTAAGATATTTAACATTTTGTTGGTCAAAGTTTTTATAGCGGCTTTTTAGCCCATATTGTAAACTATGGATCTTTCCTTCTTGAATGTGTAACAAATCATGCGGCAAGCAATCGAATATATAATTACTAATAACCACTAGTGGGCTCTTTCGACATTCTGAAAAAGGTTTGTCCGCAAGTTTCAAGTAAAAGTCTGTATCACAACTCGCATCAAATACAGCAAAATCAACCTGACCCAGTTCAATATAGGGTTTAAAACTAAGATTGTTTTCACAAAATTCAGTATTTTTTGCAGTCACATCAGATATAACATAACAAAATGAAACAGTTAATGGCTGTTCTATTAACAATTGGGTCAATGCTTTTAAAAAGTAATAACTGAACTTCCCAGTACCACAACCCAGCTCCATGATATAAATCATCTGATCTGGGTCTTTTTGGTTTTGCCAGTCTAGCATAAATTGATGCATCAAGCTGGCATACTGATAAGCAATAAAAGTATTGTTGGTTATATAAAAAGGAACATCTTCTTCCCAAGCATTAATACCCATCGTTTCGAAATAATTTTTTTGTATATCCCAGAGCTTTGACTCAGACAGCCTGACCGATTCTTGTATGTGTTTATCATGACTATTACTAGACTGCTCGCTCATGCGCCATCCTTATGCTCAAATCTGATTAATTTTTTGATTATCTTCTAAATGTTTAAAATCACACAATGACTTATCCATTAGTTGTGACGATCGTATGTTTTGTACTGCACTTAACATGTTACTAGGTATCTTAGGATTTTCTTGTGCTAGGCCTGCCAGCAATCTTTTCATTCTACTACGGGCCAAGTTTGTTTGAGAACCACATAAATTACAGGGAATAATTGGGAATTTTTTCATATGGGAATAGAGGCTAATATCTTTTTCCTGTACATAAACCAAAGGTCTAATCACTGTCAAAGATTGATCATCAGTCAAAAGTTTGGGTGGCATGGAGCGAATTTCACCATTATAAAACATGCCCATCATCAGGGATTCAATTAAATCATCCCGATGATGTCCTAAAGCAACTTTATTAAACCCATGGGTACGCGCATAATGATAGATATTACCCCGCCTCAGCCTAGAGCATAAACCGCAATATGTTCCTGTTTCGCCAATTTTTTCTTTGACCACAGAATAAGTATCTTTGGTTAATATTTCATACGGCATCTTATGGAATTCTAAAAAAGATCTAAATTCTACATCATCCCATCCAGGTTGAGATTGATCCAAGGTAAAACTCATAAATTCAAACGGTACTTTACTTCTAGCCTGCAGCTTCTTCAGCAAAAGCAGCAAAGTCATAGAGTCTTTGCCACCAGATACACAAACGAGTATTTTATCGTTGGGTTTAATGAGATCGAAATCATGGATGGCCTTGCCCATATAGTGCAATAGTTTTTTCTCAACACGTTGCACTTTTTTATCCTGGGGAATGAGCCATTTAATGGGGCGCGGCTCAACTGCTTGAACTGTCATATTAACCTTAACTACATTTTATCGTAACCGCTTACCCCATTCTCCTCTACCTACGTTCCGCGGCTTGTCCGCGGAATCCAGTGGTATCAGCCGCCTAGATCCCGCGGACAAGCCGCGGGACGTAGCAGGAGGGGAAAGTAGTTGCATTTTATCTTAACAACACAATTGAGCCTACTATATTATAATTTGACTTTAATTTCATTCTCTATATGCAGCAATTTATTTAGATGACATAGCTTGTTGGCACGGAGACCCACCAATTTGTGCCATATCAACCAAGTTTTTAGCCAATACTGAAAGCCCCATGGTTGGTATGCCTAAAAAGAGAGTCACCCCCTCTCCAATCGCACCCATTGAGTTTAATTGCACTTCAGGGTTACGTAAGGTGCCACCGATTACCGCCAAATTATCAAAATCACCAATAGAAAAAGGCAGACTATTTTTAGGCTCAAAAGTCATGTTTAATTTAAGCGCCTCATTTTTGAAGTTAATTTCACCCCGACCTATGGCTAGCAAAGAACTTGATTCAACAGCAAGGCTATTATTTGCTGTGGCAATACCGTTTTGAACTTTTAACTTAACAACAGCACACTCAACCACTTCCTGTCGTTTTGATACGCCTTGTAATGATAAAATATTAAATATAGCGCCGCCAGCACTCAGGCTCTGTTTGGTTTGTCCTTTGATCAGGATGTTTTTGGCATCAAACAACACACTACCATTTAAATGGCCCATGAAGTTTTGAATAGTACTAATAGGACCACGCCCTTCAAATATCATTCGGGCCGTACCCCCTGTAACCGCTAGCGCTGGATTAAATTGTTTTAGAAACTCAGACGCATTCGCACCATTTAAATTAATTTTTACATCCGCATTTGGTGAAACTGTGCCAATATTTTTAATATTCGCCTCAGTTTTCATCGCCCCTCCAGACATTGTTCCTGATTGGGTTAGTTTTAGAGAATTTTTATCTGTGTTCAATTTTAATGCGACATTATCTAATATCAGTTCCCCTAGTATTAATTTATCAGTATCAATATCAACATCCAACTTAAACTGAGAGGCCAATCCTAAATCAATTTTATCGGTTGAAAATAATTTTTGTCGCTTTATTTTGTTTGCAGCCGATCCGACTATTTTAATTTCAGGAGAAGTAAAATGTCCAACAATAGAACCAGGAATGCCATTTAAATATTGAAACGAACCGGAAAAAGTACCGAGTAGATGCTTAGTTTGAATTTTATCGACATGAATGCCTCTGTCATCAAATCGCACGCTACCTTTTAAGTACTCAAACTCAAATTGCTTTTGCTTATCGGTTAACGACTCAATTTTAACGCCTTTTAGATTAAAAGCGTCCAAAGACATTCTATCTGAAAAAAACATTTTAATATTGTAATCAAGTTCTAAAGACTCAGCGCTTAATTTAAATTTGCTTTTATTTGGGCCTATCGTCGTGCTAATCTGAGCGGCTTTTACACCAGGAGAAGGAAAAAGTTGAATTTTAAGTGGGCCATCAATACTCAAAGGGATCCCAGATGCATCCGTTATCGCTTTGGTAATATCGGCTCGATATGGGTTAATATCAACAAAGTTTAATCCTACGATGCCTAAAACTGAGACACATAATAAAAATAAAACGACCTTAAATATAACCCCAATGGTTTTAGTTATAATGGACATTTTCACCGCTCCCTAAAGGCTCATCAGGCATAAAAAATAGTTCATTGTCTGGCTGATAATGTTTTAAAAATTGCAGACTCAAAGCTTGACCTGCTTCTAGTTCATCAGGCGTTAAGTCATCAAAAATCAAATCTCTTAAATCCTCGGCAGGCATCATACCTGTTGAAGCCGCTAAGTTCGCCCAGGCATAAGCAGATATTTTATTTTTATCATCACCCGGTAAATTAAAATACATATAGGCTAAACGAAATTGAGAAAATTCATCTCCCGTTTTAGCTGCCTGCTGATACCAATGGTATGCGGCTAAACTATCACTTGCCCCATACAAATTATTCTCATAAATCATCCCTAAGTGACGTTGCGCCTCAGCATAACCTTGTTTGGCAGCAAGATTCAGATAATGCATGCCTTCTTCCACAGATTTTTCGTACCCCTTCTTTCCGTCAAGGTATAACTTGCCTTTTGTATACAACGCAGCAGGTAAGTTAGACTCTGCTGCAAATTCAACCAACTGAGCAGAGTCTTCCATACCAACTGAAAAATCTACTCCATCTCGGAATAAGGCTTTGGCTAGTTTTTTTGCACCAGGCACATTGGAGTCTATTGCTCGTATGATCCAATTTTTGGCAATAAAATCATTGCGGTCTACACCTAGACCTTTGTAGTACATATTCGCAAGCGCCATATAAGCTGGTGTATACTGTTTATTTGCTAAATATTTATATATAGAAGTTGCTTTGGTAAAATCTGTTTGTGTACCTATGCCTTCGGCATAAAAAGTTGCCAATAAAAAATGTATTTCATTATCGTCTTGTTTTGCTGCCTTCTCTAACCAATAATAAGCAACCCTATCATAAGCAGGAATTTTAAATTCAGCCAAAACTTTCGCTAATTTATATTGGGCTCTTGGGAGATCTTGAATGGCTTGCAATGCTAAATTTTTAATCGCTTCTTGTTTATTCCCTAAAATCGGTTGACCATCAACAAATAAAGTAGATAAAATATACTTAGCGGGCGAAAAACCTTTCTTGGCTGATATTTTCAGATAGTCGATACCATGAGGAACATCTTTCTCGTAACCAAAATCACCACGAATCATTGACATACCTAATTCAAAAAAAGCTTGTTCATGCCCTAGCTCTGCTGCATTTTCTAATAAGCGTTTTGCTTTAGGTAAATCCTTAGCAACACGCTCGCCATTTTTAAAACAATAAGCCAAGCGAACTTGGGCAGGCAAATACGATAGTCGACTTTTTTCTAGTAACGCAATGGCATCAAGCTTGACTTGGATTTTATTATCTAAAGATAGAGTGGCTAATATATATTGTGCTTTAGCAGAATTTAATTTACTGGCTTTTGCAAGCCAGCCTGCGGCATTGATGTACTGTTTTCGTTCAATCAATAATTCAGCCACTTTAACTAATGCTGGAATATATTGACTTTCAGCCGATAGCTTTAGCAAATGATTTGCTTTTTCCTGTGCATCCTCAATATCAACGTAATATCGATAGATTTCAGACAAATAAAATTGAGCCTCTGGATCTTGCTGTCTGGTTGCTTTTGTAAACCATTTTTTGGCTTTTCTAATATCTTGATTAAAGTACTCACCAGCATAAAATAATTTTCCAATGATTACCTGCGCTTCGACGTTATTATTTCTAGCCGCATTTTTTAAATGCTGAATACCCGTGTCTATGTTTTTTTCTCTAATATAATATTTGCCCAACTTGAGTTCTGCAAGTGGATATTGTTGCGCAACAGCCAGCTCTAGCCAATATACCCCCTCTTGCCGTCTATCTTCTCCTAGCTCTCCTGCTTGAAGCACTTGGGCCAGTGCAACTTGCGCCATGGGGTTACCTGCCTGTGCATCCTTAAGACAGATGTGATAGGCCTCGTCGATACCTATAGAGTCAATTAATAGCTCACAGCGATCTTCCGTGTTCAGAGCAGAATCAAAGAAATCATCCGTTTGCTCGCAACTTGCCAATATAAAAGTAAGTGATAATAAAAACAGATTTTTAATCAAGTTAGATCTCGAACAGTATATATTTTATAAAAGAATAATCTATTTTGTTATTACAGCGCTTAGAGCGGTTATAAGCAAGTTTTTTGTCAGTTCCTCTTGTTAAATGCATAAATTGCTACTTAACGCATTTAATCTGTCAATATTCCAGCTGTATAAATAACCCATAAAAATCAAACCTGAAACATCCTTCAAATTCTTGAAAGTTATAAACAACGTCTATTAATTTGAAATTGTACTATACCCAATAAACTTCAAGATGCTATTTATTTTCTTCGTCTAAGCGCGAGCTTGAAACGATATCTCCTTACTAAAAGCTTGAAATAGAGCCACTATTACTTCACTTTTCTCAGTCGATATCCTTTAAATATCATCACTTGGTCTCGAAACTTATACAGCACCTTGAAGTTTATTGGGTATATAAAGTTTATCAATAAATGTCTACACCACCCCAAGTTTGCAGTAAAAACATTGTTAACAATCTTCTATGCCACCCCAAGCTTGTAAAACTACCTTGAGTTATTTTCCTTATATTAAGCTGTTAGTTTATTAACATAACCCTTATAACTTGAGATCTTAAAAATACATTAAAACTGATAATGGTATAAATATTAACTTGCAGATTAAGCATCCTCTTCTATATTTAAAAAGCTATCACGTAACTTTTAACATTTTAGTTTTTTAACTAATGTGGGAATTTATTTAGGTTTAACCATGACGCACAAATACAAAACAAACTCAATTATCAGTTTGGCCTTGGTGACGAGTATATTTACATTGCCTTGCCATGCAATTTTGATAAACCTAAACGACATTGGTGGTGCGGCTCCAGGTTCTCTTGCAGGCGATGCATTTCAAGAAGCGGCCAATATTTGGAGTTCCGTATTAATCGACCCAGTAGAAATTAATTTAGATGTTGGCTTTAGTACCTTAGCAGGTAATATTTTAGGCTCAACCTCTTCTAGCTCGCAAAACTTTAGTTACAGTTCTATTAGAACAGCTTTATTAGCGGATAGTCTCAGCATTGACGATCAGATCGCAACCAGTTTTTTGCAAGCAGGGCCCAATTTAAACTTTCTCAGCAACAACCCGAACGCGACCAATTTTTTTGATAATAATAATACAACGAATAATCAATTCATGTCTGTCAATACTGCAAATTTGAAGGCATTAGGATTGTTAGCCAACAATAACACTTCTGATGGTAGCGTTACTTTCAACAACACAATATCATTTGACTTTTTCTCAGGTGATGGCATCGATCCGGGTAGCTATGACTTTGTGGGTATTGCTATGCATGAAATAGGACATGCCCTAGGATTTGTCAGCGGTGTTGATACCATAGATACTTTCAGCGGTAATGGGCCAAATGCAAATCAAGTCCCTTCATTTGACCCTTTTTCTATCAATACTACTTTAGATTTATTTCGTTACTCTAATGAAAGCTTGCTAAACGGTTTAAGTATCCCTGATATTGCCGTAGGCGACCGAGGCCAATATTTTTCTATTGATGGTGGCACAACACCATTAGCGTTATTTGCAACAGGCAGATACAATGGCGACAATAGACAAGCCAGTCATTGGAAAGATAACCTTGGATTCGGCCTAATGGATCCCACTTTTTCAACAGGCGAAATAGGCCAACTTTCAGCAGCAGATTTATTGGCTTTTGATGTCATTGGTTTTGACGTATCTTTACCACTAGAAATTTCGAATGCCAATACATTATGGCTAGTACTATTGCCTTTTATGTTTCTTTTATACCGTAAACTTAAAACTGAAGTGAAAAGCATTCACATAAAAACCCAAAATTGATTTTAAACGCTGAACAGCGTAAATTAAGTAGGTGTACACTTAAAATATAATTATAGAAATATAATTTAATAGAATTATGAGTATATACCCATGTTAGATGAAGATGACATACTCAAAAAGCTAAAGTTATCGCCATTTGAACCTGTATCTTGGGCTAAAAAAGGCGTACAGCAAAGTTTAGCTGCGTATTACTACCCATACAACCCTATTATCAAGAACAATAATACACAGCATATCCAGTTGCCAGACGGTGACCAATTATTCACTGCATTTAACTTCCCTACGATTCCCCATAACAATAAAAGAATTGTGCTCATGCTACATGGATTATCAGGTTCATATACTTCAAAATACATGATTCGAATCACCCAGAAACTGAATCAACATGGAATTACAACGGTACGGATGAATTTACGGGGCCATGGTGTTGGGCGAAGATTGGCATCAAAACTCTATCACGGTGGTATCAGTGAAGATCCCAGTGCAGTTTTGCAGCACTTAGCAAAAGAATTTCCTGATAGCCCAGTCACTGTTTTAGGATTTTCTCTGGGTGCCAATATCATCATGAAGCTGGCTGGCGAGTACAAACACCCACTGGGTAACATGGATAGCTTGGTTGCTGTTTCCCCCCCTTTAGATCTATACTCGTGTACGGAGCTAATCAATTCTCCGGCTAACCAATTTTTAGAACAATACTTTTCAAGAACCCTCGTCACAGAGGTCAAAAAAATACACAAACAAACTAAGCTTCCTCTGCCTGCTTTCCCACAAAATATTTCAGTTTTTGAATTTGATGAACTGTACACTTCAAAAATGAATGGCTATGAAAATGCCATTCACTATTATAATGAGTGTAGTGCATTACCCTACGTGCATGATATTCACTTTCCGACTTTTATATTACACGCCAAAGACGATCCTTTAATTCTTAAAGACAATTTCGAAAAATTACCAATAAAGTCTAACTTTGATATTTTATTAACTGAACAGGGTGGGCATGTAGGCTGGTTAGCCAAAGGTGGGAAGCGCTGGATGGACGAAGCCGTAGTCAATTGGATTTTGCATATTAATCGTAATAAATTAACTATCCCACAAAATTAAAATCAAAAAAAACCGAACACACTGTTCGGTTTTTTATATGTAACGTCAATTGTGACTTTATGGCAGCTTAGGGGGCTTGGGCATTGCAGCCATATCGCTGGCATCATCTTTACCAGATCTTGGTCCATGCTTTTTGTATAGCTCTCTTCCTTTATTGGCACCAAACATTTGCACAGCCAAATCTTCACCCATGCCTTTAGCACCGATTGTATCTTGGATCCCTGCACCAAATTGTTTGGCTAAAGAAGCAAATAAATCAGCTGGCGGAATGTAGCCATTATTATAAATATCACCTAGTAATACTTCTTCGCCTGCTCTATAGGGATCATTAAAGTTAACTTCACCATCAGGGCCTCTACGATAAATTGTTTGAGAACCATCATAAGCTAATGTTCCGGAGTCACCCTCACCATAAGTGACATTTGTATTTTCTGCTTCACCGTGTATAGCTAAATCTAGACCATGTTCACGTTGCATTGCAAAGCCTAGAAGATTAAAAAATAATAAGGCAATAACTTGTCCTGTAAGCGTTTCTGCATTCAAATCCCCCAAATGCATAAACTTACCAAGCACACCACCCACAGGGGTGTCTTCTGAGCTGCGGTATTTGCTCATCAGCCTTTCTTGTGCACTTGCACGAATATTTAAACGGTTGCGTAATTCATCGATCTCACCTCTACGCGCCTCTCTGGCAGCTTTGTTTTCGCGATCAATTCTGCTAGAAGCCGTTAAACCAAAGTCGCTTGAACTTGAATCTGCGCTTGAGCTTGAACCATCAATAGACATAATTGTGTACCTCATTATTTATAGAGTAAATTTTTGCTTGCCCTATTACACCATAAAGCAAGCCCTTTGTAAAGTTAGCTCGATATCTAATCCCTATCAGCGATAAACGGTCGGTAATTCACCTCATGGACCTGCTGGACCGCTCATGCCTGCACTAGGGTCATCCATCTCCATACCTGCATCTGGTGTATCACCAAAGGGACTTCCTTTATCCATGCCTCCGCTAGCAAGATTTTTAGTTTTATCGAATAATTGGGCAAATACTTTACCAATCTGCTCAGACGCTTCATTTATTTGTTCCAAACTTGGTCCCGCTTCAGCTTCCGCGTTAGGATCATCGTTAACCGCCATTTCCTCCGCCATTGTGCTACAAATATCTCCAACTAATCCCACAACTTTTTCAGTGACTTTAACAGGATTAGCATTATCCATTTGATCTTTAACTTCCATTACTTTTTCTGCGGCATCGTCGATCATGCCAGCGACAGGCTCTTGATCCATAACCATTCCAGAGACCTCTGGTGGGATTCCTGTTGCTGCCATAATAGCTTGCTTGGCCACTTCTTTAATGACCATTTTAACTAACTCTTTTTCCATTTCTCTTTGTTGATCTTCAGCCTCATCTGGATTATCAGCATCTGGATCATCCATTTCATCATCTGGCATGTCATCCATCGGTATTCCATCCATTCCCGAGGCACCACCGCCACCAACCGCATCCATTCCCGGTGCGCCACCGCCGCCACCGCCCATACTCTGGCCGGGTGCTCCGCCGCCACCGCCGCCGCCCATACTCATTCCGGGTGCTCCGCCGCCACCACCGCCGCCCATACTCTG
>CAXBML010000019.1:0-59978 GCA_963976875.1 uncultured Coxiellaceae bacterium
AAAATGGCTGAGTTTCAGAGGCTAACTACGTGAGATTCGTGGGGATCACTCAGGGTATATACATAGCTTAAGATAATCTTGAGCACTACTTTGAAGTGAATATCATTCACATAAATCTATCATTTATTTTTGTTCTTCTAAAAAGGCTAGCCACTCAAGCCATTCATCTGGTGCAGAAAATTTACGTACGTATTGCGCTTTTTCAAATTCAGTTTGTTCAATCCAAAATGGCTCCCAAATGAGATCTAAATAATATTCCCCACTTTGCCGCCAAAACATATCTCCAGGAGAGAAATTCGGAAATTTTTTCCACGGCGGCTCTACTTCTTTAATTTTTTTTGCTGATTCTCTTTGTCTGTGTCTTGCAACAGAATAAAGATAGTGATTATTAATCTCATTAAAATATATGCCTGCCCTTCTTTTAATCCCTATCGAAAACGTACTCTCTGCAGATAAGCTCACCTGTCTTTTATCTTGACTTAACGTAATATAAACGGTGTCGTAAAATTTAAAAAATAAAAATTGATAATCTATCCGCAAAGTGATTTCTTCGCTAGTGGAGGCAATTGTTTGAACCCGACGTTGTTTTGAAGAATGGAGGTGTATCAGGCCAAGCGGTGCTTTGGTATAACTAAATACCTCAAATACATGTTTTTGGTTAGAGTATTTCATTCGAAGAACATTATGACTTTTCAGTTGGTACGCAGTTCTAGATTTTGACAAAGCATTTTGTCTGTACCAAAGCACACCCGCGTCTGAGTGGCGGGTGTGCTCAATTTTTAAAAAACGCTACTGAGCTAAGCCCGGCTTTCCAAAGTCAATAGGCTTATCCGCTCCAGATTTTTTCACAATCTCTGTGGGTACATTTTCACCAATCGTGGCTTCGGACTCACCATGGGTCAACTCATTAAATTCTTTACCTAGTAAACGTACAGCGCTCATCCAGCCGCCAATAATCATTAGTAAAATACCGGCAATATAAGGCGCAGTTACCGCAAAAGAAGTTAAGAAAATAAGTAGTGTTTGATGAATAATAGAACCGCCAGATTTGCCCATGCGATTAAATACACCATCAATTGCTGCTTTACCCTTGACTTTACATTCCGCGCTGAGTGGCACAAATGCAATTTCTTTCGTCGCATCAAAAACTGTGTATTTTGCGCCTCGACTAAGCACATTCTGGAAAGAGCCTACAAAAACTGCTAACGCTAAAGGCGTCATACCAAAGAGCAATGTCCCAGAAGAATCTAAATATCCCTTGCTTAACAAAACACCAAAGAAGGCAACAGATGTCAACAATAAAATCAAAGGCGTTAATAAGGCTGTAAAAGTCCAACCAAAGCGGCGAATGGCATTCGTTGAAACCAAAAGAGCACTGATGGTCGCAATAATACCTACCCAGGTTGAAACCTGATTGATATAGCAATTATAGGCCGAGGGATTTGGATATAACATTCTAACTTGGTCTTTCCATAATACTTCGACCAAATTAATAACAATATTATAACCCACAACAATGACAGCGATATAAATAAGATATTTGGATTGAAACAGGTGCTTAAAGCTATCACGCAGAGATAATTTACCTCTCATTGCTTTTTCTTGTGCTTTACTTTTCTCACAGTAAAACTTTGGATCCGATAATACATTTTTATTGATCCAATAATACAAACACATTGAAGCAAACCCGGTGATCAAGACTAAACTTAAAAGCAATATAAGCGATTGCTCCCAAGAAGAATTACCAAAAGGCAAACTAGGATCGTAAGATTTTCTGGAAAGATAAACAGATACCTGACCTGAAATAATTGCAGATAAATTAGCACCTAGCCCAAATAATCCATAAAAGCGCTTGGCTTCGTCAATGCGGGTCACCTGGTTCACAAACCCCCAAAATAACATCGTTAAAATGATATTACTCCAGAGTTCAGACATCACATAGAATAATGTGAAAGTCCAATTTCTCACCATCGAGACTAGGCCTCTACAACCCGCAGGTAAAACCATTTCTAAAAAATTCGCAAAACCGTGATTATGTAAAATTTCATGGTTTGGATATAAAAATAATACAAATACTAAGAAATAGACCAAAAACATGGTCATGAGCGTATAAAACACCCTGGCCCCAGAATATCGATTGGATAACCAGGTATAGATAAAGGTCATCAATATTGCGCCTGGAAACATCGCCCAAACTTTAATAAAGGGAATCACCTCTGCGCTAGCCCCTTGGGCTGTCACGACTAAAGTATCTTTCATCGTGCGCAGAACGCTGTAGCCAAATGACACTAAAAAAAACATCATTAAAAATGGCAAAAATTTCTTCAATTCATAGCGATGAATTGGCCATAATAGATTACGAATACGCCCAAAACCTGTGTTTGTACTCAAAACCGAGTTCCCCTTACCTTAATAAATTAGGGCAGCATCCTTGTGCATTAAACAAATAACTACAATGAAAAAATACAGAAGCAAGACCTTCTCTAAAAAGTCGCGTTCGATAAGCAATATTGAGATATAAGAGACTCACCCAGGTATGGCATTCGCAGGAAATCGCACCATTAACTCGATGGTTGAGAAAATTGAAAGTGCTCGTTTTATGAAAAACCATAATATCTTTAAGAAAATCTTGAGTGATTTAAGTAAGATGGCACATTATATCTAAAAATTAGCCAAAAAGCAGCATTTAATATTTAGTTTTATAATAAAGTTAACTTGCAATCTATAATTGCTAGTTGTTAAAGCGTTACTGACAACTTCAAACCCACAAAAACATATAGCTAGATAACTATAAACTGATATGTTTCAATGACATAGCTTTACTATATGAATTAAGCAAATTTTTTATTACAAAGTATTTCGGACAACTAAAGTTTTAACCGCCTGTCAGTTTAAATCCAATAGACGCTAAATTCTCATAGGTATTTCTTAAAAAGTTGTCTGAGTTGTCATCAAAGTGACTGACACTTGCATTTACACTAAAATGCTTTGTAGGTTGGAATATGAATAGAATTCTACCCACCCATCTTTTGTCTTCTTCATTATTAAAAAACTTCTGAATCACATACCCCGATGTTAAGTTAAAGCTTAAAGTGCTCTTCAACTGATGCTCAAGAATGAAGTTTAGACCTTTGCCTTTTTCTTGACTATCACTATTTAGTACATTATCTTTTATATGAAAAGCACTAATCCCTAATGTTGAGCGGTCAAGATGGTATGCATAAAGCCCATCAAACTTTTTACTAATCAAAATTTGATTATTAAAGGTTGCAACAAATTGGTTTGGTGTAGAGAGTGTATTGGCTAAATTTGCACGAGGCGCAAAATCAATTTGCTGCCTTGAAAAAGTGGTTATATCCTCATCATAGCTTAAATTTAATTCATGTCGCTTTCTCAGCCACGAAGCATTAAATTTTGTACTCCCCCCAAAAGATCGCTCACCTTTTTGAATCGATAGCTGGGTACGTTTTGTCGGTGAATACTGGAAACCACCGAACCAAATAAAACCTTCTATACTATTACTGCGTCCTCTTTGATTATTGGTATTCTCATATCCCAATTGTAATAATAGCTGTAGATGCTTAAATAGCTGATATTGGAAAACGCCATTGAGGTTTGTGGTCTGTAAACTCAGATTATCTGTTTGTGATGTTTGACGAAAATTGGCCTCTAATGTACTTCTAAAAAAGTAAAAAATCGACCCAGTGCGTATCGCAACATCGACTAAAAAGTCTTTAGTGTAGGGTATCTCTTCAGAGATATAGTGCGTTTGACCATAGCGAATTTTACTACTAGACGAAAGCTTTCGTCCTATTGGGATATGAAAACTAGGACCTAATTGAATAGTCGCAACATTCGTTTGATTATCTGAATCAAGTACAGTATTAAATGCTTTCTCTTGAGGAAAAAGAACTTGCTGGGTGTATACACCATCTACAAAAAAACTCATCTTTTTGTGCCAAAGGTGGTGATCGTAATGCACATTGCCACGCTGATATACTTTGTCTGGTTGTTTATTTTGATAATAATGAATACCTTGTAAAAGATATTGTGCACTTAACGATTTTTTAGGTGCTTCAGCAAATAACGAAAAGCTCGGAACCAGCTCGGTTATCATCTCAGAATGACGTGTTGTTCTTGGCGACAAATCTACATTATCTGTATAGATTTGATTGATACCCACCTCAGGTATCAATTTTATGTGCGGATAAGCATCGACATAAAATATGCTCAAAAGCAAAGAAATAATAAATAAGTTGATTTTGCACATCAGACGCATGACACCCGTGGTATTATTCAGCCGTTTGTGAATAAAAACTAGCATGATTTAAAACAACACCCGAAATTTTTTCTTGTGGTAAACTTTGAATGCTATTCATAAAAGTATCATATGGCGTTTGTGTCTTATGACAAACAAAAATAATACCATCACAGTATTGAGATAAAATTTGCGCTTCTGAAAATTCATAGGTAGCAGGTGCATCGATGATAATAAAACTCTTCGAAAATGTTTTGCGCGTCGCCATCATGAGTGATTCCATTTTTTGACTGGCAAAACATTCGGAGCGACAGGGATTTAAGGTACCATGAGGCATTATATATAAATTAGGAGAGGGTAATGGATAAATGATTTGCTCTAATTGCGCCGCATCGTCTAGGTAATCCATGAGACCTAATAAAGCCCCCCCTCTCAGCTGAGAACTTAAACTATTTTTATGTCCGCAACCATCGATGATGACTGTCTGCCAGTCTTTTTCCAAGGATAAACTGGTTGCCAAATTAAGGGCGGTACAAGTGACACCTTCTTGGGGCAAACTACTGGTGACTAGAAACACATAACTTGTTTTATCTAATTGATTAACATTGTGCGGCAATATTTTAGTTTTGAGCTTTCGGAATTGCTGGGTAATTACCCCGCGATGATAAGGGGCTCGATTTAATGCAGGATGACCTGCAAAAACGGCATCCCAGTGATGACGCATAGGATTTCGCTCAAAATCTTTAGGGTCACCTTCAATGATTTTTCCTTTGCCATGAGAAATTTTTGTATTTTCTACTTGCTTTTGCTTTTTTTGTTGTGACATCTTGCTCTCTTTCTGATTGCGCCGCAAAACTATATCTATGATTATAAAAACTTTATCGGTTAAATCACTTTAAAACTTGGGCCCAATATGATAATGGTATAAAATGGCTAACAAAACAGCTGACGCCACTAATAACCCAACCATACCACTAGTCAAAGCAACTTGTGCATATCGGTTCAACGGCCCATCATGAAATGTTAACTTTGGGATCTCTGCTAAAGTCGGGTAGGGGAAATTAGGGTCACTTTTAAAACGATTAAGAATAGCGGGTGATAACTGTGAACGAGCAAAAGCAACCCCCACACCAAATATGATGCTTAAGATGAAAACAGCCAAAGCATACAAACCCCGCTTGGGTCCAACAGGCATACTAGGCACAAAAGGCGGATCAATAACTCTAAACTTAATCGTTTGCTGCGTATCATCCATTTCTTCCGCCAATTTAGCGGCTTCACGTCTTTCTAGTAGGGCATGAAATTTCTGCTTATTAATCAAATAATCTCGATTTAAATTAGCCAGATCTGTTTCTGATTGAATGACCTCATCTACTTTAGAGCGCATCGTATTTGCAGCAGACATTAATTCTTTTACCGTTGCTTCTAATGTCGCAACTTCAGCATTAGACTCATTAAGTGACATCTTCATTTGTTGAAACACTGGATTCTGATTTAAGCTTTGATTCGCTTCATTGGCAATGATACTCGACTTGAATATATCAATATTCGTTTTAATTTCTGCCATTTCTCTTTTTATGTTAATGACATCAGGATGATTGTCTGTATAACGCGTCTGTAAATTAATCGACTGTCTTTCCAACTCATTATACTTTTGCACCAATGGATGATTCAAATTTTGAACTTGGTTACTCAAAGACAAACCAAAAGTTGGTGTTTCACCTGCTATTTGCTTTTTAAACTCATCTCGACGCTTTTTAGCGACTTCTAACTTCATATTCTGTTCATCTATTTCAGAAATGAGCTTTTGTAAATTATCATAATAATTTTTATCTTCTTGAGGCAAGACGCCTAAATGCGCGCGTTTAAATCTAGCCAATCTATTTTCAGCATTCACCAATTCCTCTTCATAACTATCTATCTGGCCATCTAAAAACTTTTGTGCTTCTATTGTGTCTCCACGTGTATAACTCAAGGTTGATTCCAAGAATAAATTTAAAATAGATTGAATCACCACTTTTGCCTGTTTGGGATCGCCATGCTCATAACTAATTTTAAATAGATTATCTCTACCTTCTCTTCTCAACTTGATTTCTCTCTCTAAGCGATCCAATAGATCTTCCTCTTCTTGCGCGGTTCTCACGTTAAGATCTAAATCAGACATTTGCGCAATTTTTTGTAAATTAGGTCGATTAAAAATAGTTTTAGCCACCTGGCTGATACGCTCATCTGCATCTGAACTGATAGAAATATCTCTGAGTAAGGGTTTAATCAATGATTGGGTATCAATAAACACTCGAGTAGAGGCTGAATATCTATCGGGTAAATTAGCCACAAGACACCAGCCACAAATGGCTAAAACCCAAGCAGAAATTAAACCGTACCAGCGGTACTGCCATATCCCCAATAAATAGCCTCTAATTGTTTCAATGAGAATTGTCATATCCATTAAAAAAATGCCTCAGGAATAATTAAAACATCTCCTGGTAATACCTTAGCATTTGCACCAATATCACCATCATTTAATAAGTCTTCTAAACGAGCACGATAAGAGGTATTCTCCATACCATGGTGTCTAACCAACGTTGCCCGATTGCCATCTGCAAAATCAGTTAAGCCTCCCACCAATATCATCACATCCAGCAAGGTCATACCCGAGCGATAAGGGATAGCCTGAGGTTGTGAAGCCTCTCCTACAACTCGAATGTTATCTTCATAAGTACCAATAAAATTAGAAACCATCACCGTAACAATAGGTTCTTTTAAGTAGTGTGATAAGGCTCTTTCCAAATTTTTAGACAACTCTGCAGGGGTGCTATGTGCCGCCATCACATCCTCTATGAGAGGTATGCTGATTTTACCATCTGGTCTCACTGGAACCGACACAGAAAATTCTGGATTACGCCACACAAATATTTGTAAATTATCACCAGGTCCTATGTGGTAATCTATCTGCTCATTAACAGCAACAGGTGCTTTTTCAATTAAAGGTAAGCTTGTGTGGCAGCCATTTAGGCCTATCAACATTACGATTAAACATATAATATGTGCCAATTTTTTTTTGATTAACTTCATCACTCACTCATTTCTAATTGTATTTTATCCAATAACGCTAAAGCTTGACTCTGCTCTGCATATTCAGCCTTTTGTCTTGCCCCTTTTTCAAGTATCTTGACTGCCTGCTCTTTTGCCCCCAACATATATAAAGCTTGAGCTAAGTGGTATTGGATATCCAGATCGTTCGGTGTTAAATCACGAGCCTGCTCAAGTAATGGCAGACCTTTTTCAGGTTGTCCGCGTTTGACTAATACCCATCCTAAAGTATCAGCTACTTTGGCTTGATTGGGCGACAGTTTATAAGCTTTTTGCGCGTATTGATAAGCCTTGTCCAAATCAATCGGTAAATTTAAAACAGCTAAGTTATTATACGTTACAAAATCACTGGTTGTTCTTTTAATAATGTCTTCATAATACGCAATCGCTTTATCATTTAATTGATTATCCAAATATTGAGCGGCTAAATAACGACGTATCCCTATATGATTGGGGCGTGCTTGGGCCCAATCTTCTAATAGCTGCAATCCAGCTTTGAGCTCATCACTGGCCACTTGTAATTTATACACATTCACCACATTTTCCATACTGGGATCTAAGTCAAATGCCCGCTGAAAGTGGTCTAAACTTTTTCGTTTATTTTCCTGAAGATAATAAATTTTACCCAACAATTGATGTGCAAAGCCAGAATGGGGCGCAATGGATAAGATATGCTGAGCAACCGATAGTGCTTGCGTTAAATCTTGCGCTCGTGTGAGTAACTCGGCCTGTAAAATTAGTGCAGGAATATATTTGTCATTTAAACTGAGAGTCTGGTGAACGTGCTCTCTGGCCTCATCGATATTATTCAACTGTATTGATATTTTCGCCAGCATATATGAAACAAATGCGTTATTTTTATCCACTGCTTGCCAATCTTTATACAGCTTATATCCTTCTTGATGTTTTCCTTGCATTACTTTTAATTTACCCACCAATGCTAAGACCTGAATTGACTGAGGAAACTGTCGATATAGATTGTCCGCCTCTGAATTGGCTTGTTTAAAGTCCCCTTTGCGAAGAAAGTGCTCTACATATTGCGCCCGTGGAAGAATCACTTTGGGATGTGATGATTTGGCACGTTCGAACCATTTGATAGCTGACTTTTCGTGCCCCGTTTTCTCTTTTAACAATGCCATCAATAGTTGTGCTCTTAATTCTGAACTATTTTTTTTGAGAGTCAATTTTAAATTTTGTTCTGCGTCTGAATAACGGCCCTGCTTTAGATATAGCTCTGAAAGATTATTTTGCGCCAACACAAAACTCGGATCTTTTTCTAATGCTTTTTGATAGTACTGTTTAGCCAGAACTAATTTTTCTGTTTGTTCATATATCATTCCCATTAAATTATAGGCCGCAGGATGTTCGGGCCGTTTTTTCACGATGTTTTCTGCAGTTTTGATCGCACTGCTATATGACTGCTCATCAACCAATGATAAGACTAGTAATACATCTGCCTGAATATCTTGGGTGTTCTCATCCACAAGCTTTTGTAATAAAGCATGTCCTTGTGCTTTATTGCCTTGCTGCAGGTGGCTTAAAGCCAGTTCTGTTGTAACTGCTGGATGCGTTGCGCCCAAATCTTGGGCCTTTATTAAAATAGGTTGCGCTTTACCCACATCTTGATTTAATAATAATGCGGTCCCATATAAAGCCAAAAATCCAGAATCTTCAGCATGAGAATCTTCTAATTCACTTAACAGGACCACTGCCTCTTTCACTCGATTTAAGCGCAACTGCACTGCCGCTAACAATTTAGTCGCCATAGAGCTGTTGGTATTTAGCTTCAAATAAGCTTTAACATTTTGTTCGGCCAGAAGTAGTTTACCTTCATCGAAATAGACTCTTCCCAATAACAAATAATTTTGTGAAAAATTGGGATGTAGGGTTGTGCCCTGATTTAAAATTTTTAAAGCTTCTGCGGTATTATTGTCTTCTAAATACGCGATTGCGGCATAATACATGGCTCTTGGATGGGTCGGTGCTTTTTGATAGGACGACATGGCTAACTTTTTAAAAGCAGCCTTATTTTTTTGCCCCCAGAGTAATGATGTATACTGTATTTGCGCGATAACATTTTTAGCACTTAATTTGATCGCTGATTGATATTCTTCTCCAGCCTGATCCCATTTTTTTTGCTGCCTATAAATTTCAGCTTGAAGTGTATGCACTTTAGAATCTTCATGTGTAGACATTTTGTCTTTTATATCACGGGGAATACCATCCAGATAGGTTTGAGCCGCATCACTATTTTGTTCTATTAACGCAATACGCGCCAGCCCCAATGACTTTCCAATATGAGGCTCTGTAATAGCTTCAAATGTTTTTTGTGCCGCAGAAAACTCCCCAAGGGCTAAATAGGTATCTCCTAATAATAATGAACGCTCTACCCCATGTTCCTCGGCATTCAGTTCGTGTAGCACTGTCATAGCGTCTTCATAATGTTGCGTCGCCAGATACAATTTTGCAGCAATCATGCCCCATATAGCAATGTTAGCATTACTTTGCTTTACCTTTGTCAGTTCATTCAATGCCTCTTGTATATTGCCCTGCTTATAATAGAAATTAATTAGCTCAACCCGTAATGATTGCTCATTAGGATTGGTCAATATTTTAGATTTAATGGCATTTAACTCTGATATATTCGCATTAGAATCAACAACATCTACAGCATATAAAGGAAAACAGCTTAAAACCATACTCAATGCTAAAGCAGATCGCTTCATTTGATTGTGTCCTCATTAATATTTTTTATTCTGTATTCTCAAGACGTTCTCGATCAGATATGTCTAGTTTTTCCATTAAATTATATAGTGTCGGTCTCGTCACCCCCAACAATGCTGCCGCTTTTGAAATATTACCCTGGCTTAAGTGAATGGCCTGCTCTATTGCTTGACGCTCTGCTTGATTCTTAATAGTCTTTAAGTTAAAAACTAACGGTTCACTTTCTGTAAATGGCAAATCTAAGTCTTCAGGGGTAATTTCTTGCCCATCCGCCATAATCACTGCCCGTTTAACTTTATTTTCTAACTCTCGAACGTTGCCTGGCCATGTATACTGTGCCATTTTTTGCAAGGTATCAGCAGAAAAACGTTTAATAGACTTAGTAAAATCTTTCTTATACCGCTCTAAAAACATTTTAGCTAATATTAATATATCTTGTTCTCTTGCTCGAAGCGGTGGAATATTAACGGTCACTTCTGCTAATCGATAATATAAATCTTCTCTAAAAGCACCTGTTTGAATTTGTTCTTTTAAATCTTGATGTGTTGCAGTGACAATACGAACATCAACTGGAATAGAGGTTCGCCCCCCCAATCTTTCAATCACACGCTCTTGTAAAAATCGTAATAATTTTGGCTGTAACGCTAAAGGGAGATCTCCAATTTCATCTAAAAATAATGTGCCATTATTCGCCATTTCGATTTTACCCAAAGTACGCTTATGTGCGCCGGTAAAGGCGCCTTTTTCATAGCCGAAAAATTCACTCTCTAACAGATTTTCAGGTATGGCTGCACAATTAATAGCTACAAATGGTCCTTTTGCTCTAGGGCTAAGTTCATGCAAGCCCCTCGCGAGTACCTCTTTGCCCGTGCCACTTTCGCCCCACAATAAACAAGCCACATTATTAGGGGCAATTTTTTCAATCATTCTACAAACTTGAGACATATTTTGACTTGCCGTCAGCATGCCTGGAATGGAAGTCACGCAAGAATGCTCAAATATTTTTCTACGCTCGCTCTCTAAAGCCTGCAAATAAAAGGCTCTTTTAACACTTAGTTTTAATGTTTCTGGATCAATTGGTTTTGAATAAAAGTCATAGGCACCTAAACCAATTGCTTGAATCGCAATATCTTTCTCATCTTGGCCCGTCACCATAATGACCTTAGTTAAAGGAGATAAATTTAAAATTTGCTCTAAAACTAACATACCCTCTTCAAAAGTATCTTCTTTCGGCGGCAAGCCTAAATCTAATGTTACAACTTGAGGCTCAAAGCGCCTTAATTGCGCAATTGCCTGTTCTCTATTCTCAGCTGTAACAACGTTATAATCTTCAAATGTCCATTCAAGTTGCCCTCGAATTCCTGGATCATCATCGACAATCATTAAACATGGCTTTTCACTCACTAAAAAACTCCTAGTTTTTAAGAATCTGTTAACTCACCAACTTCTTCTGATATAGTGACACCGTCTGATTCACAATAATTGATGTGGTTATGGGTCACAATATGTAAAATCGGAAGTTCCAAGCAAAACTCTGTCCCACTTCCTAATTCTGACTGAACCTGTATAGTACCATTATGATTTTGTACATAACTTTTTGCTTGGTAAACTCCAATACCCATGCCTTTTTTACCCTTTGTACTAATAAATGGCTTGAACAATTTTTTGTGAATGAAATCTTTAGACATGCCCTGTCCATTATCTATAATTTTGATACAGACCGCTTTATCCCGCACTGCAACACTTATGGTTATGCTTCCTGACCTCTCTGTTGCTTGTTGTGCATTTTCAACTAGATGACACATAATGTTAATGAATTCCTCAGCGATGCCCTCTATTTCAATTTCACTACAATCCGCTTGCCAAAGCAGAACAGGCTTAGGTTCTTGGTGCGCTCTTAACTGAATGATTTTATTTAATATTTTACTTAAAGAGAGCTTTTCTATTTGTGCTGTTCCTGGTGTTTTAACTTGATTAATGAGTTTAGAAAATTTATCAGATAAATTATCAATGGTTTGATAAGCGCTCTTAATAAACTTTGGGTTGTCCCCATGTTTTTCTTTATTAATCACCATTAGCTTTAGCTGTGTATCGATATTTTTGAGATCATGAATAATAAAAGTAGAAAACTGATTATAGGCTTCGAATTGCTTGGCAATCGCTAATTCTTTTGAACTTTTATTTTGAATTAGGTGGGTAGCTAATTGTCGACCCGCCATCATCAAAATATCCTGTACTTCCCAATTAATCATCAACTGGGTACGAGGCAAACCTAACATGACTATATGAGAACAAGAATCCATATACTTAAAAGGCACAATTAACCAAACGTCATCTATAAATTGTATATTTTTTAAAGCGCCTCGCCATTCATCAGCCAATAAGGTGGGCGCTTCTTTCTGTAAAATACTATTTATAAAGTCTTTATTATTGAGATAAGTTATCTCATCAGGCATTCTAACATTCCAGCTTTCAACCATAGTGAAAATGCCATCACTATACTCAAACAACCAGCCTTTAGGGCTTTCAACTAAATTGGCAACTGTTCGAATCGTCAAAGATTGTAAAGTTTGGCTGTCCGCCTCAGATAAGATTTTTGAAATGTTTAACCATTCTTTTCTGTAGTCATAACGTAGTTTAAAAAAGTTTTTAACAAGAAACTGCTGTAAGAATGCCCGTGCACTACCTGACGCTAATAATAAAGCTAATACAACAACGCTGCCAGTCAAGAAAAGGACTTGTAGCGCCTTTCCCCAATTTCCGCCAAACTCCCGAATACCATAGCCAACGGAAGCCATGATTAACAAATAAACGCCACAGCTAATAAATGCTGTGCTACTAAAAATAAGCCGCCTAGATGGCATAAAAGTAGTTTGCCATTTCCTGTTACGTAACGCACCAATTGCTATTAATGGCGCAATAATAGCCGATACACCACCTCGAACTTCCCACATTATAGGATCGACACCATTTAACATTAAGGCATTTGCAAATAAGTAAAAATCGTAACTAAATAAAATGCCCAAACCAATGCAGATAAATTTGATACCCCAGCGTCTATCTGGTGGTGTGCTTAGATAAAGGTGCTCCAACAAAGCCAGAACAATAACCGATAAAATAATATTGCCAACAAAAGCAAACTTACTAAAGATACTACTAATTCCAGGATGCCAATCAACGGCAATAAAAGTACTATTGATAATAAGTAGTGAAGTTAAAGAAAAAAGAAAGACTTTAAAATAGAAAGATTCAAACCATCTTTTCTGCTCCGATTGCAGCATGATTTTTATCAGTTTCATAACACACAGACACCAACTAACATCTTGTAGAGTCTCTGTTATCGCGACTAACCCATAATCTGAAATATAATCATTTGTATATAATGCCGCCAATAAACACCAAGCACTAGTAACAGCTGTACTAAAAATCAACAATGGAAATTGCTTTCGTGTACTGGAATGAAATATTAAAAGCGTGGCAGTACTAGCAAAGATTACAGCGCCGATACTGTGACTTATGGATGCAACCTGCAGCATATCAATACATACTCCCTGTATAGGATCATAGTTGATCCTTATATAGCCAGTTGCAACAGTAATGAATTAAATTATCTGGCTCCTCTCCTCCACAATACCACTTCCGCCGTTTGCAGTAAAATTACAAAGTCGAGAAACAAACTATTATTTTTAACATAATAAAGATCGTACTGTAACTTTTGAAAAGCATCTTCTTCTGTTGCGCCATAAGGATAGCAGACTTGCGCCCAACCTGTAATGCCCGGCTTAACCGAATGTCTTTCTTTATAATAGGGGATTTTCTGCGCCAATAATTCAACAAATTCAGGGCGCTCTGGCCTAGGCCCCACAAAACTCATTTCGCCTTTAAATACATTGATGATTTGCGGTAACTCATCAAATCTTAAGCGACGGATCCAGGCACCTACTTTGGTAACTCGACTATCATTTTTTTGAGCCCATTGAGCCTTACCGTCTTTTTCTGCGTCAACTTTCATGCTCCTGAACTTTAATAATTCAAAGGCTTTGCCATCTTCTCCGGCGCGTTGTTGCTTATAAAACAATGGTCCTTTGCCTTTGTCTTCAATGAGGATTGCCAATGAGACTAACAGCATAATAGGCCAAAATACCAATAATAATACGGCACTTAAAAAAATATCCGAGCCTGTCTTAAAGCGTTTGCGCCATTTTCCTCTTTGGAAGCCATCGGCAAAAATAAACCAACTAGGCGAAATCCAATCAATTTTAATCAAGCCTGCTTCACGTTCATAAAACGTCACAATATCAACTACCGCAATACCATAAAGTTTACATTTTAATAATGCTTCTGTTGGAAAAGATTCTTTTTTATTATCTACTGCCACAATAATTTCATCTGCTTTTGCCTGCATAGCCAAATCGAATAAATTATTTTTAGTACCCAACAATAAATTAGCAGAAACCCCTTTAGCCTCATCGTACAGAGGTACGTTTCCAACAATTTCAAATTGATTATTGCCAAATAAAGGTGTGGACTCTGCAATGTGATTCGCCTTATCCCCAGAGCCTAATACCAATACTTTTTTCCGCAAGGCTTTGGTGGCTATTGCTTGAAACAATAATAAACGTGTAATTAAAACGCCCGTAAAAGCAAGGCCTATGACTGGCATCCAAACTTCTTTGCCCATATCTAAATCCGGCAAAGTGTAGGAAATTTGATTAATTAAAATAATGCCTATACCAACACCCAAGATAATCCGAGCAATCATACCTGCGCGCCCATCTCGAAGACGCCTTTGATATAAACCCACGGCGGCTAAAGACAACAACATCACTATTGAGAAAAAAATTGCTTCGGGAACTAGGGGCTCAAAATAATCTAATAATTCTATCCAGCTAACCTTTAGCCCGGCCATTACACCAATATATAGAGACATGATAAAAATAATAGCTTCTATAGTCGCTAAAATAAGAAACGTGGTGGGCACGTGCTGTCTAAAAATTCGAACCGTACTCATATAGCGGTCATCCGTGACTTCCTGACATTTTTATAACACTATAAATCTATTAAGTTAACTACTTACCCCCTTATGTAAGCTACGTTCCGCGGCTTGTCCGCGGAATCCAGCAACAATATTTCTGCCTAGATCCCGCGGACAAGCCGCGGGACGTAGGGAGGGGGCAAGCAGTTACCTATTAAAAATTATAATACTAAGAATTATTTTTAATTCTAACTTAATAAAAAAGATAAAATCTTACTTTTCTAATATTGATAACACTTGTTTTTCTAGTTAACCAAATTACTATGTGGCTATTAATAAAGCATTCTTAATAAATTTTTCGACTATTTCTTTTGCTAAGTATTCGCTGCGTCTATAAATTTCTTCTTGTTGAGTGACTGGGCTTCCATCCTCTTTTGCTAGCGTTATTTTATTTTTGATTAAACGTTCGGCCAATGACCGCCCTAAATACTCACTTCGTATCGTGCCATCACATAATTTAAGCAACTCTTGCTCTATGGGGGAAAGTTTGACAAACTCATGTCGCTGATTGGTCACTATATTTTGCTGCTGCAATTGATACTTTACCAGGCCAGAAGCTTTGGGTGATTGGCAAGCACCTGTTACGTAAGATAAAGCACCGGAAGACAGTTGTACCATGCCACCAATAACCAATCGTACTAAATTTAATTCATGCTTTAATATGGTTTCAATTTTAGCCGTATCTTGTATGCGAGAAGCCTGCTTTATTTTTAGAATAAAGTCTGCGTACGTGATAGGTCTTGTTTGTTGAGATAAAGTCCATAAAGCTGTTTTCGCTAAAAAATCTGTTACATTAACTGTAATATATTGCCCCCTGAAACTTAAGGCAGCCTTATCAATTTGTAACTGATGCTCATCGCCCTCTACAGTGCCAACGTAGGTAAACTGATATTGTTTTAATTTTTCAAAATCAATGTTACGGTTTATTTTTACTGAATCATGACACAGCAAGGTTTGTCTAAAACGCTGGTTCCGCACAAAATCCATGTATTGCCCTAAACGAACAATATCATTAATTTTAGAAAATTCTTGTGCGACGGATTGTGGCAAATTACCCGCAAACATTTGTGCAATATCGGAATCTGCCAAATAATCTAACTTATATTGCTTAGCCCTTTGCGCAAACTCATAAAAATACTCTGGATTATTATTTTCCTCTAAATGTTCATGATATAAATAGCTGTCTTGCTGTTGTGACAAAATTTGAATCTCTGACTCAAGAAATTTTGAATAAGGGGATTCATTTTCTTTTATCCCATTTAATATGAATTGCAAAATACTGCGAGATTGTTGTGCCTTTTCTTTGGGGTCGGATATATTTTGAATATGATAGTTCATCATATCTCTAATGCTTTTGACCATGTTCCAACCGGGCAAAGCATTGTAACTAATAAAAGCAACACCCTGCTCAGATAAATTGTGCTGACAAATTGAGAAAATTTTGTCTTGTGTTTTATGATCGACCCAACTGTATACACCATGACAAAGAATGTAATCAAACTGACCATCATTAGCTTTAAAATCTAGAATCGATTTCTTTTCTAAGCTAATATTTTTCAAATTGAGCGCTTTAACAACTGATTGGCCCGCCTCAATTTGTTTACTAGAGAGATCAATACCCAAAAATGTCGCATTCGGAGCAGAACAAGCCATTGGAATGAGGTTACCACCACTGGCACAACCTAATTCTAATATTTTTGCTTCATGAAAAGGCTTAGGGTTAAGTCCAAATAAAGAACCTATGGTAAATAAATGATTTGGATGTGTTTGCTTGTATGGGAAGCTATCGTACTGCACAACATCGTATGAAAACTCTGACATATTTTCCCCCAGTATAATTGGCCTGTTATGATTCAACAAAACCTTAACTGAAGTCAACTTATTCTGAATATTATGTCTATGAACTCTTAGATGAGCGTAACAAATCAGCGTTCTTCCAATAAATTACAAACTGAGGCAAGACACAAAATGTGTGCGATAAGCGAAGCGAAGGTACAAACCGGGCATATGGGTTACAGATTAAACCGGGCACATAGGTAACAGGTATACAATCCAGGCAAGGAGGACTTGCCTATGAGTTGGAGAGGGACTGATTCGCGATGCTCATCTAAAAGACTTACTTTTCCTTGTAAGGGGGCATCCGAAGGACGGATGAGGTTAGATAATATGATTCCAGAAGCTAGTAAATACTGAAGAAAAATTTACATCACAAATTAAACTTAAATTTCAAACCATATCCTTTGCTATCATCAATATCGTGTTTAGAGTGAAATACTTCTCTTGTATCTATTAGTTGTAAATCCTGCACCCCTAATGGTCCTGCTTTTACTGAACCTATAGTCACTGCTAACTTATCAGTTAATTTTAACTCGGAATAGCTTTTAATAATCTTTATGTACTGTTTAATTTTCGAGCTTCTAGCAAAAGTATTACCCGGATGATTATTTTTCCTACGACCTATTATCTCAAGCCTATCTTCTATACGTTCTTTAACTTCTAGCTGATTTGCAAGGGGGGCAAAATCCATTGCCTGAGGAAATAATTTGACCAGTTTACCAGCACTGCTGGATTTTTGATCGACATTTGCACTGGCTATACAGCAGTAACTTCCTATCACGACGACCAACAACCAAACTAAACACGGCATTGTCTCTATCCTTAAATACAAAAACTGTGTAATAAGGATAGCTTAACTTTTTAGTTGTTCAAGTTTATGACTAAGCGTTTTTTATCTGGCAAAATATAATAAAAGCACTAACTTTTACCAGTATTTTTTATACTCTCTTGCAAATGGCTGGCAATAATTTCAGCGCTCTGATTAGAGCCGATTTCTGTATAGTGGTAATGGTCATAAATAAGATCCAAGGATTTGGGTATATGTTTTGCCAAATCAATTAATATAATCTTATTCTTGTTAGCAGTCTCTCGAATAATTTGATTAAAACGATGGTACAAATCATCGTCCTCTACTCTATTAGCTTGTGTCATCAACACCGGTTGGGTTTGATGAATTTTACAGATGGCAATAAACATTTCTAAATTTTTTTGAAATGCTTGTGCGATTTTTTCGTTCTCTATGGCTTCTAATCCTTTGGGATACTCGACATGGGTAAAAACATTTTTGGCTGTTTGTAAGTGGCTTTTAAGAGAATTAGGATAATGGTAGTTCCCATGTAATCTCAGCATCACTAAATCATTAATGTTATGCATCATAACAACCATATCTGGTTTCATAGGTAAAACCTTGTTGAGCAATATATTAATAGAATGCATAGACTCATTAGCTGAAACACCGCCATTGTAGCTATTCACTTTTAGCCCAAGCTTTTTTTCCAACAAACGTCCTACCAAATATGGAAAACGTTTATCCGCATCCATATATAGACATTCTGTTGTAGAGCCGCCTAAAAACACAACTTTTATATCTGGCTGCTCATGTACAGCACTGGGTGCAATAAAACCATTAGACTCAATATCCATCGCATAATAACGCCGCTCTAAGTGACCGGGAATATTTTTGACATAATTCCTAGAGGGGCGGTCGGGTTTACTTTTATTTGGCTCATGTTCCCGCAATTTAATAAAGCGCTTTACGTTATTGTCAATCACACGCGAAAAATAATACTGTGTCAGTATTGTCTTCAAACTTTTATCTTCATATTCTGTATGTGAATTATTAAACCATTTTGGAAAAAAAACTAAGTATAGTAAACCTATTATTATGAGTAATAAGCCTACTGCTGTTTTTTTAGCGTGCTGCTCAAAAATCGATGGCTGCTGTTGTGTCGTCATAGTTGGATATTTAATTATGTTTTTACAAAGAAACAAAGATAAACCTAAGCTAAGTAAAAATCAAAGTACCAAAGCGATTGGCGACTTAGGTGAAAATTTAGCATTATGCTACTTACAATCCAAAGGCTTGAAGTTAGTTGAGAAACAATACCGTTGCCGATTTGGAGAATGCGATATAATTATGCGCGAAAATAATATTTTGGTATTCGTAGAGGTCAGATACAAGAAAAATAGTCGTTTCTGCTTGCCAGAAGAAACTATTCATTATAAAAAACAACAACGTTTAATCAAAACAGCTGAATGCTTTTTATTTAATTACCCAACATCAGATTGCCGAATGGATGTTGTCTCTATAGTGGGGCAAGAGCCAAACTTTAAGATCACCTGGATTCCTGATGCATTTGGAGTACAATGATGCGGCAAAGCATAAATAATAACTTGTCAGAAAACTTAATATATAAAGATAGAAAATCATTATGCAAAATAAAATTCGTCAACTTTTCAACGATAGTATTGATACAAAGTTAGCCGCATTAGATACATTGCCGCCGGGCATTGAACAAGCTGGACTATGTATGGTCAAAGCAATTCAAAGCCAGAAAAAAATCATGGCTTGTGGAAATGGCGGCTCTGCTGCTGATGCGCAGCATTTCTCTTCTGAGCTTCTGAATAGGTTCCATAAAGAGCGGCCCAGTTTGCCAGCTATAGCCTTAACGACAGATGCATCAACCCTGACTTCTATTGCCAATGATTACCAATACGAAGATATTTTTTCCAAGCAAATTAAAGGTTTAGGGCAAGAACAAGATGTTCTTCTCGTTATAACCACGAGTGGTAACTCTGCGAATATTACAAATGCAGTCTATGCCGCACAAAGCAAGGGCATGATAGTTGTTGCATTAACTGGAAAGGATGGTGGCGAACTGAGTCGTATTTTACGCCCAGAAGATGTGGAACTACGGGTACCTGGCACTAATACTGCCCGCATACAAGAAGTTCATATTTTAATTATTCATTGTATTTGCGAACTCATCGATGACATTTTATATGGAACAGAATCATGACTTACCCAGTAAATTACACTAACATATTCAAGGTGGCTGTAATCATCCCTCTTGTTTTAAGTATACTGAACGGCTGTGCGGCGGTTGTTGCGAGTACCGCTGCGACTGGTGTCATGGTCGCGCAAGACAGAAGAAGTACAGGCACCATTGTTGATGACAAAGGCATTGAGTTTAAGGCCGTACAAGCCGTACACCGCTCTTTATCGCATGAAGAAAAATCACGTGTATCTGTTACCAGCTACAACAATAGAGTTCTGCTCTTAGGTCAAGCGCCTAGTGAACAGGTTAAATCTAAAATTGAAGAAACAGTCAAGCGTGTTGCAAATGTAAAACAATTGCACAATGAAATGACAATAGGTGAACCAACGCCATTACTCAGCAGAACAACTGATAGTGTCATTACAACTAAAATTAAAAGTGCGATGGTATTTAATAAATCATTTAATCCTACCCGTGCAAAAGTTATTACAGAAAATGGCATTGTTTATTTATTAGGCATTGTCTCTCCTGAGGAAGAAGAAATCGCTGTCGATATTGCTCGCCATACTAAAGGCGTTAAAAAAGTTGTGAAAATTTTTGAATACAAAGATGAAGGCTAAACTAATAATATCAACATGTCAGAAAACCTTCCCTCTGAGTTCTTAACTCAGCTCAAAAAATCTTTTTTAGACAAACAAGTCTATACCGAGCCCAGCGATTGCTGGGCTTACGGTTATGACAATAGTCGCAAGCACGCTCTCCCAGACGCCGTTATATTTGCCGAATCCCACGAAGATGTCGTAAACGCGATTCGTATGTGTTACCAACATAATATCCCTATAACGGCTCGTGGACGGGGGACCAATACCACGGGTGCAACAGTACCGGTTAGTGGTGGCGTTATTTTATCGATAGAGCGGATGCAAAAAATACTCTCTATCGAACCACAAAATAGAATTATGATTGTGGAACCGGGTGTATTGAATCAAGCAGCCCAAATACAAGCCAAAGAATATAATCTTTTTTGGCCTCCCGATCCCACTAGTAGCCCCTACTCTTGTATTGGCGGCAATATTGGGGCGGGGGCTGGTGGCCCACGTGCAGTAAAATACGGTACAGTTCGAGAAAATATTCTAGGGCTTACTGCTGTCACAGGCGATGGCACCACCATACATACTGGCGTGCACACAACCAAAGGCTCTGTGGGCTATGATCTCACTAGACTCATCATTGGTTCTGAAGGCACTTTAGCTGTTGTTACCCAAGCGATTCTCAAGTTATTGCCTATACCAGAAAGCAAACGTACCATTCGTGCTTTTTATAATAAGATGGAAGGTGCTTTAGAAGCCGTAATTAAAATTATGCAGCAACCTATTGTTCCTTGCGGTGTAGAGTTTATGGATGGTAATGCTGTCAGCATGATTCGTAATTTTTCTCATCCCGAATTGCCAGAGCAAGCACAAAGCATGTTGATTATTGAGGTCGATGGTGCTGAACGCAATATTGAGTCAGACGTCAACGAAATACTCAACGCACTTAAAAACCAAAACCTGATAGATACTAAAGTGGCGGCAACCCAGGAAGAAACCAATGCACTTTGGAAAATTCGTAAATCGCTTTCTGCCTCTTTAAGAAGCCTGTCACCACATAAAATTAACGAAGATGTGATTGTTCCTGTTGGCTATTTAAATGAATTATTAGTTTATACCAACCAACTCGCCAAAGATTTTGATATTCAAATCGTCAATTTTGGTCATGCAGGCAACGGTAATATTCATGTCAACCTTTTGGTAGATCCATTTGATCCCATCAAAGGCCCTGCCGCGCAGAAATGTTTGAAGCTCTTATTTGAAAAAGTGCTCTCTCTAAAAGGTTCGCTATCAGGTGAACATGGCGTGGGAATGGAAAAATCACCTTATATCAGCATGGAAGTAGATAAATCTACATTACAGTTGATGAAGAATATTAAGGCGCAATTCGATCCTAAGGGTATTTTAAACCCTAAAAAGTTATTTCCCTTAGAGTAATTATGGTGATGAAAGGCAGAGAGACGTCACAAACACATATATTTTTTGGATATAAAATAGCTTTTTTACATGCCTTAAAAGAACATGCTGAAGAAATACTTAAAGAAGATGCAACTACAGATATTGGCTCTTGGTTAAAAGGTCAGATACAAAAATTTTGTGACAGTGACTCTGTGACATTAGGTAGACTAGAGCAGCTAAATAACCTCCAGCCTGAGGGCCGTTATAGTCTTTACGAAATACTTACCGCCTCTCGCGCGATAGAAAGCGAACCTAAAAGATTTATTTCTTTGTACCATGATAATATCCATATACCTTTATACAAAGTCGTTCAGCAACTACTGACTGAAAAGTCCCGACAAAGTGATCAAGTTTGTGAAGAGGCACTTATAAGCGAACAAAGATTATTATGTTATAAAGCTACCCTCCCCCTATACACACATACAGATGGCGGAATAAAGAGCAACTTTCCCCTACCTGAACTATTAGAAGAGTATCAGCGCAAGCCCAACAAATAGCAGTACATTCCCTTATTACTGTACCGTAATCGCCTCTGACGCAACCCTAGTTCCTGGGTGGTGCCGTACCACTTTGCTGGTCAATTCAGCTTCCCTGCTTTTCGGCACATCTATGATCATAATATAATGCCCAGACTTTACATAATCCTCGTTTTTTTCAACAACTTGATCTTTTATACTCAAACCAATCATTCCGCTAGACCAAATACCAAAGCCAAAACCAAAGACAAACACAGCTAATGCTCCCAAGGTTGTTATCTTCATCTCCTCCGGTAAAAACCAGAACAGCGCAATAAAAATACCAACGACTAACACCAACCCAAAAATTATACCTTTTTTTAGTGTACTCACCAGTTCTGTTGTTTGTAATACACCCGCTGAATGAACATGGATATCATCAAGCTTACTGCTGTCCTGCCCCAAAGCATGGATGTGCCTATGCGTAATGCCTGTGTTCTCAAGCTCATGGGTAATATCACGTATTACTTTTAAATTGGGCACCAAAAAATATAAACGTTTCATGATCCACCTCCCGAACAAAACCCTATGGCTCTTAGACTAGTGGATGTGAATACAGTTCATTTTATCACTATATTTTTAGGTGCACATGCAGACTAAGCTAAACAAAACAGTACAAAGATTAACAAGCACTTCTTATCATTTTACCTTTATTTTTATTCTAATTTTTGGGCGCTAATCAATACTTTATTTGCTTCTATCGCCTTAGCAATTGGCTCATAGCCACTTGCGGAGATGTTTAAAATAGATTTTAAACTCTTTTAAAGCCTAAAGGGAAAATAGACTACTCTTTTCGTGATACATAAATAACCATGTATTATGTCAATGCTCAACTCAAGATATAATGATATTAATAGGGAATTGGTTAATCATGTCTGGCCACATCTTAATTACCCCACGTGCTTCAATATACCATCTAATTACTCTACCCTCACCCTGCAAGTTTTGAATCTCTTCAGGAGGGATGTGTATTGAGAAGGTTCCATTTTGATGAACTGGTTTTAATTTGTCTTGATATAGGTGTGCTCTATAAACCTCAGCGGAACCCACGTGAACATTACCATTTTGACCTCTTGTTTCTCTCGTTTCTACAGCAAAAATACTAAAAGACAAATGTTCGATGTGTTTGTACTTACCTTCAAGCATATACTCAACTTGTGCATCCATTTGAATTGGATTTTTATCAACTGATATTGAAACGATGGGATTAAACAAACATAAGAATTTTACCGCTAAGTTGAGTACAAATAAGGCAGCTATGCCATGTGCAATATAATACCCCAAAATATATGGTGTTTGATAAAAAATAGTAATGATTGCGACATAACAAAATACAACGAAGCTTAACGCCATCCAAAATTTATGCGAAAGTTTTTGTTTTTGCTTTAAACAAGTTAGTTCTTCATTCTCATACTTAATTTTATATTTATTGTATATTAAAGTCGCATGCGTTTTTCTTAAACTAAAAAAAATAAGAAGTGTAAGATATAAAGCCATGATGCCCCATACCAAATACAAATCAGGTTTTGGATTAAAGACACATTGATTGGGTTGTTTAGGATTGATGTAAACAGATATTTTCTTACCAAGGGGGAAGGAATCAATAATTTTTTGTTTTCTACCTTTAAGGGGTGATGAGGCGTCAGAAAAATCATACTGACTACAATTATATTGCTCCAATCTGTAGCTATATTTTGCCTTAAGCTTCATGACATAAGATGTTTTACGAGATGTTATCATCTCGACACGCGACTCTGTCACCACAGCGGGCACAGATTCCCATGATCCCGCCTTGATAATCTGAATAAGTGGCTTAATAGATATACTAAAAAAAATCCATAGTCCTAGTGCTAGAACACCCACACTTATGAGTTTATAATTGTGCTTCATAAAATTTAACCTTTGTCAGTTCCGTATAGGCCTTGAAATTGAAACAGAGAAATATATTAACTATAGTCGTAAAACTTAGACAAAGAATGGATATATTGATACATATGCATGATATTCATGACGCTGGTTGTATTTTTTAGTCAAAAAAACAGGCGCTGAGCGCCTGTTTTCTTATTTCACAATAGTTAGGTTAGGTCGGCCTTTTTTGCCATCTCCCTTCCCACTACCTTTCTGACCACTTTTACCGCCTTTGCCAGAAACATCTTCCTGAGTATCTGTCGGTGGTGGTTCGTCATCGTCTTCATCATCTTTGAAAACCATGCCACGCCCATTTTCTTTGGCATAAATGGCGGTTATCGCTTTTATCGGTGTATAAATGTCATAAGGCACGCCGTTAAATCTAGCGTTAAATTCTAAGTGATCATTCGCTATCAACAAAGAACGTACAGCGCCTGGAGAAATATTTAAAACAATACGTCCGTTTTCAACATATTCTACAGGAACTTCAACATTATCTAATTCAGCATTAACAACGACATAAGGTGTGGACTTATTATCCACAATCCACTCATAAAAGGCTCTTAATAAATAAGGACGACTTGAGGTCATAGTTCCCTCAGAGCACGCTCAGAGTCGGTTAAACTCACTTGGAATGGCTCACGCTCAAAGAGTCGCTTTGCATAGTCCATAATAGGTTTCGCTTCCGGCCCTAACTCTATCCCCATTGAACGCAAACGCCACAACAAAGGCGCTACTGCACAATCAACCAAAGAAAACTCTTCACTGAAAAAGAATGGCATTTCATTAAAAATAGGCGCAATGGAAGTAATGCTTTCTTTCAATGCTTTACGCGCATCATCTGCTACCATGGGATCCGTATTTTTGTTTAATATCTTGTCCATATAAACATACCAATCTCTGTTGACTCGATGCAAAATCAAACGGCTTTTAGCTCTAGCCACTGGATAAACAGGCATCAACGGCGGATGCGGAAAACGTTCATCCAAATACTCCATGATTATCTCAGATTGATACAAAACCAAGTCACGATCGACCAGTGTCGGCACTGTGTTATATGGATTTATTTCAGATAGGGCACTTGGTTGCATCAAAGGATCGATTTCATACAAATCAAAAGTAACGCCCTTTTCAGCTAGGACAATTCTTGCCCGATGACTGTAAGGATCAAGCGAACCGGAATATAAAGTCATCACTGAGCGTTTGTTTGCAACAACAGCCATTTTAAGCCCCAAATTTAGTGTACATCTTTCCAATACTCTCGCTTCAATAAATAAGCAAAAAGAGTGAAAAGAATTAAAAATAACAATACCCAAACACCAAGTCGTTTACGCTCAAGTTTGTGAGGCTCCCCCACATACTCGAGAAAATTAACCAAGTCTGTCACAGCTTGATCATATTCTACATCCGACATTTGGCCTTTGGAAACCACGTCTAACCTGTCAACAACTTTTTGCTCATGTACTTCTCCATCACTCTTATACTCCACTACTTGGTAGTGTGGTGCCTGTGCACCTTGCAATGGTAAAAGTATATGAGGCATACCGACATCTGGAAAGACCAGATTATTGACACCCCACGGCCGAGATTCATCCAAGTAAAAACTCTTTAAATACGTATATACCCAATCTGTACCACGAACTCTCGTGGTTAACGTCAAATCTGGTGGCGCAACGCCAAACCACTCTTCCGCTGCCTTTTTAGGTAATGCCGTATACATACTATGATTGATATTGTCTGTGACAAAATTCAAATTATCTTGTACCAATGCTTCCAGAACAGGGCGTTTGCCATTGTCATCTTTTTCTTGAGAGACAATACCAATATCTTTCGCCATACCTTTGTATCGCACGTGCTCTAGTGAGTGACAACCTTGGCAATAATTAACATAGAGCTTTGCCCCACGCTGTAATGATGCCTTATCGCACAAGTTATTAGGTGCCTTTTGCAAGCTTACGCCATGCCCACCAGCAGCATAAGATACAGCTTGAAAAGTAAATAACGCAAATATCCCTATCAAACGAAAAATACTCAAGTTCATCCCCATTACTTTGTCACTCTTTCAGGAACCGGTTTTGTTTTGTCTAATTTCGAATAAATTGGCATTGTTAAGAAAAATGCAAAATATAAAAACGAAAATATTTGTGCTAAAACAGTCTTCACAGGTGTAGGCGGAACGAGTCCCAAATACCCCAAAGCAACAAAACTAATCACAAAAATACTCAACATACTCTTATATAACATGCCTTTGTAACGAATGGATTTTACCGGACTGCGATCCAACCAAGGTAAAAAAGCAAAAATTAATACCGCAGCAAACATGGCAATTACACCCAACAATTTATCTGGCACAGCCCTTAGAATGGCATAATAGGGTGTCATATACCAAACAGGCGCAATATGCTCTGGTGTTTTCATCGGATTTGCCGGTTCAAAGTTAGGCGCTTCCAAGAAATAACCGCCCATGTCTGGCCAGAAAAATACCACACTAAAGAATATTAATAAGAAAACACCCGTACCGAATAAATCTTTAACGGTATAGTAAGGATGGAACGGAATACCATCTTTAGGCTTACCATCACTGCCTTTGTTTTTCTTAATCTCAATGCCATCTGGATTATTAGAGCCCACTTCATGTAGCGCAATAATATGTAGCCAAACAAGCAATAAAAATACTAATGGAATAGCAATAACATGCAAAGCAAAAAAGCGGTTTAAAATAACATCTGAGATGCTGTAATCGCCTCGAATCCATTCAACCAAATCCGGACCTACCATTGGGAACGCTTCGAATAATGAGGTAATTACTTTAGCCCCCCAAAATGACATTTGACCCCATGGCAACAAATATCCCATAAAAGCTTCAATCATCAGGCAAAGAAAAATCCCCATCCCAATTAACCAAAGCAATTCTCGTGGTTTACGGTAGGAACCGTACAACATCCCACGAAACATATGTAAATATACGACAATAAAGAAAAATGATGCGCCGGTTGAATGTAAATATCGCAGCAACCAGCCATAATTTACATCACGCATAATATATTCAACAGAAGCAAAAGCATCTGTTGCAGAAGGCTTATAATACATCGCCAACCAAATACCGGTCACCAATTGGTTAACAAGCACTAATAAAGAAAGAGCGCCAAAAAAATACCAAAAATTTAGATTTTTAGGGGCATAATATCCTGCTAAATGCTCATCCCACATTTTACTCAATGGGAACCTTTCATCGATCCATGCTAAAAGTCCAGTTTCTTTCATGTGCTATGCCTTTTCATCCTCACCAATGACCACAACATTATCAGATACAAATCGATAAGGTGGCACGACCAAATTCGTTGGTGCGGGTACGCCTTTGAAGACTCGTCCTGCTAAATCAAACTTAGAGCCATGACAAGGGCAAAAAAATCCACCTTGCCAACTAGCTTCTATACTACCTACTTCCGGCCTAAATAAAGGTACGCATCCCAAGTGAGTGCAAAGACCGACTAAAACTAAATATTCTGGGTTTATTGAACGATACGGCTTTGTTATGTAGCTAGGTTGCTGAGGTTCTTCCGATGAAGGATCACGCAACTTACCATCTAGCTTACTAAGACCATCGATCATGTCTTGGCTGCGTTTGATAATCCAAACAGGCTGACCACGCCACTCAACGGTGAGTTGAGCGCCAGCAGATAATTTTCCTAAATTAACTTCTACGGGTGCGCCTAGTGCTTCTGCTTTGGCCGTTGGAAACCAAGAGCCAACAAAAGGTACTGCAGCGTAAAGCGCCCCTACTCCACCAATGACAGAAGTTGCTCCAGTTAAAAACCGGCGCCGGCCCCTATCAATTTTCTCTTCAGACATCCATATGCTCCTGATGGCACTTTTAGCAATAACCTTTAGACGAAGGCCGCCAATACTAACACAAAACCAACAATCCCCACACAGCATAATGTGTTTTGTTGGTAGATTTTATCTTAACTTAAAGTTTAGAGCTTAATTATGTTTGATAATTAAATTTATACTCTGAAAGATTTAGAGTCATTATAGAGTGTCGAATTGCTCAATTAAAGCAGGATCGAAACAAATTTTTTTAATAGCTTTGTATGCTAATTAACAAAAAATAGGCTTGGGGAGACGCGGGCATTGTTCAAATTAACGCCAAAATGCAAATGTGGCCCAGTCGCTCTACCCGTTTTCCCTACTGTACCAATCTGTTCTTTGGCCGATACTTTTTGCTGAGGCTGAACTTCAACGCTATTTAAATGACAATAAATACTTTGCATACCCTGACCATGATCAACCACCACGGTATTGCCAGTATAAAAATAATCGCCTACATCTGTCACAACACCTCTTTGTGCCGCTATTACTGGGGTCCCAATAGGGGCGGCGATATCAATGCCTTTATGCGGCGATCTTGGCTCTCCATTAATCACCCTTCTTTTACCAAAATTATGACTATTCCGACCTTCAGCAGGAACATATAAAGTAGGCTCAAAATTTGTAGATGTCGTCCAACGAGAAAATACTTCCTTCAAATGTTTTGATTCTTGAGTAATCCGTTTCAGTGTTTCAGGATCTGGTGTGACATGTTTTTTATTTTTAAAAGTTAGATGCTCTTCCGGATATTTTTTGCTATGAATTTGAAACGGTAGTTTGAGTGGATATTTATCTTGTATTACTAACTCAACCGTACCAACATCACTATTCAAGGGGACGCCTACAATGGCAATCCATATTGCTTGTTTGTTTTCAGATTCCCCTCTAATTAATGCTACAGATTCATTCTGAAAACTAACCTTGGGTTGGATGCCATTGGCATATTTTTCAGGTAATTCAATCAGAGCTACGCCACCAGGTACTCGCTCTTCATTGGGTAAAAATCCGGCAACAGACTTTACACTAAAAAAAAATAAACACCCAACTAATCCAATGTATCGCATAACTTATTCCATTCAGAACTATATGTTTATTTAGTTTAAGAAAACATATAACTCCCCTCTGCCAGGTAGAAGCTTAATCTTTGTAAGAGATCGGATCTAAATATTATTTGTTAGCTTTCGACATAATTGATTGAGTTATAAATAAAATGCAAGATAGAAGGCATATTTATCGTCTTTAGTAAGAAAGCATTATGAATTGGATTTTTATTGGGTTTGCCTTAATTGCATTTGGCACAACCAGTTATCAACAGATTACCCAAACTGATAGCCAGGCTATGCAAACACTGACCCACGCTTTATTACAAAGTGCAAATGATTCTGTCACTATTATTATTGGTCTGATTGGTGTCTTAGCATTATTTTTAGGGCTAATGAGAATACTAGAAGACGCAGGTTTTATTCAAACTTTAAGTCGACGAATATATCCACTCTTACGATTATTATTTCCTGAAATCCCAGAGCAACATCCAGCGCTAGGCGCTATGACCTTAAATTTATCTGCTAATTTATTAGGCTTAGGTAATGCCGCAACCCCTTTTGGTATAAAAACCATGCAGGCTTTAGAAAAACTGAATCCGCATCCTGGAACAGCAACCAATGCCATGATTTTATTTTTAGCGATTAACACATCTAGCATCACTCTCTTACCTACCAAGGTCATTGCTTTAAGGGTCGAAGCCAACTCATCCGATCCTGTTGGTATCATTGCCACTACGCTATTTGCCACTATATGCTCCACTATTGTGGCTATTCTTGTTGCAAAGTTGCTAGCTCGAATTTCCCGCCCTCCCAAAGCAACCCGTGATTTAAAAACGAGTTTGCAAGAGCCTGCCCGCCAATCATTCTCTCAAGTCTGTATGGCATGGGCTGTTATTATATTTTTTATTTCATTAATCCCGATTAGTCTTATTTGGGGTGCAAAGTTTGCCCCATGGATAATACCCGCATTATTTCCGCTTGTATTATTGTATGGTGCATTAAAAAAAGTAGATGTTTATCAAAGTTTTGTCGAAGGCGCCAAGGAAGGTTTTGATATCGCCATTAAAATAATGCCCTATTTAATCGCCATTTTAGCTGTGATTAGCATGCTTCGAGCCAGTGGCGCACTGGCGACTTTTACGCAATGGGCAGGACAATATACTGGCCCCTTAGGTTTACCTGCGGAAGCCATACCAATGGCATTAATGCGGCCACTTTCTGGATCGGGTAGTTTTGGTGTCATGACAGAATTATTTCAAAACCCCGATATAGGGCCAGATAGTTATGTGGGCTATTTGATTAGTACCATGATGGGATCCACCGAAACAACATTTTATGTTTTGGCTGTTTATTTCGGAGCAGTACAAATTAAACGATTCCGTTATGCTATCCCGGCTGCACTGCTTGCCGACTTGGCGGGTATTATCGCCTCCGTGGTAGCGGTGCAATACTTATTACATTAAAAAAATTAAATTTATTTTTTTACTCTTGCTTACATCCCCTGGCATGCCAGCAAAGCTGGCATTTACAGCCGTTACCTTAAAGCAGGCTTTAAGGCACAGGATTATTTATCGCGGAAGTAGTCGTATTCCCAACAGAGTTTGTGTTACCGGCAGAGTTAGTCGTAGTAGAATTATACGCCCCATATCCCATGGACAAGGGTGCCTCGCCAATAGAGTAACCATTCACCCAATAATGCTGATAATTTTTATCAAACATTTCTATTGCATGCTTTTGTTTTAAGTTTTCGTAGTCAACTATATTTTCATGTCGAACACGCTCAAAAGCCATTGTATTGCGGTTTTCATACTCATATGATTTGCGCAAAATATAATCTTCATGTAAGCGATCTAATGACGTTAATTCATACGGTCTTAATGAATCGGAACTGGAAGGCCCAAAAGTAGGCATTGGCATTTTATGTTGATAGCTTTGCTCTGGGCAAACATCGCCTTGTAAAGTTACATGACCATTTTGATCGGTGCAACGGTAAGCAAACTGTGCGACAGAAACTGCGCTATAACAAGACAGCATAGCTACTGTACTGATAAGAAAAACATGTCTATTCATATACCCTCCGACCTGCTAAGCCAAACAACGGCTTAGTTAGTAATTTAACATGCTAACAAATTGAAAAGCAATGGTGAGTACACGATTCGGCTTAAACTGTGAAAACACTCAGCAACCTAGCAGCAAACACTCCCACAAAATAGCCATTTTAAGTTAGAAAACGACTGTAATTGCTGTTTTTTACTGACTGTTTTATTTATTTTTATCTTCAGTCTTGTTATAAAAAACTGTTAGGGCTAACCTGGAACCATTAAATTTTTAAAATATTTCATTTTTTGGGAGCATGACTTAATGACCGCACTATCCAGATTGGCTTTGCCATTTATTCTAGGTCTAACATCTTCTTTGATAAGCATTTCTAATGTGCAAGCTTCTGCAAACTCTGAAGCGAATAAATTACACCAAGAGTGGGCCGTTGCGAAATTCCTCACCCCCAAAAAACAACAAATAGATAAGTTTGAACAACTGATTAAGCAAGCCGAAAATGTGCAAAAACGTTACCCAAATGATCCTAATGTTTTAGTTTGGCACGGCACTATTTTAGCCTCTTATGCTTCCACCCGAGGTGGCCTAGGCGCACTCCCTTCAGCGAAAAAAGCGCGTAATTTATTAGAGCGGGCTATTCGCATGGATAGAAATGTTGAAGGCGGCTTTGGTCAAGCGGTACTGGGATCTGTTTACGCAAGAGCGCCAGGTTGGCCTGTGGCTTTTGGTAGTAAACAAAAAGCTCGCACCCACTTAGAGACGGCGATCAGTATTAACCCTAAGAGCGTTGATACCAATTACTACTATGGTGATTTTTTAGTGGATGCGGGCGAATACCAAAAAGCTCGAACACATTTAGAAGCCGCACAACGAGCGCCAATTCGTAAAGGCCATGCAGTGCAAGACCGCGGCCGCAAAGGAGAAGTTGCACGCTCACTTCATAAGTTGCAGCGCCGCTAAAAACACAGTTAATTAAAAAGCCCACAATAATGTGGGCTTTTTAATTTTATGATCTGATGATTTCCTGCGCTTATTCAATCCGTCTAAATAGTAAACCAGAGGTGGATACCATCAAAGCATATTGTTGGGATTTTTGCGCTGGTACAAAAGTAGCAGAACCATACTCGGCATCTAAAAGCATTTGCAAATTAGAAAACTGCTTACGTAGTTCAAATATATCAATTGGCTTATCTTTGGATAAGGAATAAATAGTCCGTTTTTTTGTTTGCTCGTCTTCTAGGGCTAAATAACGTCCAGACACTCGCGCTAATTTATAGTTTGTATGAAACCCTAAAATATTCGCAATCGGCTTCCATTTTAAAATATGTGCATCTACTAATAATTGATTACCGGATAAGATATGCGTTTGATTTGTGCCATCAGGAAAAACAAATTGCGCACTAAACTGCCCCTCCCCTTTTGGCTCCACTGTCACAGTGGCTGCCAACTGTTCAAAAGTCAGCGCTTTATAACCCTGAACTGAAATGGCACCTAAACCAAAAATACTACCCAGTAAAACAAAGCAGAATGACATAGCCAAATGCGTGGCCAATTGACCAAAGTGCCTACGCTTTAATGCCATAATACTACTGAGTAAAAATATAACCGATAGTACAGCCAGGGCTATAGCAAGATAATGTAGTGGCGTCATAATGAATTCTACTTTTCAAATTATAAATGTAAAAATATATTATAAGTGTAGCCAATGGCTATAATTTATCGCAAGTTATATGACGTACATTCGTTGACTCAACTCTGCTAAGAGCATAAAATTCGAATTTTTCCCCTAGGAGGGGTATATGTTCACAGGCATTGTGCAAGGCAAAGGCCAGCTTACTTGGATAAAAAAGCAGCCGAATATGACTCATATTGGTGTCAGGTTGCCAGAAAATTTGTTAAATAATATCAACATCGGTGCCAGTATTAGCCTAGATGGCACTTGCCTGACTGTAGTGAAACAGGAAAAAAATATTATTTTTTTTGATATCGTGTCTGAAACGCTCAATCGAACCACATTTTCTGGTGTAGCCCTTAATCAAATAATGAATATTGAGCGATCTTTAAAAATGGGCGATGAACTAGGCGGCCATCAGCTTTCCGGGCATATTATGGGGACAGCAAAGCTGTTAGATATTAGGTATCCCAGCGAACAACAGAGAATATTAACGTTCCAGTGTCCTGAAAAATGGATGTCTTATATCTTACCTAAAGGCTACGTTGCTATAAACGGTGCAAGCTTAACCGTGGTGGATACCGACATGGCGGGTAAGTTTAGTGTTCATTTAATTCCCGAGACTTTAGCTGCGACAAACTTATCTGAATTGAAGATACAGGAAAGTGTCAATATAGAAATTGATTATCAAACTCAAGCAATTGTGACCACAGTAGAAAATTACTTAAAAAATAGAACCTGAAAGGATGCTTTATCTGTTCGTTTTTATCATGCCAGCGCATGCTGGCATGATAAATAATCTTACAATCAATCTTGTAAGATAAACGGTATTATTAACGCTTAGAGTATTGCTCAACTTTACGCGCTTTACGACGACCGACTTTCTTACGTTCAACACAACGAGAGTCACGTGTCACATAGCCTGCTTTTCTCAGTATTTGTCTGAAAGTTTGCGCGCCGCCTTCACCTTCTTCGCCATCTTCATCGCTGACAATAGATTGAGTTGGCTGAACACCTGATTCATCATATTGAAGTAAAGCGCGAGTAATTCCATGACGAATCGCGCTAGCTTGACCCATAGGACCACTGCCACGAATCATAACTTTTACATCAAAACTTTCAGGCATATCAACACTTACAAATGGTTGTCTAACAACCATATGTGCTGCCTTACGGCCACCAAAATATTCTTCTAGGGTTCGATCATTAATTGTAATCTGCCCTGTGCCTTTCTGTAAATATACTCTTGCGATAGCTGACTTTCGGCGTCCGGTACCATAGTATTGTTCAACAGTCATGTTTTCTTAATCCTATATACTTAAGCTTTTTGATCTTCAATCAGAAATTCTTTAGGTTGCTGCGCGGTATGAGGATGCTCTGTTCCCGCATAAACGTGAAGCTTTTTATAAATTTGGCGACCCAAAGGTCCCCTTGGTATCATTCTTTTCACTGCATATTCAAGAATCTTTTCTGGGCTTTTAGCTCTCAACCCTTCCAAGCTAATTGACTTAATACCGCCTGGGTATCCAGTGTGATGATGATAGATTTTCTGGTTTTCTTTTCTACCAGTCGCAACAATTTTTTCTGCGTTTATAATAACAACCGCATCACCCATATCGATATGGGGGGTATATAAAGGCTTATGCTTGCCTCTAAGTAAGTCGGCTACCCTTGTTGCGAGTCGACCAATCGGTATACCGGTAGCATCTATAATAAACCAATCGCGCTTGATATCTTTTGGTCTGGCAAAGTATGTTTTCATTTTATTCGCTCTAACTCCAGGGAAAAATGCCATTTAGAAGTTGGAGGATTATACAAAACTATAGACTGAGACACAATGCATATAACCACCAATTTTCTAATTAACGTGTAGAGTTTGATATCGTCTTATATAAGGAGCCTAATTACCGGCTCTCCATTAACTAGGTAACTATCTATAATTTCATCTATATCTGCTTCTGAAGAATAAGTATACCAAACATTATCTGGGTAGATAACTAGCAATGGGCCTTCCTGACACCGCCCTAAGCAGCCACTTGTACTAGTACGAATGGCACCTTTTTCATGTATGCCCAACTGCTTTAAACGAGATTTTGCATAGGCTCGAATCTTTTGTGCATCACCTTGAGCACAGCATTTTTTTCCGCCTGAGCGCATATTAGTACAAAAAAACACATGGCGCTGGTAGTATGGCATAAATCACCTAACAAAATTAAAATTCGATTATACAAATTCTATGGCTGATTTTCCTGCTTGTAAAAATTCAAACTCACTGGCTCGCAATGTTAACACTCTGGCAAGCCAATGCGTAAAATGTGGCTTATGTTTGCCTCATTGCCCAACTTACCACTTAACCCAAGATGAGAATGAATCTCCTCGTGGACGAATAGCACTACTTCAAGCTTTGGCGCAAGAAGAACTATCCTATACTCACAAACTGACAAGCCACCTGGATCATTGTTTATCTTGCCGAGCCTGTGAACGTGCCTGCCCTGCTAATGTTGAATATGGTGCCCTCATTACACAAGGAAGAGCCTTAATCCAAAGAGATGCCCCAAAGGCGTTGAAGACCAACCCTAGGTTTTCCCTTTTCACCCTCATTACTCGTCCCAAAATTTTACGCGCAATGCATTGGCTAGCCTGGATATCAGATATAACAAAAACAAGAAGAATTGCCAGCAAACTTGGCATTATACAATTATTGGGATTAACAAAATTTGATACGCTTTTACCCTCTACCCAGCGCCCTGTCAGCCTTAAAACATATTACCCAGCAAAAGGCAAGAAAATTGGCCGTGTTGGCTTATTCTTGGGTTGTATTCAAAAGATGACGGATACTGACATTTTTCTGGCAAGTATTCATGTGCTAACGGCACTAGGATATGACGTCCATATTCCTAAACAGCAAGCTTGTTGTGGCGCGATTAATTTACATTCTGGGCACCCACAATCTACTATCAAATTTGCCAAATCCAATCTTGCTGCATTTTCTGATTTAGATTACATTGTCACCCTCGCATCAGGATGTGGCACAACCCTTAGTGACTACCCAAAATATTTTGGTTCAGGAACTATGAACAACATGACTCAAACAAAAGATCTAGAATCTTTTGCAAGTCGAGTAGTCGATATCTCAAGCTTAATTGAAAAGACACCGTGGCCTAAAGATTTAAAAATAAAAAAAACAACAAAACGTTTAGCGATACATTCGCCTTGCACTTTAAAGAATGTTTGGCAATCAGAAAACGATATTTTTGCACTGGTACAGCGCTCTTCTGAACATGAAATTTATGCTGTTCAGTCTCAATATTGCTGCGGCGCAGCTGGTCGCTATATGTTTGATTTTCCTGAAGATGCTGCCAAATTAGTCGATAAAATTTTAACCGAATTATCTCCTCTGTCTGTTGATATTTTGGTGACATCTAACACGGGTTGCTCGTTGCATCTTAAGCATCATTTACGCCGCAAAAATCTAAACATAAGCGTACAACATCCTATTGTTTTATTAAGTAATTCGATAAAATTTTGAAATTTATACTACACATTATCTAAAAGTATGCTATCTTTATAGCGGTAATCCTGCAGGTGTGTGACTAAGGAGAGCATCATGGCTGCCAGAAAAAAAACTGCTGCAAAGAAGAAGACAACGACTCGAAAGACAACGGCGAAACGCAAAACTACTAAGAAGAAAGTAGCTAAGCGCAAAACCGCGGCTAAGAAGAAACCGGCTACGAAGAAAAAAGTAACTAAACGTAAAGCAGTTGCAAAACGTAAGGTCGCTAAGAAAAAAACAGCGACAAAACGTAAAGCGACAGCGAAACGTAAAACAGCTACTAAAAAGAAAGTAACTAAACGTAAGGCTACTGCTAAGAAGAAAGTAACCAAACGTAAAGCTACTGCTAAGAAGAAAGTAACCAAACGTAAAGCTACTGCTAAGAAGAAAGTAACTAAACGTAAGGCTGCTGCTAAGAAGAAAGTGACTAAACGTAAACCTGCTAAGAAGAAAGTAGTTAAACGTAAAGTTACGAAGAAAAAGACAACTACTGCTAAGAAGAAAGTAGTTAAACGTAAAGCGCCCGCCAAGAAAAAAACGGCGACAAAGCGTAAAGTTGCTAAAAAGAAAGTGACTAAACGTAAAACTGTACGTCGTAAAAAAGCTTAGTTATTGATTTATAAGCTTTTTTAAACGACTCCCCAGTGCCATTGCTGAAAAGCCGTGGCACTTTTTTTTGCCTGCTAATCAGAATTTAAAGAGCAATAATAAACATGCAATACACACAATTAGGGCATAGTGATCTTAAAGTCAGTAAAATTTGCTTAGGCACAATGACCTGGGGCGAACAAAATTCACAAGCCGAAGCTTTTGAGCAGCTGGATAAATCTCTAGCGTATGGTGTGAATTTTATTGATACTGCTGAGTTATACCCTTTACCGCCTAATGCAAACACTTATAGCAAAACAGAAACCATTATTGGTCATTGGCTTGCTGAACGTTCTAGCCGAGATAAAATTGTTCTTGCAACTAAAATTGCCGGATCTGGCTTACAATATATTCGTGGTGGGAGTCGCTTCAATAAAAGGCACCTATTCGATGCTGTTGATCAGAGTCTTGCTCGTCTACAAACGGATTATATTGATCTATACCAATTACATTGGCCCGAAAGAGATACAAACTTCTTTGGTAAGTTAAGTTATAGTCATTCAGAAACTGACTTGAGCACCCCTATTGCGGAAACATTAGAGGCATGCCATGAATTGGTAAAAGCTGGAAAAATTCGCTACTTAGGTATTTCCAATGAAACGCCTTGGGGCATGATGACCTATCTCAATTTAGCTGAAAAACACAACTGGCCTCGTATTGTCAGCATTCAGAATCCTTATAACTTGTTGAATCGTTCTTTTGAAATTGGATTAAGTGAGATTGCTTGTAGAGAAAACTGTGGTTTGCTTGCCTACTCACCACTGGCTTTTGGCGTACTGACTGGTAAATATCATGCTGGCAAAATGCCTGAAAGTTCTCGTTTACAGTTATTTCCCAGTTATTCAAGATATAAAAACACTTTGTCGGATATGTTAACGCAACAATATGTTGATATTGCTATGGAGCATGGTCTAACGCCTACGCAGTTAGCTTTAGCCTATGTAAACAGCCGTAACTTCTTAACCAGCACTATTGTAGGGGCCACAACGTTAGCGCAGCTAGAGGAAAACATATTAAGCATCAATGTTGAGTTAGATACTGAGGCGCTTAAGGCGATAGAGGGTGTTCATAGTACACATCCGAACCCGTGTCCTTAAAATATATCATGCCAGCAAAATATATCATGCCAGCGGCAATGGCTGGCATGATACAGTTCAGCTATAAATAATTTTAGTTGGTACGCTACGCTGCATTTTAGATTGACTCACCCTATGTATAATCCAAACTGTGCTGATTAAGGCCAACACAATCCCCGCACACCACAAACTAGAACTCAATGGATGCAATGGCCAGGTGCTTGCTTGGAAGAAAAAAACAGCCATCGAGTAAGCTAAAGCGGTAGTCCAAAAAACCGAAAATAGGGTCCAACCTTTTTGGACTTCTTTCACCATGGCCGCGGTTGCCGCAACACAGGGAACGTATAATAGGATAAATAATAAATAAGCAAAGGCAGCATTGGGGCTCACAAAACGCTTAAGCATTTCTTGGTGAGCCACATTATCTAATGTTTCTGTTGGCGCTTGTGCCACAATCGGGTTACTAAAAGCCCCTCTTAAAGTCAAAAGATTTTCCGGTATTGTCCCAATGGCAGATGCGATACCAGCAATATAATCCAGATCAGCCGCTTCTTTTTGAGACATCTGTTCTTGAGACTGAGTATATAGAGTATTTAGTGAACCAATGACAACTTCTTTTGCTAAAATACCTGTGAATAGCCCCACAGTCGCAGGCCAATTATCATCCGTTAAACCCATTGGATAAAATATAGGCGTGACCTGCTGCCCAACAGCCGCTAGTATGCTTTTTTCCGTCCCTGTACTCGCCTCTTTTATAAAAACACTATTCATCACTGTAATCACAATGCAAACAGGTATGATTAACTTAGTCGCGTTCCATAAAAATTTATTCAATCGGTGTACACTAGAACGCAACAAGCTACTCCATGGCGGTAAAGTATAGGCAGGTAATTCCATGATTAAAGGTGATGTTGGACCATTCAGCAACGTTTTTTTCAGGAGTAAACCTGTAAAAACCGCCATCACGATTCCTACTAAATACAAAGCAAAAACAACATTGTGCCCATCTTTGGGGAAAAATATAGACACAAAAACTGTAAAGATAGCCAATCTTGCACCGCAAGACATGAAAGGGCTCATCATCACGGTTAAAATACGATCACGCTTATGATCTAAGGTTCGTGCACCCAAGATGGCTGGTACATTACAACCAAAACCAACAATCATCGGTACAAAAGATTTACCGGGTAATCCTAAAAGCAACATCAAGCGATCCATCACAATCGCAGCGCGCGCCATGTACCCACTCGCTTCTAAAAAAGACAAGGCAAAAAACATGGCGCCAATGACAGGTACAAAAGTTAAAACGGTGCTAACCCCCATGCCAACGCCTTGAAATAGACCTACAGCCCAGTCAGGGAAATGATAAAAAGTTAAAAGTTCTCCAAGACCATCGACTAAAAATAATGTCGTCAGTTGTTCAATACAGTCCTGGAACGCTCCTCCAATATTCATCGCAAAAAAGAACAAGCTGTACATCACAGCCAAAAAGCAAGGTATACCTAACCATTTATGACATAACAGTTTATCTAAAGAACGTGTGAAATTTTTGGGGTCGACCCCCTTTAATTGAGGCAACTTAGAAATAGGGCTCAGTGTGTTTGCCATAATACGTTCTATTAAGGCATATCGTGTTACCGCAATTTGGACATCCAGCTCTGAATCTTTTTCAGCTGAGCCTCCTAGTATATTGAATATTTTCTCTTTTAACGCAGGTGAAGCAGCTTCAGGTAGGGACTCACCTTCCATCCAACGGATCACATGGCTCCTTGAAAAATCTCCCCCAATACAAGCCATATCACTTGCCTGTATCGATTGAGCTACAGATTGAATTTTCGATTCTAATGATTCAGAATATTCTAAGTGGAAGGAAGGTGGTGCTAGTTTTTTAAACAATAAATCTTTTAATTCATCTAAGCCTAGTTTTGTTTTAGCAGACACTTGCACTACAGGGCATTTAAGCCATTTCTGTAACCGCGCAGAGTTTATCTGAGTATTATGTTTTTTAGCTAGATCACAGCGTGTCAATACAATAACCATAGGCAAACCTAGTTCTAGGCATTGCAAGGTAAGATACAGATTACGCTCTAGGTGTGCCGCATCAATAACATTAACAATTATGTCACATTTTTTGTCGTCTAAAAATTGCCGTGAAATTCGTTCGTCTTCATGGCCTTCATTAGAGATTTGCGTTAACGTGTATATGCCTGGTAAATCTATTAGCTGCACTTTTTGTGCATCAAGACTACATTCTGCCGCAACGCTATCCACAGTAACGCCACAAAAATTTCCGGTTTTTTGCTTAGCACCTGTTAGTGCATTATATAATGTGGTTTTTCCGCTGTTTGGATTACCTACAAACGCAATGGTCTGCAGAAAGCGATTTGTTTCTACATTGCTCATATATGCCCTCTACTGCAATTTCTTGGCACTCACTTGGCCTTAAGCTGAGCTGATATCCCCTGATTTCTAACTGAATGGGACCACCTAATGGCGCTTTACTCAAAACTTTTATAACCACGCCAGGGGTTAGTCCCATAGCTAAAAGACGGTGCCGGTACAACTTGGCACCCTTTGCAAAATGGAGAAGTTTTACTTTCTGCCCAATGGCAACACCAATAAGAGTTAACATACTATCTAGCCCTGATTATTGAAGCTTTATTCATAATCCACATATTAATGATAATTATTCGCATTTACAATTATTTATTCTTTATATACCCATTTTATCAAGGATAAGCGGTTGAACGAAGCAAATAGACCCAACTCAAGTTGTTGACCTTTGAAGTATTCCATCCCCCTATGAAAATATAACGGGCAGCGACTATTTAGGTGATATCGGAGTTTAAAGTATCTGCCAAGATAATATGGCAGCTTTGTGACTCATCATCATATTGTATCACGGCTTTCTTAGTTTCTAACTGAAGCTTGACCTGAGCAACTAGCTCAGGAAGAGTAAATTCTTGCTCGCCGTAATTAGTACCTTCTCGAGTCACAAATTCCTCTAGCATCCTTCTTAATGTCTCTTCAGGGATCTGCTGGTATGGGATATCTATGAGCATAAATTTTCCGTTATTAAGTAATAAAATCTTAGCGCCATTATAAAGCTAATATTTAAAAGTTAAACTGCGAGTCATATTAAATAAATACCCCAATACAACTCTAATCATGCTGCTTTAACACTCTAGAAATGACGACCTCAAGAATAGTCACAAAGAATAAAAGCGAAATTACCCATAAAAGTGTTTTAATATCATTTTTCGCAAGGTGAAAAAGCAAAAGAATTATAGTACTAGAAATTAGCATTATTGCGGTCATGACAATCGTTTTATTACATTGAGTCAGGTTATGTAACTTTAAATTGGCGATAGACACAGCGGCACACACAATCAAAAATATAAGGCTTGAAAATGAGGCGATTGTTTCTAATGTATTGATTGTGCTAAAAAGCAAAGCCAAAATTGTTAATGTCATTATAGCGACCCAAGGGGTATTATCAAGAGAACGCTTGGCTAAAATAGGTGGCATATTATTTCGCTCAGCCATAACAGCCATCATACGTGCAGCCCCAAATAAGGTGCTATTAATGGCAGAGGAAGTTGATAATAAAGCCGCAATTCCGATTAATATTCTCCCACCTTTTCCTAAAATGGGCTCTGCAACCACTGCCAGTGCATATTCCTCTGCCTGTCTTATTTCGACTGCGGTTAAAGTTGCAACTGTAATAATGGCAATGACAATATATAAAATTGACGTAATAGCTATTGAGCTATAGATTCCTCTAGGGATGTTTTTATCCGGAGATTGAGTTTCAACCACCTCATTGGTGATCAGCTGAAACCCCTCAAACGCGACAAAAATTAATGCCCCAGCGACAAATACGCTACTAATGCCTTGATTAAATACCGGCGTGACCACAACCGATTCTATTGAATGAAGACCAATAAAGCCGAAAAAAGCCAAAATAAATATTTTGGCATAAACAATTAGATCTTCGGTGATACCACTAGAACTAACACCGCGTAAATTGATAACCATCAACCCCAATAAAACTAAGACTGACAGAGTTGCGCGAATATAAGTAGAGCCACTATACCCAAGCATTTCTGCACCATAAGCACCAAAAGTATAAGCATATAGCGCCAATGTGCCTACATAGCCTATAATCACGGACCACCCAACAAGGCCTGCAACACTCGGAAACTTGGGAAAGGCATGTTCTAAATATGTGAAACTCGCACCATCACTTTTAAATGTGACAGCAAGTTTAATATAAGAATAGCCCGCAAAAAATGCGATGACACTCCCCAACAAAAATGCAACGGGCGCAGCATGACCAGAAATATCCACAGCCAAACCCAGTACAGAAAAAATCCCCCCCCCAATCATGCCTCCGACGCCCATTGCTATAAGTTCTTTTAAACCTAACTTATTTGACGTGGCGTTTTTAGACATATGGTTTCTTATTGGGTTCTTATTGGGCTCTTAAGGTGTCAAACTAGGCTACGAGTGATTGTCCTCAATATTTATCCCCCTTCAAAAGCCTTAATCCATTTCCAAGCTTCAAATTCTTCATCTGCATTAAACATTTTTATTTCAGGTTCGATAAAGGGTTTCACGACTGTGGCAATCCAGTGCTGCCACTTGTTATCATCAGATGATAATAATCCAATACACTGCACAAACTCGTGGTGAGAGTAAACAAATTTTAAATGCTCTTCGGCGGATTCTAATCCTTGCCAGCCCTGAAAATTCGTCGCATCTAGTAGTATACGAATTTTACCATGCTCTTTAATTAGCGTATCAACCATACTTTTGATTTCATCAAAATCCCCGGTATTTAGCTTTTGAGGTATGACAACATGTAGAATATTTCCTGATGGGTTATCAATTTCTATCATAAACAACTACTCCTATTATTTGGGTGAATAAATTTACATGCTTGATTCATCTTCAAGCAAACGAATTTTTTGTCTCAATTCATTAAGTTCCTCTAATAAATCTATTGCCAGAGACACACCTTCTATATTGATAGACAAGTCATTATATAATCTCGCTGACTTTTTGGCTTTAACAAGATGGTTTGATGAAAATACCCATTCTGAAGTAGACTCGCCTTTAGGTTCTAAAATACCATGTTCTACAATACGAATGATAAAGGTTTCCTGCGTATTACAAATCTCACACACTTCTGCGAGGCTATATTGTTTGTCGTCAAATAATATTATATCCACTATACGATTACTCCATTCCCAAACGAGGATTGTAGTTTAATTTATCTGCCATTTCTTGGTAGAGAGCTTTTTCAGCATCATCTTTTGGTTCGGGCGTTTGGATTTGTAGTGTAAGAATGAGATCGCCTGGTGGCTTTGTAGGCAATCCTTTCTCTTTTACTCTTAGCTTCTGTCCCGAACTAGCGCCTTTAGGGATCTTGACATTAATCATACCATCGAGTGTCGGGGTCTTGACGGTGCCACCTAAAGCAGCTTCCCAGGGGGAAATAGGTAAAGTTTGAAATATATTTTTATCAACCAAGGTAAAGCTTTTATAGGGTAATACCTCAATCTCCAAATGCAAATCACCTGGTTCACCACCCCCGATACCTGGCATACCTTTACCTTTTAAACGTATATGACTTCCAGTGAGGACGCCTTTTGGAATGGTTACTTTTAAAACGATGCGCTTCCCATCATGGGGCGCATTCATTTGTATCTCCTGAGTCCCACCATGGAATGCCACATTAAGTGGAATTTGTATTTTAGAGTCGATGTTTTGGCCTTTGCGCTTCATTTGCCGATGTTGAGATGTACCTCCCATGTTTCCCGCATGGCCTCCGAACATAGCATTAAAAAACTCACTAAAACCCTGTAAATCTTCAGCGGAAAAGTCCTGTTGTTTTCTGTATTGACCTTGGGGATGAAAATCTTGTCCAGCTCGAAAGCCGCCTTGCCTCATTGCATCGTATTCTTTTCGTTTCTCTGGATTTTTTAAAACTTCCCAAGCTTCTGAGACCTCTTTAAATTTATTCTCAGAATCAGTTTCTTTGCTAACATCTGGATGATAACGTCTTGCCATTTTTCGGTAAGATTTTTTTATATCATCAATAGCCGCTGTTGGCTCAACTTCAAGAATTTTGTAATAATCTTTAAATTCCATAATGCGTTTAACACCTTGCAATACGCGATAATTAATAGTTTCACATTTTATCATTGACTGTACAATTTAATGGCAATAATTTATCGTATTAGTCGCCGTAAATAACTGTTTATATTTGTCTAAACTAGAAATATAACTATACATTCACTATCTTATCAGGATACTAAAATGATAATCCATGGTAGTACGAGATAATATATCCAAACAAGGGATTAAATATGTCTACAGAAACACTCAAATCCGTTATTACAAAAATATCTGCCCACGGAAAAGGCATATTAGCAGCAGATGAAAGCACGCCAACCATTACAAAAAGATTTAAAAGTATCGACCTAGACTGTAATGAACAAAACCGCCAAGCTTATAGAGAATTATTGTTTACTACGCCCAATCTTGGGCAATATATATCTGGGGTAATTTTATTTGAGGAAACGCTTCACCAACAAAGCCAAAACCAAGTACCCTTTGTCGAAATCTTGTCCCAGCAAGGCATTGTTCCAGGTATTAAAGTCGATAAAGGCTTAATTCCGCTAATCAACTCAAGTGATGAGCAAGTCACTCAAGGGCTAGATGGACTTCCTGAGAGACTAGCCAAATACAAAGATGCTGGCGCGCAGTTTGCCAAGTGGCGGGCAATTTTTAAGATCTCACCCCAAACACCATCACAATTATTAACGCTCACCAATGCGAATAACTTGGCACGATATGCTGCTATCTGTCAAAGCTTAGATATTGTCCCCATTGTAGAGCCTGAAATATTAATTGATGGCGAACATGATATTGAGACTTGTGCTCATATAACAGAAAATGTGCTCAATGCTGTTTTTGATGCATTGACTTTCAACAAAGTACAACTAGAGTTTATTATCTTAAAACCCAGTATGATTTTGCCTGGCAATACTTGTGCAACAAAAGCCAAGCCAAATGAAATCGCACAAGCCACTATAGATGTTTTCAGGCGTACTGTACCCGCGGCAGTACCAAGCATTAACTTCTTATCCGGTGGTCAAACACCTAATGAGGCAACGATCAATCTCAACGCAATTAATCAATTACAACCCCAGCCATGGAACTTAAGTTTCTCGTATGGTAGGGCTTTACAAGAACCTGTCTTAAACACATGGCATGGCAAGCAAGATAATATTCAGAAAGCACAAGCGGCACTCATTGAAGTCGCGAAATCTAATACCGAGGCATCACTAGGCCGGTTCGGCAAGTAGCCTTAATTACTCATACCTAAAAAAAGGGTCGTATCCAAAAAAATGAATACGACCCATGATTCAAAAATATCAATAAAAATGCATATAGCCATGAATACTATTGCGGTGCACTCTGTAAATGATGGATTGGACTGCCATCCACAGCAATAGCCGTTGTATTTTCAAGCTTCTTAATATCTTCCTCTGTCAACTGTGGTCGATCCACTGCAAGCGTTAACTTGTTCAGTTTTGCAGTCAATGTAAAGGGTGGCTTGTAGTCCGCATCATTCACACCAGTCAACGTATCAGAGCCAATATCAAAACTCTCGTCCCATTGCAAAATCATCGGTATAGTCCGCTCCATTTTTTCAGTAGCGACAACCTTCCCATCTACCTTAAGTGTACCTGTTCCTGAACGACCCACACCGCTCATATTATTATACTTGAGTGTACCTAATCCAAGACCATCGTATTTAAAGTCAAACTCAATAACATGATCCCCAGGCGTCAATTCTGGTCCTTCCCATTTTACACGTTTTAGATCGATGAGATTCCAAAGAAATACCGGCTTGTTCTCCAGTAAATAGAAGCCATAACCTGCGAAACGTCCTCCAGAAGTTAAAATCATGCCTTCAGCGCCTCCTTCTGGAATCGTAACATCCGCAGTGATAGTATAAGAGGTATTCAATAGAAATGGAGAGTCTCCTTGGGGTAAACCCACCATTGGCTGAGTATAAACAAACTCCTTGCGACCTGCTGTGATATTAGGTCTTGGTGCCGCAATACGCGCCCCCACTGATGCATCCATTGGGAAAACTTGGTTTTTCTTTGCTTCCTGAATGAATAACGCTTTCAGTTCCTCCACTTTTTCAGGATGTTTGTCTGCAATATTATTAGATTGACTAAAATCCACATTCAGATTATAGAGTTCTAGAACTTGATTATTTAGTGGATCAGCATTGGCAACACCAAAAGCCTCCCATGGTGCACGATTTACTTTTGTACTTAATAACCAACCTTCATGATACAAAGCCCATTGCCCCATCATCTCAAAATACTGAGTTTTGTGTTGCGAGGCTTCTTCACTATTTTTCTTATCAAAGGTATAAGCAAAGCTTGTTCCTTCAATGGGAGCTTGTTTAATACCATTTACAACTTCAGGTGCAGGAATACCACTGACTTCTAATAGAGTCGGAACCACATCAATGACATGCATAAACTGCTCACGTAATCCCCCTTTATCCTTAATACGTGCAGGCCAAGACACAGCCATATTTTGTCTGATACCACCGAGTTTAGAAGCATTTTGCTTAAACCAGGTAAATGGTGTATCAAATGCCCAGGACCAACCTGCCGACATGTGGTTGTAAGTCTGCTCGGTGCCCCAAACATCGTACCATTTCATTTGTGTTTCAACCGGCATTTCATTAACACCGTTGAAAAAAGCAACTTCGTTTGGTGTACCAAGAGGACCGCCTTCAGCGCTAGTACCATTGTCACCATTGATATAAATTACAATCGTATTATCAAGCTTACCCATATCTTCAATTGTTTGAACAACCCGTCCAATTTCATGATCATTGTAAGCAGCGTAAGCAGCAAAAACCTCTACTTGTTTAATAAAGAGCTTCTTCTCTTCCGCTGTCAGCTCATCCCAAGGTTTCAGAACATCCTTTGGCCAAGGCTCCAACTTGGTATCCTGTGGAATCACCCCTAGTTTTTTCTGATTTTCAAAAATCTGCTCGCGAATCTTGTCATAGCCTTCATCAAAGATATGCATTTTGCTTATTTTCTCTACCCATTCTTTAGTTGGGTGATGCGGCGCATGAGTTGCCCCTGGTGCATATTTGATGAAAAATGGCTTATCGGGCACTGTCTGATTGAGACGATTCAGATACTCAATCGCATCATCGGCCATGCCAGTGACTAGATTCCATCCTGGCTTGCCCTCAAAAGGATATATTTGAGTTGTATTACGAAATAAGTTGGGCTGCCATTGATTAGCATCGCCCCCAACAAAGCCGTAGAAATACTCAAAGCCCATACCAGTAGGCCATTGATCAAATGGACCTGCTTGACTCGCAGCAAAAGCTGGCGTGTTATGATCTTTCCCAAACCAGGCTGTGGAGTAACCATTCTCGAGTAAGGTCCGCCCAATAGTGGCCTTATCTTTAGGAATGATACTGTTATAACCCGGGTAACCAGTCGATTGTTCAGAAATCACACCAAAACCAACTGAGTGGTGATTACGCCCTGTAATCAGTGCGGCACGGGTTGGTGAACAAAGAGCTGTAGAATGGATATTGTTATAACGTAAACCGTTGTTGGCAATACGATCCATTGTTGGTGTTGGGATAACACCTCCAAAAGTACTAGGAACACCAAATCCAGCATCATCTGTTATAATCAACAAAATATTAGGTGCTCCTTTAGGTGGCACTACTCGCGGCGCCCACCAAGGCGTTGAGTTAAGTGCATCTGGCTTAATCTTTCCACCAAATGTAGGATCAGGCGCGGGTAATTGGTCTCCACTAATAGTCGTCGTGCTGCTAGGAGACCCAACTATACCGGTGGTTTCAACTCCAGCCTGTACTGACTGAGCTCCAAGCATTATTGATAACGCTGCGAGCAGTGTTGCTTGTATATTAATTTTCCTATTTTTCATGTTCGAATTTTCCTAATTTCTCATATAAAAGTCACAATACAACCAACTCATTTTGACGACTCAAATCAATATCACCTGCAAAAGATGAAACTTATCTCCTTTCGAAAACATTTATACATTAATAAATATTATGGAAACCTAATCACTAAAACCGATAAATCATTTCAGCCCCCCATAGTTTAAGGCTCTGAAATAAACAAGACTGTAAATCCTCCAGATAATGGGGAAACTGAAAAAGGTAATAATCAATAAGTAATAAGAATTACTCATTGAATCTAAATATTTTAGTTTTCACAATAATTTAACTAAGCTGATAATGCTAGATTAATGAACATAATTTATATTTATTTTGGCATATTGTCAGCATGAATGCTCTTAGCAAAAATCAAGCTGTTTTTTTGAACACAAGGTAATTTTGTGTTCTGATATTTTTCTTAGGTATACTTATGAAATAATAAATATAAGACATTCACTTAATATGAAATCTGCAACATTATGGTGTTTAACTAATTTTGATGTAAAACAAACCATAAAGGCCCCCATCTAAAGGACATATATGGCAACAAACCAAAAAACAAAAGAAAATAATCAAAAAGTAGGTTTTGAAATAGAATATATTGGTGTCGACTTACAAAATACTGCAGAAATTATCATTGATGTTTTAGGCGGACATCAACATCCAATCAATAAAGATGCCATTCGCATTGAAACAGAGATGGGTAAATTTACCATAGAAAAAGACGCCGAACTTTTAAAAAAACTTGCTGAAAAGTCAAAGGAAAACAGCCAGAATAATCAGCTTGACTTAGAAGGTATTGCAGAAGATCTACTGAATAAACTCTTAGGCGATTATATCCCTAATGAAATTGTTTGTCCGCCCATCAAGATAAACGATATAGCCAAATTGGATATGGTTGTAAGTAGTTTAAGAGATCAAGGTGCAAAAGGCACCAGTAGCTCCTTGGCTTATGCATTTGGGCTACACATTAACCCTGAGGTATTGTGTTTTGAGGCAGCCTCAATTCTTGCCCACATACAATCTTTTGCTTTGCTGTACGACTGGATGCACTATAAAATGAATCTTGACTTTTCTAGATCTATCAGTCAATTCATAAAACCCTATCCTGCAGCATATCTTGATTTAATTAATGATAGTCATTATACGCCCTCAATGAAACAACTCATGGCAGATTATATAGCTTACGTGCCTACCCGAAACTATGCTTTAGATTTATATCCATTATTCAAACACATTGATGATGCCTATATATCAAGTCAAGTTGACTGCCAATTGATTAATGCTCGTCCGACCTATCATTTTCGAATGCCAAATTGTAGAATCGATCACCCTGGCTGGAGCCTGAGAAATGAATGGCAGTATTGGGTTAACATTGAAAAATTATCTATGAATCATAAGATAAGACATGATTTAATGATTCAATACAAAAAGGAGTTTTCTGACCCTATTAGGCTCAACCGCCAACCTTGGATAAAAAAAGTAAACCAAATTGTCAGTGCGCTATGAAAAAACAACCCATTATAGGTGTCACGCGTTCTGCCTCTAGAGACTATGCGATGTATTTCGCCATAAAGATGGCCATGTGGCTTGAAGGTTGTCAAGTCGTACTGATTACAGCAAAAACAACCCCTCAAGATTTGGCTCTAGACGGCTTAATCCTATCGGGAGGCGTTGATATACTCTTAGGCCATGATAGTTCTCATAAAAAAGCAAATTATCCTTATGAGCCGGAGCGCGACACATTAGAATATATGCAATTAAAAAGGGCTGAAGAAATGCGCATACCTGTATTAGGTATATGCCGAGGCGCTCAGATAATAAACATTCACCGCGGTGGCACACTGCATTATGATGTCGCGAAGGCCTATGAGAAAGCACAATATCCATCATCACTTCTAGCCAAGTTATTCTATCGAAAAAGAATGCATACAGATAATGAATCACTAATTGATAATATTATTGGTGACAATATTGTCAAAATCAATAGCATTCACACCCAAGCCATTGATAAGCTTGGCACCGGGTTACGTATTACGGCAAAAGAATCTAATGGTGTTGTTCAGGTGATAGAAGACCCAAGCTTTGATTTTTATCTTGGTCTACAATTTCATCCTGAATTATTATTGTATCATCGATACTTTAGACAAATATTTTCTGCGTTTAAAAAATCTGTTGTGCTTAGAAAAGAATCCTCATCATAAGATAAAGTCTTGAAAGAGAAAAATCCAAAGCTTCTGACAAAAATACTTTCTATAAAGGGTTCGATTCATGTTTCAGCTAGAACAAAGTTTACGACTCGTTAAAATTGCTTTATTAATCAGCTGCGCAATTTTTATGACCTTAATCGCTGTGACAAACATTTTCATTTATGACGTCAATTTTGAGTATATTAAACATGTAATGAGCATGGATACGACTTTCCAACATCCCAAATACTTATCTCGCGCCATTGTTTCTCCGTTTTGGCATCATGCTTGTTATATTTTTACAATTTTTTGTGAAAGTTTAGCCTCATTGTTTTGTTGGATAGGCGTGTTCCAAACGTTAAAATATTTTTTCAGTGATATAGATACATTTGAAAAATCTAAGCAATGGGGCATCTTAGGTTTATCTTTTTCTGTGCTAATCTATGTCTTTTTATTTTTTGTTATTGGAAATGAATGGTTTGCCAGCTGGCAGTCAAAAACCTGGAATGCGAAACAGGCAGTCTTACCTATCTTAGTCGTGTTGGGAATTTGTCTTATTTATTTTAAACAAAGCGACAGAGTTTAGGTTCTAAATTTAAATGTGACATATGTTGATAGTTGCACTTCTTATAACCGCAAAGTAGCGAAAGGGGTTTAAAGATATAGAACAATATTTTAGACTATAAGATTGGTTCCATTTTTCACGCGACCTTAGAGAGAATAAAATATGGCATCTACTACTGTAATTATAAGTTTCCTTGTTTTTCTCGCTCTATTCGTCCTTATTGGCGGCCTATCTAAATTATATAGCCAACCTACTGCAAAAGATTATTTGTTAGCAAGTCAAAACATTCCACCTAGTCTCGTAGCTTTATCCGCTGTTGCATCTAATAATAGTGGCTATATGTTCATTGGTATGATTGGTTACACTTATCAGGTTGGCTTAGCTTCTATTTGGTTGGCTATTGGTTGGATAACAGGTGATTTTATTGCCTCTTTGTTTATCCATAGGCAGGTACGAATCACAACTGAAAAAAACAACGTCCATAATTTTGGTGGATTACTCAGCGGTTGGTACCAACCTAATTTTCAGCGGTTAAAAAATATTGTGGGTATTGTGACCATTGTGTTTTTAGGATCATATGCCGCAGCACAATTAAATGCCGGCAGTAAAGCGCTCCACGTTCTGTTTGGTTGGCCATATGAAGTGGGTGCCATAATTGGCGCGGTTATTGTTGTTATCTACTGTTATGCTGGTGGCATTAGAGCTTCTATATGGACGGATGTGGCACAATCAATCGTCATGATTATTGCCATGTTAGTCTTAACTTCTGTTGCATTTTTACAGGTTGGTGGCTGGGATGCATTTTCTACTCAAATACAAGCAGTGTCCTCAAGTTACCTTAATATATTCCCAGACAACTCGTATTTAGGTCCTTTACTTGGTCCATTGGTTTTTATTTTAAGCTGGTTGTTTGCAGGTTTTGTTGTCATTGGTCAACCCCATATCATGAGTCGTTTCATGGCGATGGATAAGCCAAGTGATATGAAAAGAGCTAGAGTTTACTATTATGCATGGTATATCTTTTTCTTTGCTTTCACTATTTTGGTCGGACTATTTGCACGCCTGCTCATCAAACAAGTTGATTTTGATGCTGAGCTTGCGCTACCGATGCTCGCAATCCAATTACTGAACCCCGTCTTTGTGGGGCTTGTAATGGCAGGTTTGTTTGCTGCAACGATGTCAACGGCTGACTCCCAAATATTGAGCTGTTCAGCGGCTGTGAGTGAAGATTTTAGTACCAAACAAAAACCGTATTGGGTTTATAAGCTAAGCACTTTGTTGATCACTGTTTTTGCTCTATGCATTGCGATTTTTGGGAGTAAAAATGTATTTTCATTAGTTGTATTCTCTTGGGCCGCCTTAGGCGCAGCTTTTGCCCCGATTATTACTCTTTATGTATTGGGTAAAAAATTAAGCCAACCAATTGCGATCACGATGATCCTTGCAGCAATAGCTACCGTCATCTGCTGGGATCGCTTATTTGGCTTTATGGATGTTTATAGCGTACTGCCGGCCACAATAATAAGTTTTTTAATTTATTTTTTATCATGTCCTATATCTTCACTGATTAATAGAGCCAGCAATGCTAAACCCCTTCAACAATAACGAGTAAAATTCGGATTATGAGTTTTGAATAGAATTGTATGGATAATAATTACCCTAGATGTTAATAAATAGGGTAATTATTATCCCAACATACTCACATATCAGAGACCATATCAAGGACCATATCAAGGAACCATATCAAGGACAGCCAGTTTTTGAGAACCGCACCGAGGTAACCATTGCTGGGCCATATCAAATTTTTCTAGGACAGCCACTTTTTTGGGCGTGCTCTCATGCTCATTGCTGGGACAGCCAATTTTTTGAGAACCGCACCGAGGTAACTATTGCTGGGACATATCAAATTTTTCTAGGACAGCCACTTTTTTGGGCGTGCTCTCATGCTCATTGCTGGGACAGCCAATTTTTCATTCTTAAAAATTGATACTCCTAAATCCGGCTTTTCTCATATTCTAAATTTACGAAAATATCCTGCAATGATGGCTTACTATGTTGTAGGTATAGGTGTATTGTGCAGTAATAACAAATCAGTTTTGGAAGAGATCACTACACATACAATAATTCATCCAACACATGATGGTAAAACTACAATTTTTAATTTACTTAGGCCTAGCAGAGTTATTCATCACTCCCTTGCTGCCAATTTATTTACTAATAATAGAAAATTTCCAATAAATGACTATATATTTCAAAGTTTAATACAGTTATTACCTTCTGATATTATTATTCCTTCTTTTGAAGAGGTTTTTGATCAGTTTGAAATATTTTTATCAATTTACAATTTAAATTTACAGTTACCACCTGATTTTGACCTTGATATTCAAATAGCCCCAATTTTAGGCTGTTTTGCCTACAAAGAAAACGAAATGAAAAAACTTATAGATGACACAGAGTTAAATGGGCTAAGTTCATGCCTTGGAAGAACTGGTTTATTTTCTGATATGGAACGGCTAGTAAAGATTTTGAAGTTACTTGATAATTTTTTAGTCAATTAGTACGATTATACGTTCCATTGTTAGGGAACTATTGTTCTAAACTCATCTTCATGCTCTTCCCAAGGAATATTTAGGTATTTCGATGAAAGTTGACAAAGAAGACGTCTCTGGTACGGGGCCTTATGATTTACCTTAACAACATTTACATCTATTGAATCCCCACCATATTTTTGCACGATATTAACAATAATTTTAGTTAAGTATGCTGGAATATATCCAATAAGCATTGGAGGATTATCAGTTCTTAAAAGCAATGCAAATTTATCAAAAGAGTTTTGAAGATCACGCACCAGATACAGCTCATCGCCTATTCTCAACCTTTCTAGGGACATTTTTGAATTATCTGACATATGGCTTATTCCGTTCACAAAGAACTTAAATAAGTAATTACTATTTCCAGTTTGCTCAAGAAATGGTAAAACCCTAAAAAAATCTGTATCCTTCTCACCCCCACTAATCGCTAGCGTTGCTAAATCATCAATAAGCTCTGACTCATTCAGGCCCATCCAGCTAATGTATTTAGTATAGTCTGGCCTAGACTTTGACATTAGCCTGTTTTTAAACACAGAAAATAATTCTTTAGAGTGATATACTTCATTATGGTCTGGCATATTTGGTAAAAGAGGTAACTTCTCTAAATTATTGATACCCTTAGTATACCTAAATTCGTACCCTTCTCTAGTTTTTAAGAGTTTGCCAATAATATGCCAACTTCTCGTATCCTGTTCTTGCCAAGCTAGATAAACATATCTATTCATCTAATAACCCTTTTAAAGAATTTTTTGTTTCCTTAAGAATTTCCAGTGCAAATTTTTTTGCTGGATTTGAAATAAGTTCATTTGGTATACAATCAAAAATATTTTTTATTTTTACTTCATTACTCATAGTGTCAATAATTCGCTTAATCCAAAAAACTGTAGCGTCTTCGTTGATATTAAGACATTCTTTAACTACATCAATAGCATTTAATCTCTGCTCATTTTCATTATAAATTGGGGTAATTGCTTTTTTTACATATCCCTCTACATTAAACCCTTTATCCGTTGAATTCATTCTTTTTACTCTTTTCTCATCATTCTCATTTCTTCCTAATGATGATGCATGATCAAAAGTAGGTGCTAGCGTTTTTAATCCAAGCTTTTCATTGACAATAATTCCCCAATTCTCATCATGCCTATCAGTATTACAAACCCATCCATCAAAACATAAATATCCAATTAATAAATCTTGTGCTGTACGAATTACTTTGTGATCATGACCTTTCCATGGAAAACGGTCGCAACCATTTATCGAAGCTAAAATGGCTCTCAACGTATAAGTATTATTCCTAAATCTTTGCCCTCGATCAAAGCCTTTGATTAATAAATTTCCTAGAAATAATTCTTCATCATCTCTTTGAAATTTAGGAGTTATAACGCAATATTTTTCATCTTCATGTCCTTCAGTATCTAAACAACCGAATTCATACTTGGCGTGAGGCAAATTAATTAGTTCTGCTAATTCGCATGTTACTTTCTCAGCCCAATTTTCACCCGTTCCCTTTCTACCCATTTTGTATAAGATGCGCAACTCAACACAGCCATTGAAATCAAAAGTAATCCACTCCTTCGCTTTGGTACCTCCTGATTCGTCAGTGGCAGAAGACAGAGCTTTATTTAGATCATAAATAGTATACATAGCTTAAATATTAATGAGAATAATCTCTAAATAATACATGCAAACTATGTGTTATGTATAAGAAAATTGATTGAGAGCACCTGATAAATCCTAACTTTCTAACTTATTTTTTACTGAAAATCTGTATATTATGGATTTAACCGATATATTACCGATAACTGATGTTTTGGAAAACTGAAGAAATGTAAACCATTCATTTATAAGGAAATGAATGGTGTCCCCAAGGGGATTCGAACCCCTGTTACCGCCGTGAAAGGGCAGTGTCCTAGGCCTCTAGACGATGGGGACCTAGTCAATAGCATTTGCCAGCTCTACTACATAATACCGAAATCATTAATGCTTTAATCGTGATATAAATTATCTCCACATTGGTGGAATGCTTTATATTAGAAATTAATAACATATGAAGTGTTAATCATTTATTTTTTATATTTTAAATACAAAAATAAATGGTGTCCCCAAGGGGATTCGAACCCCTGTTACCGCCGTGAAAGGGCAGTGTCCTAGGCCTCTAGACGATGGGGACCTAGTAGTTGGCATTTACCACCTATTGGTGGAGCTAGGCGGGATCGAACCGCCGACCTCTTGCATGCCATGCAAGCGCTCTCCCAGCTGAGCTATAGCCCCTGGAATTGAGGCGTTATAATAAGCACCGAGGTGCTTTATGTCAATGATTAAGTTAATTATTTCTCAATTTTCTTAACCACTGCCTCAAGTCGAGATATTGTACGCTGACGACCCAACAAATGTAAAGTCACATCTATAGATGGGCTCATCGTACTACCAGAAACCCCAATACGAACAACAGGACCTAATTTACCCATTTTAATGTCTAACTCAGATAGAACTTCCTGCAAACTTGTGTGTATGCCTTCTTGTGTCCAGTCGCTTAAGTTATTTAATTTTTCAACAAACAACTTGGCTTGTGGTAGACAACTTTCTTTTAAATGTTTCAGAGCGGCCTTATCATCAACTTCAAAGTTATCTGAGTACCAAAATAAACTTTTTTGTGCCATCTCTAGTAACGTTTTACAACGCTCACATTGCTGCTCTACAACCTCTGTTAAAGCAGGACCACTACTAATATCGGCTCCTAACCGCTCTAGAAATGGCTGGAGACGCTCAGCAATATCTTCCGCTGCTAATGTCTTTAAATAATGCTGATTAAGCCATAAAAGCTTATCAGGGTTAATAGCGCCCGCTGAAGCATGTATAGAATGTATATCAAAACTAGATTTTAATTCTTCCAAAGAAAAAATTTCTTGATCGCCTTTAGACCAACCTAACCTAACTAAGTAATTAACCAGAGCCTCTGGTAAATACCCTTCATCTCTATAATCTAACACGCTTGCTGCACCATGGCGTTTTGAGAGTTTTTTATTGTCTGGTCCTAGTAGCATCGGCATATGACCATAAATAGGAATATCCGCGCCTAAGGCATGTAAAATATTAATCTGTCGCGGGGTATTATTGATGTGATCATCGCCTCGCAACACATGTGTCACCCCCATATCCCAATCATCTACTACAACTGTTAAATTATATGTTGGTGCACCATCTGAACGTAGGATAACTAAATCGTCTAGCTCTTTATTTTGTATCGTAATTTTACCTTTAACTGCATCATCAATCTCAACAGCGCCCTCTTCTGGGTTTTTAAAGCGCACCACATAAGTGCCCTCTGCCAACTCGCCATGGGCTACATTGCGGCAATGACCATCATAGCGAGGCTTTTGTCGGTTTTGCATTTGTGCTTCACGCAATTGAGTTAAACGTTCTTTGCTACATGTACATTTATAAGCTTGGCCGTCTGCCAGAAGTTGATTAATTACTTCTTTGTAGCGATCAAATCTTTGAGTTTGATAAATTGGCCCTTCATCCCAATCTAGTCCTAACCACTGCATGCCCTCTAAAATGACATCTATTGCTTCCTGTGTAGAGCGCTCTCTATCCGTATCCTCTATGCGTAAAATAAACTTACCCGCTGTTTTTTGCGTCCATAACCAGCAGTAAAGCGCAGTACGCACGCTACCTATATGTAAATAGCCAGTTGGGCTTGGGGCAAATCGGGTTATAACCATGAATATTCTTCTTACACTTGTTTTTAGAAATAAGTCCATTATAGCTTATAACGTAGATAGGCCAAAGAGATCTATGATGAGTTAGTTAGTCTTGTTTGTGGTTGTTTTGCGATCTGGGGCCGTTTCCCCTATGATAGTGGCTCTTTAAAAACAATATATTATAATAAACCATGGACATACTTGCTAATATCGCAAAGACCGGTCTGCAGTTTTCCCATTTAAGTGTCATCATCCCTATTTTCTTAGTAGGGTTCTTTTTTATTGACCGTAAAATATTTTGCCAAGCATTCTTATTGGTGTTGTTCTCCCTGATTTATAATTTGTTTTTAAAATCCATATGGCAAATACCACTTAAGCCCCCACTAGATGGCTGGGCTTTTCCCAGTGGCCATATGCATACAGCTTGGATTTTCTGGGGCTGGTTAGCGCTACATTTTAAGCGCTTTATTACGATTCCTATTTTCTTGCTCATGATGTCTATGACTGCTTGGGGATTGGTTTACCATGATTACCACAATCTAACAGATATTTATGGGTCTGTGGGATTTGGCAGTTTATCTTTATTGGTTTACTATTTGGCTAATTATAAAATACCTGTACTCAAAGATAATTTTTTCTTAGTTAATGTGATTTTGGGTGGCTTTGGTATACTGCTGATCCATAATTTACCGATAGAAGTTCAAACCAAAGCTTATTTGTGGCAAGCACAAGGTGCAATCATGGGTATGGCAATTGGATGGTTATTTGTTATAAAAGAAAAAATGAATCCTAAAAATATTACGCAGAATGTCGTATCAATGGTTGTCACTATTGCCGGCATGATGGTCATTCATTTTTTGCTCTCTTCCCCTCATCCCACGGTCACGCCGCAAAATTTTCATTTTTTGAAAATGTTTATCATGATGCTTTGGGTAATAGCTGGACAATGTTTGTTATTATTGATGCAATCCGTTGCTAAAAATAAGTCACGAAACAAATAAACGTTGCAGCATGCCAGCCCCCATACGGATTGCCTAATACCGTATGGGCTTTATACAAAGAGACTATTAAAAAGGTTTGGGGACGGTTGGCGCACCCTGCAACCCAGCAGCGCCTGCTCCCGCTGTCATTTCAGGTGCACGGGCCGCAACTGCACTTGAATCTGAGTTTAAACCTGGGCTTACTTCTGGTCTAGGGGTGATACGTATAGCACGCAACTTCTCAAAAATACCCGCTGGAATACCTTCAGATGTATCATATTGCCGGTCATCTAGTGGATTATTCTGAGTCGTCTGATCATCCTTCAAACAAAATGTACTATAAGCTAAGTGCAGTTCGCTGATTCTATGCATATTGTCTGCAAAAAATTGGCGCAATAAATCATTGTCTATGGATTTGCCAATATAATATACATTTTTAAACACAAAACTATGAAGCTCAGTTAAGTCACAAGCTGTTGACTTTAAGATTGCGATACTGAAATATTTCTTATATTCTTCACGTCTTTGAGCTTTATCATCAACACCATAGTGCTTTCTACATATTTCAGAAATCGTGTGCTCTAGATCGGTTTGAAATAAGCAAAGTTTCGTAGCCGAAGATACATCTGAATCCAACCAACGACTAAACGCTGTATCCCTGGTATTGCGCTTAACCGACAATTTAATAAACTCTATATGCCCGCGAAACATTTTAGATTCATATGCCACAAGCGCAACACTATACGCTTTAAATTGTTTTGATAAATCCATCCCGTACGAATGCGTGTCAATCAACACATCTCGTATAGAGTTTTGTTTGTACAACAAATTAAGTAATAGTGAGCTATCCCCTTGTCTAGCATGCCCTATAGAAACTAGCAGATTCTCCTTGGCATTAAAACTAGAGGTGCTAATCCCTGTCAATGTTGTGGCGAGTTGAAATTGAATTTTGTTCACTTCCTTTCGTGTAGATGGATTGTAACCTCTCCACTGCATAAAAACCGAAGAGGGCGTAGTTTGCAATAAATTCTCATATAATTCATAGAAATCTGTGTCCATTGACGCCAAACACATTGAAGCCATAATAAAACTGGTTAAGTCTTCTATAGGGTCTTTAATATCGCTCAGCAAAAACAACAAAGTGCCCAAAAATTTTTTTAACTCTGGTCCTGCTGTATTCACATAAGCATCAAACTCTGTTCTATTCTCAATAGAGGCTGCCACTAAAAATAATACGAAAGTACCAAGTTCAAGAGTATAGTTGTGCTCACTGATACCATCTGAAAATTTTAACTGCCATGGATTTATAGCTAATTGTGCATCCCATTGCTCAAAAGTATTTTGCAATGCGGGCGGCACATTGGCCACTGCTATATCTAGAGCTGCATAACGACATAATATTAATTTACATAATTGAAAATAATTCGTATTTATAAACAGAAAATCAAAAAAATCTGACGTAGGCCTAGGATCTAATAAAAATCTCCCTAGAAAGGTCGGCAAATCTATGACTTCTGGTGAGGCAGCTGATGCTGATGCTGATGCTGATGCTGATGCTGATGCTGATGCTGATGCTGATG
>CAXBML010000020.1:0-57329 GCA_963976875.1 uncultured Coxiellaceae bacterium
AACAATAATCTTCATCAATTTAAATATGCAACTGTGTCGTTGACCGTACGCTTACTACTTGGTTGATTTACTGGCAATGTTCTGAACCATACCAATAATAACTGCCATCATAACAGGGGTGGTCCCGATAAAGGTAATGTAACCTATCATATAGTCCCTAAAGACAATAAGGAAAAAAAGCCAATACCAGTGATAAAGAGTGCTATGGGGTAAGACTAGCCGCTTGGCCCCAAGTCCGGTTACGAATGATATACCCCCCACGAAGGTCATGACAATCGTGAAGATACCGGTGCTCATACCATAGCCAATGACTAATAAGGCAAGACATAACAAATATTTTGATTTTGAGAGATAGACCAAGCCTTCAATCACACCCATTTTATGTTTGGCTTTCTTAGCTTTGGGCCAGTTTTTTTCAGGATTATAAAACCCCTTATCCGTTAAGACTTGGCGATTCATCCACCAATAACAAGCCACTATAGTCACGCCAGCAACAATCACTAAGGACATAAGGTAATTGAGGGTAACCTGCCACGTATTCACACCAGTTCCAGCAAGGTTTTTGCCATATACGGAGCTGTACCAAATAAGAGGAACCAAAAAGATTAACGCAAGATTGAATCCCATCGTAAACAAGGTATAAAAACGCTTCGCTTCGTTGGTTTTCACAATCTCATTGGTAAATCCCCAGAACAATAAGGATAGAACCGCACTGCCCTATAGCTCAGAAAGAATATAAAACAACGATAGAGTCCAGTTCTCAAAGCATTTTATAGCACTGTAAAATCCCTCTCCCAATACTGGGAGAGGGGTTGATTCGCTACGCTTATCACATACGTTTTATTTTTAAGCAATCTATGGTTTCAAGTCTGCAAGGTTACCCCTCCAGAACATCCTTCATGCTATACAGTCCAGGTTTTTGGTTTTTAAGCCACTTAGCAGCAGCCAGAGCACCTTCCGCGAAAGTTTTTCGGCTGGTTGCAATATGTTTGATTTCTATTCTTTCACCTGGCAAGGTGAATAAAGTCGTGTGTTCTCCAACGATATCCCCAGCGCGAATCACAGAAAATCCGATTTTCTTATCTCGGCCCGTTTCTGATATACCATGACGTTCAAAGCTAGCAATATCTTGTAGCTCAGCGCCCAAGCTTTTAGCCACTGCATCGCCTAGTTTCAAGGCAGTGCCAGAAGGGGCATCTTTTTTATGCCGGTGATGGGCCTCAATGATTTCAATATCCGCTTCTTCTCCAACGGCATGAGTTAGTTTTTCCAGCATCTCTACACATAGCTGTATACCTCGGCTAGTGTTTGCCGCTAATACAATGGGGATGTCTTGAGAATAATTTTTAATTTTGTCGAGCTGTTCAGTTGTAAAGCCTGTTGTGCCAATCACAATGGCTTTACCAGCTTGTTGGCAGGTCTCTAAGTGGGATAAAGTTGCTTCCGGTGCAGTAAAATCAATCATTACGTCAAATTGATTAGAATCAGCCACAGCAAACTCATTAGATGAATTTGCCGAATGGGTTATTTCCTTTCCCATTCGACCCGTATTTCCCGTGACATAAACAGACGTAACTTCAGACACAATATTCCCTTATATAGGCTAAATTTTATCGTAGATTTTCAACGAATTTTTTCATTCGCCCCATCCAACGATTCATACGTGGATTGTGTACAGATGTATTTTGTGTTTCTTTTTCAAATTCACGCAATAGATCTTTTTGTTTGCGATTCAAACCTACTGGTGTTTCTACAAAAATACGACAATGTAAATCACCCATGCCGCCGCCTCTCAAAGGCTTGATACCTTTGCCACGCATCTTAAAGGTCTTACCCGTTTGCGTCTCCGCAGGAATCTTAAGCTTCACTTTACCTTCTAATGTCGGCACTTCAATTTCACCACCCACGGCAGCAGTAATAAAACTAATCGGTGCTTCACAAAAAAGGTGTGCTCCTTCGCGTTCAAAAATAGCATGCTTTTTCAAATGTGCCTGCACATACAAATCACCAGGTTGTCCACCACGTGGCGCGGCTTCTCCCTCGCCCGTTAAACGGATTCTATCACCGTCATCAATACCAGCTGGGATTTTAACTTGTAATTTTTTCTCTTCTTGCTTTCGACCTTGTCCATGACAACCACCACAAGGATCGCTGATAACTTGACCGCTACCGCCACAGGTAGGACAAGTTTGCTGTATAGAAAAGAAACCTTGCTGCATTCTCACTTGGCCATGCCCATGACAGCTAGCACATGATTTTGGACTGCTGCCTTTTTTGGCACCACTACCATCACAAATGTCACAGCCCACCCAAGTCGGCACTTTGAGCTCTACAGCTTTGCCTCTGGCGGCCTCTTCTAATGATAACTCTAAATTGTATTTTAAGTCTGAGCCCCTGGCTTGACGACCTCCGCCACCACCCGCAGCTGCTGCACCAAATATATCAGAAAAAATATCACCAAATACATCACCAAAACCACCGGGGCCACCGCCTCTACCGAAGCTATTGGGATCAACACCGTCATGACCAAATTGGTCATAAGCCTGGCGCTTTTGCGAATCAGATAGCACTTCATAGGCTTCTGTTGCTGCTTTAAATTTTTCTTCCGAAGCCTTGTCACCCTTGGTACGATCAGGGTGATGTTTCATTGCTTGCTTACGATAGGCTTTTTTAATTTCTGCTTCGCTTGCGCTTTTTGAAACACCTAAGATTTCATAATAATCTTGCTTCGACATTCATCTCACCATCAAACTTTTTTATTTAATTTTCAATTTGTTTTGGCATGCCAAAACGCAAGAAAGCGCAGAAGCGCTTTTAAAAACCTGGGAGTGAATTCACTCCCAGGTTCACTGTTCTTAATTTACAAAATTTACAAATAAATTAAGATTTGTCTTCTTTGACTTCTTCAAAGTCTGCATCCACAACATCATCAGCACTATTGTCTGCTGCTGCGTCTGCTTGGCCTGCTTCACCTTGCTCACCACCGGCATCAGCGCCTTTTTGAGCATATAATTTCTCAGCTAATTTAGCAGAGACTTCTGACAATTTTTCTGTCTTTTTCTCAATAACAGATTTTTCGCCATCTTTGATCACTTTTTTCAACTCAGAAATAGCCGTTTCAATATCAGCACGTTCTTGTGGCTCAACTTTATCGCCTAACTCTTTCATTGACTTTTCACTTGCGTGAATTAAAGTATCTGCCTGATTACGCGCAGAGGCTAACTCATGGAAAGCTTTATCTTCATCTGCATGCACTTCAGCATCTTGCACCATTTTTTCAACTTCTTCATCACTCAAACCACTGGAAGATTTTACGACGATAGATTGTTGTTTACCGGTTGCTTTATCTTGAGCAGATACATTTAAGATACCATTAGCATCCAGATCAAAAGAGACTTCAATCTGTGGCGTACCGCGAGGTGCAACAGGCAAATTCGCTAAATCAAACTGACCTAAGAATTTGTTATTGGCCGCTTGTTCACGCTCACCTTGGAAGACTCGAATGGTCACAGCACTTTGGTTATCTTCTGCAGTAGAAAATATTTGGCTTTTCTTAGTTGGAATTGTGGTATTTTTCTCAATCAATTTGGTCATCACGCCACCCATGGTTTCTATACCAAGAGATAAAGGTGTGACGTCTAATAATAAAATATCTTTTACTTCACCCGATAAAACGGCTCCTTGAATCGCTGCGCCTAAAGCGACGGCTTCATCAGGATTCACATCTTTACGAGGTGCTTTACCAAAGAAAGCTTCAACTTTCTCTTGTACTTTAGGCATACGAGTTTGGCCACCCACCAAAATAACCGCATCCACTTCACTCGCTGATTTACCAGCATCTTTTAAAGCCATTTTACAAGGTGCTAGTGAGCGCTCAACTAAGTCTTCAACCAAAGACTCAAATTTCGCACGGCTTAAACGCATGTTCAAATGTTTAGGACCAGAAGCATCTGCCGTAATATAAGGTAAGTTAACATCAGTTTGCTCACGAGTTGATAATTCTACTTTGGCTTTTTCTGATGCTTCTTTTAAACGTTGAAGCGCTAATGGATCGCTGTGTAAATCAAAACCTTGGTCTTTCTTAAATTCATCTGCAAGATATTCCATTATCGCTTCATCAAAATCTTCACCACCTAAGTGAGTGTCACCATTGGTTGCTAGTACTTCAAATTGTTGTTCACCATCAATATCCGCAATTTCAATGATAGAGACGTCAAAAGTACCGCCCCCTAAGTCATATACAGCAATAACGCTATCACCTTTTTTCTTTTCCATACCATAGGCCAATGCCGCAGCAGTTGGTTCATTGATGATACGTTTGACTTCTAGCCCAGCAATTTTACCTGCATCTTTAGTGGCTTGACGTTGAGAATCATTGAAATAAGCAGGCACTGTGACGACGGCTTCAGTGACTTCATGTCCTAAATAGTCTTCCGCTGTCTTTTTCATTTTTTCTAAAATTTTAGAAGAGATTTGTGGTGGCGCTAATTGTTCTTTACCACGGCCTTGAACCCATGCATCATTATTCTCAGACTTCACTAGCTCATAAGCTAATTTAGAGCCCTTCAGAGCGGGGTCATTAAATTGACGACCCATCAAGCGTTTAATGGCATTGAAGGTATATTGTGGATTTGTTACAGCCTGACGCTTAGCAGTTTGTCCAACGAGGCGCTCACCATCTTCTGTGTAGGCAACAATAGAAGGTGTCGTTCTATCACCTTCGCTATTTTCAATCACTTTAGGTGATCCATTTTCCATCACGGCGACGCAGGAATTAGTGGTACCTAAATCGATTCCTATCACAACATTTCTCGCTGACATTATTCAAATCTCCCAAATCATCAATCAAAATTATATACATTACCTACAATATGGAGCTTAATTCTAATAACTCAAGTCCATAAATACTAAAAAACTTAAGAATCTGCTGTCTATTATTATGTATCTTTAGCAGAATCTGATGTAGATGCACGAGAAACAACCACTCGTGCAGGTCTAATCAATCTATCATTAAGCAAATACCCCTTTTGCACCACTTCCATCACTTGGTTCGGTTCAAAATCAGTGGTTTCTTGCATGGAGATCGCTTCATGAAAAGTTGGATTAAACGCCTCACCTTCCGGGTTGAGCTGCTGAATACCTTCTTTCTCCATAACAGAGACTAATGCTTTATTAGTTAACGCCAAACCTTCAAAAACACCCGCACTGTCAGAATGCCCACTGTTGGCTAAACTTAACCCTTGCTCAAGACTATCGGCGACTTGCAATAACTCTGCAGCAAAACGCTCTAAAGCAAATTTTCTGGCGCTATCGACTTGTACGGTGACGCGCTTTTGCATATTTTGCATGTCTGCTTCTTTACGCAGCAATTGTTGCCAACTATCATCGGCTTTTTTAGTGGCCGCCTCTAATTCTGACTGTAAGCTTTCAACTTGTTTTTGAAGTTGCTTAACTTGTTCGTCTAATGCGACTGCCTTAGGGGCCTCAGACACATCTGGCTCGGCATCTTCAAATCGAGCAGGCGGCAGATCATCGCCTGAACTGGGCGCTGCTTGTAATGTGTGTGATTCGTCTTTTGCGACCATTTATTATCAACCTCATTATCTATATTGCAAAAAGCGCCATTAACTATAGACTTATTAATAGCGCAACTAAAACTATAACGGGAATATGGGGGCTATTTATCTTGATCCAAGGCTGTACCTAGCATTCTTGCAGTTAGGTCAACTATAGGGATAATCTTATCGTACGGCATTCGGGTTGGACCTATAACCCCAAGAACACCAACTAACTTGCCATCTACTGCATACCGTGACGAAATGACACTATGATCGTGCAATGCCTCATAACCTGATTCCTCGCCTATGTACATTTGCACACCATCACTTTGTAAGCATTGATCTAAAATACCCAAAATTTGCTGCTTTTCTGTAAATGCACCAAATAATTTCTGAAGCTGGCTCATTTTGACATAAGAAGGATCGGATAACAAATTCTGTTGACCAGCTAATACATAGTCTTGATCCGTAGGTTCTGAAATGAAGGCTTTTCCAGCCACATCCACAACAGCTTGCATTAGAGAATCCATTTGCACTTTGTCTATCTGTAAAGCTTGTAGCAATTCTCGGCGAGCGGATAGTAAATCTTTTCCAGAAAAATGCTGGTTCAAAAAATTACTTGCCTGGGTTAGTGCGGAAGCTGTGTAGGTCTGCTGTGTTTGTATTATACGATTTTGTACTTCTTTTTCATTTAATACTAATATGGCTAATACTCGGTTTTCCGCTAAAGGCAAAAACTCCACATGGCGTAAAACCAATCTTTCCCGTTTAGGTAGTGTCACAACCCCCACCATCTGGGTCAACTCTGACAAAATATTCGATGCTAAGCTAATTAAAACCTCTGTGGGTTTATTGGGATCAAGTTTTTGTTTTACGTTGGCTAGCTGCGTATCTTCCAAAGGCTGGTTTGTTAACAAACTATCAACAAAGAAGCGTAAACCTAAGTTTGTAGGTAAACGACCAGCTGATTTATGGGGAGAAATTAAATACCCTTGAGATTCCAAGTCACATAAAACTTTTCGTACGGTGGCAGGGCTTAAGTCATTGGTACTCAAATTAGCGAGTGTTCGAGAACCTACAGGGACCCCATCTCTGATGTACAGCTCTATCAAATCTTTTAATAAAATTTGTGCACGGTTAGATAATTCAAAATTGACCATGGAAACCTAAATATAACAAAATTATCAAAAAATAATAAAAACCAACTACCATTTTACCGTAATGCCAGATTAAATATAGATCTATTAAAAATATATAAGCAAGAAGACTAGTTAATCAGCTAGTTATTGCTATTAACCTGTACGAAGTCTTTTATGAAATAAATGCTATGATGTACACAATAGTAGCAAAGAACATTGAATCCGAAAATTTAACCACGAGTCAAATATGAGTCAAAATATTTTTTCACATATCGGTATCATTGGAAAATCCAACAATCCAGAGGTGCGCAGCACTCTTGCTTCTTTGGTTGAATTTTTACGCGAGCAAAAACTAGCACTGAGCCTAGAAACAGAATGTGCAGAAATACTCTCTAAATCAGAAAAAGTTAACTCACTTTCAAAAAGTAAGCTAGGTGAACAGTGCGATTTGATAATTGTGGTCGGTGGTGATGGTAGCTTTTTAGACGCGGGTCGAGCCATTGTTGATTGGGATAAGCCCATGGTTGGTATTAATCGTGGTCGGTTAGGTTTTTTGACTGATATATCACCCCAAGCTTTCCAACAATATCTTACGCCTATCTTAAACGGCGAGTATCAAGCAGAAAGTCGTTTTTTGTTGGATATGTCTATTAAAAGAAATGATGAAACCATCAGCGCAAACTGCGCTTTAAATGATGTCGTTCTCTACTCTGGCGACATAGCCAGAATGATCGAGTTCGAAGTGCGGGTCAATGAACAATTTGTTTATAAACTTCGTTCAGATGGCTTAATTACGGCAACGCCTACAGGCTCCACGGCTTATGCTTTATCGGGTGGCGGCCCTATACTACACCCCGCGCTTAACGCCATGGTCATTGTTCCAATGCACCCTCATACACTCACTAGTCGACCCATTGTGCTCGATAGTAACGATAACATTGAATTGCTCATTACCTCTGACAATACCATGCATCCTCGTGTCAGTTGCGACGGACAAAAAAACTTTAATGTCCAACCCAACGACAAAATATGCATCAATAGAAAAACCAAAACATTGAATATTTTACATCCCAATGATTACGATTATTACCATACGCTCAGAACCAAATTAAATTGGAATATCTAATCACCTGCTGTAGGACTCATCTTTATGTTGCAACACCTTACGATTCAAAATTTAGCTATTGTCAACGAAGCCGATCTCTCTTTTGGCTCGGGTATGACCTCTATCACAGGTGAAACAGGTGCTGGAAAAAGCATATTACTTGATGCGCTTAACCTGGTCCTGGGCCAAAGAGCTGATAGCAATCTAATTCAGCCTGGCGCCGAAAAAGCAGAAGTGAGCGCCACATTTGATATTGCTGAACTACCTGATGCGGTTCTTTGGCTAAATGATTTAGAATTAAGTCAAAAAACCCAAGATTGTCTTATCAGACGAATGATTTATCCCAATGGTCGCAGCCGGGCTTTTATTAATGGTGTCCCAGCGACAACCCAACAACTAAAAATGTTGGGGGAGTATCTGGTTCAAATGCACGGCCAGCATAAACACCAAGTATTACTGCAAGCCCGCGAGCAACTCAGAATTCTCGATACTTACGGCAAGCATCAAACTTTAGTGGCCAACATCAAAAAAATATATTTTCAACACGAAAAGCTGCTAAAACAAAAAAAACATCTCTCTCAAGGCGATGATAGCGCCCAATATCAAGCAGAATTATTTCAATATCAAATCGAAGAGATTGAGAAATTAGAGCTGGCGGAAAATGAAATCACCAAGTTATACGAAGATCATGACAAATTAGCGCATGCACAAACCACATTAGAAGCCTGCCAAGAAGCTGTATCATACTTAGACAATGAAGAGTCCGGCAATGCCCTGCAGCTCATGAACCAAGCCAAACAAAACTTACAGCCCCTATTTCAAAAGTATAGTGAACTGGGTAATGCCAAAGATTGCTTAGAGTCTGCCACCATACAATTACAAGAAGCTTTATCTGAGCTAAACTTGTATATACAAAATTTAGAAATTAATCCTGCTGCACTAAACTCAATAGAGCAACGCTTAGATCGTATTCATGAAATTGCTCGCAAACACAAAATTGAACCTGAAAAAATTCATAGCCATTACCAGAGTCTAGTCGATAAATTAAATATTCTAAATCAAGATTCTATTCTTTTAGAAGAAATTGATGAAGAGATTGCACTATGTGAGGCGCAATATCAAAAGATCAGTATTCAGCTCAGTAAAAAACGCCTATCCAGTGCCAAAAAACTTGAAAAAGAAATCACCAAACATATACAAAATTTAGGTATGCAAGGTGCACAATTTGCAGTGCAATGCGAACAACAACCCGAATCATTCAGCGCCACCGGAATAGATCAAGTCACATTTTGTATTTCAGCGAATATAGGACATCCACCCAAGCCCCTTACCAAAGTTGCATCAGGCGGAGAGCTGTCCCGCATTAGCTTGGCTCTAGAACTAACCACCCTACAAGATATTACGTCTCCTACTTTAATTTTTGATGAAGTTGACGTTGGCATTGGTGGTAAAACAGGTGCGATTGTAGGACGATATTTACATCAATTAAGCCAGAAACAACAGGTTATTTGTATTACCCACCTACCCCAAGTCGCTGCTTTTGGCGACCAACATTTGATGGTCAGCAAGCAAAATATTAAAAATAAAACGCAAACGCAAATTACGCAGCTGACCCAAGATCAACGTGTTGAAGAAATTGCTCGGATGCTGGGTGGATTGAACATCAGCGGAGAGGCTAAAGCGCAGGCAAAGCATTTGTTGGAACGGGAAAAGGAAGTCGAGCCGTTATAGACTTTAAAGTGGATTGTCATGCCAGCGAAGGCTCTGAGTGATCCCCTTATATTTTAAAGAGAAGAGGATAAGAATCAAAGAGTTAGGGTCGACACATCAATATAGAACTGGGACATTCAAAAACTTGAAGTACATAGCAGTCTGTGATCAAATACTTTTCGCAAAAAAAATCCATGAAAAGAGAGCGCTATGTACGAGCACCAATTCTGCCAAAAATTCTTTCAAAAGTCATTACCTAAATCATTACACGATAAAAGAGCCAAATGCCTAACCAACATTATCGGCAGCATGCTCAGTTACGGTAAACAGATATCTCTCACTGAAATTGGTCGTCATTTAAATGGCAAAGCTGCTGTTAAGCATAAGATTAAATCTGTCGATAGATTCATTGGAAACCGTAAGATTAATAATGATATAAAAGATATTTGTAAAAGCATCTGCGAATTCCTGTTTAAGGGATTTAATGTTCATCGCCATGCTGATAACAGTACTCCTGTGGTGGATAGGGTTTAGTTGCGAAAGAGTTGGACTGCACAGGAAATATCAAGCAAACACAATAAGGACTCACAGAGTAATCTCGTTTATCAAATTAGGGCGATTAATCCTAACTCATGAGACAAATTTCCGAATATGGGCAAATTTTATTAAGAGTCAAAAGGACTTGTCTAATACATATGTTAACCTGATGAATGAGGCCCCCTCATGTATACAAAAATGAGGGGATCACTCAGAGCCTTCGCTGGCATGACAAAAATCAACTCTCACCCTGACAGCTCTTACAAATCCCATAAAGATATAAACAATGATCGGTTATTTTAAAAGAGAGCTTCGCAGCGACTTCTTCCTGCCGTTGCTCGATTAACTCATCGGTAAATTCTTCTATATGCCCACACTTAATACAAACTAAATGATCGTGATGCTCACCTCTGTCTAACTCAAATACAGCATGGCCAGACTCAAAATGATGGCGAATCACCAAACCCGCGCTTTCAAACTGCGTTAACACTCTATAGACTGTGGCCAAGCCAACATCATCGCCTGCCTCTAATAGCTGTTTGTATACATCTTCTGCGCTAATATGTCTGGTTTTTGAGCTTTCAAGCATATCAAGAATTTTGACTCTAGGCGTCGTGACCTTTAAGCCTGCTTTTCGTAAATCAGAATCATCTAGTTTGCTATCTGTCATAATTATTTACTCTAATTTTTATTTGATTATTAGCGCTCATATTTAAGAGTAAGCTACCATAATAATATTATCATCGCAACTAAAAGCTGGGATCCCAGTCATACTAGTTGCTCATGGGCAAGCGGCATGGTAGCCTTGGCCAAAATTATATTCCTTAATGAACATCATAAGAAATATAAATACTAGCTTTTAAAATCAAGAAGAATTAAAACAATGAACAAAACGCTAATAAAACTTATCTGCATAGTATGCATGACACTCACATTATCTGCTTGCCTACTTAAACCATTCCGATTTGATGTCCAACAAGGGAATACTATTGCTTTTGATAAAGTTTCACAAATACAAACCGGCATGAATGAAAATCAGGTGAGATTTATTCTGGGCAGTCCAACTTTGCAAGATATTTTTCATATGCAAAGATGGGACTATGTTTACTATCTTGACCCCAGAGAAGGTGACATTCAAAAACGTCATCTTGCAATATTCTTCCAAGATGGTCTAGTAGACCATATAACAGAAGATAGCATGCCCCAGTTTGCCGAGGCACCCACCAAAACACCAACAGCTAAAAGCTAAGTTTTATTTTGGCTAATCTTCTTTTTATCCGCAACACGTTGTTTGCGAGCATCTAGGGCACTTTTTTGCAAAGGGTGGTAGATTTCAATTCTATCCCCCGTTTGCACAATATGTTTCAAATCTTGTTTTCGCCCAAATATACCAACACACAGCTTATCCGAACCTAACAGTGACCAATCCACATCAGAAAAATATTGCGCAATATTAGATAAATTGATTGCCTGCTCTATAGTAGTGTAAGCAGGAACGCTCAACATAACCACTTTTTGCATTTGGCGAGTTGCCATTGACACTTCAATGTCCAAGTTCTACCCCTCCATAAATTTTTTCAGCTCTATTCAGAAACACATCAACCATATCTTGCGTCAACTTTTGCAGTATTGGCCCTAATGTCACTTGCAACAGCCCATTACTCAGTGCAAAGTCCATCTCTAAACTAACCAAAGACCCATTATCTGTAGCTTCAAAAGACCATATTCCACTAAAATATTTAAACGGTCCCGTCAACAATGCCATATTAATGCGTTTATTTTCAATTAATTGATTTCGAGTTGAGAAAGACAGTTGTACCGGTCCTTTACGAATAGATAATTCTGCACAAATCTCATCTGGCTCTACACTTAAAATTTGAGCGCCAGAACATCCAGGCAAAAATTGTGGGTAGCTCTCAATATCATTGACGAGCTGGTATAATTGCTCAGGTGGGTATGGATTGTGTTGTGATTGCTGAATCTTGGGCATTTTATAAAAAACTGTTATTATTTAGCTTGATTATAACGCACCCCCCCATAATAATGAATTAATATTCGCAATCAAAACATTTGGTTGCTCAACTTATTGGCAGCAAAACATGAGTAAAAAGAAAAAATCCGATTCCAGTCAAATTGCTGTCAACCGCAAAGCCCGGTTTGAGTACAAAATTGAAGACACGCTTGAAGCAGGCATTGTATTAATGGGCTGGGAAATTAAAAGCTTACGCGCCGGTAAAGCCAACATATCAGAAAGTTACGTTATCCTGAAAAATGGCGAAGCTTGGTTACTAGGCTCTGAAATCGTTCCATTAAACAGTGCATCCACACATGTTAGAGTAGATGCCCAGCGTACCCGAAAATTGCTCTTACATAAAAAAGAAATTAATAAGCTTATTGGTGCCAAAGAACGCCAAGGCTATACCATTGTTGCGTTAAAAATGTATTGGAAAGAACACTTAGCCAAAATTTCCATTGCCATTGGTAAAGGCAAAAAAGAACATGATAAAAGGCAAACCATCAAAGAGCGCGACTGGCAGCGTAACAAACAGCGTATATTAAAAAAATAGCGCCAATACTAAGAGCTGCACACTATATACTGCACTACATCAAGCCTGCTTCCGATGATTCACTCATTTCTGCGGCAGGCATTGCAGGTGGTGGTACTTCTGAATAATTCAACGCAACATCTCCCGCATTGAGGGTAGAGCCATCTTCCAGAGTGGCTTGAATAATGCCATTGACCTGATTGCCATTAATGGTTTCCGCCTCCCCACCCAAAGTTAAATCTAACTCAACGATACCCACGTCGGCCAGCGTTAAGAACTCACCGTCATCTGTTTGGCCATTTTGATTGGCATCTTGCCATAGCCCCATTTTATCCCAGCCACTATCTGCGCTGTTCAACTTACCATCTTGATTGGTATCAAACGCTAACTGCAAACCTTCTAAATCCGTATTCGCATCTTCATGCCAATTGGCAAAAGCAAATTCGTTGACGTTCGTTACGTTTTCGTTATTACCAATATCGTAAACCAGCAAAGCATCATCTGGACTAACCCAAGATGTATGCTCTAATACGCCATCTTCATCAACATCAAATAATACGCCGTTTTCAACACTGGTTAACTCTAAGCCATCCATATCTAAATCTAATACCACTGGGGCGGTTCGCTCAAGCTCACATGAAAGACAATCCTCATCATAAGAATCATATTCTTGCACACAATCAAAGCAGCCTTCTTCAAATTCTCCGTATAGCCCACCGCTACCACCAGGAAATTTACCGCACTCATTAAAATTCGAATAATCCAAATCACTGGTTGGGATGTTGAAATGTTGGCCACTTTCAGAGCCCCAATCAAGTGCTAACGTCTCATTATCAAAGTCAATAACCCCTTCACCCTCAATACCATTTAAGATAAAATCAAATGCTATACCTTCAAATGTATATACAAATTCTCCAGAACCATAGGCATTACAATAGTCATCGCCATTCCAAAAGCCAAAGTACAAATCTATCCAACCATCTGCAACGTTTTCATCAACAGCAAATGCAGATACAGCATAAGAATCAAAATAATAATCATCATAATAATCATAGTATTCTTGAAAAGAATAATAAAGATTGAACTCATATCCTGCTAAATTATTACAAGGCTCTACAACAGACACTTCGATAATTTCGTCTATAATTGGTATTTCAACTGGTTTTGGTATAAATTCAGGTGCTTTTATATCTAAGTCTCGCTCTAATGAGCTCACGAAGGCATTGTTTCCAAACCCCACTGCAGCAAAATCAGAATCCCAACCATCTCTGGCATCTGATTCTTGGCTATCAAGCTTCACATACTGTTCGTTATTAGTATTTATTGAACTAGACTGGGCTTCTACTGGAACCTCTTGAGATTCAGCTACTTCTGGCTCGGGCTCATCAGGCACCTGCTCCACTTCTACCTCAGCCTCGTCTTGCACTACATTATCATTATTATTATTTTCCTTGGATTCTTGCGTCGCTGTATGGATACCAACCATTTCTTTAAACAAGCTTGAAGCATCGGCGCTTATCGTGTCAAAAGTCACACTCTGTAAAAAATTTGCAGATAAGACACCGTCATGGAATATTTGATTGGCATTCACACTCTTTAAGGATAATGGATTCTGAAAACTACTCATTTGTGATAACTCCGTAATAGGGAATATTCCCGGCTATATTACTTCACGTTATCTAGTTTGATAGCTCAGTCCTATTGTACTTTAGTAGGGCATCCATATAAAACCCCCGGTATATAATTATGTTGTTATATAACAAATAGTTACCAGCGATGTAACCGGGACACCCACCTTGGTTTTTTCTGGTTTTAGTAAATTAAATTCACAAACTAATTATAAACACAGTATTTTTTTCTCGTATTCGCAGGATGACTCACTCGAGAATTTGCTTTACTCTACAGAAAGCCAGGAAATATCAACGAGGATATAAGCGTGAAATTAGGCGTAGATTCAAAAACAACAAAAGATGAAAAAGATGAAAACAATGATTCTGATAAACAAGAGGTTATAGACTTACAATTAATTCCCGCTAGCCATGAAGAGGCGCCTAAGCACGCCTTTAAAAAAAAGTTTGTTTTTGCTTTTACTTTTTATGCTGTCACGGTGAGCCCCAGAACTTGGCCTTTGCGCCCATTTTTTGGCCACCGAAATTGGTGGGATGAGGTCATTCCTGGGCTAATTTTAGGCGCAATTCCCATTACAGAATATGGTCACAAACAAGCACTATCCCAATATTTTGCTCGTAAAAAGCGACCCTTAAAACGTATTGTCTCTTGTTGTACGCATCCAGAATTAAAGGGAGAAGGCTTGGGCGTAACACCGATTCCTCCTCGCTATTGGGCCAGGCAAGGTATCAAACAAGACCACCTAAATATGGCTGATTTCACAGGCATGATAAACACAGAAAGTACCAGTCTGCTAACAGAAGCTGCCCTCGAATTAAAATGCCTAGAACAAATTCATCAAAGCATCTTAAATATAAATGAAGATTTAGAAGCCGGTAGTAGTGCTTATGTACATTGCAAAGCAGGCAGAGGCAGAAGTGTCTTAGTTGTCGTCTGTTATTTAATTTATTTTTTAGATAAAACACCACAAGAAGCGATCGATTTTACTCGCTCAAAAAGACCCGAAATTTCATTATCAGCCGCTCAAATAGACTTTATTTTTAAATATTGTAACCAATATCGACCAAACTTATTAAATATAAGCGGTGAGGATAGCTTGGCTTTGATTCCATACCAAGAAGAGAGAACGCAAAAAACCTCTTGGTTTGATACTATCATGCAATATTTGTTTAACCTTGTTAGCGATAGATTGACATCAGATTATAGAGTTTTACAAATGTATTTAGCACAAGCCAATGATGCTAACATGCAAGTGTTAATGGATAAACTTTCAACCCCGCAAGCTCGTGCGCTACATGCAGGACTAACAAACGAACCTTTAGACACGCAAACATTAGTGACCTATTACCCCATCCATCACGCAGGACGACAAGCAAGAGAACAACAATTAGAAAATGCAGACACAATGGTTGATGCTTTGGCGGTAACGCTCGGAGCATTAGAGTTAAACGACTCAAATCCATCCAAACCTAAAACAAACGTACAATAAACTATTGTACGTTAGACTGCTTGATGGATTCTGATAGATGCATTTGAGATATCGTCCGACAAAATTTAGGATAAAATTCGCAATATCTTGCTTCATGCTGGACCATGTAGAATAGAAAATTAGCAAGCAAATCTGATATGTTCCCATCATGCCTCGCATGCTCGCTTACTTGGAGCAAATTCTTCGCTAAAAGCATATCGACTTTACGATTAGTTTTTAACATGGCTCCAAAAGTCTCAGTAAATGCTTTAATCTCATACTGACCCTGCTCATTTGGCATTAATGAATGTGCCTCTGCTTGTTTTTTTTGCTCACCATCCAAATACTCAAACACCAAAAAAGGCTGAAAGTAATCTGTTTGAAACAGATAATTTAAAATATAGGCTTTTGAATTAGGGAATATTTTAGCCATATTCGTTAAATATTCAAAAGAAACATGTTGGCTTGTCTTAAGTGAATTTGCAATGTAATTCTTGCTATCAAATAATATGGGTAGTATTTTATTGGGCAATACTAAGTTCAAATTTTTCTCTGTCTCCAAATATTTTTTGAAGGTTTTTGCTTCTGCTAAAATTTCAGACTCATACTCTAATAATAATTTAGTCACTTTTTTATGTGATGTGATTCTATTTTCATTTTCTTTCACAGTTTGCAGAGATAAAAATATTGCCCAGATACTATTAACACCCAAAATAGATACTGCTACCCTCACTAATTCATCAAAAAATCTTCTATTCCATTGCATCACTTGATATAAACAAATTTTATGGTGCAATATTGCCTCTACCATACTCTGATTCCCTGTCATAAGACAAAACGGCTCAGATACATGAAGTAAAATTTGAAAAGTTTCAGGCGCGAAGGGAAAACCATTAATAATTCTAATGTGTGTCTTACCACAGCCGTATTCATTCACTTTTTTCATACTGCCTGTTGTGGTCTTCTGATAAAACTCAAACTTTAAATCTGCATCGGCATATATCGACTCAAAATATTGTATCACCGCTTTAACGTTTTTGCCGCGCGTTCTATCTGATTCCTCTTTAATAACAGGCATCACAATATCAATGTTGTGCCGTTTTTTTTTCATAGAACGATTGATACAGTCTTCAATAAAAAAAACAGGATGTCCTAAAGAAGATTTGCTGGTTTGGCCTTTATTTTTTATTAAATTAAAATACCCCAAATATAAATCATGTTGATTAAAGTATTGCTCTTCTTTCAGTGCCATTTGTGACTCAGAATCACTTTGATCTGTTTGCAACAAAAAATCTCTAAATGCCATATCACTTGGCGTATTAATTTTAGTCAGCGCGTTATTATCATCTTTCATCAGTGGACTAAAAACACCCAGCTCATTTTTACCCAAACCAATATTTTCATAACAAATAGGTATGTTTTGCGTCTGTATTATATTCAAGCTTTTAATATGTCTATCATAATCTGATAGCAGCATAATAGGCTTATGATATCGGCTTAATGACTCAAAATCATTCTGTGAAAATAGAAATCGATACGTAGCAAAAAATATAATCGCATCTGAATTAGATAAAATATTCTCAGCGTTATCCAAACCTTTTTTAATATGAGTATGGTTTTGAGGCAACTTTATAAATCGCAATAAATTAACGCAACGTGGAACAAATTTTTTGATTTTTTCTACGTCGTCTAACTCTACAAATACGACAAAGTTAATTTGCATTTCTGGGTATTGACTATGAATACTCTCTATCACCCTCACCGCACCACTCACATCCCCCATAACGCCTAAAGGAGAATGTACAATAACTGTTAATTTTTTAGTATCGTCTAACACTAACATCGAGAGCCTTCGTTTCAGTCGTGCGATATCTATTTTGAGGGTAAATTAAATATATAGTTCATAATTTATATTACCAGCAATAATATTTACAGCAAAAAAATACCGCCAAGGCAGTATTTTTCACAGAAAATTATAACTACCGCTTTCGGGGTTTTGTCATTTTGTGTCCATCATTTTTTTGGTGCTCTACGGGTTGTCCAGTCTGCATGAATTTATCATATTTTTTTGCTAATTCTTGCACGCGTGTCAACTGAGTTTGCACAACCGGATTTTTAGAAGAGACCTTTTCTGGTGCTGAATACCCGGTATTTTTATATTTCTCAGAAACTGTCCCACGTTTCCATGGTAATGGCATTTTATCCTGATCTTTTTTCGTATTTGATTGTACTGCCCCAGGCGTCACTTCACCAGGCGTCACTTCACCAGGCGTCTTTGAATTCTGTGAATCATAGTGCGCAACAGCACTACTGCTAGAGGCGGCAGGAGATAGATTAAGCTTTTTTTCAACTCTCTGAATAAAGTCACTCGTAAACTCATTAAATTCACCCCATTTGACTAAGGCTTTTTCTGCCTCCTCATCCTGTGCCAGGGCTATAGTGTCGTTCAACTCTATATTACCCTCATGATTATACTCATACATCCTTTGAGCCCCCTCTAAGTCCTTTTGATTTGATTCAAGGTACTCTTTTAATTCAGAAAAAGTATTTTCATTAAAACCACCATCACTTTCAAACGAGTATACTTTATTTTTTAAGCTTCCATACTCCCTTGAAAAATTCTGCTGTCCATTCCGACCGCCTTGCTGCCACATCAGTATTGTCTTTTTGACTCTCTCAAAGTGTTCTTTTGGATTGGCTGCAAATTCTATATTTGCCTTTTCTTTATATAGTGCTACTTGTAGCGCATCACGATTTTTTTCAAGCGCTTCTATCATTGAAACTAGTGCGGCATCTTCTCTCTTCTTGGCTCGAGAGATAGACTTATGCGCTTTCTGTAGCCTACGTTTCTCCAATATAGACAAATGTTTTTTAATATCGTCATCCTTTTCGGGATCTTGCTTAGTATCCCCCTTTTTTTTCGATTTTGCTTTTGCCTTCGCAACTAATTTAGTAGCTTTGCCCTCAGCTTTTTTATTGCTGAATTGTTCCCGAGCCTTTATCGAAGCAACCTGACAATCTTTCTCAAAAGTCTTATCCAGTGCATCTATTTCAACTTGAATTTGCTCTAGCCTATTTCTACTCATTACTAGTGACCTCTGTTTTGCATATTTTTATACTTAGACCAATGCTTTGAAAAAAAGTTCGGATGCATATACACAAATATATTTTGATATGGGCAATCAAAAACAATGGCTGGAGATTCCCTTTTGCCGACAGGAAAATAAAGTAATTAGAATATCGATACGTGAACCCGCACTAAACTTAAATAAAGTTTGATATTTTCTATGGCTATGTTATTTTAATTTCCCGTTATGTAGGGAGCTACTAGGGCACCTACAAGTCACGTTTAATATTAAGGCATAAATATATGAGATTTTTAAACGAAATCGAACAACAAATTATTTCTGGTGGGAATGGTGTAAGTTTGCTCGTACCCGTTGACCCAAATGCAGAACTCAATTTCAGCACTGGCTTTAATGCGGGTATCGATATGGTTGGCGGATTACTTGGATTTTTTATTGCGATTCCATGTGCCGTCGTTATTTTACCGGCCAAAGGAATTTACGCCGTAGGTAATAGTGCTTATAATTATTTTTCTTAAACACAGTTAGATAGCTTAAGCTGGTTTGGATAATCTGAGCCGGCTTAAATTTAGCCTTTCGTCGCATAGACTACACTTCTTTTTCATATTCGTTTATTTGCCCTTAGCCTTTTCAAAAAACGATTACCCCAAATTCTGTCTAACCATAAATACAGAACTGTGCTTGCGCCTCAAAAGGAAAGGAATAGAAACACGCAACGGTTCCATTCACCTAGCGGCTTACCAGTACCTGAAAAAAATATAAAGTTATTCAATTAACCATTCTGCCAGTTAGTATATATCCTTTAATTTCAATGGGTTATGAGTGTAAAAAAAATATTTACTTAATTCTTTTTCAGGATATAATCGGAATTAACTAGGGACAAATTCAAGCTAAAAACTGAAGCTCTGTTCCATGCAGCACCAAGAGTAAATGGTAGTAACACAGAAGATATTTATACGACCTTTATCCTCAAGGTTTGTAACGTCAATTTAACCGTTTTTTTGTGAGTTGGAGCTTAATCATGAATTATATATTAATTGATAATATTCATGCTCTAATGGATGACAACGAAATGCCTAAGGGCCCTAAAACTAGAGCAAAATATTTAGCCAAGCACTGTGATACATCAGTTGAAGAAATAGAGTTATTCTTCATTGGAGAAGGTGGCCTGTCAAAAGGGATATTAAAAAAAATTGCTGACTTGTTTGAAGTAGACATACATTGGCTGGCAGGCAGCTATTAATATAGCTGTCTGCGTCAGCGCAAGCTTTTGCACCGAGCCTGAATAAACAGCCAATACCAGGCGCTACACCACCCATTAGAGCTAGGTATTTGGCTGCTTGTTTTAACTTAGTTGAAAACTTCTCCGTACCATCAGATATGCTATTGAAACTACCCTTGGTTCAATTAGACTGAGTTTGGGCTGTGCTGCCCATATGCCTGAAACGAGATGAAAACTCTTACTCTGCTTGGCGAATGCATGTTGAGAGGGCCAGAGTATCAGCACGTAATGTTAACTTAACGCTAGCTTACATTGATAAAATATTTTTTTGAATTTTTCAGTTATAGTTTGTTATATTGGCCCTGAGAATAAAAAACTAGGAGTATGTATCAAAATGAATGAACTGACACAATCTGAACTTACTAAAGTATCAGCTGGAATTGCAAGCTTATCTGCTGATGGTATTTTGGTTACCGGCCAATCTAAAATGTCTCTAAATGGCCTTGGGTTCAGTGCACAAGGTTATATCTATAATAGCTTTAGTAATAATATCTATTTCGATTTCACACAAGATGGAAATTCATACTGTCTTCAAGGAAATTTATATACTGCTATTGCCGTTGATGGTGGATATCTATACCAAACTTCTAGTTGTTAATTAGAAAAAAATCCTAAGCGCAATCTCACACATGGACGTGGCTGCACCCAACATCTAATAAATTATAATGGATGCCCTTATACCTCTGGCTTTTAGGACTTTAGCAAGTTGAGTTGCATAACCTTTACCCTAATAATTTTAAAAAACCGGTACGCCAATTCTGTCTAACGTCCCGATGATTCTTCATAATGTTCGGAACGTCACTGATAACTGATTAGTCTAACAAATCAACAGAATATCCTACCAATCGGAATGCCTCCGCTCTCCAATAAGATTGGAATATCAGCTAAGCATGATATAACTACGCCACCAGTAATCCATATCATGATGCGTACCGGGGTGTGTTTATTTGATGATTTTTGCTTTTTTCTATAAATAAGCTCCAAAAGGATCAATATAGCCCCCCACTCAAAAACCCTGACTACAGGATATGAGAAAAAATAAGCTAAATATTTGTTATTAAATATGTCATATATAGTTTGAACAAACGTTAGAATCAATATGGTGCCGATAATGACACCCATTCCAAACCTTAGCACTCCTAATATTGAGGCAAGCGTTTTTTTTCGAAAAACGGGGAAGCCAAGGTAAGAGAAGGCAAAATAACACCAGCCTGTATAGCACGCCAATTTGATAAACACATAAAAAATGAGAATCATAAATTCATATAGCATCGTTTTATCCTTTTTTGCCATCTATACACATAAGATATAAAAACTGGTGAATAGTTCCCTATTTTTCCAGCGCAAATACACTGGTTTTCAACAGCTTGAATAAGCAAAAGATTACAAATATCAAAAATTATTAACAATAGATCAAATGCATGCAAAGAGAAGGTAAAGAGAAATGACACTCATTATAAACCAATTAAAAATAAAGAACTTCATAGCTCTAATTTTTGAAAATTCTATAATCTTGTTGTGTTGATGCCCCCCCCCCCTACCGGCGATTTTAAATAATGACGATGCAAGCAGCGATTGTTCAAGTTCTTAAGCCTCATCAATAGCAGCCTCACAAGAATATAGGGCAAATACTTGTTTACGTTGCATTTTATTTTTCATAAAAAGAATAAAAAGAAAGAAAAAGAAAGGACACCCAATATAAAAAAACGAAAAATAGAGATCTTTAATGCCTATAATTTATTAAAATTCTATAATATTGTTGTGTTGATAACGGTTTTTCGGATTCAGATATAAAGTTTAGCGCATAGGAACATTGAGATGCTCTGAAATTTAAAGCTTGTAAAATAATTATTTGGAATAATCGCTTAAGCTACAAGATAGCTTTGTTTCGCAGCCTTAATTCCTTTCATCATCCGCTTTCGATTCTGCATTTGACTAAAGTGAGATAAATGGAACTCACTGCCAATAGCATGAGAGAAACGAGTGCCAATATTTTGAACTATAGACAACCATCCTGCATTATCAAAGTCTAATCTACTTAAAATTGGCTCAAGGTGGGAAGGAATGGCGCCCGATTTATCGGCTCGAATAACTCTGCCGGTATAATCGACCAAGTCAAAGTAATCTAATAATGGTATATGGATATTTGCATCCACCACATTGTGGTTATTGCTATTTAATGCCAATAAATGCTCGACTTGTTTTACGTTATCAATCGTTTGTTTTTCACTAGAATTTTTTTTAGTTTTTTGTTGGTGTTTAAAGTTTTTAATTCGCTCGAATATTGATGTAAAATCAGATTCTTCCGGCGTGTCGACAATACCCGCGCGAATGGGGTTCAAATCTACATAAACCATGGCACTCAAAACAGCGCCCTCATCGAGCAGGGCTTGAGATTTAAAACGGCTTTCCCAAAATCGACCTTTACAGTTATCTTCTTTATTGGCTGCCCGTGCAAAAGGTTCATTTAAGCAACGCATAAACCAGCTAATATCATATAAGCGTCTACGCCACTCTATAACTTTTAGCTTTTTGTTGGCATTGAGCTTCGCATCTCTTGGATATATTAAAGACCACCTTCGCACAACCTCCTCATTAGACCAGTCACTAGCTGGTCCCTCATCAACTCGCAATACCAAATGATAGTGATTGCTCATCAGCGCATACGCGCACACTTTTATTGAAAAAATAGAAGCCAACTTTTTCAGTCTAGCCAGCATCCAAGTTTTTCTATGAGAGTAATCTTGTTTGCTATAGCTATCGACACCACAGAGAAAACTTCGACGTACACAACGTGTCATACAGTGATAATAAGGCGTAGCTTCTAAATTTACCTGCTCACGACGAGATGAGGTCATAAACTAAATAACTCCCTAATATAATATATGTTAACCTACTCCGATGTAATTTTAATGTCAATCAATAATATAAATTATAATGGGTGTCCCTTTATCTTTATAATGGGTGTCCCTTTATCTTTCTCTCTTTATCTTTCGGGGGGGTGCGGGGACTTGGCATTGGGACGTTCGATTAAATAAATTAGCGATCGGTTAAAACAAATGGGTATCTCATGATCTAGTGAAAGTTGGGAAAAGACTCGGGAAAGGCATAGTGTTAACTTATCCAAGTTAACATTTGCTTTGCTGTTTTATAATTTTAATTTATTTTGCAAAATAATTTATTAGTCTTGTTATACTTCACACGGAAATAGCATAGCTCCAAATATTGGGATCAATTATTATTTGGCAGATAAAGATCATACCTTCAGAATTATTTAGGTATTAGATTAAATGAAAGGAAGCAAAGAAATGCATTTGAAAAATACCAATACTACCAATGTGACTCCTGATAATAAAACATATGACATCATAAAGTATTGGCGACACTCTCTTGCAGATATGGCAAGAATGGGGTTAAAAACTTCTGAGATAAAACAAAGTATTCCTTTCAGCTTTAATGAATTAAAAAAAGGTAGCTTGCCTACTACTGAAGTGGCAAAATTATTCGAAGACGCCGAAAGATACAAAAAGCGTGAATTAATAAAGAATATTAAATACCAAAAAAGAAAATTGACGGAAGATGATTATAGAATAAGCAATCTTCAAATGCTCATTGCACCATTCACAGTAGTAAGATGTCATCAGCATGGATTACAATTTAAGGAGGAAGGAGGAAAAGCACGCACTCACCCCCTTTTGCTTGCTGCGAATTTAAATAGAGATGGGACATTATCCGTTCCAGATAACAATATTTTACCCTGGATTGACAGACGTTGCCTATTACCAAACAATTCTAGCTCTTTAATCCCAATATTAGGTACCATTTCTGACGTCGATCATTATTATGATGAAAATGATTGCTTTAATGATGATGCTCTATCATGGGCAGATTATTTTATGCATGGTTACAAGTTATTCGAATACCTAATAGATAAGTTTCCTGAGAATGAATTACTTCAAGGCAATTGTATTCGTATTGACGAGGGTTTGTTGTGCCCGTATTCAGACAATCAATTTATGACAAGAAACATTATAGAAACTTATGAAACATATATCAAAAATAAGAAAAAAATCCCAAAGTTATTAGAAAATTTCTGCTCTCTCAACGCACACCACTCAGCTACAGATATGCCACTATCTGATATTTTCAAAGCATCTCAAAATCATTATGGGCAAATGCATTCAAACTATCCTCTATCTAAATCTCAAAGAGAATCCTTAAGCTACTTCTTCGATAAAGCAGATAATGATATTTTTACTATTAATGGTCCTCCTGGAACAGGAAAAACAACTCTTTTACTCTCTATTATTTCTTCAAAGTGGATAGAAGCAATTGTGGAGAAAAAACAGTTCCCACCAATCATTGTTGCAGCGTCAACAAACAATCAAGCAGTAACAAATATCCTAGACCATTTTCAAAATGCCAATAAAGTAGAAAACTCAAACAACTCGATACGTTGGCTCCCTAATTTAAATGGCTTTGGCCTATTTCTTGTAGGTTCAAAAGAAGAAAAGGTGCCATATTTGCACATTAAGAAAAGAAAATCTTTAGGCAACATCTGGGGTTACATAACTCAAGAATATAACCTTGAGGCAACTGGATACTACTTAAATGCTTTTAACAAACATTTCAATTCATCTAAAACTGAGTTAACTGAATGTGCACAACATATACGTTCTATTATTCTCGACAAAACGAAGCAGCTGACTCTACTGACACAATTTATAGAACAATACCATCAAAAAACAGAAGAACTAAAGAGCAAATACTCATCTCTTGAAGATCTTGCTTCATTCATCGAAACTTCCAAAGTAAATGTCAAAACACATAGTGAAACACTATTTAAGCTAAAAGAATCGCAAATAAAATGGCTTCAGTGGAAAAGTAGTGATATCAAATGGTTAAGAATGATTTCTTTTTTACCAGCTATTAAAAAACTAATATTAGACAAAGCTAAGCTGTTTGTCATTCAAAACAACATTTTATCTCATGAAAAATTTTCCAGCATTGAATCAATCGACACTCTAATAGAAACCAATTTAATTGACTTGGGCCAAAAATGTTCTGACGCAGAAAAAAACAATGAAGAACTAGAACGTTTCTATAATATGTATATGTTATTGGATAAAGAAAAAAACAACATTGAACAAATACTCAACTGTCAATTCAACATAGAGTCTATGCTTGATTTGTCACATAATGGTTTGCTAGCGACACTTGATATTTCATTACGGTATGAGCTATTTATTTTAGCCACTCACTATTGGGAGGCCCAATGGCTCATAGAAAGTCAAAAGCTTGAACACCTAAAATATAATAAAGAAGACAGAAAAAAATATTGGGCAACTCATGCCATGTTGACACCATGTTTGGTTACCACGCTTCATACTGGACCAGCATTTTTTCAACAATTGGACTCAGGGGTCTTTTCCACATTAACAGACTTTATTGACCTACTTATTATTGACGAGGCAGGGCAAACTTTACCAGTTATTGGTGGCGCACTAATTTCAGCTGCTAAAAAATTATTACTAGTTGGTGACAAACATCAACTGGAACCAATTATTGGCTTACCAGAAGGCGTGGATCGAGCCAATGTTGATAAATATATTAACGATAAAAACATATACGATTTTGAGAGATTAAAACATACTGGCTTACTTTGCTCAGGTAATGCTAACACTATGCACTCATATGGAAACCTCATGACAGTGGGGCAAAGAAGAACAAAATTCAAACTAAAAGATCACAACGAACCAGGATTAATGCTAAAAGAACATCGTCGGTGCGTCGACGAAATCATTCGTTACTGCAATGCCCTCTGTTATGATAATAAACTCATCCCAATGGTTGGCAGCCGCAACTGCAACCTTCCCCCTTTAGGCTATGCTCATATCATTGGCACTGAAACAAAACAAGGATCCAGCAAACTAAATCAACCAGAAGCAAATACAATTGCACAATGGATAAATAAAAATAAGAACAAAATTCTTAGACAACTCAAACTTAACAACATAGCTGACTGCATCGGAATAGTAACCCCTTTCAGCGCACAGACCAAAGCAATTGAATCCGCTCTTTTAAAGCAAAACATCCGTAATATAAAAGTTGGGACCATACATAAATTTCAAGGTGGAGAAATGCCAATTATTATTTTTTCCCCTGTATATTCTAGCGAGAAAGAACAGTCAACCTTTTTCTTTGATGTCTCTCCAAGTATGCTGAACGTAGCAGTATCAAGAGCAAAATTATCTTTTATGGTTTTTGGTGACATGAATATATTCGATGAAAAAAGATGGGGGCTGCCATCATCTCTGCTTGCAAAATATTTATTTAAGTCTGAAGAAAATGAAATTAAAGATATTATTTCACCAGTATTTGACCGTATAGAACACAATGATATTGAGCAAATAATCAATCTTGAAAATCATCGTCACTTTCTTACAAAAGCCTTTAGTATAGCCCAAAAAACATTATCTATTGTCTCACCCTACTTAGCTATGAATGCAATTGAAAAGGACAATATACTGAATTTAATTAACTCCGTTACTCCTCAGATAAGGGTAGAGATTTATACCGATCCCACTCTAAATGCCAACAAATTTGAGAGCTTTCATAAAATAAAAGATAAACTTGTTAAGGCTGGAGCAGAAGTTATTTTTGTTAATCGCGTCCATTCAAAAATAATGGTTATCGACGACAAAACATTATGTATTGGCTCTTTTAATTGGTTATCTTCTTCCAGAGATCAAAAGTACAAACTTGAAGAGATCACTATGGCATATTATGGAAAACATGTTGAACAATACATAACAAAAGCATTATATCCCATAAAAAACAAAATAATAGAAAATTATAAATTAGAGCCTGCAATAGAAATAAACTAAAAAAAATAATTAGTAATCTAGAAACTAAAAATGAAACTTAACCTAATTCAGTTTATAGCCTTCTCATTCATCGTTGGGTGGGTTTGTGGTCAGATTTTAAAAGCATCTTATGAGACTTGTCTCTATCTAGGGCTGTTAGGTGCATTCATAGCGGGCTACTTGAATAATGCTCATGGTATTACATACAAGAAACTGAAAGTTTTTTTAACCAAAACATAACTAATAGAGACCTTTTTTGGGGGGGGTATTTGTTCAACAACCCTTCTAATCCCCCAGAAAAAACAAATGGGTCCCCCTCACGATATCTCTATACGGGGCACAGAAGCGCAATACCCGCGCAGTAACTGAGACTCCTGTTGGGATTGCTTCTTCTGGTGTTGGCAACTTACCCTGTTAAATTTAGCATGTTGTTATGATGAGATATAAAGTTTGGACATATAGGTCAGTTAAAAGCCTTAACCGCATGTGGCTTCCCTTTATTCATCCTTCTTTTTAAATACACCCTATATTTTGATATGTTCTCCATTACATGGTGATAATTAGCATATATTGGAGAATAGATTAAAATTTCTGGACGCCCCACAGGAGCCCATATTAACTTTTCCCCTACCCCCTACATTTACTTGACAATATACCCTTTAGGGTATAAGTTTACAAATATACCCTATAGGGTTTAATTTAATCCTTATACCCTACAAGGTATAAAGCTATATGTTATGCAGGGGCCATTTATGATCATGCGTTCACCAAATGAGTTAGCACTTATTGCTGTGAATCAACGAAAGCGACTTGGGCTGTCTCAAGGCGAAGTCGCTGACCGAGTTGGTTTAAAGCAAAAAACTATTTCTGCTTTTGAAAATAAGCCCGAAAGTACAAAGTTGGGGACAGTATTTTTGATATTGTCGGCCCTGCATTTAGACTTAAAAGCGCTATCTAAAGATAAAGACAATGATGATTTAACTAATTGGGATCAAGAGTGGTAAACATGAAAGGCAAACGCACACTGAATATATACATGAATGGTATTCTCATAGGAAGATTAGTGAAGAATATTCAAGGCGGTTTACTTTTTGCATATGATCAAACGTGGTTGAATACAGCTGGTGCTCGTCCAATCTCTTTATCTTTACCCTTGGTAAAAACATCATTCCAGGGAGATATTGTATATAATTTCTTTGATAATTTACTGCCTGATAATCCGCAAATAAGAGGCCGAATACAAACTAAATTTCAGATACAGACCAATCATCCCTTTGACTTGCTGGCAAATATTGGAAAAGACTGTGTAGGGGCAATACAAATAACGGAAGATGAACCATCTGGGTTAATCAAATCCATTCAGAGCAAAGCTTTGAACGAAGAATCAATTGCAAACATATTACGCGGTTACCAACATAATCCACTTGGCATGAATGATGATTTTGCTGACTTTAGAATATCGATTGCTGGAGCGCAAGAAAAAGCAGCTTTTCTATTCCATAATAAAAAATGGCATATGCCACTAGATGAAACGCCTACAAGCCATATATTTAAATTGCCTATCGGTATCATTCAACATCAACAATTGGACTTAAGCGACAGCTGTGAAAACGAATGGCTTTGCTCACAGATAGCACTGGCTTTTGGATTCAAGGCCGCCGCTTGTAGTATTGAATACTTTGAAGATATTAAAGTACTCGTCGTTGAAAGATTTGACCGCAAATTATCTTCTGATAAAAAGTGGATTATGCGTTTGCCTCAAGAGGATATATGTCAAGCACTTGGGATGTCATCAAATTTGAAATACCAATCTGAAGGCGGACCAGGCATTAAAGAAATCATGAAGCTATTACTGGGCTCTGAAAACCCAACTCAGGATCGAGATACATTTTTTCGAACGCAAATATTATTTTGGTTATTATGTGCTATTGATGGCCATGCAAAGAACTTTAGCTTGTTCATTGAGCCAGAAGGAAAATTTCGGTTAACGCCACTATATGACATCATGTCTGCATTTCCCCTGAAAAAAACGAGACAACTTCCCGCTCAAAAAGTCAAAATGGCAATGGCTCTCAAGGGAAAAAATACCCATTACTGTTGGTTTGAGGTAAAACGATCACACTTTTTGGATACTGCCAAGAATGTTGGCTATTCCCCAAATCGGGCAGAAGAAATGCTAGATGAGATGCTCGATCAATTAGATACAGTCATAGAGAGCGTAACTAATAAAATGCCTAGAACATTTCCCGAGAAAATATCTTTGCCAATTTTTGAGGGCATGCGATTTATAAAAAGGCGCCTGGCTAATAAATAGATAAGCTTAATCGGTGTGGTGATCCATAGATTTCTTCAGAGACTGCGGGACAAAATTGCCTGGAACAATTTTGGACGCGAGCGCCCCGTAAGGGGGAAAACCAGGGATGGTTTTCATCAATTGAACTCACTGGGTTTAATTCTGTTGCTTTAGCAACTTCCATAAAAAAAGGCCCCTAAGAGGGCCCTTTTTGTGGAATCTGGTGGAGACGGCGGGAATTGAACCCGCGTCCGAAGCACCTAAGCCACTGGGTCTACATGCTTATCTAGATCTTGGTTTTAACCGTAAACTACCCGACCTAGAAGGGTACCTCACAGCGATCCTCTGAATTTTAACCTACTGCCCCGAGGCTCAGCACTAGGCGATCTTGTGAAAATAACCCTCTATCCCATCATACAAGCCCAACAGGTAGAGAGGAAGATTATGCAGCTACTAACTGCTCGTCTTCAATAAAAGCATCGTTTGCAATTATAAATGTTTGTAGTAAAGTTTTACGAGATTAACGACATACTCGACATGCACCAACGGGTTCGTATACTTCGTCGAATCCAGAACGTCCCCAAGATCAATTCTATGCGCTTACACCCTACTTTGTCAATTTTGTAAGCTACTTATCTGGTTTGCCCCTCTAATTTTCCAATTATTGTGTATATACTGCTAATATATTGAGAGTAGACTTTAAAGTAGCCATTTTTCAAACTATGATGAACCCCCTCAAAGTGCCCCGTCTTTACCAATATGGACAAAAAGCCAACACACACGACTTATTAAAAGCCATTGCGATACTGCTTATGATTATCGATCATATTGGCTACTACTTCTATCCAGAGAAACTTTGGTTCCCTTTAATTGGCCGCGGAGCTGCCCCTATTTTTTACTTTTTGGTGGGTTATACGGGCAAGGTCAATTGTCGTTTCTCTTTGCTAGTATATGGCTGTATTTTATCAGTCAGCACAGCATTGCTCATTACCCATACGTTCTGGATTAATATTCTATATACTTTTGTTATGGCCAGTTTACTTATACAATATTTTCCAGCAAAATCCACACAGCACAGTGCAAAAGTCCTAATTTTTGTATCACTCGCTATGCTTCACCTCATACTCTTCCGCTACATAGAATATGGCACATCCGGCATATTAATTGCTCTAACAGCTAATTGGCATATTCATAAAGCCCGCCATAGTGCTATCTGGTTGGCCATGAGTTTAGCTTTCCACTTTATATGGCAAGCGGTTACCTTCCCTTTTATAGCAGATGTAAACTTAATATTTTCTTTGGTTAGTATAGGCTGTCTATATTGGATAGCTTTTAATATCTATCAATTAAAAACACTTCCTTGCCCCAAGCCAATTCGTATAACTATTTTGGCCCTATCTCGATATTCCCTTGAAATATATTTCTACCATCTGATTTTGTTTCAAATTATTTCTATGATTTATTTACGCCGCTAGCCCGTATAGGACAAACAACAACAAATCCACTTCAACTCATTGAAAATAAGACAGTTCTGTGTAATATGCCAGTAGCCGGTGAGCGGTAGGATGAATATTCAGCATTGACTTAGATGCCCATATTTAGTTTAATGACTTAATAGCTTTTGCTTATATAGAAGCCTCATATTTTAGCCAGTAGTTTATAGGTGAATAATGAATACAAAATCCAAAACAAAGTTTAAAAAAATATTAGATAAGTTAACTAATAATAAAGAAGCGACTACCGTCGAAGACACTATGGATTCACCTTGGGCTGATTATGAAGAATTATCGCTATTACCTTTAGATGAACTAGAGAAAATGGTTGAAGAAGAAGCTGAAAAAGAATCCGCTGAAATAGAGCGCGCTACAACGCAAGCCAAAATCGACGCTCTAACCGAAGTGGTGGACTTGGAGCAAAACCTTTCTGACAAAAAACTCGAGACTTATGTTGCTGATTTATCGCATCACCAACCTACCTTACCTTTGGTGACATGTTATACCCATGAAGATGAAATCCAAGATCCTAATTTAAGAATTACGCATTACCCACCTAGCAATCGTTTACATTGATTTTTTCTAACAACTCTACCTATAAGTTCGGCGGCTTACCCGCAGAATCTGGTAGTGTATGCCTAGATCCCGCGGCTAAGCCGCGGGATGCTGTAGGGAGTGAATGGTTAATATTCAAACACAAAAAAGCGGGGCTAGCCCCGCTTTTTTTATCGCTTTAAATGATGGTATTATTACATCTTTAAAGCTTGACGTGGCTCTAACCATGACTTAGAAACAAAAAAGTTACGTAAGCTATCGGCACTTGCTGTTTCAATGCTATGACCAGCGCTATTTTTACCAAAAATGAAACCTTGTGTTGCTTTAGTTAAAGCATCAAATTGTTGGTCTTTTAGTTCATTTACAACGGCTACTACGTCTGCGCTTGCTGCAGTCATCCATTTTACAAAAGGTGAATCCGCGTCAAGTTTACCAAAAGCCGCTTCTCTTGTTGTCCCTTCAAAAGGTTTCTTAGCTTCAGGGCCTGTAAGTGCTTTTACGCCACTATTTCTGCCTGTTGCTTTTTTATAACCCCAGCTAATAGTCGCAACAGGGACCGCAATAGGAGATACTGTAATTTCAGCGGCTGATTTTAAAACAAAAACAGTACTGTCTTTTGTTGCATTCGCTACATTACCAATTGCACGAAAAGCAATTTTAGCTGCGGTATACATTGCGAAAACAGCAGCAGCTGTATAAACAACTTTAGCTACGCCATAATCGTCATGAGGTAAAGTTTCTAAGAAATCTTGATAAGCTTTCGCATATTCAGCAGGTTTTTCTGTGCAAAATTTTCTAATATCAGCATTAACTTTATCAAAATCAATTGATTGGTACGCTTTATTCAACTCAGAGGGAATAGCCGTTATATCAGACAAATCAAGAGAGCCATCACCATTAATATCCAAAGCGGCTTTAACCATTTGAGCTAATTCAGAAGCAGTTGGAATCGTTGGAACGATTACTTCTTCAATGACTGTTTCTGTTTCAATAACTGTGTTATTTACAACAGTTGGCTCTACACCACTCCATACATATGACGGAATACTAAAAAACCGACCTAATAAGCCCCAAGAACCTGTTTCTTCAGTAGTTGTAGTTGTACCGTTAATAGACATAATAAATACTCTCTTTAATTAAATTAATATAATGATTGATAGATTGATTAACAATTCAGACTACAATTATACCCCCTAACTAATGTTGTTCAACTAAATGCGGAGAATTTAGGATGGAGGGTTAAGTCTCTGGTATGAATGGTTAATATGGGATAAATTAAGGATATATTAGGGTTTCTGCCATGTTAGCGAAGGCGGGCATACAAGATTTTTGATGGCCTGGATGCCAGCCTTCGCTGACAGAACGTATTGATTCTCTCTCAAGCTTTTATACACACCTATCCACCAATATGGTTTACTCATAAAATCCCCCCGCCGCCTTCGCTAGCGCCTTATAGGCTTGCGAAAACATGCGTCGACCCCCTTTGATTCCAAAGGGGGCAAAGGCGCTGCGCGCCAGATCTGTGTAGGTGAAAATCATGTTCATCATAGTATAAAATAACAATTTATATATTTTTTTATACAATAATTCAAAGACACAATCTAAATTATAAATAACGACACTGAACAGGCGCTTTGCGCCCTATACCCCCTTTGGAATCAAAGGGGGTGCGTTGCATTTTCTACGGAAATGCAACGGGGGGATTTTCACATAAAGAAATCATAATAAACTATAAGTCCTGCTGTATTCTTACAACCATAAAAAAACCCCCTTAGATAAACTCCTCGGGGGTTGTATTATTTTGTACAAACTTCTGTAAGACATTTATTACATTAATGCATGACCCGACGTCGCTCTTGTCGCACATTAACCTCTTGTTCTTTGTTTGCACGCTGGCCAATAGCACATTGCTTGATGTTTTCAAGCATTTCAGCATTTAAGCGTACATCTGGGTTCGTGCCTTTACTTTTAGCGTCTACCCTAGTAATTTCGCCTGCTCCAAATATTGCCATGAAATGATCCTGTACTGCAGTCATTGTTTTTTCTTGACCATAAGCCATGATATTCATTTTATGCATTTTATAATCCACATATTGATTATCACGTACTTCAGCTAATTTAGTGGCAGCATCAAGAGTCACACCTAAGTCTTCAGAGATTTCAGCTACACTCTTTTGACCTGCTTTCTTCGACAAGTAGGTTCTCACCCAGTCCATAACTTGGCCAAGTTTTACAGTTTCCATTTGCTCTGAACGAACCATTGTAGGCTCATTGCTGCTAGCACCTGTATGTTGCTGCGCTAATCTTTCTTGCTCTAATAGTCTTAATTGTTGCTCTTCAATACGTTGAGTCATTACTTTTTTAGCAGCGATTTCTCTAGCCGCTCGGTCCAGTTCAACCGCAGCTGTTGCAACAGGTAACTCACTTTTACCTTTAGGCGTATCATCTGAATTTGGGCCTTCTAGCACTTCAACAGGGTTGCTTCTATTGTAATAAGAGTATGCTAAACCAGCACCTGCAATCGTTAAAGCAGCAAGGCCGCTTAATAAGTATAATTGGCTGTTACTTTCAAGAACTGTGTCTTGTACTGCTTCACAAAAACCATCAATACCATACCGACATAAATCTGCAGCAGTCGTTAAGTTTTGTGCTAATAAGTCTTGAGCAGATGTTAGGTTAGCCGCTATCATATCTTGTACAGAAACAATGTTATTTCCAACCAAATCAGCAACCGTTGTTAAATTGTCCGATAACATTTCTTCTGGAGAAACAATATTGAGTCCTACTAACTCAGCTACTGTTGTAAAATTGGCAGCAATCATATCGGCTGCTGAAACAGCCCCATTTGAAACTAAAGTCGCCGCGGTTACAAAACCACCAGCAATCATTTCAGCGGCAGTCGCCAAACCATTTTCGATTAAATATTCTGCAGTCGTGTATCCGCCCGCTAATAATTGTTCTATCGTTGCATATTCGCCTTCAAGCAACTCTTGAATAGTTGCACCATTCTCATATAAGTTGTGAAATGAGTAATAACCAACAAAATAGCCCGCTCTTAATATAATATTCATGTTTAAAAATACCTTCTAAATAAATGTATATGAATTGATTGATGATTCAAGGTGTAAGTATACTCCCTGACTTATCTTGTTCAATAAAAATACAGGTATTTAGGATAAAGGGCTTTTTCTATGGTATGAGCGGATATATGTGGTAAATATAGTGAGAACTTCAGAGGGTTGTTAGCGTAAGTCGCTGTATTAGCTTTGAGCCAATTAATCATATTTGTCATGCCAGCAAGCAAGCCGACATGACAAAGTATCTAACACGGTGAGATTTAACTTACAATTTCAACGTCAACAGCTGGTTCTAAATCTAAATTTTTATCTTGGCTATTATTTAAACTGTTGTCTTTATCTTTTTCTTTGTCTTTCGGCGCATTGCGTCCATATTGATCGTCTAAACGCTCGATATCATCTTCACCCAAATATGCCCCGGATTGCACTTCTATAATCTCTAATGGAATTTTTCCAACATTTTCCAAACGATGCGTTACACCAATAGGAATATAAGTAGAATGGTTCTCTGAAAGTAAAAAGACTTCATCCCCCCGAGTCACTCTTGCTGTCCCCTTGACGACAACCCAATGCTCAGAACGATGATGATGGCGTTGCAGGGAAAGTTTCGCCCCTTCCTTAACACTAATGCGTTTGACCTGGAAGCGGTCGCCTTTATCTATAGATTCAAAGTAACCCCACGGTCTATGCGTGCGATGATGTTGCACAGCTTCAGGCTTGTTTTGTTTTTTTAATAAAGAAACCATGCCCTTTACAGATTGACTATGAGCTTTATTTAAAACCAAAACAACATCGGGTGTTTCTACAACCACCAAATTTTCAACACCCACCGTTGCTAATAATCGACTTTCAGATTTTAATAGGCAATTTTTGCTGTCTAAAGTACTCACGTTACCTGAAAGTACATTGCCATTATCATCTTTATCATAAATTTCAGATAAAGCATCCCAAGCCCCTATATCACGCCATGGACTTTGTAGCTGCACAATAGCGGCCTCTTGCGTTTTTTCCATAACCGCATAATCAATAGAGTCAGAGGGGCATGATTCAAAAGCCGCTTGATCAGGACGAATAAAATCAATATCTTTGACTCTTTTATCAAAAGCTAATTTTGCTGATTTGAAAATATCGGGCGCAAATTGTTCTAACTGTTGCAAAAATACCTTTGCTTTAAATAAAAACATACCACTGTTCCAGTAGTATTTTTGACTTCTTAAAAACTGTACTGCTTTTTCCAGGTGTGGTTTTTCAACAAAACGTTTCACCAAATAACTATCACCTTTGAGCTTTTTGCCTTTTTCTATATAACCATACCCTGTTTCAGGTGCGGTTGGGCTAATACCAAAAGTGACCAGTTTATTTTCAGCGGCAAGCCCTAACCCGAGTTCTACGCTACGCTTAAAACCGACTTCATCAGGAATATCATGATCGCCGGGTAATACAAATAAGGCCGGATCATCATGATCAGCCAGTGCTTGAAATGCCGCTAATGCCACAGCAGGGGCTGTATTTCTCATGCAAGGCTCAATGAGCATAGGACAATTCGGAATATTCAGCGTCCGAACCTGTTCACTCATTAAAAAACGATGCTCTTCTCCCCCAATGACCATAGGCATAGCGCCTTGCAAAGCAAGACTACGCAATATTGTTTTTTGAAATAAACTCTTGTCCTGAAACAAGCTAATAAATTGCTTAGGATAACTCTCTCTAGATAGTGGCCATAACCTTGTTCCTACGCCACCCGCCAAAATAACAGGTACTAACAACATCCTTGACTCCAAAATTTGGTTACTTTTATTGCTAATTGTCCACATTTACGGGATAGCCGTCAATAAATATGCCCTCCAATTGTTGGAACGTTTACTAACCACTTGTTTAGTTCTTCCCTTCACTTCATACTTTGTGTTCTTATGTAATCTATACGCATGTATTAATTTAATTTACATTTAAAATATGATGGGCAACTTACAAAAAAGAAATAAACTGATGAATATTATTAATATCGGGTCGCTCAACATAGAACATATTTATCATGTGCCAGACTTACCACAAGCAGGCCAAAGATTCTATTGTAACCATTACCAGAGGTTACCAGGTGGCAAAGGTTATTATCAGTCTATCGCGATGGCACGAGCAGGGGCCACTGTATGGCATGTTGGGTTTATTGGTCCTGATGGCAAGTTTATAACCAAAAGCTTAAAGCAAAATAATGTCGATGTCCGATACACCCACAAAACAGAACAACTCACAGGCCAAGAACACATTTACCTCACGCCTGCTGGTGAGAGTACTAAAGTACGGTATATGGGCGCGAATGGCTGCTTTGAGCCACATTTTTTAACCAGCCTGTTTAAACAGCTTTCTCCTGAACAGCTTGTCTTAGTCCAAAATGAAACAAACGATGTGCCTGGTATTTTTGAATTAGTCAAAAGCCACAATCTAAATCTAACATTTCATCCTGCACCCTTTACAGAAGCGGTATTAGAATACCCCCTTGAGTTGGTAGACACGCTAATTTTTAATTTGAGAACAGGTCAAAAGCTAAGTAATGAATCTAGCCCCGAACAAATCATGCAAGTTCTCATGGCAAAATATCCCAATACGGCTTTAATTTTAACGCTAGGTGCACAAGGTGCTTGGTATGTCGATCAACATCAGAAAATAAAAGTGCCCGGGGATCCTGTTCAAGCCATAGATGAAAATCAAGCAGGTAATACATTTGTGGGTTATTTTTTAGCGCAAAGGTTAAAAAGACAACCCATAGAAAGCTGTATAAAAATTGCTTGTCGGGCAAGTGCTTTATGTGTTACCCGAGCCGGGAAAAGTGCCACTATACCTTACTTAACCGAAATAAAATAAGTACAACCTAAGCAAAATGACTGCCAAAAACCAATTCCAACTTTTAAAGTCTAGGCGGTTTGCGCCATATTTCCTGGCGCAATTATTAGGCGCTTTTAACGACAATATTTATAAAAATGCCTTACTCACTATCATTGCTTTTAGTACTTTGGATCAGCTTTCACGCGAACTGATGACTAATGTCGGCGCCCTAATTTTTATTTTACCCTTTTTTATATTTTCAGCTGTTGCTGGTCAATTAGCCGATAAATATCCCAAAGCGCACCTCATTCGGATAATTAAATTCGCTGAAATTGTTATTATGGGGGCTGCCGTATATGCCATATTAAGTCAAAACCTTAATATATTACTAGGCATTTTATTCTTAATGGGCATGCAATCTGCTTTCTTTTCTCCGGTAAAATATAGCATCTTACCGCAATACTTAGAGGAAACTGAGTTGGTGGGTGGCAATGGTCTGGTCGAGATGGGCACTTTTGTCGCGATATTGCTAGGAACTATTATGGGGATTATTTTGATCCGCATGTCTTCCGGACATTTGGCCGTGAGTATTAGTGTTGTTGTTGTCGCTGTTGTAGGTTTTTTGAGTGCTTATTTTATCCCAACAAATAAACCTGCTGCGACACCCAAGCTCAAGGTCAACTGGAACCCAGTAACACAAACTTGGCGAACTCTTAAACGAGCAGCCTCGCAACGAACTGTATTCTTAACTATTTTGGGTATTTCTTGGTTTTGGTTTTTTGGCGCCATATTAATTACCCAATTATTCAACTACAATCGCGATATTATTATGGGCAATGAAGTTATCATGGCCATGATGGTGGGTATGGCCTCAATTGGTATTGGTGTGGGTTCATTATCATGTGAACGCTTAAGCGGTCATCACATAGAAATAGGTCTCGTACCTTTGGGTGCAATATTTTTGACTGTATTCACCATAGACTTTAGCCTAGCCAATGGGGTGACACCCGATAGCGTCATTAATGCCAGCACTTTTTTGCAACAGTGGACTGGCTGGCATATTTTAATTGACTTATTTTTGATCGGATTTTTTGGTGGCATATATAGCGTACCATTGTATGTGCTATTACAATCTAAAACAGATGAATCTGAACGCTCGCAAATGGTCGCCGCCAATAGCGTGATGAATGCTATCTTTATGGTTTTTGCTAATTTATTTGCTATTGTTCTATTTAAAATAGGACTTAATATCCCTCAGCTCATTCTTGTCACCGCCTTCCTCAATCTGGCTGTGACATTCTATATTTTCAAAATTGTTCCAGAATTTTTAATGCGTTTTGTGACCTGGTTAATTATAACCATTGTCTACCGTGTTGAGGTGAAAGGTGCTAATAACATCCCTCTCAATGGACCCGCTATTATCACAAGTAACCATGTGAGCTTTGTCGATCCGCTCGTTATGGCTGCGTTTTGCCGGCGGCCTATACGCTTTGTAATGGATCATAGAATTTTTCAAATGCCTGTTTTAAGCTTTGTCTTTAGGACAGCTCGATGTATCCCTGTCGCACCAGCAAGCGAAGATGCGAAAATCAAAGAGCAAGCATTTGTACAGGTTAAAGCAGGATTGACAGATGGTGATCTCATCGGACTCTTCCCGGAAGGCGGCATTACTCGTACAGGTGAAGTCCAAGCATTCAAACCAGGTTTAAGTCGTATTCTACATGACAGCCCCGTACCCGTCGTACCAGTTGCAATTAGTGGTCTATGGGGTAGTTTTTTTAGTCGCCGATATGGTAAAGCCATGAAACACTGGCCCAGACAGTTTCTATTTAAAAAAGTTGTTTTACACATTGGCCAACCTATCCCAGCTAGCGAAGTTAGCTTAAAAACACTAAAAAGTATGACTGAGCAGATGCTGGAAGAGGCCAGGAAAGAAGAGAAAGAGAAGGATTAGGATATTACTGAAAAGCGGAGCGAATGAGTTTCCCACTTTTTGAGGGGGACGGTGCAATCGCTCTGCTCATCGGAAAGACATCAGAATCAGAAAAGAAACATCACATTTGCCAATTAATCTTAGTCGGCCGACCTGCATCATCAATCGCCACAAATGTAAAAACACCTTCCGTGACCTTGTGGGTAGTATTATCTGTTAAACGCTCAACATACACTTCAACATCTATCGCAACAGATGTATTGCCTTTTTTAGCAATGCTGGCATAACAACATAAGACATCACCTACGTATACTGGCTTTAAAAAAATCATTTTGTCGATGGCAACCGTTGTCATTCTATCTTTTGAACACTTGTGTGCCATAATTGCCCCCCCCAAATCCATTTGGGATACCAACCAACCACCAAAAATATCACTATATCGGTTTGTATTTTTAGGCATTGCAATGGTTTTAATGACCAATTCCCCTTTAGGCACTTCTTTAGTATCAGGCATAATGTATTCCCTCATTAATAATTTATTTGTGACATGACTCGACGCGATGCACTAAAGTGATTGCCAAATCGTTTTAACCCTGCTTTTCGCATTGCTGACGCATACTGATCAAAATACTGAGACAATGTTTGCTTACTTTCCAACTTGTAGCGCACAATATAATCGTGCTTAATAGATATATCGCCATAATCAGCTTCTTCGTAAAGTTTAGCTGAAACAAAACCAGGAAGCTGGAGCATTTCAGAAATATGTTCAGATAGCCAACCTAAAAAGTCATCTTTGAAATGAGACTCAATTTTTAAGCTTACTTCGTATATAATAGACATGTTCAATACTTCCACTACTTATTAAAAAAACCTGTGAACAACACAAATACTGATAAAAAAACCTGGTATCAACCAAAACTAAGACAATTGTCTGTCAATCATGCTCGTAGACGTTTTATCAAAGTATGCTTCGTAGGTCTACTAGTATTACTCATGGGCAGGTTATTTGCTTTGCATATTACGCAAACAAAATTTCTTCGAGCACAAGGAAATGCTAGAACATTAAGACAAATTGATATCCCTTCCTATCGAGGCGTTATTACGGATAGACGTGGTTCACCCCTTGCCGTAAGTACGCCTGTTGATGCTATTTGGATTAATCCGCAACATTTTCATCCCACCACAAAAGAATTAGGCAAGCTAGCTAATTTGATGGATGTGAAAATTGAAGATGTGCTCACAAAACAACAGTTGTATGCCAATAAATCTTTTGCTTATCTTAAACGAGGGCTTCCACCCCGAATTGCCAAAGAAATTTTAGAATTAAAAATCGCTGGTCTAGGCACGCACAGAGAGTTCCGTCGCTTCTATCCCGCTGGCAAGCATACTGCACAATTAGTCGGGTTTACTGATATTGATGATAAGGGACAGTCTGGCTTAGAGCTGGGCTTCAACCAACATCTTAGTCCCCAAAGCGGTAAAAAACGCGTACTAGAAGATCGCATGGGTAACTGGATCCAAGATGTTGACCATTTTCAAGCGCCTAAGCCGGGAAAAGATATTAGCTTGAGCATTGATTTACGCCTACAAAATATAGCGCTAAAAGAGCTAGAAGACGCTGTCAAAAAATTAAATGCCAAATCCGCTACCTTAGTCATGATTGATGTGCATACAGGCGAGATCCTCAGTATGGCAACTGCCCCCTCTTTTAACCCCAATAATACCAAAGAGCGAACAGGCGCCGCTTTGCGAAATCGTGCTCTCACCGACCAATTAGAACCAGGCTCCGTGATTAAAACCTTTTCAGTACTGAGCGCCTTAGACTCAAAGAAATTTACTCCAGAAACTATTATCAATACGCATCCAGGTCGTATGGCGTTAGGTTCGAACTTTGTTAGAGATATCCGTAATTATGGCGAGCTATCTTTGAAAAATATCTTACAAAAATCATCTAATGTTGGCATTAGCAAAATCACCCTAGCACTACCCCCAGAACAGTTGATTGAAACTTTTGAGAAATTAGGCCTAGGGAGCGAGATTTTAACTAGTTTTCCGGGTGAACAAAAAGGCAAATTGCCTCTGCCTCCCAAAAATCCTTTCGTACATGCCACATTAGCATTTGGATATGCATTGGCCATCACGCCAACACAACTCGCCCATGCTTATGCAACCCTGGCTTCAGGCGGTATAAAATATCCTGTCAGTTTAGTCAAAATTGATCCTGAGGACATACGAGGGCAGCGGGTTCTTCCGGATGATATCTGCCAAGCAACACTCAGTATGTTAACAGATGTCGTCGCCACAGGAACTGGTCGGCGCGCTAAAATACCTGGTTTTTCAACGGCAGGAAAAACCGGCACAACGCGAGTTGTCGGACCACATGGTTATGATGAAAATAGACATATTGGGTTGTTCGCCGGTATAACCCCAGCCCAAAACCCAAGATTAGCAACTGTCATTATTATCGAAGAACCAGATGAAAAGCGTTATTATGGCTCTCTGACAGCAGCACCGATCTACAAAAAAGTTCTGAGTCAGGCACTCATCGTTCTAAATATTCCACCCGATCCAGTTTTAAGCTAAAACGTCCCAAACATCCTATCACCCGCATCCCCTAAGCCTGGTCTGATAAAACCATTCTTATCTAATTCTCTATCTAGGCTAGCAGAGTAAACCGCAACATCGGCGTGCTGAGCAAAAAAGTTCTGTAGACCTTCTGGGACAGCCAATAAACATAGCATTGTGATGTCTTTCACATTATTTTCTTTTAAGGTATCTACTGCTCGAATAGCAGAGCCACCCGTTGCCATCATGGGATCAACGACATAATAGGGTCTTTCAGGGTTGGCTTTGGGCACTTTAAAATAATAGGCTTCTGGTTCCAGTGTTTCTTCGTTTCTGAATAAGCCGATGTGTCCTACTTTGGCGGAAGGCATTAATGACAACATCGCTTCTACCATGCCAATCCCTGCTCTTAATATTGGTAAAATAACAGGTGCGGGTCCATCTAATACTTGTTCTTTGGAGGTTTCCATAGGGGTCTGGATTGTTTCGACATGGGTTTTTAAATTATGTGTCGCTTCATAGGCAATTAACAATGTAATTTCATGTACAAGCTCTCTAAAAAGCTTATACTCAGTTTGACTATTGCGTAATAGCGCCAATTTACTAGAAATTAAGGGGTGTGATACTTCGAAAAAATTAGGAAAATCCGAGTTCTGAACTAAAGCCATTTGTTCTCACCTTCTTATTTTTTATATTTAGTTTTTTATTTATCTTAATGATAAATTTTGCGATCCTCTAGCAACATAGAAGCAGCTATAGATGCTTTGTGCATAATAAAAGGGTCAGCGTGCTCTAAACCTGTTTGAATGTCTTTGATATAAGGATGATAACGTCCTGTTACTTCCCAATATTTTGATAACATTTTAAGAGAGCTTCTTAAAAATTCCATATAGTCGTTAAAAGACTGACAAGACTTTCCTGAATGATTATCAATATCTAACTGCATTAAACTATCACCACTAAACATTTGATTAGACCAATTAAGCCACCAATCACTCCGCCCCAAACAACAAGCCACCCCAAATGAGCACGAATCATTTTCTGAATAATTTCTTTTACCATATTCGGCGTTAAGGCATCCAATCGCTTATCAATCATTGACTCAATACTGGCATTAAAATGCCCTGATAATTTTTGCTTTACACCATCTGAGTTATTGTCCTCTTGTGCGCCATCAACCAAATTTCGAACAGCGGCTTGTATTTTTTCTTTTAGTACTGGTTGGAATTTTTCTAGGGCTTGGTTGCCACCCATCATATTGAGCATCGCGCCCAAAGGAGAATTTTGGATTTCGGTGACTAATGCCTGAAAAATTTTATCATAATCAATTTTTTGGCTAAATTGTTTAATCGCCTCTTGTGACATCGCCATAACAGGTGACTGTTCAGGATCACTAAAAAATTCATCCATCACCAATCGCTTCAAGCCTTTTTTAAAGCTTTGAAATTGATTTGGAATAACCCCAGAGCCATATATAAAGGGTATTTTTTCAAATAGCATATAAATAGCAATTGAGTTTGTTAAAGCACCAGACAGTGCAAAAAAGCCAATATTGTGAAATACATTTGCGTATGCTGAATTAGACATTAAGTAGCCAGCATAAATAAACATAACCGCAGTAAAATTGGTAAAGAAACTTTTATTAAAATGGGTAGTAATTACAGACACAGTATACAACTCAAACATCAAAATTTATGGGACAGAACTCTTAAATGGAAGTTAGGAGTGTACCACATGTTAATATTTGATTCATATAGGAAACAAGACCAAAGGTTGTTATTTAGTTACTAAGCATAAACTAATCTAAATGACGCTTGTCTTTGTTCTGTCTTTTGTTCTCACGGAGGTTCTCTACCTCTCTTTTGATGACATGCTGGATGATTTTTTCAGAATCTTCTGGACGGATGGCTTCAAAATCTGCCCCTGTTCTAAAAGGCTTATTTTCTAAACGGTGTAGATTTCGCGATAAACTGCTCTTTCCACTGTTTGAAACAATACCAGTGCAAAAGATATAGCTCTTTTCGGGTAATAAAACCATCTGAATCTCAACAAAAGTCCCTTCCTCTAATTTTTCACCCGACAAAAATCCAATGCCACAGCCACTAAGATTTATCGTCTCGGGTGCCGTATTAAAAATGGAGTCTTGATCTCTTGGCGTAGGAGGTCCTTTAGCAATTAAATTCATTTTGCGATTAAGTAACTCTATAGAATGGCTCAATTCAGAATCTTGATTTCTAACCTTGTGGATCAAATCGGATATCTCAGTTTCTAACTGGATAAAGGCATAGTAATTATCAGGACAAAGATCTTCGCCTGCTTTAATTCGAGCACCCAGCGTCTCTTTCTCGGCTTCGGAAATAACACGAAACGAAAAAAAGACCTCGTCGTTAATCCGAAAATAGCGTCGGCGTTCTTCTTCTTGCTGCTGACTTTTAGACTGTACCATCCTGATTCTCTTCAATATCCATAATTAGCGTAATAATTTATACAATTATAGTAAAGCTTAATTGATTTTGCATAACAAATATAGGTAAAGCTCTAAGAAATTATTAGTTATCCAATTCTCTTTATTCCTAATTACTCATCCATATAGTTTGATTTAAACAGCCCATCCGTGGAATATTTTATTTTAACCTCACTGCCAGGCTCTTGAACAACTGTATTATTGTCTGTTTGTGAATAACCCGTTACTGGATGAATTTTAGGTTTATGTAATTTGCTTTTCTTAACTTTATTCAATTTACTTTTCTTAATCACTTTCTTAATCTCTTGTTTCTCATCCTGAGCATTTTGGATTAGTTCAATTTCGACCCGACGATTATGGGCTCTATGTTCTCGCGTATCATTTTTAAATAATGGCTTTGTATCTGCAAACCCGCTAACCGTCACGCGGTTTTTATCCAGTGAGCCTTTATCAAATAGATGATGAGTTACTGTCACAGCTCTCGCGGCAGATAAGTCCCAGTTAGAGCGAAATCTTGATGTGTAAATAGGCACGTTATCTGTATGACCCGATATAATAATTTGGCCAGGTAGTTTTTCTAAGATTTTTCTAATTTTGTGTATGACTGGAATAAATGATGGACGAATCACATCTTCACCAGAAGAAAAAGAACCTTGCTCTAAAATGCGAATCACAATGCGTTGTTCAAATGATTCAATCTCTATCACACCATCCATAATCTCATTGATCAGCTCCTCTGCAATTTCTGCGGCCTCTTTGCCACTACCCTCACCCTTTTTGTCATCATCCTTATTTTTCAGGTCTTCTGAGTTTGAATGCTCAAATTCATTTCGGCTCTGCACATCACCAGAAGTTCTTATTTCATCAAAGTCTAAAGTGCTTCTCATCTCTTCTACTGTCTTTTGCCTGACTTCGTTCAACATCGTGGGTTGAGGTTTACCCGGACTAAATTCTTTAGCAATAATACTTGTTCCTTTGGGAATTTCATAAGCCACAATATCTCGCTGCACCCCAAAAGCTCTTTCCATAGATCCTGCTACTTTTTTAAATTTGGCCAAATCCATCTGGGAAAATGATAGCAATAAAACAAAGAAACACATTAATAATGACATCAGATCCGCAAACGTCATAACCCATGCGGGTATCCCGGCAGATTTGGGTGCGTCTACGCTATCTTCTTCATCACTCATCAGAGCTTAATCCTCTTTTGAGATGCGTTTTGTACTAGGCATATATTGCATCAGTGTTTCCTCAATCACCCGAGGATTCTGTCCCGCCTGAATACCCAATAGTGCGTCTATCACTAATGCTTTTGAAATACGTTCTTCTGTTGAGCGCAATTCCAATTTATCGGCCAGTGGTAACGCAAACATGGTTGCTATGATCGCACCATAAAGCGTGGTTAAAAGAGCCACCGCCATCGCGGGCCCAATCGTTTTGGGATCTTCCATAGAGGACAACATCATGACCAAACCTACAAGCGTCCCGATCATGCCCATTGCTGGCGCAACATCTCCCAAAGCTCTAAATACTTTTTGCCCCCATATATGACGCTCAAATGTTAAGTTCATATCTTTCACCATCATCATCTTCACCACATCCGGCTCATGACCATCGATGAGCAGCTGAACCCCTTTCTTCATAAAGTCATCTTTGATCTCAAAACCTTCCAGTGACAGTAATCCGCCTTTTCTAGCAGCACTTGCTATTTCAACAGCTTCTTGAATACATTCCTGCGGATTAAATTTTTTAAATAAAAATGCTCTGAGGGCTACCTTGACTGCACTAAAAAATTGTTTGACACCAAATTTGGATAAAACAACTAACAAACTGCCACCAAAAACGATCATCATTGAAGGCACACTCACAAATGTACCAATATTTCCGCCTGAGGCCATACTCAGACCTACAATAATGAAAGCACCAATCAGCCCGATTAACGTTGCTAAATCCACAGAAGAACTCCAATCCTAAAATTGCTTATTTATAATTCTAGTTTAATAAGAGAATTTCTGCTTTAATGTATATGGACATGTATCAGAAGCTGTGGATTATTGCAGTCCCCACCCACCACTGATAAAATAAACCAAAAATAAATTTAGATATAAACTATATGAATCCTAACCCTGATAACCTATACCCCATTGAAAATTGTACTCGCACCTGTTTTTTAAAAAACATTATCAAAAGCCCTCAAATTATTGTGGGTGATTTTACTTATTACGATGACCCAGAGGATGTATATAATTTTGAAAAAAATGTGTTGTATTTGTTCGAATTCATGAATGACACACTGCGAATTGGAAAATTCTGCCAACTTGCCACAGGCGTCAGATTTATCATGAATGGCTCTAACCATGCCATGAATGGTATCAGCACATACCCCTTTAAAGTATTTGGACAAGCTTGGAGACATGCAGACATGTCGGTTGTGAGTAAAGGCGACACAGTTATTGGTCATGATGTCTGGATAGGCAACTCTGCCACAATTATGCAAGGCATCACCATTGGCCATGGGGCGATTATTGGCACAAATACCTTAGTCACAAAAGATGTAGAGCCTTATACTGTCATCGGTGGCAACCCAGGTAAACCTATTAAAAAACGATTTGAGCAAGACAAAATTGATTTTTTACTTGAACTAGCATGGTGGGATTGGCCCGTCGACAAAATTACAGAAAACCTTGAGGCCATTACAACTGGAAACCTAAAGCTACTCAGTATTTAATAATGAAACTTATACCACTAGCCTTCTTCCTGATTTTATCAATGCAGGAAGAAGGCTGATACAATCTTGGATTATTTAACTTTGCGCTTCACTCTTAATGCACCTAAAACCAATATGATTTGAGCTTGAAAGCGGTTCAGAGGGCATGCGTGCACTTGGCCTATACCCCATACAATATTTTTCACTACACAAGAAAGAGCCACCTCGCACAACTTTCTTCGCAACATCTGGTTCATTTGGATCTAAGCTCTGCTCTTTTTTCACGCCTGAAGGATTTTTTCTAGGGCTGACCTCATAATACCTAGGATGATACCAATCAGATGTCCATTCCCAAACATTGCCAGCCATGTCGTATAACCCAAATTCATTTGGTGGAAAACTACCCACGGGAGCCGTTGTTGTATATCCATCCGTGTCTTCATTCGTATAAGGAAAATCACCTTGCCAATAATTCATCATTTTTTCTTTTAGATGTTTTGGTTGGTCACCCCAGGTATATTTTTTCTTCTCTAGTCCACCACGTGCGGCATATTCCCATTGCGCTTCAGTGGGCAAACTCTTGCCTTGCCACTCACAGTAAGCTTTTGCATCATCAAAAGTAACATGTACCACAGGATGGTTTTCACGGCCCTGAATATCTCTGTCTGGACCTTCAGGGTGTTGCCAACTAGCCCCAGGCTTATACTCCCACCAATTATAGTAATTGCGCATATCCACTTTTTGCTTAGGCTGTTTAAATACAATAGAAGCAGGTACTAACATTTCAGGCAAAGCACCTGGCCAATCTTTTGCATCAGGCGTTTGCTCAGAATACGTTTTATAACCTGTTTTTTTAACAAACTCAGCATATTGCTGATTTGTCACTGTGTATTGGTCAATCCAAAAAGCATCTACTTCCACTTCATGAACGGGCATTTCATTATTGACGCCCCCAGGGCTTACCATTTTATTGCCCTGTTCCGCGCCCATCCAAAAAGTGCCTCCAGAGAGTTTAACCATACGATTAGGTGCTTCTTGACTCAAACAGACACTCAGTGGTGCAAACCACATTGCTATCAATACGCCAAAAGCAGAGACTGGGCGAAATATCATATTGGATCCTTCTATAACTTAAATACATAAAAAAAGGAGAGCCTTTAAGCCCCCCTTTTTTATTTCTAACAAGAAATTCAAAACACAGCTTAAGACGCGCCTCCTGTGCTATTCAGCTGTTCCATTACTTTATCTAAACTAAAACTTGCGGCTTTTTGTCGAGGAGGAAACTCTTTAAATGTATTTAAAAAATTCCCAACATACGTTTGCGCTGGTACCAGAAGATAGGCACGATCAAGCAACCAATCATAATATGTATTTGATGTAATTTGTGCCCGCTCATATGGGTCACGTTTTAAGTTGAAAATCAAAGGCACTCTTAATGGTGTAAAAGGATTGGCCCATACTTTTAATGTACCAGGTGCCCGCTGTTCCAAAAAGACCAGCTTCCAGTCATTATAACGTAATGCGGTCAAGTCACCATCATCAGAGAAATAAAATATTTCTTTACGACGTCCTTTATCTTCAGCGCCTGTTAAAAATGGGGAAAAATTATAACCATCTAAATGCACTTTATAACTTTGCCCATTAATCTTTTCTCCACCTAATAGCTTTTCTTTGACTTTGTCATCTCCTGCAATAGCGGCAAAAGTAGGCAGCCAGTCCATATGATGCATAATTTCATTGGAAACAGAGTCTGCTTTGATTTTACCAGGCCAACGTACCATCGCAGGGACTCTCCAACCCCCTTCCCAGTTGGTGTTCTTTTCGCCTCGAAATGGTGTTGATGCCGCATCCGGCCAACTATTGTAATGAGGACCATTATCTGTGGAATAAAACACAAGCGTATTATCAGCAATGCCTAATTCATCTAGTTTCTTCAAAAATAAGCCCACATGCATATCATGTTCGACCATGCCATCACTGTACTCGTCTTGCCCTGAAATACCTCTTAACTCAGCTTTGACGTGAGTGCGGAAATGCATTCTGGTTCCATTCCACCAAACAAAGAATGGCTTACCGGCTTTGACCGTATCTTCAATGAAACGTAAAGCTGCTGCGCTGGTTTCATCATCAATTGTTTCCATGCGTTTTTTGGTTAATGCACCAGTGTCCTGAATTTCACCGCCCGCATAACTATGAATCACACCTCTAGGGCCAAACTTTTTTCTAAATTCAGGATCTTTGGGATAATCTTCATTCTCAGGCTCTTCCTCTGCATTTAAGTGATAAAGATTACCAAAAAACTCATCAAATCCATGATTCGTAGGCAAATGCTCATCCCGATCACCTAAATGATTTTTACCAAACTGCCCTGTGGCATACCCCATATTTTTTAAGACTGTTGCAATGGTGGGATCTTCTTTTTGCATGCCTTCTTTGGCGCCCGGCAATCCAACTTTACTCAAACCTGTTCTATAGACACTTTGCCCAGTAATAAATGAAGAGCGACCAGCTGTGCAGCTTTGTTCACCATAGTAATCAGTGAAAATCATACCTTCATTTGCAATGCGATCAATGTTGGGGGTTGTATAACCCATAACCCCTTTACTATAAGCACTAATATTGGACTGCCCAATATCGTCGCCCCATATAACAAGAATATTGGGTTTCTCACCAGCGGCATCCACAGAACATACCGGCAACATTGAAACAGTTATTAAACTTACAACTAAGTAGAGCGAGCTACTCGCTGTTTTAAATCTCTTCATTTTCTCTCCCTGTTTACCTTATTCTTTCCCTGCTAAAACAATGTGGCATATATATGAAAATATGTGAAGCCTTCTAATCTCTAAACTCTACAAACATTAGCTAATGAACTTAATAATGGCTTGGGGTGGGCATCCTGCTTACACTGATGGGATCGGGGACGTCAGGAGCTGTATCGCCTGCTTCTTGACTGTCTCTTCTTGGAACAAAAGTAGGATCAATTGGCCGTATATCTAAATTTTCGCCCACAGGAGGCGAGCAATGAGTCGCAGCCTCATCAATGCCAGCAGCGTTATCTGCTCTATGCCACAATTGAGATATTGGTTGGTAAATATTTCTATTAAAAGAATGCTCTATATTGGCAACAAAATCGGCGCAATTATGTTCTATTTTATGAATGCCGCGCTCTATATCCCCATTTAAATAAGCAATCAGGAATTTCTCAGTCGCTTTATGCACTAATAATCCGATAATCAAAGGCTCTAGAAAACCACTACCGGCATACTGAATCAAACCCAACCCCTCTGGAATCCAGCTATTCATGCAAAAAGCCATCGCTATAAAGGCATATTTGTCTACCCGAATAAAGGAAGGGGCAACAATACCGCTTAAGAGCGATACATAAAAATTTCTACTTAAAGCATATGCTAACCCTGCAAGAAAAAGATTCGGCTTTAGTGGTATTTTTTCTAAAACCTCAGAGATTTTTTTCATGCCCTTTTGGCACAAAGCAAATGCTTTTCGACAAAATTTTAAAATGGCTGAGACCAGATTTTGTATCATAGATGCTGCATATTTTATAATTTTCGGAGCCAATATAGCGGCTGAAGCAGCACATCCTGCTAATATGGCCTGTATAGGACCATAACCCAAAGCATAAGCAGCCATAGTTATAATAGGAAGAATAAGCACCGGAGGTTTTGAAATTATTTTCCAGCACGCCCCCATAGCCTTGCTTGCCTGTTTTAAAATATTCGGCATTAGTATAAGTGCAGGCGCTATACATCCGGCTAAAACTACATACATATAACTAAAGCCTAATATCAACATACTCAAACTTGAAAGCAGAGCGAGAAGAATAGGCGGTTTTGCTATGGCTTTGAGAACAGGTACTAGACCTTTGCTTAATGGCTTGATCATAAAAGGCGTAATGGGCAGCATGAAACCCAGCGCTAAAGAAGGTAAGACCCCAAGCCCTAGGCTCATCCCTGCTATTCCACCTGCAATCACACATATTGGTAAAGCGACTATAATAACTTTAGCCTTTGACATATTGGCAACCTTAAATCTAAACCATTATTACTGCTAATTTTTAATTTAGCATTCTACCCTATATTTATTTCTATTTTCTATCTCTTATTCCTATCTATTTACAAACAAAAGTTTTTGGCGCTCACCCTCAAAGCTGTGGAGCAATAAAATTTACCTAGTTTCTTAACTTGTTAAGCGCCCCTGTAAAAGGAAACCTTAATACGAGGAAACCCTACCAACTATTAGTTAAATAGCTTATTAGGGCTGTCCTGATAATAACTGTTTATGTCCAATTAATTATGAGTTGTTAGACTTATCAGGGATGTCCTGTTAATAGATTGACCCAGAGAGCCACATAGGATACTTTTGCTTTTATTTTCCAGGAGTATCACGATGACCACTAAAAGAACCAGCAAAGTCATTCCAAACTTCGAAGCGTCTCTAAAACAGCTTGAAGCCATTGTTGATAAAATGGAAAATCAAGAACTTAGCTTGGAACAAGCATTAAGCCAGTTTGAAGAAGGTATTGGGCTAACAAAACAGTGCCAAAAAGCTTTGACCCAGGCAAAGCAGAAAGTTGAAAAACTCATTGATGAGAACAATAACGGCTAAATAAAAACTCAAGCCAGTAGCACACGAAGTACTTTTAACTATGTTTTTAAACAAACTCCAAATCATTCAGAGTCATATCGCCAATATACTCCCCACTTACCTCCCAGATTCTGTTCATCCCTTGCACCAGGCCTTACATTACGCCTGTCTCAATGGTGGTAAGCGCATTAGACCATTTTTAGTCTATGCCACTGGCGAGCTATACAATATTAATAAGTCTCAATTAGATGCTCTAGCTGTCGCTGTAGAGCTAATTCATTGCTACTCCCTCGTGCACGACGACTTACCCAGCATGGATGACGACACCTTGCGCCGAGGCAAACCAACCTGCCACATTGCCTATGACGAAGCCACCGCCGTTTTAGTAGGCGACGCCCTACAAGCACTAGCCTTTGAGGTTATTGCAGGTGACCCGAACTTTATAGCCAACGATAAACAACGCCTCCAAATTATCCAGCAACTCGCTCGAGCAATTGGCCCCCTAGGCATGGTACTAGGGCAGGCTCAAGATATGGCTGCCACAAAAAAGTTAATTAACAAACAGGATATTTTTGCACTTCATAACGCAAAAACTGGGGCATTGATCCAAGCTTGTGTACAATGTAGCGCTATTGCCTGTGGCGAAACCCGAAAAGACAAGTTGAACAACTTTCAAAAATATGGGCAATCCATAGGATTGGCATTTCAAATTCAAGATGATTTACTAGACGCGACGGGAGAGTCTGAGTTGTTAGGAAAGCATACCGGCATGGATCACAATAAACATAAAAATACTTTTGTGTCTTTATTTGGCTTAGAGCAAACACGTTTATTTGCCCAAGAACAGTTTCAAACTGCGCAAGCAGCATTAACGGAACTCCCATATGCCACACAAACACTCAATCAAGTCGCCCAATATATTGTCGATAGAGCCGCTTGATGAGTATCACCATTGAACAAATTCAAAGCCCCAAAGACCTCAAGTCACTCACACCAGACGAGTTAGTGCAGCTTGCCCAAAGCTTAAGAGATTTTCTTTGCGAAAGCCTAGATAAAACGGGCGGCCACTTTGGAGCCGGTTTAGGCGTTGTTGAATTAACCATCGCGCTACATTATCTCTATGATACCCCCGAAGATAAAATCATCTGGGATGTGGGGCATCAAGCCTACCCCCACAAGATTTTAACGGAAAGACTCAATTTATTTCACACCATCAGACAAAAAGACGGTTTGGCTCCTTTCCCGTGTCGCGAAGAAAGTCCTTATGATGCTTTTGGCGTGGGTCACTCAAGCACTTCTATTAGCGCAGCTTGCGGTATGGCAATCGCGATGGAAAAAATGGGTAAAGACAACCATGCCGTTGCCGTCATTGGGGATGGTGCCATGACAGCGGGCATGGCTTTTGAAGCTTTAAATCATGCTGGTGATTTAAAAACCAATATGCTGGTCATACTCAATGACAACGATATGTCCATTTCAGATAATGTGGGTGCGCTATCAAATTACTTTGCTCGTATACTCTCTAGTAAATTATATTCTTCTGTCAAGACTAATTCGAAGCGTGTCTTAGGTCGCATTCCCCCTGTATGGGAGTTTGCACGTAAAACTGAATCACATCTTAAAGGCATGATTGCCCCTGGCAGCTTATTTGAAGAATTAGGCTGGAATTATATTGGACCGGTGGATGGCCATAATTTACCCAGTCTAATTAAAACCTTACAAAACATTAAAAATTTAACGGGCCCACAACTGTTGCATGTGAGCACACAAAAAGGCAAAGGCTATGCGCCTGCGGAAGCTGACCCCATCAAATATCATGCGGTCAATAAAGGCTTCTATCAGCAAAACACAAACTGTGCCCCTGTAGAGACAAAACCCCAAGCCCCCAGCATGCCCAGCTATTCACAAGTATTCGGAGATTGGCTGTGTGAAATGGCTGAAGTGGATCAACGTATTGTTGGCATTACGCCAGCAATGTGTGAAGGCTCAGGTATGGTTGAATTTAGAAAAAAATTCCCCAAAAGATATTTCGATGTTGCCATTGCTGAGCAACACAGCGTCACGCTCGCAGCTGGAATGGCTTGTGAAAATTTAAAACCCGTTGTGGCTATTTACTCTTCCTTTTTACAACGCGCTTATGATCAACTCATTCATGATGTTGCATTACAAAATTTGCCTGTACTCTTTGCTTTAGATAGAGCAGGCGTTGTAGGCGATGGACCAACCCACTCGGGTAATTTCGACTTTAGTTTTCTCCGCTGCATCCCCAATATGATTATTATGGCTCCGGCTGACGCGAATGAATGTCGCAACATGCTTTACACAGGCATTCAGTGCAATGCACCTGCCACCGTTCGATATCCCAGAGGCGCGGGTCCCACAGTCACTATATCTCAAGCCCTTGAAGCACTGCCATTAGGCAAAGGCGAAATCAAACGAGAAAGAAAACAAGCGAAACCAGAGTCTTCTATTGCCATTCTTTGCTTCGGCTCGTTCTTGCCCACAGCCATGGCCGTGGGTGAAGAACTGGATGCCACGGTTGCCAATATGCGATTCGTCAAACCCCTGGATGAAGCACTAATTTTGAAATTAGCGAGACAACACGATACTATTGTGACTTTAGAAGAGAATGTTGTGAAAGGTGGCGCAGGCTCAGGGGTCAATGAGTACTTGGCTCAAATGGATCTTGCCAATCAAATCATTAACTTAGGGTTACCCGATTACTTTTTAAGTCATGGGGATCCAGCAAAATTACTAGCAGACTGCCAGCTAGATAAAGCGGGCATATGCCACACAATTTTAAAACGGGTAAAACAAAAAGCCCAGCTCGAAACAAATAATACGGTCGAAATTTAGAGGTTCACATTGAATAGCAACTGTTTTGAAGATGTCCAAAGTTGGCCTGATAGTCGCGATCTAGCAGTAGACCGAGTGGGTATTCGCGGAATCAAACATCCTATACGTTTTGAAGATCTCAATTCACAACAAGTACTCAGTAGCCAGCATTTAGTGGCCACGATAGATATGATGGTCAATTTGCCCAAGGACGTAAAAGGCACACATATGTCAAGATTTGTTGAAATCTTGAATGCCCAGGAAGTCGTCCTCAGCGTAGCGAATATGCCTTACTGGCTAGATACACTTATCACAAAGCTTGAATCACAACACTGCTTTTTCAAAGCAGACTTTCAATATTTTTTAAACAAAACTGCGCCGATTTCTAAAATAAAAAGCTTAATGGATTATGAAGTATCATTATATGGTATGTTTTATCAAAACAAGGCCCAAGTCATTGTAACGGTGGTTGTCCCAGTGACCACATTGTGCCCTTGCTCTAAGAAAATTTCTAAGCACGGTGCTCACAACCAACGATCACATATCACGCTCACACTACAAGCAGAACCACAGTTCTCATTAGAGCATGTGATCCAATTAGTTGAAAGCAAGGCGTCTTGTGAGCTTTATGGCATCGTCAAACGCAATGATGAGAAATATATCACCGAAAAAGCGTATGAAAATCCTAAATTTGTAGAGGACTTGGTACGTGATGTCGCTGCTGCTTTAGATAAAGTAGACAATATTTCTGGTTTTAAAGTGGCTTCTGAGAACTTTGAGTCTATACATAATCACTCTGCTTATGCAGAAATAGATCGCTTAACACTGGCTGCTGACTTACGCTAAGGCCAACGTTTAAAATATATTCACGAACGTAATAGAGATTTGTCGATATCCGGAATGGTCATATTGACCATTCCGGGTTGCAAAGTTAATCGCTAGTTATCCTCATCTTCTCTACGACCTCGATACAGATAGAATACGCTAAGCAGCAAGCCTAAGCCGACGGTAACCATCCAGGGTGTTGCAGGTTCTGACACCTCAACATTTGTTCCGGGTCTATCCCAATAGATATTATCAATCCCTGCAGAGCCACCAAAGTTAACCGCCACTTTATCAAATGACAGTAATCCTAAATTGGCCGCTTTTATCGGTGCCAAATGATTAGCTGTGTTATTACCAAACGCCACAGTTGGATCATAATATTCAGATAAAGGATCAATATAGTCAGAAAACTTAACGCTGGCTAGTTGATCAGAGCCCAAATAAAACGTGGTAACATATCCTCTGTCCTTACCTGTTTCAGCCAGCTCGACATCCACCAAATCAAACCCAAACTCAGTTATAGGGGAGTTAAACTCGAAAAATAAATTCCCAGCAGGGCGATTGCCTTCATCATCAGGGTTATCGATCAAGCCATCCTCATTCCTGTCTATATCATTTTCAGCAATAATCAATAAATTGCCTAAATTTGTTCCAGGCGCCAAGTTTCCCCCGCTCCAAGTAGAAGCACTAGGTCCGACCAAATCGGGATCGATGCTATTCGCTGTTGAAGAATCAAATATAATAGCGATGTCTGGGCCACCACCAGTATTCTCCGCCGAAATAGTTAAGCCTTGGGATGCCAAATATTGATCATCCACGACAGTACCATGGGTTAGTTCATTAAAGGTAATCAAGGCGGCATGCGCAGGGAATATCACCCCCAATAAAACCGTACTGGTCAATCCAATCCTGACAATTTTTTTCATTATAATCCCACTCCTTGAGTATTATGCTTCCATTTCACTGAAAATATTTACTATAATTATCAATTTATGCTAGAAAATTAGCTTGAAGAAAACCTACCGTACTGGCAAAATGCCTAACACAATCAAACATTAAGCAGTTTTACCGTCATGCCCCATCCAACTTCTTATAAGCTCCCTTTATTGCAAGATAACATTTTTCAAGTCCGTTTAGCCACAATGACAAGTGCAGGAATTGTGACACTTTTGACTACCGCTATTTCCCCTTTGCTGACAACTTGCTTATTATGGTTCTTAGGTATACAACTTCTTTTGTCTATTGAAAATTGGCGTCGCTGGCCTCAGGTTGAATTACCCCAAGCAGATATCACATTAGATCATTCCATTAAGGTACTCATTGGCGCTGTAGCCCTATTGTCCGCCACTTTTGTTGTGCAGCTTCATGTGGTTTCACAAATGGTCTTATTGACCACAACAGCGTTGTCGTTAAGTGCTTACTTTACCTATCCCTGTATGAAAAATACACAGATAGCTCTAAACACAGCACTACAACAAGCGACCCAAGCATTAGAGGCAGAGAAAATAGCAGCCTTGCTAAACCGGGGAGCTGATCCATATTACCCTGATGAAATGGGGAACAATGCTTTTCATTTGGCCATTCAAGAGAATGAAAGCGCCATTGAGATTCTCGCCTTACTCAAGAATAAACCTACACCGGCTACTTTCTCACAAATAGGTGACGACACGAGATTATTACTTGATGACGAGATCAAAGCATACGGATCCAGCATTGGGACAAAAATCCAAGTTTGGCTAGAAAATCGAACCCAAAATAATTTTTACCCTATACTACAAGAGTTTAAAAATCTTTTGGCTGCCTTCCACCCTAGATTAAATAAAATATTTAATACGTTTATCAGCTTCCTGCGTGGTGAAATGAGCGTACCTAACCACTATTTTTACAAAAATAATGCAGGCAGCACTCCCTTGGATTTAATTGGGCTAAATATTAAAAGTGAAGCTGTTACTCAACAACTTCGGGATTTCTTTTTACCAGATACTTATCAAGAACCTGCTCCAGTTAATATGGCTCAACCCCCTCGGTCTAAAACACCGGCTGGAACACAAACTGAAGCTGAGCATACCCCCTCCAAAGCGGATGAACATGATGAATCCTTATCGCCTAACCATCCCAGAAATAAAAAATGACATAGCGCTGGTTTCAGTTCCCCCTATCATACAAAAGTGTACCCACACTGAGGAATCCCCACGAACCTTGTGGAAATTTTGAATAGAATCAGGAAGATG
>CAXBML010000021.1:0-57087 GCA_963976875.1 uncultured Coxiellaceae bacterium
AGGGATGAAGGGATGAAGGGATGAAGGGATGAAGGGATGAAGGGATGAAGGGATGGTGGCATATTAGAAATTGATAACAACACATCAGAAAGAGCGATCAAACCATTAGTTATTGACCAAAAAATTATCTTTTGCTGGTAGCTATGAAGGCGAGAAACGAGCCGCGATTATTTATAGCATCAATCCACGGAATTATCTCAATGATATCTTAGCAAGACTACCCACCACATTAATCAAAGATATTAAGCAGCTTTATCCATATAACTGGGTGCCACAGAATTATAGTGGCCTAAATGGCCCCAGGAATGTTGTGCTCTCATTTATGGTGGCTGTTATCTGAAATTTTTCTGCTCCCACTTTTGCTCTGATTTAGCTGGCGGGCTTTTCAATTGGCAAAATGTTAACTTTTTTAGTGATTATCCCTGGTTATTTCTTGTTTTGCTGCAACGCAAACATTATACTCTCGAGCTTAGTTAATAAGCTGAAAGATTCAGCGTTAAGCAGGTAATAAGGGTGTATATCATGCTTAAAGAAATTTATGGATATGTCCAAGATCTATTCAAACAAGCGCGACTCCGCGTAGTAGAAAAAAAAAACAAGTTACAAAAGATACTAAATCCTATTCAGAACACCTTACAAGAGCTTTGGGAAGGCGCGTCAAAATATCTTGGCAGTTTTAATGCAGAAGATAAGGCTGCTTTCAGGAGTCTGTTTGTTTTTGGTGTGCTCTATTTAGTAATGGGTTATTTCTTTGGTCTGTCATATGTAGGACAGAGTCTTTCATTTTTACAAAACAGTGCGGGTATTAGTATGGGGCCATTTTTCACGGGAATTGCCGAAGCAGTCGGTACGGTTCTTATGTTTATGCTAGTTGATAAAACGGTTAGAGTTGTTTCAGATAAAATCAGCTCTTCAGATTTGACTATGTTCAATGGCAAAGCATTGCTGGGATGGAAGACTGCAAAAGAGAAGCCACAAATCAAAGCAAACGAAGCGCCAAATGTAGAAGTTACGACTAGTAGAGCCATCGAAAGATATAATCAAAACCACCCTAATGTCATTCATCAAAAACAATTAGCTCAAGAAGCAGCAGCAAAACAAGAAGATAAGAAGTTTCGCTGGCAAGGTGCAAATACACATATGGGGGTTCTTTCTACTGCACGATCTTTGTTTCCAAGCATAATAATAGGCACAACTTCGACTAAAACATATGTGACTTTTGCGACTGTAGTACAAACATTGACTTTTGGGCTAGTTCGTCCAGGCAATTTATTGGCGGATGTGCCAACGGATAATTTTGGTGAGAGCTTGTTAACAAAGATGTTTACGGAGGAATGGGAGGCAGACATAAAAACCATGCAAAATTTGGTCAACAGTATGTCAAAGCCGAAGCTTTATGAAATGCTTGAAAGAAAAGATATTACCAACACCTCTGTATTAGAGCATGCTCTCAGTGCATCGAATGTTAAAATATTTAAAACTCTATTTAATGCTATAGAACCAGATAAAAGAGTTTATTTTTTAACCCGCTTAGAAGATGTTTTAAGTTGTAAGAAACCTTTGGCATGGGGTGCTTGGGGTGATTCTTGGGCCATTATAAAAAATGGATTAAGTTCAAAGCAGTTAAGAGAGTTGATCAGTTTCAAAGACCAAAAGGGTGACAACTTATTGCAGTCGGGTTTTTTAACGCTGGAGGTACTAAGTTTATACAGCTTGCAAGAAAAAAAGCAACATTTAAAAGAGCTGTGCTCGCATGGCTATAATATGGTGGTGGACGCAGGGCGAAGCGGAAGACTTTTATATATAAAAGACTTCCTATCAATAATGCCTGAAAATGAGTGGGCAGAAGTTTTAAATCATCGTCCAGGAGGATGGTCAATGACCTTAGGTGAAAAGATGATGGTTTTTTGTCATGCTTTTAAAAAGCCTAAAAGAGATAGAAATTGTGATCGCGAAGAGTTCAATGGCATGATGACATATTTAAAAAGCACTTATGGTTTAGAACTACCTAAGATTTACCAAGACTTGCCAGAAAAAGAGCGCTCACAAAGATTAGCGCATTTTAAAAAAAATACAGAAATGCAAGATTGTGGTGTTCGGCATAATTTTGTTAGACAACATGGGGGTTTACCAGAAGCCATATTAGGTATAGAGGAGCCTTACCCCTTGCCGATGATGATAAAAAAAGCATATAGGCAACAGCAACTACATTGCCATCCTGATAGACAAATGCAAAAAAGTGCTATTCAAATAGAAATGGCTTCTAAAGCATCAGTAAAACTTAATGCTGCGAATCAATTTTTGACAAACGATGAGGAGTGGCGACACTACTTTGTAGGCTCCGCTAGAGAGTATCATCGTAAGGCCCATGAAATGGAAGTGGAAGATATTATGCAGAACTGGGATTGGGGCAGTAAGGCTGACGAAGCAGCGTGGCGAGAGCAAAACAAGAATAAAAAAAATCGCTAAATGGAATTCTAAATTAAAGTAAATAGTTTTATAAGTTGTAAGAGATATGTATGTTTGAGAAAATTTTTCAGCCGAAGAAAAAAAATAATATGTCACCTTTAAACCATGAAGAAAAGCTGGCACAGCAAGATGATGCAATCAAACAAAAGGTAAAAAGAGAACAAGCGGCACTGGGTGCGGCAGGTGGCGGTGCAGCAGGACTGGGACTCATCACTTTTGTAGGCTGGCAATTTGGCCTTAGTATAGCTACGGTAGGTGGATTAACTGTTGCAGCTCCTGCTGCCGCCGCACTGGTTCTTGCAACCTCACTAATTGGTGCATTTGTTTTTCCCAAAATAGTGAAAAGTGAAACTAACTTTAGATTGTTATTATCTAAAGCACTAAATGATCAGAGAAAAATATTAAAAGGTGAGAATACAGGGAGGATAGATAAATCTATTAATTTAATTAGTTTTAGCTCGATGCTAGATAAAAAAAATTGTAATAATTTTAATGACGAATATGATAAGCATATTATTAATTTAGCAAAGTTAATTAAAAATTATTATAAGAAAATCTGTAGCAAAAAGGGAAAAGTGTCAGTAAATAAAATTAAAATATCATCCCCTCATTTAACACCTGAACATTTTGAATTGTTATTTCATAGCGGATTAGGAAAGTTAGGGGTAGAGAGTCTAGAGATTGATTTTGATTTGTTGCATCGAAAATATAGCAAACCAATATCAACACGCGAGCTATTGAAATGTTTAGAGACAGAAATTTGTAATAATGGTGGCTTAAATACATTAACAAGTCTAAAGCTAAGTAATCTAGATGGTTTGGATGAGGTCGACTTTGAGCGAATAATCGATTTCTGCAGAAAGTTGTCAATAAGTACGCTAGACCTGTCAAATAATACCACGCTCTTTTATAGCAAAAGTAAGGAGTTTTTTAATAAGACTTTTTTTACAGGCTTTCCGAGGTTAGAGCATCTTATTTTACAAAAAACAGGCATTAACAATAAAAGTACTGTTGATAGGTTAAAGCCTTTGTTTGCCCATGTTTCACTATTAAAAATGATTGATATCAGAGGGAATAATCTAAGTGTTACAGAGTTAAATCACTTGGTCGATAGTGATGAGTTTAATTTTAATTTAAATATTGATACATTGCTAACAGATCTAAACGAACACAAGAGAGTCAAAGCCAAGCTAAAAAATAGGTACGATACAATAACAAATATAAGCAAGCACTTAGAGAGACCTGATGAGAGTAATGAACATATCAGCATAACGTTATTAAAACATTTAATTGCAGAACCAGATGCGCAGGAATACCCAGAAATATTATCACAATATTTTTCGTCAAGATTTAAGCTATATCAAAAACAAACCACAGCCGAGAATGAGTGGCAGCTATTTAGCAGGCGATTTAAGACTTTTTCTTCACGTGAGGATAACTGGATAGAGAAATTTGTAGATTTTTTGTCGAATGCAGACGGACGAATAGAATACATAGAGCTTGAAGCAAAAAACCAACAGCTAGACAAAAAAAGAAAGCTTGCTGCCCAAGATGCTCAAACAAGCGCTTGCATACAGGCTGTGTTGGATACTGAAGATGATGCAGAGGTTGCGTTATCCTTTCCCCAAACTGGCGCATATCGAAAAGATAAAGCTTCAGAAATTATTCAAGCGCTAAAATCAGGGGTTAAAAATTTAAGAAAACAAAACAATGACCCTATAGTTGATAGTATTTCATTAGCCTCATTAGTGCTCTGTTCAAAAGACATGATTAATTTAATGAAAGTTGGGTTGGGAGATTATCGTACAAGCACGTTAGATTTAAGTAAAAATAATATTGACGATATGTTTTTAAAAGCCCTAAGTGAGGATGAGGAAACCTTTGAGTCGCTTAAAATAATCGATTTAAGTGATAATAATATCTCTATAAACGGACTCAAACATTTAGTTGATTTTTCTGCGCGGGTAGGTCTGGAAGAAATAAACTTATCTGGTAATGGTTTGAATATCAAAAATCGAGCAAATGTGAAAATATTTGCAGAATTCATTGAAGACTTAGCAGAAAAAGTACCGGCACTAAAAAAACTAAGCTTACGAGGCGTTGGACTTAGCAAGAATCAACTGAACGTATTTAAACCATTATTTTCAAAAATATCTATATTCGAAGATTTAGACATTAGCGAAAACCGACTGGATAAAAAGCAAGTTCTTAATTTATTAAACTCTCCAGAGTTTCAAACGAATGTTAGCATTAAGGCAGTTGTAACTGGCGCAGATAAAGCAGATGTAAAGACAGCTTTAAAGAAGAGAGAACGAGAATTAGTAAAAATTCGAAACGCCTTAGATATAGACGTAGATAATGCATTGCCGCTAGAACTTATAGACTTTTTAATGCGCACAAACGAAGCAGAATGGCCGGAGGCATTACAAATATTTTTAGATAGGGAGCCCGGGCTGAAGCAGAATTGGATGCGAAAAGTCAAGATGTTTTCTAGTTATCTAGAATCTCAGACTGATGATGATATTGCTAAAATGTTCATAAGGTTTTCACAAGAAAAAAATCTGGATAAGTATATTAACTTCGACGTTATTGAAAGGCTCTCTGCCGCCCAAAATGGTGAGAAAATCAATTTGGTTTTTGATTTGCCTGCAGCGGAAAGAGAAAAACAATCAAAATTAATTATTACTAAGCTAGAAACTTGCTTAGAGACATTGAGCCATAGTGAAAATGAGCTCATTATTCCGAATATTCAGCTTAATAGACTGAATTTAAAGGCTTCAGACATAAGGCGATTACTGGGGAAAGAGTTAGGGTATTACAGCACAAGTCAACTTGACCTTAGCAATAACTATTTAGGGGATGATGCCTTAGATGCTTTAATTGAGGATAATGATGCCTTGGCTACATTACAGGCTTTGAATTTAAGCGGGAATAAATTAACCGCCAAAAGTTTAGCCGCTGTCGCAGAACTTGCAGGTAGAGTGGGATTAGAAAGCTTAGATCTATCTAATAATCCAATTAATCCTAAAAATAATGAAGAAGTGGCTTTACTGTTAAAGTTTTGCCTGAGATTGCCTCAAACAATCCCAACGCTTCAGAAATTGAATATTAGTAATATTGGCCTGCAAGGAAAAGATCTTCAATTGCTCAGACCTTTGTTGACTAACTTGTCAAGTCTTAGCGAGGTTAATATAGAGCAAAGCACAGCAAAATATATACGAGACTATAAGCCATTAGTGTCTGCTAGAGATGTTATTAATAACCTAACTGTAGAAACTGTGAACACAGGGAAGAATACAGCAAGAAGTCTCAAGAAAGTCATAGACCAAAGCAAAAAGTTAGTAACAATTTTTCGGGGTAGCCTGCCTGATGCGATAAAGGACGTATCTATGATTAGTGCTTTGGTAAATATTTTTATGAGAACAGATGATCCTGTTCTTCCTGAGGAAATTAAAGCAGCATTGCGTGAGAAAGTGGCGTTTAGGCCCGGGATGTTTGAGTTATCCATTAGTCAAAGATTGTTAGCAATTACACATCGTATTAAATATTTTAGAAGCAAAAATCGTTTAAAAGACAAATCCTTCATTATGCCTGAGTGGGTGGATGATAATGAGTTGGCAGCAACATTAGGTGACAAACTAGATGCCTATTGGGCAGGACAAGTTGGTAATAACTTTGAAACCAATCTCAATACTAGAAAAAATGTGATATTGCGTCACCGACAAATTGACCAGCCTGGCGTTGCTTTACAAGCAAAGCATCTTTATCGCTATAAAATCAATCTGCATAATGATATTGATGTGTTTTATGTTGAAGATGGTACGATTAGGGTTGTAAATCGTGTGAATCAGATTCAATTTGTTCTAAATCGATATGAGACTGCATTAGACATAGAGCAAAATGAATTGGCATCAAGAATTTTAATTTCAAAATTGCAGATAATCGTCAATAAAAAAGGCGAACTCACAATTATAAATGATAATGAGTTGGCATTGCGAATATCTGGAGCAGACTTAGATTGTTCTAATAAAGTTAATATTCAGAGCATTCCCTTTTATCGATTGCAACGAGCAGACACGATCAAAGGCGTTATGGATTCCTTGCCTCCACAAGAAAGTGACGAGCACCTAGCAGAACATAATGCTCAGCAGAGAGCTTTCCTGCCACAACAACAAGTAGTACAGCAGCGGGGCCAAGCAGCAAATGAACCTGCCAACTTAGATGTATCTACTATAACACGACAAAAACAAGCTGCTTCCAAATAATTAAATTATGCGCTCAATCCCTAGTGGTTAATATACTGGGGTGTTTGTGCATTTACAGTCAATGAATAAAAGGAATGTTTTATGCGTGCTGGTATCCCAGAACTATTTGCTGCGTTTGATAGAAGAGATTTTATTGCTTTAGAAAGTCAGATAAAAAGTGGTGCAAAAATTAACAAACTGCATGAAGGCATGACTTTATTAGATATGGCGATTATTCAAGATCAAGCTAATGCAGTAGAACTTTTGCATAAGCATGGCGGAGTTAATAATTTATCACGAGAAGCGTTAGATACCCAGCGTCGAAAATTCATGTTAGCTGCAAAACCTAAGGCAGAGTATAAAATACAATTAACACACTCTAACAGCGATCGCTTTGAGCTAACGATAGATGAGATTTCTCTTGAGACAGGTGAAACTGTCAGTCATGCCCGGATAAGGAAAAAGGAACTTAGTAAAAAATCATTTTCTAATGGCGCTGTAAGGATGACCAAGTTAAACGGTGAATCCTGTGTTGTCATTATGGATAAGGGCGGGAGTAATAGGCCATTAGCAGTATTTAGGGTTTTACCAGAGGGCGGCTTAGAAGTCATTAATATTGAAGCTCAAACAAGCTCTTTCAATTTAAATTGTGACGATAAAATATCAATTACGGGTAGTGTTAAAGCTTCAGGCTTAGTACTAGCTGCAAATGAAGTATTGTCATCTGATAAGGCAACAGTTACAGCTAAAAATATCAACTTTAATGGGTGTAGTACGGTTGTTCTGGATGGCACCCTATTGGCAAATAAATGCAATGTAACTGCTGATGGCTTTACGAATAATGGAGTTATTAGAGCGATAACTTCGTTAGACGTTGATTGCACGGCATTTTTCACACAAAAGGGAACACTTGATGTCGGCAAGCTGGGTTCTATTAAGACTAACTGTTTTGAAAACCACCAAGAATCAACCATTTTATCTCAAGAAGGTGAATTGAAAATATATGGGCGTTCTTATTTGAAAAATAATGGTGCAATCATTGCTCGTCATCTTAGATTAAGTGGTGAGCATGCCATAATTAACTATCATGGTGCATTGATTAAAGCTGTAAGCTGTATTGTCCCCAATAAAAGTAATCAGTTTACAAATGCAGGTTTTTACCTCATTGGTAGGCAACATGATAATACAGGTGTGGATGCAGTTTTTAATGTTGCAACAGGCATTACAAAATTAGCTGGATTATTTGATTTGATTCCAGCATCACCGTTAAATAATATTCAGACTGCATTAGCTGTGAGTAGGGCAGTTTATCATGGCGCTGGTATTCTTAATCAAGCATATCAAGGTAATATATCAGAAATTTCATCCAGCGAACTGGTTCATTTCTTCTTAGACCATATTTTACCTAGTCTGGGGCTAATTTATGGCAATGAAGAAAAGTCTAATTTTGTAGTGGCTATTTTATACGAGTTATGGGGAGCCTATTTGGGTGAGGGAGACTCTATTGAACAATCAATTATTGTGATTGAAGCTATCATTAGAACGGGTAGAACATGTGCTGAAAGGAGCTTGGATAAAGAAACCTTAGATCTTCTTGATAATGTTCTCGCAAAAATCAAATTCACACGTAATACGATAAAATATACTGGGTCGGCTGTTAATGTTGCAAAAAATTATTATGATGCTAATCCATATGCAAATCGCATTGCAGGAGATACGGTATCTGCGGTTGTAGAATCTGTTGCACGTGATTTATTACATGAATATGAACTACCCACTCAAATATTTGGTTTGGAAATTGAAGCTAAAAACTTGATGTTTTTTTTCATTAATCGGGGGCATAAGCAAAGCAAGCTTGATGTGTTTAGACAGGGGACTTATGGTTTAATTAATACTCTATTTGTGAATGGACAAATAACAGACGAGCAAAAAGCCTTGTTCTTAGCGACATCTCAAACCTTATTTAGTGGTAAAAATTGGCTTGATATTCATGAGTCGTACAACAAAGGGCAAGGTAAAAAATCTGACATATTAAAGCAGTTATTCAGGAATTTAACAATTTTCGCTAGCTATCAAGCGACGGCAAATCAAATTGCAGAACGAAAGTCTAGATTGATAGCAGAACAATTGCCGCCTGAGGAGAATGATATTGCCCCTCATGCGGAAAAACAAAGTTCAGACTTGGAAAAAAATATTGAAAAAACCGTACTTTCGGATGAAACTCTAGATACGGAGCCTGAGCAAAGTAGGCAAGAGAGTGTCATTACAGAAAAGACTATTATTATAGATGAGTCAGATTTAAATACATTGACAGACTTTATTGCATTATCAGACAATCCTTCTGATTCAGAATCAAGTTTAAAATTAACACAGTTTATAGCAAATATTGTTGATACACATGGTGCTGACTATTGTAATCAGCTATATCAGGACGTATATGATAAAAATTTGGGATTAGATGAAGATAGTCCTGAGCATGCCGCGCTTTCAAAGTTTGCAAACCAAGTAATAACGGTTATAAATGATAAAATCTTGGATGATTATCGTGCTGAATATAAACCAGATAATACAAAAACAGATATATTATATGACTTAGAAGCAATTTACGCAGATCTAAAAGCCTCTACGCCTGATGCCAATGCAGCACCTGAGGTTATAAAAGAAGTTGATTCACAAGATTCATCAGATGCTATAGCTGCAGTTGAAACATTACAGGAACAAGCTGAAACGTTACTAAGTGATGCCACAGACAAATTAAAACAAGCTTACTCTCATGGTATTCAGCCGGTTCATGTGGATGCACTCCATGAAGTCCAAAGAGTCATCGATGGTGATTATGCGACTAATGGACACTTAGGGATATCATCTAGCTCAGTATATAATCATAATACATTGGATACGGTTGGTACAACGCGACTATCTGTTGTGGGTGGAGCAAATTATAGCCTTATTCGTGGAACAGATGATATATCCATACTAGGTGAGCAATCACATTTTGTTACTGAGCAAGAGCATCAGTTCCGGGACAGCCTAAATCTGCCTGAAAGCACGTCTAAATTTGATAACAAAATTGGCGGAGCCATTTCTTCTGAGACATCCATTAACATTAAACGATTTAATGAAATTGATAATCATGGTGCCGTATCAGCAAAAAAAGATGATACCGTTGTGGCTAGAAAAAAAACTACGAATCATAAAGGCGCAACGATAACAGGTAAGAATGTGTTCTTGGAGGGGACTGAAGAAAAATCCAAAAATTCAGGGGCGATTATTAGTCAAGACGTAGCCACACTAGCCTCTAAAGGGGAAGTTGAGCATGATAAGGAAGCCGTTGTATCCGCTAAACGAGTTGATTTTAAAGCACCAGAAGTTAAAAAATCTGGAGCATTAAGTGCTGTTTTAGCAGCCGTCACTGGATATGATAGCGATAGAACGGATTCTGTCACTTGGCGTGCAGCGGATGATCATCTGCATATGGTATCTATCGGAACAGAGCAAGCTCCTGATTTTGACGCTGATGCATTTAATGATGTAGCGCTCACTGAGTTGGCTATCAATAATCCAGACTACGATTTAAGCAAGCTTGGTATAGACTCAAAATTTGATAAAACACTTCAAGTGAGCTTACCTTATTCAGAACGTACAATTTCAGTTGACGACCTACCCCAACTAGATGCTGATGCAGATTTTGTTTTAAATGCACCAGGCTCTACTTTAAATGCAACTCAATCGCCCGACTTTGAATATCAAAATAACTTGCGGTTTAAAGGCGAACATTTCCAGCATAGTGGGTCAACATCTCTTCAACAAGCATACTTTGATGTAGCTAAATTTGAGGATACATCTACTGATGGCTCATCAAGCTTAAAATTGGATAAAGATGGTCTAATACAAGCAGAAATACTTTTAAATCAAGGAAAGTTGCAATCGGATAGCACAATCCTCTGGCATGTGGACAAGGTGGCTAATAATGCACAAACTGAAGAGGAACTGAATAAATACGAGCATTCTGAACAGTTTAAAATGCCTGATTTTAATCCTGATAAAGTTCTGGTTTCAAATTCAGGATCTATACATGCAAATGCGCATAGCGGTTATATAGGACAATATGATTCTGTGGGTGGTAAGTTGACTTCTGATGATGGCGGAAATTTAATTTACATGGGTGATATTAATTTAAAACCTATACTGACAAATCATGGTGAGTCCATTTTAGGCTATGTTGCCCCTAAAGGTATGAGTTGGTATATAAAAAATACATGGGTTAACGCAACCATCGGCAGTTCAGGACGTACTGTTTTATTAGGAACAGGGAAGCTTACTTCAACAGGCGCCGATATTTATGGTGATGATGGATGCCTAGTTTCTTTTAATACTGGTATAGATGATGATGGTTATGAAGCTGCATATTATACTAAACAAGAAGCTAAAAACAAAAAGGACAAGACTATATCTCCTGCATCTGATGGTTATGTCTTAAGTCATAGCTCTATATCTTCTAACGATGGACAAATAGTCTTAGCCTCTGCAGATAGTTCTATTCATATGAGAAATGTAACCATTAGCACGCCTTCTAATGCACTGTTAGCTGCAAAACAGGAAGTGGGTATTAACGGCCAAGAGGCTTTGCGGCATGAGTCTTTTACCAGCAAAAAACAAGGACTGCTAGGAACGCGTAAAACAACTTCTGAAAGTACAATCGTTAATGTTTATAGCAGCAATCTATTTATCGGTGGGCAGTTAAAAGTTAATTGTTTGGATTTTCAATTGGGTGCAGTAAATGGTGTGGTAGGAGACGTTGATATCACTGCTTTAACAACAATATTGAATGGGAAGCAGGAAAGTTTTTCAAATAAAACTGTATCTCATTCATTTGATGTAAGCTTGCCGGCACAAGATTTAATTAATGTTTTATCTGGTCATAATGCAAAAGCTGTTTTTTCAACTATTGTACAAAACTGTGGTTGGGATCAAAACGAACTAGAAGCACTTGCTAATGCAGAGAGCATTGCTGAAATTCCTTCACCATTATTAAATGCAGCTGTTAACGCATGGAACTTGACTGCATTAGCTGCGACAGCAACTAATGAATGGTTTGATGGTTCTGCTGCGGATTTTGTTGGCACGATAACCGACAGACTTGGTTTGACGACCTCAACAAATGGTAAGCGTACACTTAGTACTAAAGTACATTTTAATTGGAGCAAAACAACGGAGACAACGCAACAAAGTAGTATGGTTGCAACGAATCTATATATAGGGGGTAAATTTAAAGTTTTTGGGAACAAGCTAATTATATCTGATGGAGCTCAGGTTGACGCTAAGGATTTATTACTTTCTTTGGCAAAAGGGATTGAAATGACCAAAGGAATTTCCACTTTAGACTATAGTAGTAAAACTAAAAAAAATGGTGTGGGTATTAATGTATTTGATCCAAAAGATGTCTCTGTTTCAGCAGGTAGAGAGACAACAAAAGTTCACCAGGAAACAGCCACGTTAGCGGGCTTAAATGGACGAGAAACAGCGGATATTAGGTGCGGCGAGTTTATAGAAGGGGAAGGGCGTATTACAGCAAAATCTGGTGAAGTTAAAGCCTCTAAAATATCATTAAAATCAGCACAAAGTGTATATACCGAGAGCCATAAGTCTACCAATATCAACTTGAGTACTAATCTTGCAGCGCCAGATGTTTTAGATGCAAGTAGTGCTGGCGTACAGCATAGTCGAACAACTATTTATGAAACAACCACCCAAAAAGCGGGTATTCAATTTGATAAGGGTGAAGGTAAGCTTACAGCGAACCATATCCATTTAGGGCAAGGCGCTATTATTGATGCCGCTCAAGTTATACGTGCTGATAATCAAGAAGGCGCACCTGAGGTTTCAGGAACATCCGCGGTTGATCATAGCTTGCATTCCCATAAAAGTTTATCTTTAAATGCTACCCCTATACCTGCCCAGCCAGGTGGACAAGTGGGTTACCTTAATGAGCAAAAAACAACAGCTCATAATCCATCAATATATGGCTTAGAGAAAAATGTTGAGGGCATCAATACCAATCGTGCGACAGAGTCTGAAGTAACACAGTCAAAGCGTAAAGCATTTTCTCTTGCTGCATTTGTGCCAAACAAAGAGAAATTCGAATCTGAAGCGCAAGAAATAAAACAAGCGACAAATAGTGTGTTGGAAAAAGGGCAGAAAACTTTGCACTATCTGTTCGGTTCAAAGCCTAAGCAAACGGATCGTCTAATATCAATACCAGCAGAAGCAGATCAAGCTGCCTTGCTAGAAGGGCAGAAAGAACTTAAAGACAATATAACTGGAGAACAAGAAAGCGTTGTTCAAAAAGATGGATTATCTATAGTACATGACACTGATGCTTTGGAAGCTCAAGAAGCTGAATCTATTATCACAGAACAACTGGGAGAGATAGCATCTGAGGTTCAACAAGAAGTCTCTTCTAGGGATGCCCTAATAAAAGAGATTCATGATTTGCCTGGTGTTGGCATTCGCTTAGCAGGATTATCTCCTCAAGAGTATAACCAACTGGTTAAAATAGTAGAAGATGCTCAAGCTGGGGTAATCTCTGATGAGCTAAAAGAAATTTTGTCTCCCGCTAAAGAAATTAAGCCCCCAAATAAGTTTATCTCATTTTTAAAGCAAATTAGTCCAATAAAAGATGCTGATGCTTTTGCTCCGGCTATACCACTGGTTGTACAAGGCGTGAGAATTGCCGTTCCTTTTGTTTTAAAAGAACTGGCCAAAAGAGGCATCATTCATATTGCAGGTGTTACCGCTACTACAGGTGGATTAGTCATTTTAAACAATGAGCTTATAGCCTATGAGCCTGGTAACGCTAGCGTTGATATGACGCCAGCCGATCCGCTGCCAAATATTTTTTCTGGTCGTCCTGTTGACTCATGGGATATAGGGACATTACAGGGAACACCGCCCAAAGAATACGATGAATTGTTGGATAAAGCTCACACAGGACATGCTCCAGAAGACTTATCGTGGTTAAATGAGCCCGTAGGTGGTGCTATTTTGGATCGCCCTGAAGGGTTTGATCATACGGGACATACCACTCCTGATAGTGATATATTAACTCAGAGTATAATGTATAGAGAACGTGCTGATGGAGAGCCGTGGACAACTAAATCTCGTATAAAGGAAGAAGAGCTCCCAATAGAAGGGAAGGTTAGATTTATTCCACGTAAGGGGTATAAGCCATCTATGCCATTACCAAAAGGTCCAAATAATGGAGTATTAGATAAATTTGGAAACGAATGGGTAAAAGGCCCATCAAGAACACACGGCGAAGCATTTGAATGGGATGTACAGCTATCACGACAAGGGAAACAACAACTGGGATGGCTTTCAAGAGATGGAAATCATTTGAATGTCTCTTTAAAAGGCAGAGTAACACATAGGTGATATAAAAATGAAAGCAAAATTTGAATTCTATGAGCGTGTAAAAATAATTACAAAAAATCCTAGTTTAAGTAAGCTCAATGGTGCTCATGGCACTATTGTTGGAAAGTCAGAATATGGAGATAGTCAATGGTACTATGGTGTTTCAGTTGATCTTGATGATGAGGGCTGGTGTTTTGAAGAGCATGAGCTAGAATCGCTCGGTGAATTTGCAAAAGAAAGTGATTACAAGACCGGTGAATCAATAAAAGTAAGTAGTGATGGCAAATTAAAAGAGTAGTCATTGACTAAAGAAACAAATTTAAAAAGGCAGCTTAAATGACAGGTTTACATAATGCCAGCGCAGCAGGCGATTTATTATTAATAGCGCAACTAGTAGAAAATAATAAAAATTCACTTAATCAATTCAGCTCAGGCTGGGATTCAAAATCGCCTCTATTCATGGCGCTGGAAAATAACCAAGTTGAAGCGGTGAAATTGCTGGTCAAACTGGGGGCCGATGTGAATCTCGTGAGCTCTCGAGGGAAATCAGCCTTAAGTGTCGCATGCGAGGCAAATAACCTTGAAATGGCCGTTTTTTTACTCAAAAATAATGCCTCAGCAAATCCTGTTGGCGCCTGGTCAAAATATCCTACATCACACTATCCGTTAAGCATTGCGGTTAAAAACAATAATTTTGAATTGGCAGAAACATTACTTGAGTATGGGGCGAATATAGATGGAGGGTTCATAACGCCTTTACAACAGGCAGCTTACAATAATAATGTATTAGCAGCAGATTTTTTATTAAGTAATGGGGCTGATATAAATTATTGCGACTTAGAAAGTGGTATGCAATTAAGTCCTGCAATTGTTAAGGCAGTAGAAAGTAATAATATTGAAATGGTCCAGTGGTTGATTGACAATGGCGCTAATGTAAACACCTACATTGAAAAGATGGATTATGATATGAATGGAGGTGTATTCTTCCCCATTTCATATGCATGGAGCTCTAGTGCGCTATTTAACGCAATTGAGAATGCTAATCTTGAAATAATAAATATGCTTCTTGATGCTGGTGCAGGCAAAGCAGAAGGGTTAACTGATTTACATTTTGCTGTTTTACGCAACGACCTATCTTTGATTCGACTGTTATTAGAAGATGGCAATGAAGTAGATGCTTTAAATACGCTTGGGGAAAGCCCATTACATTATGCCATATATTTAAATAACATAGAGGCATTGACTGTTTTAGCGGAATACAGTGCAGATTTGCAATTGGCTGTGCCTTGCCATTTTGATGACCGACACCCGATGGAAATTGCAATAGATTTTTATGCGACTGAAGCGGTAGAGTGGTTGTTGAATAATGGTGTCAATATTGAGCAGAGCTATGAGTATGGCGAGTCAGTATTGCAACTTGCTGCAGGTTATGGATATATGGAAGCAGCCTCTATATTGTTAGCACATGGTGCTGATATTCATCACTTGGATGAAGATGGCAACAATATACTGCAAACTGCAGTGTATAGTAATGATGCTGATATGATATTGTTCTTGCTAGACAATGGCGCTAACATCAATCATCAAAATGACTCTGGTCAAACTGCATTACATATCATTGTAGATGGAATAAATTTTTTTGAGCTGAATAATTTATTATTAATGACTCTTATAGATAATGGTGCAAATATAGATATTAGGGATGATTCCGGTCGAACACCCTTAGAATACTTTCAAGAACAAAATGAAATATTCAATTTAAAAGCTGATTATGAGTTTATGCATGAGTTGCTTTCAGGGACAAACATTACAGACTTAAATAAAAAATTGTTGGTGGGTGGAGAGCTTGTTCTAGATGCGATGCCCAGTGGCGATTTAGAATTTAGTAATAACACGAATACAGATAACTTTTCGGGTGTGAGTAACGACAAGGGTGAATTCACTGACATTCCTATACATATTTATGTTGAAAGTAATAATCATCACGTGGATGTTCAGCAGCCAATAGATAATTTGGGTTTTGATGGTTTGATTAGATAACTTTCAAACGCATTTTTTTGGTGTTGTAATTAAGGCGCAAATAAAATTACCCACCACAAATCTAATGCTATATTGTCTTAAGCAATTTAAAATATGATTACTCAAGATGGGAGAGCATTATGAACTGAAAAGACAAAGAAAGCGCAGAATATATTTTATTAAAAAAGAAGTTAAAAGTAGACAACATCCAGCTATTTTTTGCCTTCCTTTGTATTATGGCAACTTTTTTGTGCTCAATGTTTGCAAGAGACTATGTTTCTGTATTTTTAATTGGCGCTGCTTTGCCTATTGGAAACGTATTATTGGGTAGAAACACAAAGCAGCTAATAGAGCTAAATGAAAATCGGCTAAATTCTAAAACAAACAGTTAAAACCCACGATTCTAATCAATTTTAAAAGACGCCATTTTTTCGCCCTAGGATTGCATCATTGGCATGTATAAGTTATGCTTGTCTGCTTTCTAACTATTGTGAAGATTCCTAAATTTCCTATGAATAAATTAAAGATGAATATACACGGATTATCAGATTATTTTAATAAGGTTGAATCAGGTGTGGTTCCTCGCATTAAACATGCACTCAAGTCATCTCAAAATCAAAATGCAGAAAATTTATTCATATTAGGTGGTGCTTTAAATAAAGATGGTGCTCAGTTATTGTTAGAATCTGTCGATGCTCAATCTCTATGTAACATAATGTGGGATGATGGAGGAGCATGTAAACCATTTTCTGCAGAAGGGAATTTCAGCTCTGGTTTTAGTTTGATACGGCAGACTATGCTATCGAATCATTACTCAGTTATTATTCAGACGACGTCAGATACATTTTCTACCCAAAGGTGGTCTGAAAACAATAATGGCCTTCAGTGTAGGTTAATAAAGCCAAATAATATTTTGGGTCAGGCTTTAAACTTTTTACGGTATATAATAGGTAAATCTCAGGCAAACCACGATTACTATTTAAGTGCGCATTTGATAAATCATTGTGCAACAGATCAAGGTAAGCAGCATTGTCATGAATTATTAAATCTTATTACGTCTAAGTTAGGCTCAGCTCTAGAAAAAGAGAACCTTAAACTTATTTTTGATTTCGTTAATGATGACACGATGCACCCGTTTGTTAAGCTAATCTATATAAATAAAGTCGCTAAAGTGCATGGTAGCGCTTTACAGCCTCATGTTGATTCTCATGTTTTAAAATATATGAGCTCATTATTTTGCGATACTAAATATTTGCCGTTAGAAGACAGCAAACCTAAAGAGATATATTTTGAGAAGCAGAAAAACCATCTATCAGAAGAGGCTAAATCAAATAAGTTAACACATGCCAAAATTGCGATGATGGGCACAATATTTTCCATTGCAGCCCAAGTTCCAGCAACTCTTGGAATAGCAGGTTACTCACTCATAGCTCAAAGCTTAGCAATGTTTTCACTTTGCTATGTGACGATTAAGCTTGGCAGCACTGCATTAATGTATGTTAATTCAAATCTTGGCCAATCAATTAACCAGGATACTCAGTCTAGCGAAAATCAAGCGGTTAATAGAATAAGTGATTGTGATGAAGCTACTCTCGATAATACACCACAATCATTACTGTTTTCACAAAACCATAGTACAAGTGGTGTGGAAGCGCGAGGATTTGTAGCGCAACCAGAGCGAGAAGATATCCATACACCTTTAGCATCATCTGACCTGCAATTCAAACGTAACCCATAGAGAACAAGCGAGTTAAGGGTTTTGTTAGTATGTTAGAAATATTTGACAAAATTGGTATAAATATTTCAGGTTATGTCGCATACATGGGTGTTCACATATGCACCATTACTTAAAAAAGCCTTCCATAAAAAGAAGAGGAAACCTGGCGATAGATGGCGGCTTGACAAAACCCACTTAAGAGTTAAAGGTCAATAGAAATATTATTATCGTGCTGTTGATAAGCAAGGTAACACCATTGATTTTCTTCTTTCAGCCAAGCGAGACAAGAAGGCTGCTCTAAAGTTTTTGACCAAAGCCATAGTCAGAAATGTAAAACCCGGTTTGATTAACATTGATAAAAGTGGCTCCAATAAAGCCAGTATCAAACAATTCAATCAGAACAATAGTCGCCGTATCAAAATACGTCAGTGTAAATATTTGAACAATATCATCGAACAAGACCACCGTAATATAAAGGGTATCACTCAGCAGATGCTGGGCTTCAAAAGCTTTGACTCCGCCCAAAGCACTTTAGCCGGAATTGAGTTGATGGCGATGCTGAAGAAAGGCCAGATGAAGAAAAATCTGTCTGGTACTTTGACGCCTGCAGAGCAATACTACGCCCTGGCTACGTAAAGTGGAAGTGGGTGTTAATTTTTCATTAGCCATTTTGGACTTTGCGACAGAACCTGTTGTTACAACTTAACTATGCCTCATCAATAATCGCTATATTAACTATTCGAAGATTTTTATCTTTTATAGCGACTGTGGAGAATTTATCCGTAACGGTATAAACTACATAATATTGGCCAATCAGAAAGGCATCATTATGCATAATATCAGGTGGTGTATAAACTGCATGCCCCCACGGTATTTTGAATGCAGATATTTTGTATTCCTCTTTCTCACATTTAGCAAGTATTAAGTGACCACGTGACTGTTGGTTAACGGGGAAATGATAATGTGGCGTATTGTGATATTCTAAATATACCCCCCCGCCTAGATCTTCTTGCAAAATATAATTTTTCACATAGTTTGGACCAATGTCAACCTGGGTTAAAGGTAAGTCACTAGGAGAATCAAACTTAATTTTATCGCCTATTTTTAGTAGCTTCGCACCATAAAAAGCTAAATTTTCATTTGTAGCTTTCACACTGGGTATTTCAAGACTTGATTCATTAACAATTAATTCACCAATACTACCTAATATGCTAGCCGGATTATAACTGTTATTGTCGTTGTTTATCCAGCTCCCATGAAAAGTTATATAGGGAGGTGTTATTACCAGCGGGGCTGAATCATAGTTATTTTCTTGTAATATCGACGATGATTGGATTAAGCCATCTGCGGTGACCTGATAATATTCATTTTTCTTAATATAACTAAAAACTCGACCTGTGGTCATATAAGACTGGTTATCCATTCCCTTTCTAGACACTAATATTTTATCGATATTGGTCCTAATGTGTTTTGGTAATGCAGGATTAATCTCAACTGTAGATTCGGCATACGAAGATGCTAACTGAATCTCTGAAAAAAATAGTAGTGTAATAGTGCTTAGTAAGTAGAAACTTCTTTGGAGTATAGATACAGCCATATATCATCCATTTTTATTATTTTTAAGCTTATAATGCTTTATAGCTTTTTTAGGCGTCACACAAGATTTAGTTCACCAACATTTTTCATGCCCCAAGATTTATTCTTTGGGGGTTGATGCGAGTGCAGTATTCAACGGCAGTAAACCCACTTAGTTACGATATATCTCAAGATTTGAACTAATCTTAAATTTTGCCCTTATAATAGCAAATGGTTTGGCTCAAATGGGGGGTTATAGCTAAACAATTTATACAGAGCTACCCTAGTAGGACTTTTGGCACTGTTGCGAGAATTTAGGATTATGTTAAGCTACTGTGCTAGTTATACTTAAGGTTCAAGCATATGGCCAATAAAAAGTACAAAGATCCAAGCAGGCCGTTTAAATGGAAGCAAGCTGCAGGTGATATAATTCTTTGGCTGGTCAGTTGGTATTGTCGTTATGCCTTGTCATTGCGTGATTTGACTGAGATGGCGCTAGAACGTGGTTATAAATTAGAACGCTCTACTATCAATCGCTGGGTTCATGAGTATGGCCCTGAATTGAATAAACGAGCAAAGCCATATTTAAGGAAGACTTGTGATTCTTATAAACTTGATGAGACGTACATCAAGATTAAAGGCGTGTGGCATTATTTATATAGAGCGATTGATAAATGTGGTGATACTCTTGATTGGATGTTAAGTCGTTATCGCAATAAAAAAGCAGCTAAACGTTTCTTTAAAAAAATGCTTGGGAACAAGCACGCCACTAAACCGCGAGTTATAAATGTTGATAAAAGCCCAACATTTCCACCTGGTTTAAGTGAGTTGCAAGCTGCAAATGAAGTGCCACCTGATACAAAATTACAAGCTGTAAAATATCTAAACAATCCAATGGAAAACGATCATAAATCTACTAAATCAAAATCCAGATATCGGAAGTGGTATCAATCATTTTCTACTGCTAAAAACGCTCTCGATGGTATGGAAGCCATGCGCATGATTCAAAAAGGCCAAATTCGCCATGTTGGTAAAGACGTGGTGAAGCAAAATAGCTTTATCAAAAAATTATTCGGGTTGGCTGCGTAATGCAAAGCCCCCTAAAAACTATTTGAGGAAAATATATTTTCGCAACAGTGCCATATTGATTTACCCGTTGGAAAAGCTACTGTAATACAGGGTAAATTCGGCGCTGGAAAAACCACATTATTTAGATGTTTGGCCGGTCTTTGGCCATATGCAATTGGAAGCATCGTATTACCAGAAGGAACAAATGGAGGCAAACTTAATGTGTACTTTATTCCTCAGAAAACTTACTTTCCATACAAGGGAACATTACTAGACGCTATCCATTACCCCAACCCTGGTAATACAAAGGATGCAAAACAAGTAATAACATTGATGCGTAGCCTAGGATTTACAGAAGGCACGATAAACAATATCAATAAAAAAGATGAATGGAACAAAATACTTAGTGGTGGTGAACAGCAACGTATAGCCATCATCGGAGCCATTGTAAGCAATCCAGATATTTTGTTTATGGATGAGAGCACAAATGGGCTAGATCCTGAAACGCGATTAGCATGTGAGAAAGCTTTGAAAGAAAACATGCAAGGAAAAACCATCATTGCTATTGACCATCATGTGAGTAATCATGCAGCCCCAACTATGCAGATGTTTTTTGATCACAAAGTAACGATTAAAAAAGGAGAAAGTATGCCTAAGATTGAGAGGGTAGCGCATGAGTCAAGCAAATTAAGAGTAGCCTGATTAGCATACGGAGAAAACTAGAAGGTTGGAGCAAACAGAGCGTAATCTTAACAAGAGATAACAGCCCCATGCTGGTCTAAAATGTCATCAAGATTACTTCGAGTTACAGATTCTGCCGCTTACGTCAGCGCATCGATTTTATGCTAGAAGAGATTTTATATTGCGCAGCATCAAAAAAAACAATAAAATGGGTTCTGTATAACCTCTACAAGTTGTTCAACTGATATATGCTCACTTTTAAGCAACCTCCTCTAAATAACAATAATGACTGGCCTATCATTCACGCATGTAATTTGGATGATATTGAAACTCTAATCTCATACCATGACATGGGTAAAGACTTTGATTCCATTCATGACTTTTACGGTGATGGTCTTTTACATGTTTCTATCTTTAGTGACGCGATTCATTCCTTCCATGCGCTGCTCGATTGGGGGATGGATATTGAAAAGGTCTCTTACTCTGATAGCGCAACACCGCTCAATGTAGCAGCTATGGTCGGGGATCTACACTATATCACGCCACTGGTTGAAATGGGCGCTGACGTCAACACAATGGATTATTATGGCTTTACACCACTTCATAATTCAATTTATTTTGAAGAGTATGATGCAGCTAATTATTTTTTAAGCCTCCCAGAGGTTGATGTCAATATCGCTAGTTATGATGAATTTACACCTCTGCTAGAAAGTTATTTTTACGGTAATGAACAAACGACGAGTGCCATCATTCAACATCCCACATTTGATTCAACATATAACATACTGATGATCTCTGAATATTATGATGATGAATTTCTTCAAGATATGAAAAATCTCGGTGTTTATGCAGATGAAGATATCATTGAGGCTTTCCACTTAGCAAAACTATTAGGCCATCGCTATGATTTAGGCGGAACTTTTTCTTTTGCAAATTTGGACTATAGTGCTAATTATTTTTCATATGAAGGTTATAGTAATAATTTAAGTGTCGCAGAGTTTACTCGATCATATGAATATTTTTTAAGTCATGTTGTATTAACCAGCACAGTACCCAGCTGGGCCAATGAAGCTTTAATCAGCGCGCTTGATGCGCTTCAGTTTCAGGACAGCAATACAGATGCCGCTTTATTCCATGAGAGGTTTGTTAGTGGACAATCCGTGATTCTTGCTTCTGGCTGGAACGGCCATGCCGTAGAGATTGTTTTACACCAAGATCGCTTATATCGCTGCAACCGAGGCGATCAAAGTGATGGCGTTCATGGAATTGAAGAGTTCATGATTACCAAGCCAAATAATCTTACCCTCGAAATACTTGATATCATTTTGGAGGCATCTGGGCCTCCGACCTTTTTACAGCACGATTTAGTTGAAATTTTGGGACTTGAAAAAATCGGTGAAATAGAAAACCCTGAACAGATCGCTGGTAACTGCACATGGACCAGTTTAGAGGCAGGGCTTGAAGCCTTAATTCTAACCAACCTATTAGAAAATAGCATCGATGCAGACACAGCACACAGCTTTGCTAAACAAGCCTTTGAGCTATGGGAAGAGTTTGATATGACCCATGGTCTCGAAGAATTCATATCTCACAGTGATATCTTAATAGGCAACAGCTTCTATGATGAGTTATTGGCTGACATATTCAATACCTTGGATACAACGCAAAGCGAGTTTGACTTTTCTCGTCAAGCCATTATTTATGATGAATTACTCAAGCCTGAATTTTCTGACCTATACGATGAATTAGTAGGTCAATATGTAGAGCAATATGTTCCACTTTATGACAGTATTTACGATAACTATATGGAAAATACAAGTATAGAACATGCGGACTATATAGCCGGCAAACATTATTACGAATTTATAAATGCTTATAATGAGTCTGAGCTAAACAATGACCACTTTATTTTAAGTTTAGAAGATATTTTCTCCTCAGGTCATTCTGCGTTATCCTTTGATATGTCTAGCGCATCAACTATAACCTCTGAAGCTGTCAACATTTCTCCAATGCCCGTGTTACAAACCCACATTTTGCCTGAGCCTGACGCTGTAGACTATATTATCGTGTAGCATTCTTAAAAGCAGCAGGAAAATAATTTAGCTTATCTGACAGTATCCTAAATTATTTCCTGCTCAATTCATAATGGCCAATGTGAAATTCAAACGTGCTCCTGCTTAGGTTGCATTGATTAATCTTTCCGCGCTCACCTAGGGTCCCAGACCATATAGGGCGGAATATGACCTTAGGTTAGTTAAAACTCATTGCGAAAAGTTATTGTTCTTCATATATGCTGTAAAACACAGCGTATATTATGATTTAAGTTTTATTTTAAAAATCATGTAGCTCTGTAATTCAGTGCAATTAAATTTTCTTGTTAAAAAGCAACATTAGACGCGTGCTTTTCTGATAAGTCGCGATACGCCTATTTTTCCATATAATACTGGAATTAACAGTATTTATGCGCATAATAAAAATACATTATTTGAGAGGTAAGCAACATAAGGTCATATTCCGCCCTATATGGTCTGGGACCCAACTAAGCCTAATAAAGCAGCTGATCAAAGCCTTGGAGATAAATCATTCCAAAAAGAAGCAAGAGATATATTCGAAATTTCTTCAGCCCCTGAATCACAGCAAGCCGATTTGATTAGTAAATATTCAACTTATTACACTGATGGCGTAGACGGAAACTATTTTTTTTGGTATCAATATAATGATGAGACATTAATCAATGAAAACCCTGGCAGTGTCAATGAGCATGACTCCTATGATGACGAGCCATCAATCTATGAAAACTCTGGAAGTGTTTATGATTATGCTCTCTATAATGTTCAGCCACCTATTTACTCTCTATTGAATCAGTCAACCTCCTATAAGGAAAGCTCAATATCCCGAGTGAACACTCATGAAGAGCACGTTGAATTTTTGAAAAATAGCATTATGAAAGCTGATAATGCTATTTTAATATCTTCTTATGGCATATCAATGAGCTTGTTACAAAAAATTGAAAAAGAAATAGCAAGTGTACGCTCTACCGGTATAGGAGTCTTATTTTTTAATAGCGACCGAAAGCCTTGCTCACCTGAAGTTATGAATTTTATAAAAAAATATAATATAATGTATGAAAAAATAAAGTCCCATTCAAAAGTAGTAGCTGTTGATGATGACGTCATAGCAGTTGGCTCATATAATTGGCTTAGTTCAGATGGAGCGAGTTACAAAGACGGCTTAAATGGCAGTTTAGTTTTATTAGGAGAGGAACTTTGTCAAGGATGGCATAGTCAATTTCGTGTATTTTTTCGTCAATATATACATAAAATACACGGCAATATCGAAAAAACAACTAGCTTTAAAAGTATCGGTACAACAGACATGCCTGTTTACTTTGATCAACGGGATGGCTCAAGATTAACTTATTTACCGACATTAAATGCTCATAGAAAATTTTTAGATTCCATCTTTAATATCGCTCAGACCTCACTAACAATATGTGTTCCATTTATAAATAAAAATTCTGGTTTTTTAGAAGACCTACCAGCTAAAAAATTTGTAAAAGCTGCAAATAGAGGAGTAAATATTACGATTGTTTGTCAAGAAAAATATGTGTCAAAATTGAAAGATATTTATGGAAGTTTTCTAGAGTCACATAAAAATATCACCTTAATCTCAAAAAGTAATCTGCATGGTAAGTCTATTGTTATTGATGAATGTTTAATAGCTGAAGGATCTTTTAACTGGATGAGTGCATCTAGAAGCGAGGATAGCCCTTATTATAACCATGAAATTACTATAGTTTGTGAAGGGCCCATGGCAAAACCTTTAATAAATGATTTCAACAAAAGAATGCAACTGGATAGTATAACTCAAGGCAATGGCAATACACTAGGCAAACGGGATGGAGTGCTAAAGCGGTCACGAGTTAACGATAATGATAGCATCCAATGTCAGCCAATAAGCAAAAAAGAAATTCTGATTTCATTTGAGTGCTTTAGCGGAAAACTTGATGATGAGCTCATTACACTATTAGCGGAAGCTATAGCAAATGGTCTTGCGTGCAATATTTACTCTTCGAATAATCACATAGCACAAAATGCTTGCAATAAATTAAAAAATGAATTTGCAAAAAGAAACCTGGTCTGTCCAAATATAGAAATCAGACATTCAAGCTCTAGTAGTGAAAAAATATATCACAATACACTTAGTCTTACGTCGGCTTTGAAAGAGTATCTTGGTCCTGAGCAGTCTCAAGAACATGCGAAAAAACGCCGAAAGTTTTAGCTTCGATGATGCGTTCTTTATCTATGGGTCCGAGACCATATAGGGCGGAATATGAACTTAGGTCACGAGACTTCCATTGGTAAACATTTTATAAAACAATACTTATTCAATAATCCAGTGAATATTACTCTTTCTTGGCTTGACCGTGAGATTCCGGTAAATAATAGTTAGTTGGAAGGGGGCAATCACCCGTGTATGCGACAGGACCGGAAACTCATATTCTTTTTTGCTTGTCGCTAAATAGGGAAAGGAATCCCCAAGAGCTACCGCCACGGACTCATCCTTCTGATACCTTCCAATAAAGTTTGCTAACATGCCGCGAAATATCTTAAATACATTTCAGGTTTAGAAAGTGTATTCCTAGCAAAGCCTGTAAATTAGGGCTATTTATACGCTGTTAAACCACCGAACCACATACATTATGCTTGAACAAATAAAACATGAGTGGACAAAACCGTAGAGTGAAGTCTTGGTCTATTACAGATAAAGATCTTAACGCTCATGTAGTGCATGTAAACACTCAATATGTGCCCATTATATTATGTTGGAAATGTCAGTTTAAATGACATCAGCAATCAATAGATTGTGTTTTTTGCTGAAAATTTTTCTTTCCTGCTTTCTTTTTATAAATCATAGCTTTGACGCACCCCATGGTAAATTTCTATTAGATGTTCGCGGGAGACCATGTAGCGTATTGCCTCATGAAGAATTGAAATTAAGCCATAAATCATTTATAGTTAGTCTTTCATCCCAGTTAATTTATCCGGCTAACAGATTATGATGCTTGCAGATTTTGTGACTTTGAATGATTATTCCGTTGGTGAAGATGCTGATTTAAAAAATACGTTAGAGCTTTATTTTTTCATTCCCAAACTAAATGGTTATCTGCAGGCATTTTTCCGTCGAGCGACAGCACAAGAGACATCTACATTAAAAAATTTATGTCATGACTTCCAACGAGCCATTATTGAAGCGCGCAATCAAAGAGGAGCCAAGTATATAAATTACATAGCAATGTGGGAGGAGCTAAGTGCACTGCCCAGTGAGAGAAAGGATACAAAAGCCCTTGAGAAAGAATATTTGCCCTGTTTCAACAACTTAGCTGTAAAGGAAATTTTATCTGAAAAGCAGAGTATTATTGAGGATATTGAAAATTACATTTTACAAACTGGACAAAAGTACCGCCTGAAAGAAGAGAAGAATGCCATAGAAAAATTGGATAAATCTGAATTGGTGCCGTTTGATGTTTATTTGGAAAAATGCTTTGAAGGATCAAGGGATCGCAATAGAACTTTGGATCCAACCTATTTGCAATGGGAAGGATATCTCAATTATGTCAAAAGCATCATCACTCCATTCTATAAAAATAAATATTTTACTGAAAACTATAGACAGGCTGAGTTATTACTACAAGAAATCGATAAAACTTTAGCTATCATTGACCATAATCAAAATATGCTGAATACGTTATATTTTGAACTTCATCAAATAAATTTGGAAGTCAAATCAAATCGTCATCGATATACAGAGCTTGAGATGGATCAAGTCCTTTATTCATCTGCAGAAAATCAGCAAAATCAATCAGGCAATGTGAAAAGCACCTCGGAGATAACAATATTTTTTCAGGAATTAGAGGTTAAATATAATAAACTTTTGATTCAACAGAAATCTCTGAGTGAACAGATATGGCATGTGCATGTGCTTTATCAAAACAATAATGGATCATTAAATAGAACATCAACACTTTTTACTTCTTGTCAGAAATTATTTGAGTACTGGTTTGTCAATTTGTTAACATTTAAGATGCGACAGCCTGATATGGATAAGATAATTGGGTTCAGTCATGAATCGCCGGGAGGAGAAGAGGATGTTATTTATCGGCACATTTCTGCGGCTGAGTTAAAAAACATTGAAAAAAGAAAAGGTTTCTATCAGGCTTGCAATGCTTGTTTAGAACGTGCTAAATGGTTTTATGAAAAAGGCGCGCAGGTGGGAAATGGGGTTATCCATGAATTTAAATGTAATGTATATTTAAAACCAGGTAGTCTTAAGTTATTTCAGGAATTGCAAAAACCAGAAAACAAACATCCAGCCATTATTTATAAAGAAAACGAGCGTAATTGTTTTGGTCTGCATGAAGATATATTGCCATACTTTAATAGGCTTGTTAGAAAAGTATGCGTGTCAAGAAGGGCTGATTGTAAAATAATTAAGACGATTATGTTTAGTCAAGATAATCTTGGACACCCAGTTTTAAACCATTTTGAAAGAATGAATTTAAATAATAATAGAAGTAGAAGCACATCAAATAGCAAAAATAAAAACCAGCGTCATCATAATACGGTACCCCTGATGAAAAAAAGACCTTCAAGTAAAAAATATTAATGGGTTTGATGCCCAGTTGGCCGAAAACGCACGCTAAGCTATATTAGCAGTCTAAGTGTTTCATCAAAATTCCCCAGTCGGGTCAATCTGCGTAATGGGGCCATATCTGTCATAGGCCACTATATTTTTCAGCAAAACCGATAAGTTAAAACAGAAGCAAAAATGTAAAAATTAGCTTAAATTAAGAGGGCGATAAAATGTTTTTTGTTATGGAGCAGCACCATAGGTCAAAAATTAAGAAAAAGTTTAAAGCCATCATAAAATCTAAGAAAATTATATCTTTAGGTATACCTGATGAATATGAATATATGGATCCAAAGCTAGTTGACCTGATCAAAATGCGTGTGTCAATTTTTTTTAAGTAACAAAAACACATCTATTATTGAAAAAAAATATAAACAGTCCTTAAAGAGGCTAAATCATGCAAGAAACCACTTGCTTAGAAATAATTAAAGAGGCAAAAGCAAACCCCAATGGCTGGGTTTACAAAATAGATCAAAAGTACGATTTAAGTGGCGATATCCCACCTGAGGCTATTGTTGGTGCATGGGCTGTTGATAGCAAAGGTGAGATTACTGGCGATTTTATACAAAACAAGAAGTACATCCCCTTAAGCATTAAAAACTAACATAAATATTTTGAAACACCATAGTAAAGCCGTAAACTGATAAAATAAATGAAGCAAGAAACAAATAAAGAGTCTCTTCACCTTGCCGCAGGAGCCAATGATCTTGATGCAGTAAGCAATCTGCTTAAAGATGGTGCTGATATAGATGCCATAGATAGAAGGGGGCTTAAAGCCACCCATGTAGGTCCCCGACGCATATCCGCCTCTAATGACCCACGGCATACTTTAAACCTATGATTTATAGAATAAAATTAGCAAACATAAATTTTCAACATATTTTATAAGCATTTGATTATTAATATTTTAATTCTTTTGATTATCAACCAGATCGGTCAATTTTTCCATACCAAACTTTGCACCAGCGTTCTAACAATTTTCGCTATTTTTTCCTATAAATTGGTAATAAATTACAAATTTTATATGACACCATACAGAAGGGGATATGATTGCCATATATTTCCTCTCTATCATACTCATTTAATTCGCTCTAAAGCTTCTACAGGGCTTTTCAGGACAATAAAGATTAGTAGGAAAGCTGTTTTAAAGCCATTCAGAGACCTCCCATTATCTTTAGCTTTGATGATAGTTGATCCTGCTGTCAATGATAGGAAACCAAACAGAGGGGGGTAACTCTAGCTAAAAGATGTTCCATTTTGGTTCAAATTTATTTGGAATATTATGTTAATAATCAGATGCATACGAATTTTGCTGAAATTTTATGATCGGCAATTTCTATATATAATTCATAGGTTTAAAGTATGCCGTGGGTCATTAGAGGCGGATATGCGCCGGGGACCTGAATGGCAAACATTTTTGGGCGCCCTTACTGGCCTAGTTGCTGGTGCATGCTTAGGAGGTGTTGCTGGAAAAATAGCTGGATTTGGAGTTGAGGCCTTGTCTCTTGCTGGTGCTGCAATATTTTCAGCGTCTGGGGCCATTGTTTTCTATAAATCAATAACAATAAGGAAACAAAATATAGAAATGTATTGCTCAAATTAATTATTCGCACAAGACAGCAATTAGCTAAAAAAATCGAAACAGTCAAAAACCCTTGTTTTTAAAGGGTTTTTGACGTTGCATAGTATACGATAACTATGCAATGGACGATAACGAAACGTTGCAAGTAAGGGCGTAAACTCACACTCAGCTTTTTCTATTTTTTAGGGGAATCTTAAGCATTATTTATAATGTTAAATACTCTTATGTCTATTTACCCAACCCTAGAAATAATAAGCCTACCTTCAGCCGATATGTTGATTTTCAACGATGAGTGTTCCCCTATACATACCCATTTGACACGTAAAATTAAATTCCCCAGGTTCTTTGGGAACAATAGTAATAACATACATTTTGTTATGTGGAAGCTTTGCGCTAATATTAAATTTGTCAAAAAGCACATACTCTGAACACGGCGTATCATCTTTTCTTAAAAAACCTAGTTTAATAGGCTGATTTACTTTTGTTTTTAGAATAGAAGGGCTATAAATACCATTTTGCACAACAATCTTTTGAATATCTGCCGAGTTAATTTTAGCCTTAGGTTTTGCAATTAAAAACCACCAAATAATAACCCCAATTAGAAATATACCAACCGCGTTTACTAATACACTTTCCATATTCTAAACACCTTTTGCCTTGAACCAACGCAACCTATTTGCATTGCTAACGACTGTAACAGAGGATAAAGCCATTGCAGCACCAGCAATAATTGGATTTAATAGTACTCCAATAAAAGGGTATAAAATCCCTCCAGCAACGGGGATACCCAGGCTATTATAAAGAAAGGCCCCAGCTAGGTTTTGTTTGATGTTTTTCATAGTGGCGCCCGATATGGCTATAGAATCAGCCACGCCGTGAATAGAACTTCTCATTAAAGTAATATCTGAGCTCTCGATGGCAACATCCGTCCCTGAACCAATAGCAAAGCCAATATCGGCTTGGGCTAACGCCGGAGCATCATTGATGCCATCGCCAACCATACCTACTTTTTCCCCTTGTTCCTGGAGTTTTTTTACCATCTCTGATTTGTCTTTGGGAAGAACTTCCGCAAAAACTTCTTGAATGCCAACTTGTTTTGCCACAACACTTGCTGTAGTTCCATTATCACCTGTTAGCATTATTACTCTTAGTCCAAGCTTATGTAATCTCTTAATGGCATCAATTGAATCGTCCTTAATTGGATCAGAAACAGCTATAATAGCAATACATACACTGTTCACGCTCAAATACATGGGCGTGTGACCAAGACTTGCAAAGTCATCTGCCTTATCAATCATATGTTCAATTGAAATATTAAACTTCGCCATTAGTTTTTTATTACCAAATTTTACTTCTTTATTGTCTATGGTTGCTTGAACACCATGGCCAGAAACCGCCATAAATTCTTTGATTTGTAAAGTTTTAAGATTTTTGCTCTGGGCTGAATTAATAATGGCCTCTCCCAATGTGTGCTCAGAACCAACTTCAATGCTGGCAGCAAAAATTAAGGCTTCATCCTTGCTAGAATTTTTTGATGTATAAACATGGGTAACTTCGGGGTGTCCTTTAGTGATTGTCCCCGTCTTATCTAGTACGATAGATGTTAGATTCGTTGCATTCTGCAACGCTTCTCCATTTCTTATTAGAGCGCCATATTCGGCTGCTTTTCCCATTCCTACCATCACTGATATAGGTGAGGCGAGTCCTAACGCACAAGGACAAGCGATGATGAGTACCGTCATGGCAGTTACTAACATAAAACCTAATTTAGGGGCAGGACCAACATTAAACCAAATTAAAGCTGTGACAATGGAAAATATCATGACTGCAGGAACAAAAAAAGAAGAGACTACATCGGCAAGCCTTGCAATCGGAGGCTTAGTATTTTGGGCTTGCTGAACCATTTCTATAATGTGTGCTAAAGCAGTATCTTTTCCAACGTGCGTTGCTTTAAATGTAAAAGAACCTGCTTTATTAATTGTACTGCCTATCACCTTGTCATTAACTTGTTTCTTAACAGGAATAGGTTCTCCGGTGAGCATGGATTCATCTACAGTGGAGTGACCCTCAACAATATCTCCGTCAATAGGTATCTTTTCACCGGGACGCACTCGAACAATATCCCCCTGTAATACTGATTCAATCAGAATATCAACTTCAGTATTATCTCGAATAACTCTAGCCGTTTTAGCTTGTAGCCCAATTAGTCTTTTAATTGCCTGGGATGTTTTTCCTCTTGCTTGAATTTCGAGCGCAGCCCCGAGGGAAACGAGCGCAATAATAATTAAAGCTGCCTCAAAGTAAACATGTCTTGCAAGTTCTGGAACGACATTGGGAAAAAGAGAGATGACTATTGAGTACACCCAAGCTGTACCAGTCCCAAGGGCTATTAGGGTATCCATTGTGGCATGATGGGCAAGAAGCGCTTTCCAGGCGTTGTAGTATAAATAGCCACCAGCATATATCATTATAGTTAGGGTTATCAGGCCAATGATAAGGGACATAATCTGACCTTTGATCATTGATAAATCTGGCATAAGCCCTATGAAACCTAATAGAAATAATATGGCTCCAGCAGCACCAGCCACTATAAATTTACGCATTAAGTCTCGGTATCTTATAAATTCTTCTTGCTCTTCATTTGCCCCTGAATCAAAAGGTATTGCTTCATAACCAATCTCTTTCAAAGCTCCTATAATTGTATTCTCTTCAAATACTCCCAAGACCTCAAGAGATTTTTGTGCTAAGTTTGCAGATGCTTTTTCTACCCCAGGTGTGCTTTTCATGGCTTTTTCAATACTATCTATACATCCAGCACATCGCATATTTTTGACTTTAAGCTTCATAGATTAATATTTCTCAGCTTTTTTGAGGAGTAAATGATGTTAATATAAACTAATTAGTAGAAGATTAAAAATGTAAATAAGCAATCATAATAACAAATTTAGTTTCGTCAAAAACTATCTCAGATGTAGATAGTTTTGTTCATTTAAATATTTGCAATTTACTAGTTAATTATGTCTCTGAATTTAGAGCGAACAAGTTGCTCGACTTTCTATTATGTAGCATTAAGACAAGAGTGGCGTTTACTGAACATGATCGAGACAATGTGCCATCATGCATGGATAAAAAACCTAGTATTTCTTCAACATTAACAGTAAATAAAACGTAGAAATAGACATAACATTAACTAAAACCGGAGGCAATCATGGGCAAGAAATTCATATTAACTATCTTAATATTAATGCTATCTGGCAATTCATATGCTGTAGAAAGTAATGACATGCAAAATAAAATTATTAGTAACTACCAAGAAATGGATAAAATTATGAAACGAGCAGAGGTTGCTGATAATAGAAATGAAAAACATAAATTAATGATGCAGCATTTAGAAAAAATGGAAGAAAATATGAAGCTCATGAAAGGTATGCATGTCGCGGAAAAAAATACAAACCAAGAAGGTATAAATATGCAACAAATGCACATGCAAGAAGAGATACATATGATACATCAAAAAAATATGATGATGGAAATAATGATGGAAAAAATGCTTGAACAACATAAACTTATGATTAAAAGCAACTAGCCATATTTTAATATAAGCGTCGAGACAGGCCGTTTTTTAGACTTAAAAATATCTCTGGTTAGGGCAAGCCAACCAGAGTCACTAAAAAACTAATTCGTTAATCTTTATCTCTCAATCTATCTTGCGCTGAAGGGTGCTTATGGATGTTTCCACTATCCATGGCTTCGTCATCTCTCATGGCGCCGGAGCGCTCGCGATGAGATCTATGTTGTTCATTCTCGTTTATTTTCTTGCCTGATGAGCTCATGCTATTATGTGCCTTGTGGGAGCTATGTTTATTTTCATGAGCTTGATTTTTATTATCGCCAGCATATAAAAATCCTGAGCACATCAGAGATGTTATCAATAAAGCTATGTGCGGTATGGTTTTCATTTTTTCCCCTTAAAATGTGTTGTTAAATTGTAGCAAGTGGATATAGAAAGTACAGATAATTTTTAAAATAACTTACTCCGCTAAAGTACAACATAGGATTCGAATTATTTATAAATAAACTCTAAATTCTTGCATTATATCTCTACCCAGAATGGGCTTGATGTAGTTTCTATTCTCCCTACAACTTTTAGACTGTAGGACGAGCTCCCTTTAGCCATAGTAGCATAGATGCAAAAAACGATAGCTTTACATTAATTTATAACTTTCATCAATATAAATAAAGCTAATCATTTCATAAAAAATATCCCCCCCTTTTTTTTTATCGGGGGTATTTTGTAGTGGTATAAATAGCTTTAATCAAGGCAGAAGGGTAATATTAATTAGGTTTTTTTTGAAGTGACGAATGTTAGAAATGAAACTATTGCAAATATTTGCCTTAATCGCTCTGATTTTCCCTCAACTGGTTGTTGCTAACTTAGAGTTAGAAAGTGCGATAGCTATAGCCATTCGCAATAACCCAAATTTAGCTAAAATACAGGCGCGCTATAAAGCTTTAGCAGAGATCCCCCAGCAGGTTGGCACACTGCCAGACCCTTCAATTTCATTAAATGCAATGAATTTTCCAACGGACAGCTTCACTCGAAAGCAAGAGGCTATGACACAGATGCAAATAGGCTTAAGCCAAGCATTGCCTTTTCCTGGAAAGTTAACATTAAAACAAAGGGCTAGTGAGTTTGAAGCATCTGCAGCATTTCACTCAGTTCATGAACTAAGACATCAGCTTATTAGTTTTGTTAAGCAAAGTTGGTGGCAAGCATTTTTCTTGGACCGTGCCATAGAGGTAATCCAGACAAACCAAGAATTATTAAGACAATTTTTAGAGATAGCTAGTAAAAAATATGAGGTTGGAAAAGGGTTACAGCAAGATGTCTTGCTAGCACAATTAGAATTATCTAAGCTTTTGGACCAAGAAATTCAACTAAAAAGTATGCGCCGGCAAGAAAGCATCAAGCTAAACACCTTAATGGATATTTCTCCTGATAATGATGTACGCCTACCATCATACTCCCCAGGAAAAATATTATATGCGTCAAATGAACAGGCGCTATACCAGTCAGCGGAAAGTTCTCGCCCAATTTTGCATGAAAAAAAATCATTAATCAGCGCAGCTCAGTCAAAATTAGATTTGGCAAAAAAGGGCTATCTTCCGGATTTCAAACTCGGAGTTGTCTATGGTTTTAGAGATGGCAAAAATCCACCACCGCGAGGAGGGGAGCGTTCAGATTTCCTTTCGGTTATGCTCAGCGCCAGCATGCCCTTATATGCGAGAACAAAACAATCCAAAGAGGTTTGCCAAAGAGCCGAAGAATTAATAAATAGGCGTTTTGACTTCCAAGACAAATTAACGAGTGTTCGCTCTGAAATATCACTAGCACTAACAGAGCTGAATCAAGCCAGAGAACAATATTCTTTATTTAAAACAGGTATTATACCACAGGCGCAACAGACAGTTTCATCTATGCTTGCTGCATATCAAGCAAGTGAAATAGATTTTTTAAACCTTGTGCGTAGCCAGATAACACTTTTTAATTATGAACTTCAATATTGGAAAGTATTTGCAGATTCGAAAAAAGCACTGGCACGATTAACTGCGGCTACCGGAGAGGAAAATATTTATGCAGAATAAATGGATTTATACAATTGCAGGGGTTTTAGTTTTCTCTAGCTTCTTTTTAGGTAAATGGATGCCTAGTGACATTTCCTCTGAAAATGCTTCAGTCTCTAGCTCAGAGAAAAAGCCTTTGTATTACCGAAATGCCATGAACCCATCGGTGACATCTCCTGTACCCGCAAAAGATAACATGGGTATGGATTATGTTCCCGTGTACGCTGATACAGATAATTCTGAAAAATCTGTTATTGGTACAGTGAAAATTGATTCCACTATTGTTCAAAATATTGGCGTTAGAACAGAAATAGCAAAGAAAATGGCCTTTGGACGAACTATTCGCAGTGTTGGTAGAATAGAGTTTGATGAAGAGCGCATGATTAGGCTTCACCCTAAGGTTGAAGGCTGGATAGATGAAATATATATTGATAAAACAGGCCAAAAAGTAAAAGAAGATGAGATTCTTTTAAGCTTATATTCACCGATATTAGTAACAACACAACAAGAATATCTATTAGCATTAAATAGCTTGAAAACATTGCAAAAAAGTCCATTTGGCGATGTTAGGCGTGGGGCAGAAGCATTAGTAGAAAGCTCTAAAGAGAGGCTGGAGCTGCTAGATGTCCCTGCGCACCAGATTAGTGAACTTGAAAAAACAGGTAAACCTAAGAAAAACCTACATATCCACTCTCCATTTGCCGGGACTGTCGTTAGGATTGGCTCAAGAGACGGGCAATATGTTACACCCAAGACAGAGCTGTATATGATAGTTGACTTATCAAAAGTTTGGGTATATGCGGATATCTATGAATATGAAATACCATGGATAAAGGAAGGTGACGAAGTCGAAATGACCTTAACCAGTGTGCCCGGAAAAGTTTTCAAAGGAAAGTTGGTTTACATTTACCCATATGCTGAAAAAAAATCTAGGGCCACAAAAGTTCGAATAGAGTTTGATAATAAAGAAGATCTGTTAAGACCCAATATGTTCTCTAATGTGGTTATAAAGTCACAAGTAATAGAGGATTCAATTGTCATTCCGGCTGAAGCCGTTGTTCGCTCTGGAACAAAAGAGCAAGTATTTGTTGTAAGAGAGCCTGGTAAATTTGAACCTCGGATGGTAAAGCTTGGAATAGAGTCAAATGGTATGGTGGCCGTCCTATCTGGCATAGAAGCTGGGGAAGAGATAGTGACATCATCTCAATTTTTAGTAGATTCTGAATCTAGCTTGCGCGAAGCTACTGAGAAAATGATGAGTTCAAGTACAGAGAAAGATAAAGATAACGAAGAAAGGTTAAAAGAGCCTAAAAATGACCACTCAAAGATGGAGTATGCTCCTAAGAATAAATCATCAGAAATGAGCAGTTCAGAAACAAACAAAGCTCAAGAAAAAAAAATGGACATGGATATGGATATGACGGATGGAGCTTCAGCAAATGATTAAGGCAATCATTAATGCATCTTTAAAGAATCGTTTTATTGTTTTAGTTATAACCGTCATGATTACGTTTCTGGGTATTTATTCCTATAAAACCATTAGTTTAGATGCAATCCCTGATTTATCTGATGTCCAGGTAATTATTTTTACAAAGTACCCTGGTCAATCCCCTCAGGTTGTGGAAGATCAAGTTACTTACCCCCTTACCACAACAATGCTAGCCGTGCCAAAAACAAAAGTTGTGCGGGGATATTCATTTTTCGGACTGTCTTTTGTTTATATTATATTTGAAGACAATACCGATATGTATTGGGCCCGCTCTAGAGTATTAGAATCTCTCAATTATGTTAGCGGTAGTTTACCCCAGGGCGTTAATCCAGCACTAGGACCCGACGCAACAGGAGTTGGTTGGGTATATGAATATGCCCTAACTGACAAAACAGGGAAACATGATTTATCTCAGCTAAGATCCCTACAAGACTGGTACTTGCGTTACCCACTCCAAACTGTAAATGGTGTGTCAGAAGTAGCGTCAATTGGTGGATATGTTAAACAATATCAAGTTGAAGTGAATCCCAATGCCTTACTTAGATATAATATACCTATCAAAAAAGTTAAAATGGCAATCAAAGATTCCAACAAAGATGTCGGAGGACGATTGCTTGAATTCGGCGAAACTGAATATATGGTACGCGGTTTGGGCTATATTCAATCTCTGGATGACTTAAATAGTATTCCTGTTTCCGTTGACAAAAACGGAACCCCAATAAGAATAAAAGATATTGCCAATGTGCAAATAGGGCCAGAGCTTCGTAGGGGGGTCGTTGATTTAAATGGGGAAGGTGAGGTCGCTGGCGGCGTTGTGATTATGCGCTATGGTGAAAATGCACTTGCAACAATAAAAGGGGTTCGCGCAAAACTAGAAGAGCTAAAGAAAGGATTGCCTGAAGGTGTTGAAATTATCCCTGTGTATGATCGTGGAGACTTAATAGAAAGAGCAGTATCCAGCTTAAATACATCCTTATTTCAAGAACTCTTGATTGTCAGCTTAGTCGTTATTATATTCTTGCTTCATGCGCGCTCAGCTTTTGTAGCAATTATTACATTGCCACTAGGCATATTGATGGCATTTATCGTCATGAAGCTGCAAGGCTTAAATGCTAATATTATGTCTTTAGGGGGGATAGCCATTACCATTGGCACCATGGTCGATGGTGCAATTGTTATGGTTGAAAATGCCCACAAAAAATTAGCGCAGGCGAGAGAGGTAAAACAAAGTGAACTAAATAACTTGGAACGATGGGAAGTAATTCGAGAATCGTCCATGGAGGTTGGACCAGCATTATTTTTCTCTCTGCTGGTTATTACTGTTTCTTTTATACCTATTTTCACAATGCAAGCCCAAGAAGGGAAACTATTTAGCCCTCTCGCCTTTACGGCAACTTATGCAATGGCAGCCTCTGCAATATTGGCTGTGACTGTGGTCCCTGTATTGATGGGGTACCTGTTGCGTGGAAAAATTATCCCTGAAGAGAAAAATCCTTTTAATCGTTTATTATTCAAAATTCATACGCCCATATTAACGCTAGCAATGAGGTATAGGGCTGCAACAATAGCCTTGGCTATAGCTGTTTTAGGTGCCACACTTATTCCATATTCAAAGTTGGGCAGTGAATTTATGCCCCCTTTAGATGAAGGTGACATTTTATATATGCCTACAACTTTCCCTGGAATCTCAATCACAAAGGCAAAAGAAATACTGCAGCAAACTGATAAAATACTGAAATCTTTTCCAGAAGTTCATCATGTTTTTGGGAAAATTGGACGAGCCGAATCAGCGACGGATTCGGCCCCTCTTTCAATGATTGAAACGACTATTCGATTAAAGCGAAAGTCAGAATGGCCAAATCCAAGCAAAAAAACATCAGAGATCATAAGTGAGATGGATAAAGCGATTCAATTTCCAGGGATTGCAAATGCTTGGACCATGCCAATTAAAACTAGAATCGACATGCTCTCAACTGGCATTAAAACGCCCATAGGAATTAAAGTATCAGGCCCCAATCTTACAACATTACAAAAAGTATCTGGGGATATTGAGCAAATAATGAAAATGCTTCCAGAGACTGTATCTGCTTTTGGAGACAGAGCTATTGGTGGGTACTATTTAGATTTTAAAATTGATCGAGAAGAATCTTCCAGGTACGGATTAACGGTTGGTGATGTTCAAACCGTAATTCAAAGTGCCATTGGAGGGATGAATATTACGGAGACTGTCGAAGGACTAGAGCGATATCCTGTTAATCTTAGATACCCAAGAGGGCTGCGCGATAATCTTGAAAGCTTAAAGCGCGTATTAGTACCAACCCCTGCAGGAAACCAAATCCCATTAGCTCAACTTGCAGCAGTAGAATATACCCGTGGACCCCCTGTAATCAAAAGTGAAGACGCGCGTCCCAATGCTTGGATATATGTTGATATTTCATCCTCTGACATTGGCGGCTTTGTGAAAAAAGCGAAGCAAGCGATAAATGACAATCTTGATTTGCCAGCTGGTTACACTTTAACTTGGTCGGGCCAATTTGAATATATGGAAAGAGCGGCTAAACGTTTAAGCATAGTGGCTCCAGCCACACTGTTAATCATATTTTTCCTTTTATATTTTAATTTCCGAAATATTATCGAACCTGTTGTCGTTATGATATCCATACCTTTTGGCCTAATTGGTGGTATTTGGTTGATATTTTTGAATAACTATAACTGGTCGGTCGCAGTGGCTGTTGGCTTCATTGCTTTGGCAGGAATGGCGGCAGAAATAGGTGTGCTGGTTCTAAGCTTTATTGACTTAGAAGTTGCAAAGATTCGAAAAGAAAAAAATGGGCACTTATTAAACGAAGATATTAGACAAGCTGTTTTAACTGCGACCTCTATGCGCGTTCGCCCTGTTGCCATGACGGCTATATCAACGATGGCAGGTTTAATCCCTATCATGTTAAGTACTTCAACCGGTTCTGATGTAACTCACCGTATAGCTGCACCCATGTTGGGGGGGATGCTGACGGTATTGATATTAAATTTACTGGTATTGCCTGTTATTTATAGCTTGGTTTTACTGGTAATAGAAAAAAGAAAGATACAATCGTATTGATAGTCATGATTTTATGACTATATTGGAGAATCTTTATAGTAATGGTATATGCTCTACTTATTAGTTTATTATTGATTTTGGTGACCTTCTATGTACATTTTTTTATTATAAAAATGTTAAGCAGGGCTGTACCCCAAATAAATATATCAAATCATCATCAAGTACTATTGATTGTCTTGGCCCTATTTATGGCTCATATTCTTGAGGCAAGTATTTATGCTGTGGCCTATGACATTTCAATCTCATACCTTAATCTAGGCTCCCTACAAGGAGCAACTATCTCTACCTTCATGGAGTATTTATATTATTCAATCGTAATGTATACCTCCTTAGGGCTTGGGGAGGTTTACCCCTTGGGTCATGTTCGCTTTATTACTGGGCTCGAAGCTTTAAATGGCCTTTTACTTATTTCTTGGTCGGCTTCTTTTACATTTTTAGTAATGAAACGTATATGGCCCTGGAATCAAGACGACGCCAAACACAATTGAAAATAATAAATATGCAATACATAAATATAATATATCGTTATGAGTGTTGCACTAGGAATATAAGAATTTTTAGGATGTATAAAAACAAGAATCAACTCTTTATCAAAACTACCACTTTATTTATCTTGATAAATGTGTTCTCTGCAAGTGCTAGCGGGCTTGAATTAGATGATGCCGAACAGATTGCGCTTAATAATGCGCCTGAAATAAAACAGCTAGATGCCAGGCGACATCAACTAGAAGAAGAAGCAATAGCAGATGGGCAGCTCTCTGACCCAAACTTAATATCCAGTCTATCTAATATGCCAGTAGACACGTTCAATTTTTCTCAGGAGCCAATGACTCAAATTCAATTAGGCTTGCAACAAAGTTTCCCCAAGGGAAAGTCACTACGCTATGCGCGAAATAAGAAAAATCATTTAGCCGCCGCTGAAAAACACAACTCAAGTTTAGCTAAAATTGAAATTTTAAAAGACGTTAGGATTGCATGGCTTGAATTGTTATTTTGGATTAAAGTTTTAGAAATAACGAAGGAACAAAAAATCGTTTTCACAACTCTTTTAGAAACAACTCAATCACTGCTTGCTAATAATATTGCGCAGCAACATGATGTTATCAGGGCTCAGTTAGAGCTTATTGAGCTTGATAATAGATTAATAGAAGTCGATAAAAATATAAGAGTATCAAAATCTAAATTAGCCCGCTGGTTAGGGCGAGAATATATAAATCAGGCTTATCCCAGGCATTATCCAAAATTTCCAGAGTTAGATAGTTATCAAGTAATGGAGGAAGCATTATGGTCTCACCCCGTTATATTAGCCCACCAAGAAACAATATCTTCAAATCGAAATAATGTTAAATGGTCTTGTGAGCAATATAAACCAGGGGTGACTGCAGGCTTATCTTATGGGTATCGGCAAGGTAGAAACACCAACCAATCTAAAAGAGCTAATTTTTTAAGCGCAACAGCTAAAATGGATTTACCTATATTTGGTAAAAATAGACAAGCTAGACGTATTAGTGCATCTCAAGATCTTCTGATTGCCAGCCAAGAAAAAGAAGAGGTTGACTTCAGGAATTTAGTTGATCTGCTAGATAGTGAGTATGCAAAATTTCAAGAGCAGTCCAAACAAAACTTACTATATAGAGAGAAATTAATTCCACAAGCCAAACAATATGCTGAGGCCACTTTACTTGCCTACAGAAATGGAAAATCTGATTTTCCTGCACTAGCACGCAGTTATATTATTGAACTTGAGACAAAGATAGCGGGTGTCAAAATACGAATTGATCGTGATAAAGCACATGTTAATTTACTTTATTTGAAAGGAGGTGATCATGTATAAAAAATTAATTAGTACAGCTGTAGTGTTTATAATATTGTTTTTTGGATATTACATAGGTCAATATACAGCCACGAATTCAAAACAAAATGAATCCAAAGCTGAAAAGAAAATAAAATATTGGGTTGCTCCGATGGATGCCAATTACCGTCGAGATAAGCCGGGCAAATCCCCTATGGGAATGGACTTAGTGCCAGTTTATGAGGAGGCCACCAAAAAAAATGACTCTCAACCAAAAATAAAATATTGGGTTGCCCCAATGGATGCCAATTATCGTCGAGATAAGCCTGGGAAGTCACCTATGGGAATGGATTTAGTCCCTGTTTATGAAGATACCGAGAATGACGACCAATCTATCGTAAAAATTTCAGGACAAGTTGAAAATAATTTAGGTGTTAAGTCAGAACTTGTTACAAGATCTAATTTATCACAGACCATAAGCACTGTAGGATATGCTACCGCAGATGAAAATAAAATTGAGCATGTTACAACCTATATCGACGGTTGGATTAGAAACCTGGCTGTAAAGACTACTGGAGAAGTCGTCAAAAAAGGACAATTATTATTTAAATTGTATTCCCCCGCGTTGGTGCAAGCACAAGAGGAATATGTATTAGCTATAAAAAGAAACAATACAGACTTAATTGCTGCAGGCGAACAAAAACTAGCCACCTTAGGAGTGTCAAAAGACCAAATCAAAAAATTAAACCAATCCAAAAAGGTCATGAATGAAATTAAGATATTCTCGGAAAAGTCTGGGATCGTTTCTAAACTTAAAGCCAGGGAAGGGATGTTTGTTAAACCTGATATGGAAATTATGACTATAGAGGATTTATCCCATATTTGGGTTATTGCTGAAGTTTTTGAGCGTCAATCAAACTTAGTAAAAATAGGATTAAATTCGGTGGCATCTTTCCCATATATGCCCAATAAAGAGTGGATCGGAAAAGTAGAGTATGTATACCCCAAACTAGATCAAGAAACACATACGCTAAGAGTTAGGCTTTCATTCCCTAATATGGATTTACTTATTAAACCCAATATGTATGCCAATATAAAAATACACTCAAACCCAATGAAAGATGTATTAACAATTCCAGATACCGCGCTAATTAGAACCAGCACAGATGATCGGGTTATTCTATCACTAGGTGATGGAAAATATCGTGCACAGAGTATTAAGGTTGGCTATCAGTCAGATGATAAATATGTTGTGCTCGCAGGTTTAGAAGAGGGCGATAGTATTGTGTCATCCGCACAATTTTTAATTGACTCAGAATCGAGTTTGAAAGCCTCTTTTGCAAGATTAGAAGGCTCAAGCAATAAGTCGGAATTAGTAAAAGAAAAGGTTAGCCTCAAAGAGTATATGACGATGGCTGTTGTAAAAGATATATTCAAAGACAAAAGGCGCGTATTACTTGCTCATGAAGAAATACCAGAAATTGGCATGCCCGCTATGAAAATGGAGGTCGATGTGGCTCCTGATATCAATTTAGATACATTACATAAAGAGGACAGTATCCATGCAATTGTTATTCAACAAGAATCTGGTGAATTGTTGATGACTAAAATACATATTATGCCTGCAGATTAAATGGTTAAAACTAGTAAGGTTTTAGAATGATTAAAGGAATTATTAAATGGTCCATTAAAAATAGATTTGTGGTTTTAGCCATAACCTTTTTTTTATTGGTCGCAGGCATATACTCTCTACGACAAACACCTGTGGATGCTATTCCAGACTTATCTGATGTTCAGGTTATTATTAAAACCTCATATAGTGGTCAAGCACCACAAGTTGTAGAAGATCAGATAACTTATCCACTCACGACGGCAATGCTCACAGTACCAGGTGCCGTAACAGTCAGGGGCTACTCCTACTTTGGAGATTCCTATGTATATGTTATTTTTGAAGATGGAACCGACCCCTATTGGGCCAGATCAAGAGTATTAGAATACCTGAGCCAAATATCTAGCAAATTACCGGCAGATGCCAAGCCTGAACTTGGTCCTGATGCTACAGGGGTCGGTTGGGTTTATACCTATGCACTAGTTGATAAAAGTGGCGCTCATGATTTATCTGAACTAACTACCTTACAAAACTGGCTGTTAAAATTTGAACTTCAAACCATACCTGGCGTTTCTGAAGTCGCAACAGTAGGCGGCATGGTAAAGCAATATCAAGTTGTATTGGAGCCAAATAGAATACGAGCTTATGGATTGACAATAGCATCTGTTAAGAATGCTATAAAAAGAGGAAATAAGGAAGTAGGTGGCTCAGTTATTGAAATGGGCGAGGCTGAATATATGGTTCGCTCATCAGGGTATATAGATAGTGTAGGATCTATTAAGGCGATTCCTTTAGGTGTGAATAAAAATGGCACTCCAATTGTTTTGTCTAATGTCGCTGAAGTCAATGTTGGACCACAAATGCGTCGTGGCATTGCAGAGTTAAATGGCGAAGGGGAAGTGGTTGGTGGCATTATTGTTATGCGTCAAGGCGAAAATGCCTCTGATGTAATTTCTGCTGTTAAAAATAGACTATCAGAACTACAATCGAGCCTACCAGAAGGTGTCGAAATTATAGAGACTTATGACCGCTCTACCTTAATTAAGCGTGCGGTTGATAACCTAAAAATTACCTTAATTGAAGAATGTATTGTTGTTGTTTTAATTTGTTTTGTGTTTTTACTCCACATACGTTCGTCTTTGATTGTCGTGATTAATTTGCCAATAGGTATATTATGCGCCTACATTATTATGAGATGGCAGGGCATCAATGCCAATATAATGTCTTTAGGTGGGATAGCGATAGCAATAGGGGCAATGGTGGACGCCGGCATTGTCATGATTGAAAATTTGCATAAACATTTTGCTAGAACAGAAATTACCGATAAAAATAGATGGCAGGTTATTGAAGCATCCGCAATGGAAGTAGGCCCTCCTATTTTCTTTTCTTTGCTAATTATCACACTTAGCTTTTTACCCGTATTTGCACTGCAAGCACAAGAAGGCCGAATGTTTGCGCCATTGGCATTTACAAAAACGTATGCAATGGCAGCGGCGGCTGGGTTGTCGATTACTTTAGTACCCGTATTAATGGGCTATTTTATTCGAGGAAAAATTTTACCGGAAGAAAAGAATCCAGTAAACAGAGCCTTAATCTCTATGTATAAGCCTATTATTCATGGCGTTTTGAGGTTCCCAAAAGCAATTATTCTAATTTCATTTTTTATAATGATCTCCGCTTATGTACCATTAAAAAATATTGGTTCTGAATTTATGCCTGAATTAGATGAGGGTGATTGGATGTATATGCCAACCACGCTACCAGGTATCTCCATCGGTAAAGCCAGACAAGTTCTCCAACAAACTGACAAACTTATAAAAACAATTCCTGAAGTTAAAACAGTTTTTGGGAAAATCGGACGAGCAGAATCTGCAACTGATCCTGCGCCTCTAACTATGATTGAAACCATTATTCAACTGCATCCAAAAGAACAATGGCGTGCAGGGATGACAGCTCAGAAATTAAAAGAGGAATTAAATAAAACCATTCAATTTCCAGGCATCACTAATGCATGGGTTATGCCGATTAAAACGAGAATCGACATGTTAGCAACGGGCATCAAAACACCAGTTGGTATTAAGATCTCAGGGCCTTCGTTAGATAAGATACAAGAAATAGGTGAACAAATAGAAGCGGCTCTTAACAATGTCAATGGCACAGCATCGGTTTTTGCCGATAGAGCCGTTGGTGGACGTTATGTCGTAATTGACACAAGAAGAAATGATGCCGCTCGATTTGGTTTAAATATTGATGACGTTCAGGAAATTGTGCAAACTGCTATTGGAGGCATGAATGTTACGGAGACAATTGAAGGACGTGAGCGCTATCCCGTTAATTTACGTTACCCACAATATGATCGAAAATCATTACAAAAAGTAAAATCGTTGCCAATCGTAACACCTACAGGTGCACATATTTCTTTGGAAGATGTTGCAACGATAGCTATTGAAGAGGGGCCACCTATGATCAAAAGCGAAAATGCTAGATTAACTGGTTGGGTCCTAGTGGATATCGAAAATATTGATGTTGGAACCTATATAAAGGGAGCTAAAAAAGCCATCTTAGAGAATGTCAAAATGCCAACAGGTTATAGTTTAGTTTGGTCTGGGCAATATGAATATATGGAGAGAGCAAAAGAACGGCTCTCATCAATTGCGCCTCTTACCTTAGGTATTATTATATTCCTTTTATATTTGAGCTTTAGGAGCATACCTGAGGTTTTGATTATTTTAGTATCCTTACCTTTAGCGCTCTCTGGTGGGATCTGGTTAATCTATTTATTACAATACAATTTATCTGTAGCCGCAGGGGTTGGGTTTATTGCACTGGCAGGGTTGGCTATTGAAATTGGTGTCATTATGCTGGTTTACCTCAATAATTCTTTTAAAGAGTGTTTAAAAGAAAATCAAAATAGCGGCATGAATATTAATGATTTGAAAAAAGTTGTTATTAGTGGCGCCGTATTAAGAGTACGTCCTATTCTAATGACAGTTATTTCAACGATTATTGCATTATTGCCTATCATGATTGGTGGTGGGACTGGCTCAGAAGTCATGCGTAGAATCGCCGCCCCAATGGTAGGTGGATTGGTGAGCGCTACAATACTTACACTATTAGTGATACCTGCAATATTCTTTATTTGGAAATCAAAAAAATTGGGATATGTAACCCCATAAAATAAAAATCTGGAGATTAGGTAACCTAGTCTCCAGATTTTTTGAAATATTTAATGGTCATGTTGTCCATGAGACTCTGGGGAAGATGGTGCTAAAATATTTTCATGAGAGCTACCGTTTTGCTCCTTTTGAAGTGCGCGTAACTCAGGAATAGACTTTACACCCAATCCAAATTTATAAACAAGGTTGCCACCTTTAAATGCTGTTGTTGAAAGCCCACCCAATAAAATTATTAGCAATAATGGAAAAATAATCCCTGTATATGAACCTTTACGGTAATTATTCATCCCCCAAATTGCTACTATAAACAATAACAATCCCGTTCCAATTGCCCAATATCGATGGTTAACCATGGCCAAGTGCGAGCCAGAGTCATGACTAACCACGCTAAACTGCAAATACCCCGTGTAAAGGGTTAGCACAGTTGCTAAAGCTGAAAACAACAGCATCCAGCTCGACGATACAAGTAAGTCTTTTTTCCATCTTTGGGGGCTAATAAACCGCCCCACAAAGTAACAAAAAATACCAGTCAACGTCAAAGCAACCGTAAAGTGAACAAAAATTGGATGCAAAGGGTGCTCAAACATAGTTAAATCCTAATATATTTATTTAGGCACTGTAATTACGTACCAGTATAGTTCATGGCTAAAAACTCACCATCTAGACTAAAAAGGACACACTTTATTTTTGGCGTCTTCTGTTTTGCCCTTTCGAAAAATAACCGAACATTCATCGGCATGATTGATGTTTTTTGTCTTAACCTCTAATTAACTTGTATACTCCAGAAAACATAAACTTTATTTTGTTCAATAGCAATGTCAACAATATTTTTATGTCTACCTTCATGAGCACTTAGACTTAAATTAATAGAACGTTTAACAAAATAGCAATGAAGGATTGCTGTTTGATATGATACGTTTTTTGTTCAGTTATATGAGCCTGAGGCTTTTATATAAAACTTTAATTATCCCTTTAAATATAGTCTATTGTCTAGCAGGGTTTAAAATAAGCAGACAATGAATTATAGTATTTTGGATAACAAATAGTTTACCTTATAACTTGCTTTGAGAAACAAAATTAACAATAAAATGGGAAGAGTGTTTTCTTCTGCATTTTCTAATTGGTTGCACTAACATAGACGACGGATCTGTTACTTGGTATACGCCATATTACTCAGAAAAATTTAATGAATACTACTTTTTGCAACCAGGTTGCCCAGTAAAACGGTGTAAGGTCAATCTTTTAAATTTTGCTGCCTTGGCAGAGGGGTCCACTACGTTTCCCAATAATCAGCAAGGATTGCAATTGATTAACTTTGAATGATTTATCCTTTTATTATGATAACATCAAGCATAAACTATTTGGTATAAAAAAACGTTATAAAAATAACTAAGGCCTGAAATAGAAAGCAATATGAAAACAAAAACAGCAGCACTATTGATCTGTTCATTATTATTTACAATTCCAGAGCAAGGAATTACGCAAGAAGCTCAAGCGACATTATTTCCTGTATTCCAAGTTGCATTAGAAAATAATCCGAATGTAAAGGTTGCAATTAACTCTATACTGGCAGCTAAAGGAAATTTCACGCAATCAGGTTTAAGGCTAAACCCCAATGCCTTTATAGAGATAGAAAATTTTGGTGGGAATGATAATTTGTCAGGATTTGATAGCGCTGAACTGACATTTGGCATCGAGCAAGAAATCGAAATAGCAGGGAAGCGATCTTATCGTCGAGATGTAGCCAGATATGGATTGGAAATCACACAACAAAAAGCATTTTCTAACATTTTAGTAATTTTAGCAAATGTGCATCAGTCGTATGTAGAATTTGTCATTTCCCAAGAACGATTGAGCCTGGCTCAAAGGCGTATGGCACTTTCAGATAAAACACATGAGGCGGTTAAAAATCGTGTTAGTGCTGCAGCAGCTTCAGAGATTCAGCACACAAAAGTAGATATTGAGCAAAAAATTGCTGCTATTGAAAAAAATAAAGCAATAGAAGGCCTTATCTCAGCAAGAGCACAGCTTGAAAGTCTATTGTCTACAAGTCCTGATTTAATCACTATTAATAAAGCAATTTTGTCAGTGCCTTTAAATTTGCCAAATAAAGATGAGTTAATAGCAGCTCTTGATTATTTGCCGCAATTAAAAATGACCAAATTAAAAAAATTGCAAGCAAAAAGCAATGTTGAGCTAGCAAAATCCTTTCGTATTCCAAACCCAACAATAGGGGGTGGGGTTCGTCGTTTTAAAGAATCAAACAATAATGCTTTTATTGCGACTTTTTCTATGCCGATCCCAATTTTCAATCGCAACCAAGGTGATATTGCACGTGCTCAGGCTGAATATCTAATAGCATCAAGTGAGATCAAGTCAGAATACTTGGCTTTAAAAGAAGCTGCAGAAAAAATTTATGAGAAAATGATATCAGCATCATCGGAGATTGGTTCCTATCGTGAATTTATCATTCCGAGTGCCCAAAAAGCTTATAATCAAGCCACTGAAGGATATAAGTCAGGTCGCTTTTCATTTTTGGAATTATTAGATTCGCAAAGAACGTTATATGAAATTCAAGAATCTCATCTGAATAGCCTGTTGAAATTTCACCAAGCAAAAGCACAGGTGGACTTCCTTTTAGGCGTTAATAAAGCGCAAGTTAAAGACATCATGTCTATTAATAACTAGGGACAAATATGAAATATTTCTCATTAAAAAGTTCTACATTTTTTCTAGCATTTTTCTCATTTATAGTACTTCCGACATATGCTCAAGAGAACCTTCCGCATGCTCATGAAGACTCACAGGCAGCACATAGTGAACATGGAAGCAGCAATCCAATTAATAATGATGAACATGAGGATGGCGGCGAAGCTCACAATGAATCTGAAGCAGGTCATGATGAATCTGAAGCAGGTCATGACGATGAACATACAGATGAGCATGGATCTGATGAAAACGGAAAGGCTGTAATATCACTTGAATCAGCTAAAAAAATGGGCATTGTCATTGAAAAAGCTTCTCACGCAAATGTTAGTAAAAAAATATCATTGACAGGTAGAATTACAATTGATCAGAATGCCATAGCAGATGTGCACGGCCGATTTATCGGCATTGTTCGTAATGTCAAGGTGAACTTAGGAGAGCGTGTTCAGAAAGGTCAAATACTAGCAACCGTTGAAGCTAATGACAGTTTGCAGGAGTATAACGTAACAGCCCCAATTAGGGGCGTTGTTCTGGAGCGAAATACCAACATAGGAGATCTTGTTAGTGATAATCCATTGTTTATTATAGCTGACCTATCAAGTGTTTGGGCTAAATTTCATGTGTTTTTGCGAGATTCAAGTTTTGTAAAAATTGGGCAAAAGGTTAATGTTCATAATTTGGAAGGTGACAAAGCTACATCTGGAAAAATTGATATGTTTTATCCAACAACAGATGAAAAAAGTCAGACACAAATTGCGATTGTTGCTCTGCCCAATCCAAAAAGAACCTGGAAGCCAGGTATGATTATAGAAGGTGACGTAAGTGTAGCTGAATCCGAGGCTGAAGTTTCCGTCAAGGAAGGGGCCTTACAGAAAATGGAAGAATATGGTGATGTTATTTTTGCAAAAGAAGGTAAGTTTTTTGTCCCAAGAAAAGTTGAAATCGGTCGTAAAGGGGACGGAATTGTTGAAATCATCAAGGGACTAAAGGCCGGAGAGTTATATGTTTCTGAGGGTAGCTTTATTGTAAAATCAGATATTCTAAAAGCAACAGCAGCTCACTCACATTAATCATGTATAAATATTAGAGAATCCTAATGCTTGAAAATATTATTTCCCTCTCCATTAAACATCGATGGCTTGTATTGATAATTGTTCTAGGGCTATGTGTCCTTGGGGTATATAACTTCAATCGCTTGCCCATTGATGCTGTACCCGACATTACTAATGTACAAGTGCAAATAAACACAAAAGCATCAGGTTACTCTCCTTTAGAAGTTGAGCAACGTATAACATTCCCAATAGAAACAGTTCTTGCAGGGACTCCCAAAATTAATCATACGCGTTCACTCTCGAGGTACGGCCTGTCACAAGTTACTGTAATTTTTGAAGATGATACAGATATATACTTTGCGCGTCAGTTAATTAATGAGAAACTTCAGCAAATCAAAAGCGAAGTGCCTGATGGCATAGAGCCTATTATGGGACCTGTTTCAACCGGCCTTGGGGAAATTTATTTCTACACCGTTGAAGCAGAAGAGGGTGCAACAAAAGAAGATGGCACCCCCTACACACCAATGGATTTATTGACAATTCAAGAATGGATCATTATCCCTCAGCTTCGCAACTTAAAGGGGGTTGTAGAAGTCAATACTATTGGCGGATATGAACAACAGTTTCATGTTACCCCATACCCAGAACAATTACTAAGCTACGATTTAACAATCCACGATGTTTTAGAAGCTCTTGAAAAGAACAATCATAATATTGGAGCTGGTTATATTGAGCGAAATGGAGAACAATATCTTATTCGTGTCCCCGGACAAGTCAAGAACATTAAGGATATCAAACATATTATCCTTGCAAAAAAAGATGAGGTAACTATTCGCATTGGTGATGTTGCAGATGTAAATCTTGGCTCTCCTCTACGAACGGGAGCCGCAACCGAAAATGCTCATGAAACTGTTCTAGGAACAGCAATGATGCTAATGGGAGAGAATTCACAAGATGTTGCCCAGAGAGTTGGTAAAAAGCTAGAAGAAATTGCCCCCACTTTACCTAAAGGGGTCTTGGCAAAATCTGTTTATGACAGAACTGATCTCGTAAACCGCACAATTAGTACTGTCGAAAAAAATCTTTTGGAAGGCGCATTACTCGTAGTTGTTATTTTATTTTTACTCTTGGGAAATTTAAGGGCAGCCCTGATAACAGCGGCAGTTATTCCAATCTCAATGTTGATGACAATTACCGGCATGGTTAAATATAACGTGTCTGGAAACCTGATGAGCTTAGGTGCTCTTGATTTCGGCCTAATTGTTGATGGGGCTGTGATTATTATGGAAAATTGCATACGGCGTTTCGGTATGGAGCAGCACAACCTTAAAAGATTATTAAGTAAGTCAGAACGATTTGTGCTAGCCTCAAATGCTACAGCCGAAGTAATAAAGCCTAGTATTTTTGGCATAATCATTATAACAGTTGTATATTTACCTATTTTTGCTCTAACAGGAGTCGAAGGTAAAATGTTTCATCCTATGGCATTAACGGTTGTTATGGCTTTGTTGTCAGCGCTGATATTGTCCCTTACCTTTGTTCCAGCTGCAGTTGCCATATTTGTGACAGGAAAAGTTGATGAGAAAGAAGGACGTATCATCAGCTATGCAAAAAAAGGCTATGAGCCTTTATTAAAATTTACGTTACGCCGACCTCTACCAGCAATCGTCATTTCGTTTCTTCTTGTTATTGTAAGTGTGCTTAGCACTGGGAAAATGGGGGCAGAGTTTATTCCTTCTCTTGACGAAGGGGATATTGCTATACAAGCATTACGTGCACCAGGCACATCCCTAACACAATCTATAGAAATGGAATTCAAGTTAGAGGAAGAGATTCTTACATTCCCTGAGGTTCGAACAGTAATCTCTAGAATCGGCACTGCAGAAGTGGCAACAGACGCAATGCCGCCAAATATAGCAGATATTTATGTGTTACTAAAACCGAAAAAAGAGTGGCCTAATCCTGATAAATTAAAAGAGAGTCTAATCCAGGAGATGGAAGTTGCTCTTGAAAGTATTCCTGGAAGTGCATATGAGTTTTCCCAACCAATTCAACTTCGTTTTAACGAGCTAATTTCTGGCGTAAGGAGCGATTTAGCTGTTAAAATTTATGGTGATGATATGGATAAGCTTCTAACTTCTGCGAAAGAGATTGAAAAAATTGTCAGCACCATAAAAGGTGCAGCAGATGTAAAAGTTGAGCAAATTACGGGTCTCCCTACATTAAGCGTCATCCCGAATCGAAGAAGGCTTGAGCACTACGGCCTGAATATTTCAGATATACAAGAGGTTGTTGCCGTTGCCATGGGAGGGCGACAAGCAGGGGTCATATATGAAGGTGATCGCCGATTTGACATCATAGTGCGCCTACCGGAACACTTAAGAAGTGATGTAGAAGCACTGAAGCAACTACCTGTTCGCCTTCCTCTTGCCCAACAAGAAGGGAAAGACTATAAGCCTGATTACGTTCCACTTAAAGAGGTGGCTGATTTCAACATTGCTTTTGGGCCAGCGCAAATCAGTCGAGAAAATGGCAAGCGACGTATTACTGTTACCTCAAACGTCCGAGAGAGAGATTTAGGTGGTTTCGTAGGAGAATTACAAAAAGCTATCAAAGAAAAAGTTGAGTTGCCATCGGGATATTGGATTGATTATGGTGGGACGTTTGAACAACTTATTTCAGCGCGCACCAGATTAATGGTCGTGGTTCCTATTGCATTGGGCTTGATATTTGGCTTACTCTTCATGGCGTTTAATTCCGCGCGTGCGGCACTTATCGTTTTCTCTGGTGTACCATTAGCCTTAACGGGGGGCATAGCAGCTCTCATTCTCCGAGACATACCGCTCTCTATTTCTGCCGGGGTGGGTTTTATTGCTTTGTCCGGGGTTGCGGTCCTAAATGGTGTGGTTATGATTTCCTTTATTCGTGATCTCCATGCCAAAGGAAAGGATCTTGAAGAAGCAATTATCGATGGTGCTTTGACACGACTGCGTCCTGTTCTTATGACTGCATTAGTTGCCTCCCTTGGCTTTGTGCCCATGGCATTTAATGTAGGCGCTGGATCAGAAGTGCAAAGGCCATTGGCTACAGTTGTTATTGGAGGTATTATTTCTTCCACCATCCTTACTCTATTAGTTTTACCAGCGCTGTATAAGTGCTTCTCTGGGAATAATATTATAAATAAATGATTCTAAAAACAGCAAAAATCATATCGTTAGGATATTTGATATCCGGCTCGGTAAGTTGAATCCGAATAATAACATCAGCATTTAGTAGTTTTCCGTATAAATTAAGGAAACACAACAAATGAAAGAAATTAAAGCATATGTGAAACTTATCAAGTTCCAAGATGTTATTACTTCACTAAAAGCACTTAGTGAAGTAAAGGGGCTAAGTGTGTCAACTATTGAAGGATATGGTGTTGATAATCGAGATGAAATATATGAATTAACACCCTATAAAAAAATTGAAATTGTTTGTGAAGATATAAATGTTGATGTCATATTAGATACCATTAAGCGTCATGCTCACACTGGGCTATTCGGTGATGGAAAAATATATGTCTATAATGTTGAGCGAGAGGTTAGCATATTGGATATAAAATGAATAAATCGCCTCATAAGCATGAAATTTCCAACAAATCGAGTTTATTACTTGCTATCATTATTAATATACTGCTTACAGTATTTCAAATTGTCGGCGGAATATTCTCAGGAAGCTTAGCTCTAGTTGCCGATGCACTACACAACTTAAGTGATGCACTGGCTCTTGGGATCGCTTGGATTGCAAGATTGATTGCCCAGAAACCATCAGATGAATATTATACTTACGGGTATGGCCGCGCTGAACTAATTGGAGCAATGATAAATCTTACATCTTTAATTATCATTGGGATGTATTTGATATATGAAGGGATATATAGATTAATTGATCCTGTAGAAGTGCAAGGCATGCTTGTTGTATATATTGCCATTATAGCGCTAGTAATTGACCTCGCAACCGCTCTTCTTGTATATCGAGACTCTAAAAATAGCCTAAATATGAAGGCTGCTTTTTTGCATAATATTTCAGATGGACTTGCTTCGATAGGTGTCATTATTTCAGGTCTTTTGATAGCTAACTATAATCTATATTTTGCTGATGCAATAATTACATTGCTTATTTCTCTTTTTGTGTTATATCAAGGAATTAGTACTATTCCTAAAGTTATTAGAATTCTAATGCAAGCAACTCCGCTAAATATCGATTTAAATGCTATTACTCAAAACATTAAACAAGTTAAAGGTGTTCAAGACTTTCATCATGTTCATGCATGGCAATTAGATGAAGATAGTATATTATTAGAAGCACATGTCATAGTAGAAATTTCTCTTTTAGCTGATATTTCAAAAATAAAATACCAAATCAAAAAGCTTTTGAAAAACAAATATAGTATTTCTCATTCAACGATTGAATTTGAGCTTCATGATGGTGCTTGCGAAACGGACCTAAGTTGAATAGATTCGAAAAATTATCTTTCTAAAATTCTCAGTAATAATTGTGAAATCCCAGCATATTTACCGAAAACTCAAAAATCCCGCACAACAACAAATATGTTTTAAAACATCAGAACAGTACCCCCCTCCGCTTTTTAAGAGATTTTACCATTACATAGCAGTATACTTGCACTATGCAATTTTTGATCAATACTTTTTTCAATTACTTCTTTCTTGCTGCGACACTAGAATAGCTTCTCCAAGGCGAACTATCAGACAAAGAAGAAGGATGGTAAGAAAGTTTGTAATTAGTATACCGCTAGCTTTCGTGGAATTATTAAAATCTTGTGAGACCCCAGTAAAAATTAATTTACCAGAATCTCAGATTAATAGTGATAAACAACTATGATCACAAAGAGGTAAAGAGCAAATACATCGCCTTTGATTATAATAGTATTCAAAGGGGGTTATGGGCTAATTATATTGTTTGCCATTATGATTTGCCCCCTTATACTGACCATTTTCTCCAATATAGACATAAAGATTACGAGTTGTTTCATCTTTCACAGATTGATTATATAGAGTCATAATCCAGACTTTGTCTTTTTCTATTAGCTTTTTTTTAGCCTCTTTGACAGATTTTACATTACTCCATGAAGGCTCTAACTTTCCTCTATTCAGTAGGTTGTCTTTAATCTCTAAAGAAATAGATTGTGCCTGCAACTCACTGATTATCTTTGACTTACCATGCCCTGGGCCTCCATGTGCAAAAACGTGGTTGATAGAACCCAAAAGAAGAAAAATTAAAAAAACAGTTTTAGTATACATATGAGATCTCCGTATCATTAAACAATATTTTGTAGGGTGTGACTTCTATTTTTTACCTTCAACTTCATAGTTACCCTCTATGTTTAGAGTAACGATAACAGGTTTTTCTCCTTTGTTTTCCCAATACCAACCATGAGAACCATTAAATGGGGCAACGAAAGAGCCATGTACGCTTTTTGCAGTGCTTACCGTATAGCTCTCGAAATAACCAGTCGTATCGCCCAGTGGCTCACCATGTAGATCGAAATATAACTCTTCACCTGAGGTTTTCCAAGAGTATTTTACAGCTACATCTTTCAAAACTTTCAGCTTATATTCAAGACTTTGACCAGAAGGAATTTCGATTTCAACACTATCATTTTGAGCTACGGCAAGGAGATTTTTATTTTCATTAATCATAGCTTGGGAAGTGCTAATATCATTATTTGTTAATTTGTTCAGACCGACAGCAGCCCCAAAACCTGTTGGATCAACCTTGTATTCCGCTGGCAATATGACTAAAACTAACAGGAGGGAAGAAAAAGTAGCCGCTGCAATGACCGCTTTATATAAAGAAGCTGTGGATACTATTGGGACTGAGCGCTCTAGAAAGTCGCTTGAATGCTTTGATTTATTTATTTTTGACATGTTTATACCCTATAGTGTTAATATCATACCTGTGAGCTGAAACCCGACAAGCATCATGCCGCCACTCATGAGTAAAGTATTTGTTGCTGTTGACAGCCCTATATAACTACTGTGTTTTCTCCAAAAACTTATTGCAATAAGCACAAAGGTTAAAGCTATAAGTTGCCCAATCTCTACACCAACATTAAATGAAATAAGATTTTCCAATAAACCATCATCAGGAATTTTAAATTCTTGTATTTTAGTAGCCAGGCCAAACCCATGGAATAATCCAAATATTAGGACTGCAGCTTTGGTATTGGGTTGAAAACCAATAAGTCGTTTGAATCCGCCTAAATTATCAAATCCTTTATAGATAATAGAGAAGCCAATAATTGCATCAATCAAATAGGGGTTTAAACTGATATCATTTAATACACCAAGCATTAAAGTAAGACTATGTCCAAGGGTGAAAAATGTCACATATACCATGACATCCTTAGCGCGGAATAGAAAAAATATAACTCCAATTAAAAACAATAAGTGATCATAACCTGTCACCATATGTTTGGCGCCGATATACATATAAGGCATAATTGAAATACCTTCGTTGCTAGTTAAAAACTGTCTAGTAGCATCATCTACACCGTGGGCCCAAACCGTAGTAGTGAAGCTAAACAAGAGTACAGTTAAAAATACTTTCACTAATGATGAATTAAACAAAATATACAATACCTTTTTTAATGTTTTAAAAACAAGATCTGTTGTTTGCTATTTGCCCAACTTTTAATTGTTCGAGAGTTGCTTTAGCTTGAAGTATAGCAGTGATGATTTGAACCACAACGCGGAAAAAAAAACAGTTATAAATACATAAAAAATAGCCTGCAATTGCGAGATTGGGATCGGGTAACGGCTAAAAACTTCTATAGAAAAATTGGATGGATATCTTCATGCATTAGGTTTTAATTTAGAGGATAACCTTGTTCGTGATCGCCGGAAATAAATCTAATTGAGAAAATTAATTCCTAGAAGACCCAATGTTGTCGAAATGTCATGAAAGATATTTCGTTATAATCAAAGCAGTTAAAAACCCTTGTTTTTACAGGGCTTTTACCATTGCATAGTTGCTATGTTGATTTTATAACTCAGCGTTAATCCCCTAGACAATGGG
>CAXBML010000022.1:0-55892 GCA_963976875.1 uncultured Coxiellaceae bacterium
CATGTAAATTGTTTGTTGCCAACCAAAGGCTAAAACGAGCTTGGCAACAGGCGCTTGTCCAAATACACCGCCCATCATGCCAACGGCAACCATGAAACCTGTTAACAAGGCAAATCGATTCACCGGAAACCATAATGATGCGAGTTTTAAGCAACCCACAACTGCAAATGATCCCCCCAGACCCATGATAAAACGTCCAAGCTCAGCAACCCATAAAACTTGTGCTGAACCAAAAACCGCACAGCCTAAAGCACAAAGCAGGGATGCGACTGTTAGTAGTATCCTGGGTTTATATTTATCCATTAATAACCCAACAGGAATTTGCATCGCCGCATAAGCATAATAGTAAAAGGCAGCTAAATTGCCCAGCTGTTCGGCTGTCGTGTTAAATGTGAGCGTTAAATCATCGTGCATCACACTGGGTGAGACTAACAACATTAATTCGTAGAGATAAAAAATAGCAGCCAAACCCCACACACAAGCCGCTCTTAGAGTCGATCGCTGAGAAAAATCATACACGTCATCAGATGACGCTGCGTGTGTTGTCATTAAACCTGGCTCCCATTTATCATTATTTTATATATGGCCAAGCATCCTTGTAGGCTCAAGGTAGATTTAAACTTTGAGAAATTCCATTTCTTATAATTACTTTGCAACAATCACCACTTAAAGTCAAAGCTGTAATAAACAAGATTACGCGGCATAAAAAAACACCCTCATATCAAGATATGAGGGTGTTTTGGGGAGCAGTATCATTGTTTTTGATTTAATCTATCTTTCTTCTATCAAATTATGATTTTTATAGTTGTGGTAGTACTGCTTTGATAGTGCCAAAGCCTGTTCATTTTCTGGATGAGTCATCTCTTCTAAAATAGATTGTAAGAGCTCATCCATATGCTCGATGCGGCTATCTGCAGAAATTGACCACCATGCATAAGCTTTAGGCCTATTTGGAGAAACGCCTATACCTTCATAATGCATTGTTGCCACTCTAAACTGAGCATATTCAGCACCCATTTTAGCTGCTTTGCTAAACCAACTATGTGCGGCACTTTGGTTTTGACCCACACCATTGCCGTTATAATACATCATACCTATATTATAAAATGCTAAGGGAAAACGATTTTGGGTGGCTTGCTTAAAATACTTCATCGCTAAATTATAATTTGTTTCAACTTCTTTTCCTTTATAATAAAGCTCTCCAAGCTCATTCTGAGCTTCAGCATAACCTAGCTTCGCTGAGCGCTCGTACCATTGGATAGCCTCTGCTACGTTTTTATTCATACCAATGCCAAAATGGTATAGCCGGCCTATGCGGTATTGTGCTTGCGCACTACCACCTTGCATTTCACCCTTATTATGCCAATACACTGCTTTTTCTAAATCATGATATGTGCCTATTCCTCGCAAGTACATAATACTAATCATGAACTGTCCATACGGATCATCTTTTAAAGCGGCATCATGGAAATGCTCAAATGCAGCATTCGCATTTCTCGGCAAACCTCGCCCAATCATATAATGATCGCCCAAGCGTACATTTGCCGCAGCTAAATCCCAACTTGATGCGATCTGGTACCAATAATTTGCAATACCAAAATGTTGTTTGGCTCCCAGACCCGTTGCATACATCTCTCCCAAGCGATATGCCGCATAAGGATAATCATAATCGGCACTTAATCTATACCAATAAAATGCATCTTTATAATTTTGGGTAATGCCATCACCAATTTCGTACATCACACCTAAATTAAATGCCCCTTTAGGAGACCCTTGCTCAGCGGCTAATTGAAAATAATCAAAGGCTCTTATTTTATCAACAGCGACACCCATGCCGTTAAGGTACATTTCACCTAACTCGGACCAAGCATCAGCATATCCCGCAGATCCTGCCTCTTCGTAAAGACGAACGGCTTTTCTATAATTCCGTCCTAAAACATTGTTCGTCGCATATAAATGCGCAAGTCGATACTTACCCTCTGACAATCCCTGATCTGCCGCTTGCTGGTAATAAGATCGAGCACGTTCCAAATCATGTAGGCTTCTTGCCCATGATTGATACAACTGTCCAGATTTAATTAAAGCTTCTTGAGCGCCACTTTGATAAGCTAAGTCATACCAATATTGTGCCTTATCATTACTTTTTAAAACGCCTTTGCCTTCTTTATATAGATACCCTAGCTGCAATTGGGCTTGAGCCAACCCCTGTTCTGCCGAATTTAAATACCAATAAGCGGCATTTTCATAGTTTTGCTCAACACTGATCCCATGATAATACATCTCTGCGATGCGGTTTTGAGCAAATTTATTACCTTGCTTAGCCGCCACTTCATAAAGCTCAAAAGCATTGACGAGAGATTGGTTAGTACCTTGCCGATAAAATTCATTTGCCTTAGCAAGTAAATCTTCCGATGGTGATAGTGCTAAATCTTCTTTTGATGGGCCCCACCACCAATCATGTCCCCAGCGCATTTTTTTAGAAATCGTGGGAAATGGGTTGATATTAACCCCCATCGTCTTGGTGCCCCACCAATTTTGATAACGTTTAAACATACTTCTCTTACCACCCGCCTGATTTTGTGAAACGGTGGTTGGTCGCTGATTAGACGTGGCTTTTGCACCTCGAAAAGCATCTTCTACAGATTGGTCAGGTTGTGTCGCATCTAGCAAAGGCAACCCTTCTGGCACTTGCAAAGGCCCACCCACTGCCCTGTACTCACGCTTTTCCCCATGCTCTAACAAAGGAACATAGCTCGCATCCATTGTGACGGATGAAACATTATCGCCTTGCTTTGGCATGGGCGTACAACCCACCAATGCAATTCCAAGAGCTGTATACAGTATGATTTGTCTTCCGTTACCTTCTCTCACCTTCGCTCCTAGAAATGCTAAAGTTGATAGGTCAAACCTAAGAATGCACCCGTTGTTTTATTTTTATCTGCTTGAAAAGATAAACCCGAATCAAGAGGACCAAACTTGACTTTGCCTAAATCGACATATCGATAAGTTGCTTCGATCAAGACATGTGAAGAGATTTGAACTCTTGCACCAATGCCTAGCTGCCATATAAAATTGGTTTTGGTTGTAGAGTCAGACAAACGTGGCTGACTATTAAGATATAAAGTTGTCGTGTCGGATGCATAATATGAACCACCAGCACCCGCTAAAACATAGATCCCCAAGTTGGAAGGATGAAAATCAAACCATCGGTCAAATGTATATTCTACGTTTGCAAGCATCGCAAGCCTGGTAATGTCAGCTTGCACATTCATTGGAACCGTTGGTGCGATTGGGCTAGCGTTGTATTTTAAGGTTTCAGAAAATACCCACTCCATTTCTAAGGCCCATTTACGCCATCTATATCCCCATGCTAACAAGCCAGTAAATAAATCATCTTTGGATTGTACTTCTGTAATCGGCACTCCAGCGGCATAGGCAACTGGCAAACCTGTAATAGGACTTAAAAAAGCGCCTCCGCTAGAGGTATTTTTGATGTTCTTGAGAGTCGTACGAGGTTGACCAAGAAGCAGACGTGCATACCAGCGATGATCGACTCGTCCCTCTTCAACATTAGCCAAAAAAGCCTTGTCGCTTTCATCTAATGAATCAAAGCCTTCTACTGCACTTTTAAAGGTGCTATTTTGCGCATTGCCATAAAACTTGCCATCGCTGCCGTCTACAACATCAAACTCAGCCAATACAGGCTTGCTGAGCACAAAGACAAAACATGCGCCTAACAAAGTTAAACAGTGTATGAGTTTACTCTTCTGGTGCACTTGACTTCCCTCTTAAACTTTAAAAATTAGTTAATCTTCACTCTTACTACTTAAGATTTGCTGCTTCATTCACTCTTTCTCGCAGTTCCTTACCTGGTTTGAAATGCGCAACATACTTTCCGGCTGTATTCACGTACTCCCCAGTTTTAGGGTTTCTTGCAACTCTCGGCGCTCTAAAACGCAACGCAAAACTTCCAAACCCTCTAATTTCTATACGCTGCCCCTGCTCTAAGGCCATGGACATCTGTTCAAAGATAAGCTTAACCGCTTCCTCTATATTTTTAATAGCTGTTTGGGGTTGCTTACCTGCAAGAATTTCTATTAATTCCGCTCTAGTCATAACCTCATCTTCCAACTGATTTTTAATCTAATTGTTACAGTAATTTGCATTGTAACACCATGTTGAAAAATAACGATACTCGACTAGCAACCTTATTTACGGCTGTCCATCAATTTTACAATTTAATTTTTTGTTACTTTTCATACAAACATATAACTCTATGAGAACCCTAAAAAAAAATTATTAGGCCTAGTTTATGCATCTCCTCTGATAACTAAAACTAAAAACTATATCAGCCTGGGGGCAATTATGAAAAATTCATGGAATGGACCTATAGATTTTAAACAAAGTAACCAACAAAAAAATAATTCAACAAAGTCATCATTAAATTACAATGCTAGTGGCTACAATGCCAGCACCTCAAATCAAGAATCTGACCCTACGCAGATATATCTTCGTGAAATAGGTGCGACTCCTTTACTCTCTGCTGCAGAAGAAGTTCATTATGCCCGTTTATCTCAACAAGGTGATTTAAAAGCACGCAACCATATGATCCAATCTAATCTTAGATTGGTTGTAAAAATAGCCAGGCGCTACCTCAATCGAGGCCTATCATTACTAGACTTGGTTGAAGAAGGCAACTTAGGCTTAATCAGAGCCGTTGAAAAATATGACCCAGAAAGAGGATTCCGTTTCTCTACCTATGCAACTTGGTGGATAAGACAAAATATTGAACGTGCTTTAATGAACCAAACCCGTACAATCCGTCTACCTATACATGTCATAAAAGAACTGAATGTATACTTAAGAAAAGCCAGAGATATGGCTCAAACTTTAGATCATGAACCAAATTACGAGGAAATTGCTGAAACTCTCAATATCTCTCCAGACAATGTTAATCGTTTATTTAGACTTAATGAAAAAACACTTTCTCTAGATACGCCTATGGGAGAAGACTCCGACAAACCATTGATGGAAGCGCTTGCAGAGCAAAATACCCAATCACCCCATTTATCTCATGAGCAAAAAAACTTATTTGCCCATTTAGTTCGGAGCCTAGATAATCTCAATGAAAAACAAAAATCTATTCTCGCACAACGCTTCGGTTTATTTGGGAACGAAGAAACAACGCTAGAAGAAGTCGGAAAAGTTGTTGGCTTAACTCGAGAAAGAGTTCGTCAAATACAAGTAGAAGCATTAAAACAGCTTAGAGAAAAAATGGAAGAAGAAGGTATTAAAGCTGAAAACTTATTTTGTTAATCTTTTACCTAATCTTTGGGCCGCCTTCTCCTGGAGTTGGAGAAGGCTCCCTATTAGGAACTCTCTTATCTCACACCTGCAAGTGACATAGCAAACTTTACTAGCAGTAAAACACCGACAACAAAACCGCCCGTCAAAAGAACCCCTATCAATATAAATACCAGCGGACTACCATGCTTAAAGTCCCTTTCTCTATTTTTACTATTCTGAACCCCAAACATACCTGCCAACACACTTAGCAAGACCTGAAATACGGTTGGCTTCTGATTATTTTGGCTCATTTTTTACCTTATCTTCGATTGACAGCTTGCCAGCTTGAGTGAAGCCCCTTAAAATTGTGGGCACAAATATTTAAAGTCCATTGTACTGAGGAAAATACTATGACAAGCAATTTATTTTTACAACTTGAAGAAAAAGTAGAACATGCCGTTGAAACTATTGAGCTATTAAGATTACAAATAGAAGAGCTTGAAGAAGAAAATATCGCTTTAAAAGCTGAGCATGAAAAATGGAGATGTGATTTATCTAGCTTGATCGGGCGACTAGATAATGCTGACCTGCAGTCAAGCCAAGCAGAAGAATACGAAGAAGAGCGAATCTCTGAAGCGGAAGAAGAAGATTTTGTAACAGCTTAAAGTCTTACACATTTAAGCATTATGAAAAAATGTGCGTGATAAGCGAAGCAAATCTGCCCCTCTCCCAATGCTGCGAGAGGGTGGTTTACTAAGCAAAAGTTCAGAAAGCCCGGCGAGGGTTACTGGCTGATAGCTCCAACCTAATCAACCCTCACCAGGCCTACGGCTGTCCTCTCCCAGCATCGGGAGAGGGAACTGATTCGCTTCGCTCATCAAATGACAGAACAACTACCCTTCATAGAGAGTTAGTATTCTATTTAAACTCTGGAAGAAAAAACATGGGCCGAGTAAGATTGTATAAATTAAACTAAGACGCAATTAATAACTGTAATCTATGCCCGACTTTTTGAGCGTGATCAGCTATTGCGCCAGCTTTATCAAATATTTTATATAAAAACATTGCATCTATAGGGGGGATATTTGTCTCGAAGGTGAACAACTCACCTCTAATTTGTACCTGAATTTCATCAGTCTCTCTTTCTAGCTGATCCAACTCACATATCCACTGTTTTACGATTCTTACTTCACGACCTTTAAAGCCAGTCTCAAGCAAGTCCTCCAACTCGGAAACCGCCTTACTTGCTTTTTCTGCCGCACTTAAACAAGCATTGATGAAGCCACTAAAGCCTTCTCGAATAGGTTCAGGAATATCAAGCGTGCGACCCAAAATAATTCCGGCCACATCTTTTGTTTCATTGGCAATATAATCTTGCTCACGCAGTAGTTCTAGTAAGTCGGAACGAGATACCGGCATAAACAAACTATGAGGCATTTGCAATCTAATTTGCTGTTTAATCTCATCTGCTTCCCCTTCTAGCTTTGAGATTTGGCCTTGTAACAGTCTTGCCTGCTCCCAATTTTGAGCATATACAGCCTCAATAAATTCTGGCAATAAACTAGCACATTCAAAAACTTTATCCATATGTTCTTGAATAGGCTTAAACGGAGATGAGGCAAATATATTTAAAAATCCAGTCACAATATTCCAAAGTACTTAAAGTTTATTAGTGGCAATCAAATTCTAATCATTACAATAATCACAGTATAAACTTTTTTTTACCCAATTGCACTAAAAACATGGATAAATGCTTGCAAATCAACGCAAATAATGGTTAGTCACATGCGGCAACCTGAAAACCGACTAGCCAGCCATTTTTAACGCATTCCCTGAACGTTTCAGGTATATTTATTTTTTTATATTTCTGCAATAACTTTTCACTTACTTCACCAAAACTTTTGCCCTCAGCTATCATTTCCAACATGTTATGTGACATCTCACTCAAGGGGTGAATTAATAACGTCCAATCTTGTCGAAATATAATCAACTTATCGCCTGGAAAATCTAAATTTACATTTTCTTCCCCTAAAGAATCAGCTTGGTTTTGTTGCCAAATTGATAGAATAGGGTAACAGGAGTCAAATAATGTGCTGCCTACGGGTAGTTGAAAAATTAAATTTGTTTGTTGTGACTCAGGCACTTGTTCCAGCGCAAATAAATTTATAGGCTGATACTCCGCGCTGTCCAAAGCCTGACAGCACGCCCACTCTAAACGCGCCATGTCGGGCAAATATGGCAACTGTTGTTGTACCGGCTCAAATGTTGCTAAAAAAGCAGCAAACAGACTCCCATATTGGCTCATGTCTGGATGATGGTTTTGATGCGACATAATAAAGCGTTGGCATAAGGCGGTAAAGTATTGTTCACCAACCAGCTTAAAGCAAACAGGATACGCATCCTTCAAAATACTAATAACATTACCCAGTATGCTCTGCCTGTAAATATTAATACGTTGCTTTGCATCTAAATTATGATCTACTTCAATAAGTGGCTCAATCAAAGTGGACATTTCATTGGTTTGTAATGCCGCCATAAAATTTTTTTGGATATTCTTAAGATCCATACTGGTCTACTTATTAATGTTCTGCTTGTTGATAGCTTTCTGCTTGGTGCGCTTGCGCCAATAAAGTGGAAAACTCTGGAATATCAGAGTCCCACTCAATAAGTGCAGGCACAGCGCCAAACCGAACAAGCGCCTTCTGATATAAGTTCCATACGGGCTCACTGACCGCCCTACTATGTGTATCGAGCAAATGTGTCTGCTGGTCTTCATACCCAGCTAAATGAAATTGTTTAACACGTTCAACTGGAATGCCTTCTAAGTAGTGGGTCGCATCAAAGCCATGATTCTGTGCATTGACATAAATATTATTAATATCTAATAATATATAACAATCAGCTCGCTGAACAACTTCCGTCATAAACTCCCATTCTGTCATGTCTGCTTGTTTAAACCTTAAATAACTAGAAATATTCTCTAACAAGATCTTCTGACCCAGTAAATCTTGTACTAATCGAATTCTATCTACTAAGTGCGATATAGCACTCTCATTAAATGGCAACGGTAATAAGTCGGGAATATAGTTTTGATTAAAAGAGGTCCAGCATAAGTGATCAGAGATCCAGCTAGGCTCAAATTTTTGCTGCAAAGCCTTTAATTGAGCAATATATTTAAAATTAAGAGGATCGCTCGAACCTATAGATAAACTAACGCCATGAAATACAATGGGATAATCTCTCCTAATTAAACTCAAGTGTCTTTCGGGTAAAGCACGCGCTCCCATATAGTTTTCAGTTACTGCTTCAAACCATGGTACTTTAGGTTTTTCTTCTAAAATTGTTTTATAGTGCTCAGCTCTCAAGCCAATACCGACACCCTTGATAGTTTGAGCACTATATTTCACATCATTTCCTTAAAAAATAAATTTACGGATAGGTGCTTATTTAGTTTTACCACCTACTTTATCGCAAGTTCCTTTAGGCACATAAACCCATTCAGTTGGATCATTGTCCACAGTTGCCTGCCCTGCGCAAGCATGTTTTTTATTCCCACAGTCATTCTTGCCCGCTTTGGCAACGCCATAACATTTTTCCATATCACCTTTTTTAGCGAGTGCTGTTTCAGTGACAGCCAATAAGCCTAGACCCACAACACCTGAAATGGCAGATGCGACAGCCAATTTTATATTTTTTTTCATAATGTTATTCCTTAACATTGTTTAGATTTAAATACCATGCATGTTAAAATCTTTGTCCTTCATGTTTTAAATACGCGGATTTATCAAAGCTCATGATTAGTAATAAAGATAACTTGAGAACCTATACAGCAATTGATAACCTCATGCTAACAATAGATCAGTGTATGCGCTCGTTCAATAGGGCAAGAGCCACTCAAGCCCCATACCCAGCAGACGGTAAGCCTGATAATAACCTTACTACCCCGCAACAAAAAAAAAGTGCTTCCTTCATGAGAGTTAACCACTGTGGAGAAGTTTGCGCACAAGCACTTTATTTAGGGCAAAGCTTAACGGCAAGAAACCAAGATACTTCTGCTGCAATGCAAGAAGCTGCTGATGAGGAAATAGACCATTTAGTTTGGTGTGAAAAAAGACTATCTGAGCTAAATAGCAGAACAAGCTATCTCAATCCAATATGGTTTACAGGCTCCTTAGCTATTGGCATTATGGCGGGATTGGCAGGGGATAAGGTCAGTCTGGGCTTTCTATCCGAGACAGAAAACCAAGTCGTCAAACACTTGGACAAACATCTACAACTGCTACCATATGCCGATCAAAGAAGCCGAGCGATTATTACCCAAATGAAAGCAGATGAAGCAGAGCATGCCATTTTAGCGGTTCAACAAGGCGCGATAGAATTACCCGCCCCTATAAAATTCACTATGCGAATCACCTCTAAGATTATGACGACGATTGCGCATTATTTTTGATTTAGCTCAATAATATTTGGATAAGCGAAGCGAATCAGTTCCCTCTCCCAATTCTGGGAGAGGATGGTTTGCTAAGCGAAAGCATAGTAAACCCGGTGAGGGTTAGATAATTGCTCCATTACTCAACCCTCACCAGGCCTACGGCCGCCCTCTCCCAGAATTGGGAGAGGGAACTGATTCGCTCTGCTCATCGTAAGACCTAAATTTATAGCTATAAAAAGCAGTTCCCTTTCGAAATATTAGGGTTTGTAAAAAATACGAGTCTCTCATTTAAAACAAATCGAGCTAATAAGCCAGCATGGTGAGGCGAGAATAAAGGAATACATTCCGCCTATATAAGTTTATCCACAAGCACAGCTCATGGGACTAATATCAGCATCTTCCGGCTTACTCCATTCCCATCACAGTCAAACCTCGATGATAAGATCAAGGCAAGGCCAAAGTATATCCTCTGATAACTCAGCCTTTCCCGCTAGCCTCATTCTATATCCCCTTTCAACCGGAACCTAACACTTATCTGATAGACGTATATCGGGGACATTCAAAAATTGGGTTAACAAAATAACCTCCATAACGAACGACCCATAAGGGACTAGAAGATTTAATTAGAGCAGAACTTTTAATATAGAACAACTGTAAATAAAAAATGCTTTACATAAATGAAGTCCCTATTTTTTCCTATCCCCATAAAAAAGCCCGCATAAAGCGGGCTTTTTTATATGAACTATAAAGGGGAGAGGCTTACATCATGCCGCCCATTCCACCCATACCGCCCATGCCGCCCATGCCCATGTCACCCATGCCACCAGCAGCGCCAGCAGAATCAGTATCATCGCTAGGTAAATCAGCAATCATGCAATCTGTTGTGATCATAAGACCTGCAACAGAAGCTGCATTTTGTAAAGCACTACGTGATACTTTAGTTGGGTCAATAATACCCATTTCAATCATATTGCCATACTCGCCTGTAGCTGCGTTATAACCGAAGTTACCTGAACCTTCAAATACACGATTCAAAACAACAGAAGGCTCGCCGCCCGCATTGGATACGATTTGACGTAAAGGTGCTTCTAAAGCACGAACAATAATGTTCACACCTAAGTCTTGATCAGCATTGCCTGTTTTAGTTTGCTTAACCGCTTCGATCGCGCGAACAAATGCAACACCACCACCTGGGACCACACCTTCTTCTACTGCTGCGCGAGTCGCATGCAAAGCATCTTCAACACGTGCTTTCTTTTCTTTCATTTCAACTTCTGTTGCAGCACCGACTTTAATCACGGCAACACCACCAGATAGTTTTGCAACACGCTCTTGTAATTTTTCACGGTCATAATCTGAAGAGGTATCTTCGATTTGTCTACGAATAGAGTCAACTCTGTCTTTAATTTGAGTCGCTTCACCAGCACCATCAATAAGCGTTGCATTTTCTTTGCTGATAATGGCACGTTTTACCGTTCCTAAATCAGTGACTTCACATTTTTCTAATGTTAAGCCCACTTCTTCAGAAATAACATTTCCGCCAGTTAAAATAGCAATGTCTTGTAACATTGACTTACGTCGGTCACCAAAGCCAGGCGCTTTAACTGCACAAACTTTAACCACACCACGAATGCTGTTGACAACCAAAGTGGCCAACGCTTCACCTTCGATATCTTCAGCAATAATCAATAATGGACGGCTTGATTTTGCAATGGCTTCTAATGTAGGCAACATTTCACGAATATTTGAAATTTTCTTGTCGACTAAAAGCACATAAGGATTTTCTAATTCGCAGCTCATATTTTGTTGATTATTCACAAAATATGGAGAAATATAACCACGATCGAACTGCATACCTTCAACAACGTCTAGTTCATCTTCTAAGCTATTACCATCTTCAACAGTGATAACACCTTCTTTACCTACTTTGCTCATCGCGTCAGCAATAATATTTCCAATAACGGTATCAGAATTAGCTGAGATTGTGCCCACTTGAGAAATAGCTTTGCTATCTTCACAAGCAACTGAAAGACTCTTTAAAGAATCAATAGCAGATTTAACCGCTTTATCAATACCACGTTTTAAATCCATCGGATTAATGCCTGCAGCAACGTATTTGTTACCTTCAGCAAAAATGGCATGTGCTAATACAGTCGCTGTCGTTGTGCCGTCACCAGCATCATCTGAAGTCTTTGATGCAACATCTTTCACTAATTCAGCAGCAATGTTCTCTAAAGCATCAGGTAACTCAACATTTTTCGCAACCGTTGCGCCATCTTTGGTTATTAATGGTGCACCAAAAGATTTTTGAATCACGACATTACGACCCTTAGGGCCTAAAGTAACACTAACAGCGCGAGCTAACTTAGCAACGCCTTTTAAACTTGAATCACGAGCTTCAGTATCAAACTGAAATTGTTTTGCAGACATAATTTATTCCCTACATTTCTTTGTTAAATCTATTTACTATGTGATTAGCTATATTATTAGCCGACCACTGCCATAACGTCTTCTTCACGCATGAACAATAATTCGTCTTGATCTAATTTAACTTTGGTACCTGAGTATTTACCAAAAATAACTTTATCGCCTTCTTTTAATGAGGGCTCGCGCACTTGCCCGTTATCTAAAGCTTTACCAGGACCAACGCATACGATTGTGCCCCACTGTGGTGCTTCTTGAGCTGCTTCAGGTAGATAAATGCCACCTTCTGTTTTTTGTGGCTCATCGTCTTGTTTTACTAATATACGATCACCTAGAGGTGTTACCTTAATGGCCATGTCATTAATCTCCTTCAAGATTCAATACTAAAGTGTTCAACTATAAATGGAGCATGCTGGCTTGTTACTAGCACTCTCCTCACTTGAGTGCTAATAATATGGGTTCTAATTCAATAGTCAAGGGCAAGAAAATAAAAATCCCTCTAACCTACTGTTAATTTATTCAACCAACAAACAAGTTGCCATCTATTTGCACTATTCTTAATATTTATAGAATTAGAAATTTTAGGATAACTATAATCGTGTACCCGCAAGTGTATTTACTTTACAATTTGTTCTATACCCAAACAGCTTAAGCAAGACGAGTTTATGACGATGTCCCCCAACGACCATTCATCACAGCTCCCCGCCTTAGAGAATAATCGCTTTCCTGAGCTGCTTAATAAAATTACAGTACTAATAGAGAATTTAAAAAACAACCCGAACAATGCATCCTCCCCCACTGAAAATCAAAAATTAAGCACCATTGCAAATCAACTGAATATATCCGCTAAAGTACTAAGACAACCCACAATCCAAATAATCACGGATAAAATTTATACACTTACCACGAATCATCGAGGACTAAAAAGTGCCACAGACACCCAATCATATATAAACACACTAGTTGTTCAGCTAAATATGCTGAAGCAAATTTCAGACACGCACTTAGAAACAGAAGAATTCCTTCAAACACAAAAAACGGCAGCTCAAACCCACCATATAATTTTAGGCCTCGGTGACAAGAAATTAACTCAAGAGATAGTAGGACAACTAAAATATTTTAACTACACCTGTACAATTAGTGATAGCTTGGAAGAGATCACTAGCATCATTGCAAAAGCAAAAGCCAATACTTATAGTGCATGCTTGTTAGACACCGATTATTGCCCTAATTTAGATCAAGATTTGGTGCTTCCTATCTCCGAAAGCATACCCACCTTATTTATTTCATCTGATGAAAGCGCTGAATCTCGTCTTTTTGCAGTGAAGGCAGGCGGTTTAGCTTACTTAGTTCGCCCTATAGAGTTCACCACCTTAATTGAAAAAATTGATGCACTTACGCTTCAGCAAAGTGAGGGAACGCCTTACCGCGTTCTCGTTATAGAAGACTCCAATACGCAAGCTAAATTTATTGCGCAACAACTCATTAATGCAGGAATGACCACTGAAGTTGTCACCCAACCACTAAAAATCAATGATGTCTTGCAAGAATTCCAACCAGAACTTATTTTGATGGATCTCTATATGCCAAAATGTTCGGGATTTGAGCTAACCAAAATGATTAGGCAACAAGAACCTTACACCAGTATTCCCATCGTCTACCTTTCTGCCGAAGAAGATCGCAATACACAGCTGCATGCCATCACAATAGGGGGTGATGACTTTCTAACAAAACCTATTGATCCCGAACATTTAGTCGCTGCAATTAAAGCAAGGGCCGATCGAGCCAGAACATTAAGAGCTGAAATGATCCAAGATAGTCTCACTGGATTATTGAATCATACTCGTATTTTAGAACAACTCGATTTAGAAATTGCCCGTGCCAAACGCAATCACTACGCCTTGACTTTTGCTATGATTGATATTGATTTCTTTAAGACAATTAATGACAACCACGGCCACCCTATAGGCGATAGAGTCATTAAAGGCTTAGCAAGACTATTAAAACAAGGTTTGAGAAAAACAGATAGCATTGGTCGCTATGGTGGTGAAGAATTTGCCGTGATCTTATCTCAAAGTAACTCAGAAACAATTACGCCCATACTAGAAGATATTCGAACTAGCTTCGCGAGACTATTACACCAAGGAGACGATCCTTTGGTTGAGTTTACCGCCACAGTGAGCATTGGTGCGGCAGAATATAATGCAAATAATCAGACAGTAGGTGAAGTTGTACAAGCGGCGGATCGTGCTCTTTACAAAGCCAAGTCTGAAGGACGTAATTGCATACGATTTGATAATGGCCCAGGAAAACCGCAAGAACCATAACCAGCCGACCTGACACTGACCTATCACCGTAACTTTAGCCAGCAGCTCTTTGCTGATAGCTCGGGTATGTGAATAAAAATTTTAGAAACCTTTGAACCTTTTTAATCAAAAATTGTCTTTATGTATAGGTTCATCATTGCAAAAACGAGATTAGGTAGGTTTTTATGTCAGATTTGTTAAATATATTATTCAGCCCAAAAGGACGCCTGAATCAAAAAGGATATATCACTGGCGTTTTAGTTTGTATTGTTGTTCAGGTCGGATTTATGTTTGCTGTTTCATTCTTATCGCCTGGTGGTGATTCTGTAGGACCTGGATTTCTAATTAGCTTATTGGGAATTATTTTATTCTGCCTGATATTCTGGGCTGGCATTGTCATGGCAATAAAGCGATTTCGTGATATTGATAAGAGTGGGTGGTTTTGCTTGCTTCTTTTAATTCCACTTATTGGCTTAGTTGTGTTCGTTGCGTTACTATTTATACCTGGCACCCCTGATAAAAATAAGTTTGGAGAGCCAGACCGTGGGTAGTATAAAATTATGTCAAGACACCGATTAGAAAGTGGAATAAACTAATTTGGTGTCTACTGTATGACATCTTACCCAGACTTAATGCTCTTTTAATTAAGCAGTACAATCATCAATCCACTTCAAATAAGCAGTATTCCCAAATACGATCGGCATGGCTATAATTTCTGGGCATTCATAGGGGTGTTCAGCAACAATCTTCAGCTCTAAGTCATGTAACTTTTCTTTTTTTGTTTTCATCACTAACATAACTTCTGCCTCTGATGTCGTAGCCCCCTCCCACATATAATGTGAGCTCACCGCCGGAATAATATTAATACAGGCGGCCAGGCTCTGACCTAACAATGTTTTAGCTAAGTTTTCTGCGATAGGCTCACTTGGGCAAGTACAATAAACAACACAATAATCAAAATCCATTAAAACCTCTAGTTTGAATTGATGATAAGAAAATTAACCCCTACTAGGTCTTATATGTATAATATCAGCTAATATTTATTAGGAACAAATGGTTTATATCGTGAATTTTTTAAACAAAACCCTGATTATAAGTTTATTTACTATTTTATGTGGCATCATGCAAAATGCCTGGAGCCTGCAGCCTCCAACCTTATCAGATTTCAGTGCGCCATCCACGGCAAAATTTTTGCCTCTAGAATCCGCATTCGCACTATCCGCTGAAAAAACGGCCCCCAATCAAGTCACCATAGATTGGCATATTGCACCAGAATACTATTTGTACCAAGAAAAGTTAAAAATTAATATTTATTCTTTGCAAGACAAAACACTCAAAAAAAACCTGAATATCGCCGAGAATGCGCAAGCCTCTCGCATCATACAAGATCCTTATTTTGGTGAACAAGCCATATATGAAAACAACCTCATGCTGAATATCCCTTTAGAGGCAAGCTGGTTGCAAAATGACCAAACACTCGTATTCGAAATTTCATTTCAAGGGTGTGCCGCAAAAGGCTTATGTTACCCGCCTAATACCACACGCTATTTTGCCAAAATTAAAAATAGTCAAATCGGCTATTTTGGAAAAACCGACGTTCAGCCTCTAGAATCAGATATTGCGGAGGCGGAGGCGCCAGCGCTGACGCCCAAACCTCAAAACCATAGCTTTTTATCTGTGGCCTCTTTATTTGATGGCTCATTATTAAAAAGCTTAGCCACTTTCTATTTACTCGGCGTATTACTCAGTTTTACACCCTGCGTGTTACCTATGCTGCCAATTTTATCCTCTGTATTGGTAGGGCAAAAAAATCTCAATACCAGAAAAGCATTTTTATTATCCTTATGTTACACATTAAGTTTGTCCGTGATGCTCGCCCTCATAGGCAGCCTCGCTGTACTCATGGGCAAAAACTTCCAAGCGCTGTTCCAACAAGCATGGATCATTATATTATTTGCTTCACTTTTTACTTACTTGGGATTTGTTCAGCTGGGTTTGATTCATCTCAGTCTCCCAGGCTCTTTTCACGATAAGATCCATCAAATACAAGCCCGATTCCCAGCGGGGTCCTATTTAAACGCAATCATAATGGGCGCGTTAGCCATACTCATTGCCTCTCCTTGTGTCAGTGCACCCCTAGTCGGCGCTTTAAGCTATATCAGTCAAACAGGTGATTATATCCTAGGTGCTGGCGCATTGTTTATGCTGGGTTTAGGCATGGGCACCCTACTGACTTTTGCAGGCACATTAGGTGGGCGATATATCCCCAAAGCAGGCAACTGGATGCATGTTGTCAATAAAGTTTTTGCTGCTTTATTCTTTGCCTTGAGTGTTTGGTTATTAGGTCGAGTGATACCTGAGTGGATAGCGACTGGATTATGGGTATTATGGAGTTTTATTGTCGCGTTTATGCTGGGTACTTTTTCAAGCTGGCGACAACTCAGCAAAGATATTGGCATGATCTTTTTTATCTATGGTTGCCTTTTGGTTATTAGTATTATGCAAGGACAACCCCACCCATTGCAGCCCTTGCGCTGGATATTTAACTCGACCCAAAACTTACAAGCCAGTCTGCAGTTTGAAAAAATTGATTCTATTGTCGCTCTACAAACTAAAGTACAACAAAAATCTGCAAACAGTGCAATCGTAAAAATCACAGCAGACTGGTGCACATCGTGCGAGCACAATGAAAGAGCTATCTTTATGCAGCCTGAAGCACAAGCCAAATTAAATAACTGGTCATTATATAAAATAGACGTTACTCAAATGGACGCTGAAAAAGAAAAGCTACTTAAATTACTTAATATTTATGGACCTCCAGTTGTATTGTTTTATGACCAAAATGGACAAGAACACGCAGAATCTCGTATTGTCGGAGAAGGCCAGCTAACCCAATTTTTAACTGCAATCAATAAGGTCTGTGATAGTGATGGCAATGTTTGTTAACTGCCTCATTGAGTTTTTAGCCTTATAACAACCTACTTAAGGCAAACTTGCTGCTATCTTCCGGTAATTGTGTAGACATCTTGCCTTATTTCAGGCAAAATTTGCTCACCTTTTACTTCATGGCAGTTTAAAAACTAAAATGGCTAAAATAATCGTGCTTCATGGTCCTAATATGAATTTATTGGGACAACGTGAACCAAAGTTATACGGAAAGCTCTCTCTTGAAGAGATCAATAAGCGCCTTTATGCTGAAGCAAAAGGCCATGAGCTCTCATGCTTCCAAACCAATAGGGAACATGAGTTGATTGAAAAAATTCACTCAGCTGGCAAAACCCAGCATGATGTGATTATTATCAACCCAGCAGCATGGACTCATACCAGTATTGCTATCCGAGATGCTTTGTTGGCCGTTAATGTCCCATTTTATGAAGTACATTTGTCAAACCCCATGAGTCGAGAAACCTTTAGGCATAAAAGCTATTTAAGCGATTTAGCCCAAGGTGTTGTCTCTGGACTAGGGGTCTGGAGTTATATAGCAGCACTACATGCTGCCATTGCATTAACACAATAAATATTTTGTTTTAAATCATTTCCACTACTATTTTAGAGAAGTTCTATGGATATTCGAAAAATAAAGAAATTAATTGAACTCGTTGAAGAGTCAGGCATTGCTGAAATTGAAATTAAAGAAGGCGAAGAAGCAGTACGCATCAGAAGCCATATAGATGTACCCATGACCTCGCACGCCATGGCGCCAGCGCCTGCAATAACGGCAGCACCCACATTAGCTGTTAGTTCTACCGCTGCCCCATCTACTGAAACCGCTGAGCCAAACAAGGTGCCCGACGGCCATGCTGTAAATTCACCTATGGTTGGCACATTATATAGAGCCTCTTCTCCTGAAGCACCTGCATTCATAGAGGTCGGTGCTAAAGTCAATGTCGGCGATACATTATGCATTGTGGAAGCAATGAAAATGATGAATCAAATTGACGCCGATAAAGCGGGAACAGTCAGTGCGATCTTGGTTGAAAATGGTCAACCAGTAGAATACGGTCAACCTTTAGTTATCATTAAGTAAATATTATGTTAGATAAAGTCGTTATTGCCAACCGGGGCGAAATTGCCCTGAGAATATTAAGAGCATGCCATGAACTTGGCATTAAAACAGTTGCTGTATATTCCACAGTGGATCAAGATTTATTACCTGTTAGATTAGCGGATGAAGCCATTTGTATTGGCCCTGCCGCCTCACAAGACAGTTATTTAAATATACCCTCTATTATTTCAGCCGCTGAAATTACGGATGCCGTTGCCATTCATCCTGGATATGGATTTTTAGCAGAAAACGCCGATTTTGCCGATAGAGTTGAAAAAAGTGGTTTTACGTTTATTGGCCCGAAACCTGAAACTATTCGTCTTATGGGTGATAAAGTTTCTGCTATTTTGGCCATGAAAAAATCAGGCGTGCCTTGTGTCCCTGGTTCTGATGGTCCTTTAGGTGATGATCCTAAAGAAAACTTACAGATAGCCCAAAATATTGGCTACCCAGTTATCATTAAAGCCTCTGGTGGTGGCGGTGGTCGTGGTATGCGCGTTGTTCATAGTGAAGCCGCGTTAGTGAACGCAATAGCGTTAACGCGTGCAGAAGCAAAAGCGGCCTTTCAAAATGATATGGTCTACATGGAAAAATATTTGACCCGACCTCGTCATATTGAAATACAAGTCTTATCTGATAACCATGGAAATGCCATTCATCTTGCTGAGCGTGATTGTTCAATGCAACGCCGCCATCAAAAAGTATTAGAAGAGGCACCCGCCCCATTTATTACCGAAGAACAACGTCAACAAATCGGTGCTGTTTGTGTCAATGCTTGCATCGAAATAGGCTATCGTGGCGCAGGCACATTTGAATTTTTATTTCAAGATGGTGAATTTTATTTCATTGAAATGAATACAAGAATTCAAGTAGAGCACCCTATTACTGAAATGATTACAGGCGTTGATTTAGTAAAAGAGCAGCTTAAAATTGCTGCGGGTTTACCTCTGGATATCAAACAAGAAGATATTAAAATAAAAGGGCATGCGCTTGAATGCCGTATTAATGCAGAAAATGCAAAAACCTTTTTGCCTTCCCCAGGAAAAATAAAATGGTTTCATGCACCCGGCGGCCCAGGCGTTAGAGTCGACTCCCATCTCTATAGCTCTTATAGTGTACCTCCAAATTATGACAGCTTGATAGCTAAATTAATTTCCTTTGGCCATAATCGTGAAGAAGCTTTTGCTCGTATGTCTAATGCTTTAAACGAAATTGTCATTGATGGTATCGACACCAATGTGGCCCTCCATCAGAGCTTAATCAAAGATAATGGCTTTAAGCAGGGTGGAACTTCTATACATTACCTCGAAGAGAAGATGAAGTCTTGAAGATGTCCTGGTACGAATTATCCGTTTCAAGTCAAAAAACAGATGTTGACCGCATCACAGCACTCTTAGAATCACAAGGTGCTTTAGCGGTCAGCTATTTTGATGCCGAAGATCAGCCTATATTGGAACCGAAGCCCAATGAAGTGAATTTATGGGAAAAAGTCATTACTACGGGCTTGTTCCCAATGACCCTTAACCCAGATAGTCTGGCAACCCATATCAATCAAGATTTTCCTAGCTGTTTAATATCGCACAAAATTTTACCCGACCAAGATTGGACTACCACTTGGCTTGAACACTTTAAGCCCATACAGTTTAACCAAAAATTTTGGATTTGCCCCTCAGGCTTTGATTCTAGCTCATTGCAGGGCGAAGTCTTACATTTAGATCCTGGCTTAGCGTTTGGAACGGGCCAACACCCCACCACACGATTATGCTTGCACTGGTTGGCCAGCCAAGAAATTAATCAGAAAACCATTTTAGATTTTGGTTGTGGTACTGGTATCTTGGCTCTAGCCGCCTTAAAATTAGGCGCAAAGCAATGCTATGGTATTGATCATGATCCACAAGCACTATATAGCACGCGTCTCAATGCAAAGAAGAATCATATCGCACCCGAACAGCTGCCCATATTATCGGATGATGTTAATGAAGTTCCAGCATGTGATGTCATTATGGCTAATATTCTCATGCGACCTCTCATTGAACTGGCACCGTTATTACAAAAACTGTGCCTCCCAAATGGATATCTCGTATTATCGGGCATTCTAAAATCACAAGTGTCTGAATTAAAAGAAGCTTATATCAAATGGTTTGAGTTTGCACCTTACTGCCTTGACGATGAAGATTGGGTATTGCTCGTCGGCAAGCGAAAAATATAGCGGTATAAATTATGACAAATTCCAGTTCGAAATATAAAGGCTTTTACATTGGTTCACATCATATTGAGCGCCCTCTAGTACTAGCCCCTATGGCGGGCGTGACTGATCGCCCCTTTAGACAACTTTGTAAAGATTTAGGTGCGGGTTTAGCTATTTCTGAAATGGTTGGAGCAGGCTCATTACTTCATGGTAGCGAGAAAACCTATAGACGAGCCAATCATATTGGCGAAACACGTCCTGTCTCAGTTCAAATTGTCGGTGCCAATCCTAAAATGATGGGCGAGGCTGCTAAAATCAACCAAGACCAAGGCGCAGAGATTATTGATATCAATATGGGCTGCCCGGCTAAAAAAATATGTAACACGCTATCTGGTTCTGCTTTATTAAAAAATGAAGCGCTGGTTAAAGATATTTTAGAAGCCGTTGTGGGTGCCGTTGAAATTCCAGTGACACTGAAAATTAGAACCGGCTGGGATAAAGATAATAAAAATGGTGTGCATATTGCTCGTATTGCGGAGAGTGCAGGCATTCAAGCGCTCGCGGTTCATGGACGCACACGAACTTGTATGTTTAAAGGGGAAGCGGAATATGAAACCATTGCGGCTATTAAGCAGGCCGTTAATATTCCTATTATTGCCAATGGCGATATTAGTACGCCAGAAAAAGCACAAGAAGTGTTAGAGCAAACACAAGCAGATGCCATTATGATTGGTCGTGCAGCTCAAGGCCGACCATGGATATTTAATGAGATTCACCATTTCCTTACCAAACAAAGAATACTGTCTCAACCATCGGCACAAAATATCAAAGATATTCTATTATCCCACTTAGAAAACTTATATGTTTTTTATGGCCCAGAACGTGGCACCTATATTGCCCGAAAACATGTTTCTTGGTACAGCAAAGGCCAACGTGAAAGTAGCCACTTTAGAAAGCACTTTAACACTTTAGCGAACCCAGATGCCCAGCTACAAAGCATCACAAACTATTTTGATCATCTAATAGAGAAAGAACAATCTTCACATTAAAATACAAGAAGTATGATTATGACTTTAGATACCCAGGTAGAAAAAAACATTAAAGATTTACCATTAAGAGAAGTTGTTTCTAATATCATTGAGCAATATATCATCACCATGGAAGATCAAACGATTGAGTCCCTCCATTCTATGGTTATCAAAGAGGTAGAATTAGGGTTATTTAAAAAAGTACTCCAACTTTGCCAAGGTAATCAAAGTTTAGCCGCAAAATGGTTAGGCTTAGCAAGAGGCACGTTACGCAAGCGTTTGGCTGAATACAATCTCGAATAAATAGAGTCTATTATGCATAAAACAACCGTGATACAACGCGCATTAATCAGCGTGACCGATAAAACTGGCATTGTCGCACTAGGGCAAGCGCTGCATAAAAAAGGCATAGAAATACTATCAACTGGCGGCACTGCCCAGGAACTGAGAAACCATCAAATCCCTGTAATCGACATCAGTCAATATACCCAGTTCCCAGAAATGATGGATGGTCGATTAAAAACACTACACCCCAAAATTTACGGTGGCATTTTAGGTCGACGCGATACCGATATAAATGTGATGGCTCAGCACGATATACAAGACATTGATCTTGTTGTGGTGAATCTCTACCGCTTTCAAGAAGCTATCTCCCAAGATAATGTTGTTCTGTCTGATGCCATCGAAAAAATTGATATCGGAGGCCCAGCCCTCATACGCGCTGCCGCTAAAAACTTTAGCTGGTGTACCGTTGTCACCGACGTAAATGATTACGCCGCTATTATAGAGGAACTACAGACACATAACGGCATTCAAGAAATGACTCGTTTTATGTTGGCCAAAAAAGCATTTCAACACACCGCGCAGTATGATGGTCAAATTTCAAATTACTTATCAAAATTAGACCACCCAGATAACTCAGCAGCATACTTTGGCCAAACTCTCAATTCACAATATACATTAAAGCAAGTTTTACGCTATGGTGAAAATCCGCACCAACAGGCCGCATTTTACCAAAATCAAACAACATCCAACCTATCTTGTTTTGCACAAACGAAACAGCTTCAAGGCAAAGCCTTATCTTATAATAATATTTTAGATGGAGAAGCCGCTTTAAAATGCATTCGTCGTTTTGAGCACCCTAGCTGTGTTATCGTCAAACATACAAACCCTTGTGGGGTGGCTCAAGCTGAAGATTTATCTCGCGCTTATACAAAGGCTTACCAGTGCGATCCGCAATCTGCCTTTGGTGGAATTATTGCGTTTAACCGCACTGTAGATGCGCCCTTGATGGAAACTATTTTATCTCAACAGTTTGTCGAAGTGATGATTGCCCCTGAATTTGAGCCCGCAGCGCTTGAGCTGGCAAAAAACAAACCAAATTGCAGACTCATGCAGTATAAGCAAGAACAGGCATCTTCTCAATTATCAGAGCAAAACTGGGAGACTAAGAGCGTTGAAGGGGGGATATTGGTACAAACCCCTGCCGCACAACAGAATATTGAATTAGAAGTTGTGACAACAATTCAGCCGACTGAAAACCAATTATCCGATCTCAGGTTTGCCTGGCAGGTTATCCAATCTGTAAAGTCCAATGCCATTGTATTAGCCAAGAATTTACAATCGATTGGTATTGGTGCGGGGCAAAGCTCCAGAGTATTTAGTATCAAAATCGCGCAAATGCGAGCGGCACAAGCAGAACTATCTTTACAAGGTGCCGTATTAGCCTCTGATGCCTTTTTCCCCTTTCAAGATAACGTTGAGCTGGCACATACATTGGGTATCTCTGCCATAATCCAACCTGGTGGCTCAAAACGGGATCCTGAGATTATCCAATGTGCGAACGATCTAGGCATCTGTATGGTTTTTACCCATATTAGACAATTTTCACACTAAGCTGTCGATAGAATTAATTAAAAATAGGTAAAAAGATGAAATTATTAGTGATAGGCAGTGGTGGCCGCGAACATACCTTAGCTTGGAAATTAGCCCAATCTCCCCTAACAGAAAAAATATTCGTTGCGCCTGGCAATGCAGGCACCCATAGAGAACATAAAGTCCAGAATATTAACATCTCACCCTTACAATTTGAAAAACTGGCCGCTTTTGTCAAAAAAGAAAATATTGCTTACACTGTCGTAGGTCCCGAGGCACCCTTGGTTTCAGGGCTTGTGGATTTTTTCAAAGAACAAAATTTATCCATCTTAGGGCCGTCTCATTTTGCCGCCCAATTAGAAGGCTCCAAATTATTTGCCAAACAATTTATGCAGGAATATTCTATTCCAACAGCGCAAGCCGCTTCTTTTTCTGATCTTCAAGCAGCAAATGATTTTTTAGCTCATTGCCAATTTCCAATTGTTATTAAAGCGGATGGTCTTGCGGAAGGTAAAGGCGTCATCATCTGCCAAGATAAACCCCATGCAGAAGCCACTATTGAGGACATGCTTAGCCATAAGCGATTTGGGGATGCCTGTCAGACTATTCTGATAGAAGAATTTTTAGAAGGCGTAGAAGTCAGCTTTATTGTCTTATCTGATGGAGATAACTTTGTATCTCTGGCAACTAGCCAAGATCATAAAGCTCGAGATAATAACGACTTAGGTCCCAATACAGGTGGCATGGGCGCTTATTCCCCTGCCCCAATGATGACCGATGATCTATATAATCAAGTCATTGAACAGGCCGTCAAGCCCACTCTTTTAGGCATGAAAGAGAAAGGCACGCCTTATGTTGGCTTTTTATATCTGGGCTTAATGATCTCACCAGATAATCAAGTACGTATATTAGAATACAATTGTCGCTTGGGTGATCCTGAAACCCAACCTTTACTTTTACGCTTGGAAACAGATTTTGCTCAACTTTGTCAAGATGCTATCAATGGTCAATTAGCAGACGTCACATTATCTTTTGATCCCAGAGTGGCATTAGGCGTTGTGTTAGCCTCTGAAGGTTATCCCAATCACTATGAAAAGGGTACGCCGATGCCAAACTTAAAAGAGCTGTCTAGTGACAAAGACTATAAAGTTTTTCATGCTGGCACAAAACTAGATGATGGCAACATTGTCACTAACGGCGGAAGAGTTCTATGCGCAACCGCATTAGGCGAAACCTATGCCAAGGCACAAGATAATGCCTACGCTCTGGTAAAAAAAATCTCTTGGCCTGGCGCATTTTATAGAACAGACATTGGCTTTAAAGCACTGGATTATGTACGCCATGATAATAATAGGTAATCAACAACATGCCTGAATTGCCAGAAGTCGAAGTGACACGCCAAGGCATTGAACCTTTTGTCTGCGGCTATCGTATTGATAAGATCATATGCAGACCCAAAACTCTACGTTGGCCTATTCCGCTCAAACAGTTACAGAGCGAACTACAAGGTCAATTTGTACAATCGATAAAACGTCGCGGAAAATACTTACTTTTTGAAATGCCGTCTGGATTTTTTGTCTTGCATTTAGGCATGTCTGGTTTTTTGCGCATATTACCTGAATTTGTTCCGCCACAAAAACACGACCATGTCGATTTTTTATTTGATTCAGGAAGAGTCTTACGCTTTAACGACACCAGACGCTTTGGCGCATTATTATGGCTAGGCGAACAGCCATTCTCTCATTCATTATTAGCGCATTTGGGTATAGAGCCACTAGAGCCGGAATTTAACGGTCAATATTTATTTCAACGCGCACTGAAGAAAAAAACGTCAGTAAAAACGTACTTAATGGATCAGAAAACAGTGGTTGGCGTGGGTAATATTTACGCGAATGAAGCGCTCTTTAAAGCCAAGATCCACCCCTTAAGGCCAAGTGCAAGTATTAGCCTCAAAGAATACCAATTATTGACCAAACATATTAAGCTGATCCTCAAGCACGCCATTAAACAAGGTGGCACAACATTAAAAGATTTTTCCAACGCAGATGGCAAACCGGGCTATTTTAGCCAATCACTACAGGTCTATGGTAGAGCGGATGAGCCATGCTTAAATTGTAGCACCCCTATTCAAAATATCCGGGTTGGGCAACGCAGCACCTATTTTTGTGGTAAATGCCAGAAAGGCGACTAATCATTTGAATTATGAATACGTTATCTTGTTTAGTTTTTTTCAAGATTACTTTAATAATAGCGCCGCTTGTTCTTCACAATAAGCTATCGCTTGTTTGAGCTTTTCGTTAACGACACTGGGCTCATCGTCTTTAGAAACATAGATAGGCTCCCCTAAATAAATTCCCACCTTGCCAAATGGTAGCGGTATTTGAAATTTGTCCCAAGATTTTTTAAACACAAACTTTCGTAAATACACAGCACCAATGGGCTGAAGTGGCACCCCTGTTTTCGCACTAACAAAACAAGCCCCTTCTTTTGGCTCGTGCCTTGGGCCGCGAGGGCCATCAAGCGCAATACCCACTGAATAGCCTTGTCTGACAGCTTGAATCAGCTTAACTAAGCCTGAAACAGCCTTACGACTCGAGGAACCACGAATAACATCATAGCCTAGTTTTTCCATCCATGTTGCTAAAATTTCACCATCATAAGACGCACTGACCAATCCTGCTGCTTTAGTCGTTAATGTTTTACCCACAAACATAGCTGGTGCAAAATGGGTTCCATGCCAAAAAGCGTATACAGCGGGTTTGTCCGTATTGACGCTAGAATGTTGTCCTATTTTTATACGCACCATTTTAGTCAGCGCCTGGGTAAATAGGTGGGCAATCGTACCAATTGTTTTGGGAGACACTCTAGCCATAGGTTTTAAAAGATAGATAATTAACTAAAATATAATCCCCCCATTATACGGAGTCTGGGGGGTTTTTCAATATAAAATAAAGTGTCAAACTCGAATATCGCTACATAGCCACACGACTCCGACTTTGGAACCGGCGTGCCAAATCGGTTAAAATAACATCGTAAGAAAGGTCTAATCGTTCCTTACGGCCAGTTTTATTTCGCCTTAATAATTCAGCACTTCTTTGCTGGGCCGTGATGACCTGTTCTGCTGTTTGCAAGTATGCGGTTTCACCACCCGGAAAAGTAAATGCCCCTTCTTTTGAAAAAGTTGCATCCGATAACTCACTTTTCAAGTTGTTGTTTGTTGTCATCCAATGTTGTCTTTTTCTGTGGGCCAATTCAGATGAGAACTGCATTTCCCAAAGATAAGAATAATGTGCTGATAGGTTAAGCTGAGAATATTTTGCCTGAATGGCCAAGGCTCTGCTCTCATAAAAAAAGCTTTCTGCCAAATATCCAAATCCCGTATTCAGCGCTAGTAGCAAAACATTTTTTGAATTTAACATCTCATTCGTTAAATCAAAAATATTACAAGGCAGTTTATATTGTTCAGAAGAAATTCGCTGCATCTCGGCTTCCGTCTGATCCAAAGTAAATTTTGTTGCTCGAACATGGAACTCTGACTCTCCCTCACCATGCTCAATCCTGAAACCACGTATTGGGGTATAGGCAGCCCCATCTCGCACAAATGCTAACAGGTCAAGCGCTTCAGCAACCTGAACATCTACTAACGCTTTTAATTCAATATCCGGTAAATCATTATTTGCCTCTATTCTGTCCAACGCCCTTAAAAATCTTATCAGAACTAAACGCTTCATATCTTCTAGCGCGACACCTTTTAGCGTATTAATATAGCAATCTCGAAATGAATCTAAATCCATATTCATGACGGCCCCCCATGTTTCCCCATTTTTGAGTCTTTGAGCATCAACAGGGTTTCCCCTCAATAAGTGGGAAGTCAATTTAGGTGAGCCACTCTCACGCCCAGTACCGCGACTCATTAATATTGGGCTTGGCGTTCGCGCCATTGCAGAGCTTGCTGCAACTGTGCTGGCATCATTTTCTTCAGCAATTTGTAATTCAGAAAGAGACCGTGCCAACGCCTGCGCACTGGCTTCTTGCCCGTCACCAATTTCGCCTTTTTTTGCTTCATCTCTATCTACGGATAATGGTGATACTTGTTTTTTTGCTTCATCTATGCCGGGTTTCTCGGCGTCATCTGCAACTATTGCAGAGCTTGCTGCAACCGTGCTCGCATCATTTTCTTCAGCAATTTGTAATTCAGAAAGAGACCGTGCCAACGCCTGCGCACTGGCTTCTTGCCCGTCACCCATCTCTCCTTCTTTTGCTTCATCTATACCGGGTTTCTCGGCGTTATCTGCAACTGATAGACTACTAGATGAGGACCGCCTTAAAGGTTCTCTGGCTAGACTAGCCCCAGAAATAACTTTATGACTAACCGTTGTACCTTCATATTTAAATTTTTGGGCGAGTTGATGCTCATATTTTTCACCAATATCTTTTTGCAAAAATTCTTTTATTTTCCGAATGCAATGTATTAATGAATTTCGTATTAGCATAATCTGTCTTCCTTAACTACTTGTGATGGATTATATTTTGATTGTCCCCACAAAAAGAAAGTCATATATAAACTAGACTATTTTCTCAATGTGATGAAACTACAATCAAACTCGTTTTTGTCATCTTTAGGATAAAATGTACAAGACTCTTCTATCCACATACTTTGTTCTAAGGCCGGAAAATAGGTGTCCCCTTCCACATCCATGTGTACACGGGTTAAATAGATTGTACTGACTTCGGGTAAGAATAGTTCATAGATTTTTGCCCCACCCACAATCATAATTTCCGGCTCGTCTTCGCAATAATCTAATATTTGCTCTTTACTGTGACAAACCACACAGCCAGGGGCTTGGTACGCTTTATTATGTGTCAGAATAATATTTGTGCGCCCTGGTAATACACAAGGTAATGATTCGAAGGTGGTGCGCCCCATCACGATGGGCTTACCCATGGTTGTGGATTTAAAATGTTTTAAATCTCTGGGCAAGTGCCATGGCATTGTACCATTTAGACCAATCGCATTGTTTTTAGACATAGCCACAATTAAGCTTAACTGCATTGATAACTCACTATACCGCAATAGGGGCTTTTATATGTGGATGAGATTGATAATCTTGCAACACAAAATCCTCAAACCTAAAGTCATTGATATTTTTAATCTCTGGATTCAATATCATTTTAGGTAGCGGAAAAGGCTCACGTGCTAATTGTGTTTGTGCTTGCTCTACATGGTTAGAATACAAATGTGCATCCCCTATGGTGTGTACAAAATCGCCCACTTGTAATCCCGTTACTTGCGCCATCATCATTGTTAATAATGCATAAGAAGCGATATTAAAAGGCACGCCTAAAAATATATCCGCACTACGTTGATATAACTGACAAGATAATTTGCCATTGGCCACATAAAATTGAAATAGTAAATGGCAAGGTGGTAAGGCCATATTATCCACATCCGCCACATTCCAGGCACTGACAATTAAGCGCCTAGAATCAGGTGTCGTCTTTATCGCATGAATAACATTGGCAATTTGATCGATAACCTGCCCATTGGGTGTCGCCCAAGAACGCCACTGCTTACCATAAACAGGCCCCAAGTTACCTTCACTATCAGCCCAATCATCCCAAATTTTAACGTTATTTTCTTTAAGGTAAGCAATATTGGTCTCACCGCGCAAAAACCATAACAACTCATGAATAATGGAGCGCAAATGACATTTTTTAGTTGTCACCAGGGGAAACCCCTTAGAGAGATCAAATCGCATTTGATGCCCAAAAAGGCTCACAGTACCCGTTCCGGTCCGATCACTCTTCTCATTGCCCTGATTCAAAACTTGCTGCATTAACTCTAAATATTGTTTCATTAGGCCACTCTTAGCTGTTACACACTTTGGGGCAAATACTCAATTTGCCAGCTCTGATAAATAAAATCAATCCTACAATAAACATCGGTACACACAAAATTTGTCCCATGGTTAACCAACCACCAAACAAATAACCATATTGTGGATCAGGTTGACGAAAGAATTCTTCAAAAACACGTATTGCACCATAACCCATTAAAAACATACCGGATACCTTTCCAGGTTTACGTGGTTTACGAGAATATATGGCTAATATTATAAATAACAAAAGGCCTTCTAAGGCTATGGCGTATAGTTGGGAGGGATGTCTTGCCAAAGGACCACCATTGGGGAAAACCATTCCCCAAGGTACTTCTGTAACTCTGCCCCATAATTCGCTATTAATAAAGTTACCTAATCTTCCTGCTGCCAAAGCGATGGGAACACAGGGAAAAATAATATCCCCTAACATTAATACAGGCAGCTTATATTTTCTAGCGAAAAAGATAACGGAGATAATCACTCCAATCAAACCGCCATGGAAAGACATACCGCCTTCCCAAATTCTAAAAATAGCTAGCGGTTCTTGAATTAAATGTGGCATAGAATAGAACAACATGTAACCTAGTCGTCCACCTAATATCACGCCGAAAGCAGCGTAGAAAATTAAATCACTCACCCTATCTGAATTTTCCCAGCCGGGCAATTTTCGTGTTTTATATCGCAACATTAGCCAGCAGGAAGCAAATGCAAGTAAATACATCACTCCATACCAGCGAATTTGTAAGCTATCTGTGATTTGAATGATGACTGGATTGAAGTTAGGATACTGTAACATGCTGCGATATTGCCCCGATGATGCCCAATAGCGAAGTATTATAAAATGGCTATGAGTATATCACTTCCAAGGAAACATTAGTCCAGAGATCAATAGTAATAAGCAAGCTAAGATTCTTTTTAACCATTTGCCAGGTAAAATATGGGCTAGGTGCACCCCCACATATGCAGTTAAAATGCTTACCACCCCTTGTATTAAGGCTAGGGGCCACAAAACATAACCTATATGGGGCATTGTGGGCTGATAGTTCAGGTCACTCCCAAAGTACATCGCGCTGCACGCTGCAAATAATACTGTCGGGAACGTGCAAATTGCGGCTAGTCCTCCAACTTTTTTTAGGGGCCAGCCTAACCGCGTTAATACGGGGAGCAGTAAAACCCCGCCCCCAATACCTGCTAGCCCAGAGCAAATCCCCACGCCTAAGCCCAAAAAACCAAACCCTAAATGTGCTTTAGATAATGTGCTACGTGATGTCATTTCAGATGAGGGTGCAAACGTAAAGTTAATCGCCATTAAAATACAAAATCCACTAAAAGCAGTTTTTAATATGATATTGGAAAAGTAATCACCTAATCCTACGCCAATTATACCGCCCAGAATCATAAACGGCGCGATATATTTAACATAGGGCCAGAGCGCAAAGCCTCTTCTGATTTGAAAATAACTCGCTGAAGCCGTACTAAACACCATTGTGGCTAAAGATGTGCCCACAGCATAGTGCATAATGTTCTCTGCGGGGAAACCTTGATGAATGAGAAAAAAATTAATCATCGGCACTAATACAACACCGCCGCCGATACCAAATAACCCCGGCAGGATTCCGGCAAGTGCGCCGGTTAGAATTGCATAAAGTATGAGCGTTAACATTTGTATTTACTTACCAGCCCGAACCAGACCGCCTAGCCCAGCATCTTCTAGTGCTTTTTCTAGGTGTAAGCGTATCTCACTCGATTGATGAAAGTTCTTCACTTCCTCAAGTAGTTGTTTAGCTCGTGTCATCGTAAAATTACGAATAATCCACTTCACTCTAGGTAAACTATGCGCATTCATGCTGAGCACATCGATGCCTAAGCCTAACAACAATATAATAGCCGCGGGGTCGCCAGCCATTTCTCCACAAACACTGACTTTTTTGCCTTGAGCATGCGCGCCATCCACGACCAATTGAATCGCCATAATAACCGCAGGATGCAAAGAATCAAACATATTCGCAACATAAGTATTATTACGATCAACCGCCAATATATACTGCGTCAGATCGTTGCTACCAATAGAAACAAAATCGACTTTTTGTGCTAATACTTTAATTTGGAAAACCGCAGAGGGGACTTCTATCATAACCCCCGTTTTAGGAAACTGAGCGATAACTCCCTCATCAACGACTTCTCGATGTGCTTGTCGCAATAAGCGCAAACATTCTTCTAGTTCTTGCAAGCTAGAAACCATGGGAAACATAACACGTAAGTTATTTAATCCCTCGCTGGCCCGCAACATCGCTCTTAATTGCACCAAAAAAATTTCAGGATGATCGAGCGTCACACGTACGCCGCGCCACCCTAAATAAGGGTTTTCTTCTTCTATAGGGAAATAAGGCAACATCTTATCTCCCCCGACATCTAACGTCCGAATGGTAACGTCTCGTTTACCAAAATTTTCCAACAGTTGTCGATATATTAAACATTGCTCATCTTCCCCAGGGAAACGATCTCGGATCATGAAAGGCACTTCTGTTCTATAAAGTCCTACGCCCTCAGCTCCGGCTTGTAATGCAGGGCGTATGTCCGTCACGAGTCCTGCATTCACACACAATGGTATTCGTACACCATCTGGCGTTTCTGCTCGTAATTCTCGAAGCTCGCTTAAACCTTGGTATAGTTCTTTCTCTTCTTCAGCCAATCGAGCAAAATCTTGTTGCATAGACTCGCTGGGGCTAGTGAAAATTTCACCATTATAGCCATCTACAATAATGCATTTACCTTCCAGCTTATGGGTGGGTAACCCACTAACACCCATAACAGCTGGCACGCCCATCGCTCTTGCAAGTATCGCAACATGTGCATTTGCAGAACCTTTAGCGGATACAACGGCCACTATAGACTCTTGCGGCACCTCTGCTAACATCGAGGCAGTCACATTCTCACCAATTAAAATGGTTTGCTCTGGGTAAATTTTAAATTTGTGTGTATCGCTTTGTAAATTCGCTAAAACACGTTGCCCCAAATCTTTAATATCCGTTGCTCGCTCACGTAAATATAAGTCATCCATTGCTTCGAATTTACGTACATGCTTTTTAATAACCGTTCTTAAGGCCCAGGGCGCCCAATGGTTCTGTTCTATCAGCTCAATTATGTCAGATTTTAAACTTTGGCTGCCTAAGATACTTAGATAAGCATCAAATAAACTCTTTTCCTCTGGCAACAAGCTCAGCTCCAGACGAGATTGAAGTTTAGAAATATCATCATGGGTACGTTGCAAGGCTACCTTAAAGCGAGCGACTTCTGCTGGAATATCATCAACAGCTTTATCTCTGACTGCTTTCAGATCGGCATGCTCATCTACAACAACTACTTCACCAATACCAACACCGGAGGCAGCCGGAATTCCACTAATAGTATTAATATGAATTTCAGTTGTTTCTGGCTCATTAAACTCATCTAGCATGCCAGAGATGTGCGCATGGGCAATAATACCAGCCAGTTGTGCTGACACCGTCACTAAAAAAGCAACTTCTCCCTCATCAAAGCGGCGGGGATCTCTTTGCTGAACGACCACAATACCCACCAGTTTTCGTTGATGAATAATTGGCACACCTAAAAAAGCTTGATATTTTTCTTCACCTGTTTCTGGAAAATAACGATAACGTTTATGCTGACTTGCATGAGATAAATTTATGGGCTCTTCTCTTTCCCCCACTAAACCCACTAAACCTTCAGAGAATCCAATAATCACTTTGCCATCAATGCCTTCGCTAAAGCCTATTGATGCAGCAAGTTTGTAATGATTTTGTCGCTTGTCTGCTAAATAAACAGAGCAAGCCTCTGTTTGAATAGTTTCTGAAATACGCTGCACCATAATACCCAAGACTTCTTGAAGATCTTGCGCTTCATTAACTTCTTGTACAATTTGCCTCAGTACATTAAGCAACAGCCCCTCCCATGGGTCTTTAAATATGGCTTAAATGAAATATGTCTTCCGCGGAAAAAGATTGCTAACCAGCTAAATATATTTAATTAATCTAAAGGATCTAATAAATAATTTTTTATATGCCGCTGCATCATAAGGGGAAAAAATTCCAACAATGCTTGCCGGTATACCTCTCGCTTAAAAGCGACTACCTGATGCAAGGGAAACCAATAACTTACCCAACGCCAATCATCAAACTCCGGCTTAACGCATTCATCTAGCTTTATTTGGCTTTCATCTGACTCAAGGCTTAACAAGAACCATTTTTGTTTTTGGCCAATACAAAGGGGACTGGAATCAACCCGAACCAATCTCTTAGGCAATAAATACTTTAGCCAATCAGCGGTGCAAGCTATGACTTTAACATCTTTTTCTTTAAGGCCAACTTCTTCCTCTAACTCACGAAATAGTGCTTGCTCCGCAGTTTCATCGGCATTAACGCCGCCTTGTGGAAACTGCCAAGCATCTTGCCCTATGCGTTTGCCCCAAAAAAACTCTTTGTGTTTGTTAACTAATATAATGCCAACATTTTGTCTGAAACCGTCTTCATCTATCACAAACTAGAAATCCAATAACTCTGATTGTGTCTATTTTTCCACAAAGGCGGCAAACTAAGCAAATCACCAAATAATGCTTTGCAGCAATTTTAACATAATCTTCCAAAGAAAAGGGGCAGGAATGATTGTTAAAAATAATTTAGAGGGGAATTTAATGTGGGTGTCCCATTAAATTTTTATAGGGAAGAGCGAAGCGAATCAGTTTCCTCTCCCAATTCTGGGAGAGGGTGGTTTTCTAAGCGAAAGCGTAATAAACCCGGTGAGGGTTACTGATGGCTATCCCAACTTAACCCTCACCAGGCCTATGGCCGTCCTCTCCCAGAATTGGGAGAGGAAACTGATTTGCTTCGCTCATCAAAAAACCATTTAAGAAATCTCGATGAAGATTTATAAAAGTTAATTAAATTCTAAACAAAGTTCCATACAACAGAAAATTTTGCCGCATGCGTATCTGGCTTCATGCTTGTTATAACGTTTGTTGCACCAATAGAAGTAGGGCCTTCTGATTTAATCACCTTACCTTTGCTGTGATAATTATATTCACCTCTAAAAGCTAAACCTGGAATGGTTCTAAGCGGTAGCTCTACCCCAATGCCCAGTAAAAAGCGGTACACATTTTTTGAGTCTTCTAGATTAAAGAATGGTGACCCTGCGGTAACAAATGATCCATAAGTCGAGAACTTATCATTACTGGTTTCCCCACCGACTCGAAAGTAAGGTAGAAAGAAAGGCGCCATTTCATAGCCGGCTCTCAAACTAAAACCAACTATTGTGCCTCTGTCATAACGTGCATTGACAACCCCTGGCACATCAACGTTAGCCATATTCGCCGTCATCACTGCATACTGAGAGCTCTCTTCAAAATCATGCCAGTCTAAACTTAATTCAGCACCAAACAACCAATTATTACAAGTTGCTTGTACGCCACCCAATACCCCCCAAATAAAACCATTACCAGAATGGGATAACATCTGGGATGATCTCAAAGCCTCAGTTGTAGAATAGTTTATATTTCCACCCAAATCAGCATAACCTGCTGACGCGCCAAGAAGATAATTGTACTCCCAATAAGCATTGGCTACTGGAGTCACGGCAGCTAAAACCGTAGAAAGATATAAAGCAGTTGCTAACTTATTCATACCGCACCTTAAATAAAAAATTAATAATTTGATTCTAACAATTTAATTCTGACTTACAAGAAAAAAGCCGAGCAATGCTCGGCTTTTCATATAATTCATCTAACACAAATAACTTACGTGCTTAGGCGAAGTTCCAAACCCAAGAAGCTTTACCCACATAAGATTTTGGATGATCAACTCTGTGCGTACCTTGCATCAAACCAACAGTATCTGACCAAGAATTGCTAGGTGAGTAGATGTAATCAAACTCAACCCTAACAGATGTTGGACCAAATGCTGGGATTTCTACCCCAATACCACCGACACCACTCCAAACATCCGTTTTTTGAGAAAAAGATGGATTACCTGGATTGGCCGCAGACACAATCTGACGAACAGGTGCAGTAAAGGTGATTTGATCACGGCTGTATTGCAAGCCCAATCTGACATATGGCATAAAGAAAGGTGTCAACCACCAGCCCGCACGGCCAGAAAGTTGGTATGCTGCTCCACGCTCATATTTTGCAGTTGCAAGATAAGGTGTAGTTAACGCTGCATTAACAGCAACATTATCCGCAAACAATGTTTGCTTAGTTTCTTCAAAGCTATGAAAATCAACACTACCTTCCACGCCGAGCAATGTTCTACCACATTGAATTTGCCAACCTGTAAGTAAACCTAAAAAACTACCCGTATCGACAACACGAGTTTGGTTACGCTGCAAATTTCCAGCTGTTCCAGCAACGGCATTAGAAGTTAGAACATAATCAAAATTATAATGTGTATGTCTGGCTTCTACACCAGCTTCAGCACCCACTAAAAAGTGACTACGTTGTTCCGCTTGTGCTCCTGTATTTACAGCCAGGGAGAGAAGAAATAATGATGCTAATTGTACGGCTTTCACTCGCATGGAAATCGTCCTTAATCACCTTAAAAAAGATTATTATTATAAAGGCTAACTGAACCTTTAATTCGAAAAGGTTCTAAGGATAGTAACCGAAAACTTTGTAGATGCCAATGTCTATTTACATAACAACACAACATTCTTACAAACAAATCACTACCCCAAAACTTTTTAAGTTTCTAACTTTTACTATCTGTCCAAGTTAAATCCAATTCTCTTGCGGCTTTCACTTCATCCAAACGACCGCAAGATAAACTTTTTGGCGCCTCTTTCAATCGTTCTGGATTTTCATACATATCGTCCCAAATCTGAGCCATAACATGAACCATATGATCCATCATTTGCTTAGATTCCGTTTCAGTAGGCTCAATCAATAAGCATTCAGGAATTAATAATGGAAAATAGACAGTCGGCGCATGTATGCCTTCATCTAACATTTTTTTAGCGACATCCAATGCGGAAATATGGGTCGATTTGCTTTGCTTAGACAATGTTAAAATAAACTCGTGCGTTGCTCGCCGATGTGGAAAGGCAGCATCAAAGCCAATCGCTTTTAATTTGGTCAACAAATAGTTGGCATTCAAGCTTGCAAATTGGCTTACTCGAGTCACCCCTTCTTGCCCTAGCATGCGCACATAAAAATATGCCCGTAGTAAAATACCTGCATTGCCCATGTAAGTAGACAAACGGCCAATGGTTTGTGGACAGTCGCGCTCATTCAACCATCGATAATTCCCTGTATGATGCAGTTGAACCACTGGCAAAGGCAAAAATGGTGTTAACCGTTCTGCACAAGCAACCGGCCCACTACCTGGGCCACCTCCACCATGAGGCGTTGCAAAAGTTTTATGCAAATTCAAGTGCATGACATCAAACCCCATATCACCAGGGCGCACTTTACCCAAAATAGCATTTAAGTTCGCACCATCGTAATATAACAAGCCACCTACTTCATGAACAGCTTGTGAGACTTCTATAATATTTTTTTCGAATAGTCCTAACGTGGATGGATTGGTTAACATAATACCCGCTGTTTTCGGCCCTAATATTTTCTTGAGGGCTCCAATATCCACATCTCCCTCTGCATTGGTGGGCACTTCTTTTATCTTATAGCCACACATAACAGCAGAAGCAGGGTTTGTACCATGCGCAGAATCTGTCACTATCATTTCATCTCGAGCAAAATCTTCTTGCGCATCATGATATGCCTTAATCATACGAACGCCCGCAAACTCACCTTGTGCCCCCGCCATTGGCGTTAAAGATATGCCATGCATTCCTGTTAATGTCTTAATACTTTCCTGTAAATCATACAAGCACGCCATAGTGCCTTGTGATAATGACTCATCGGATAAGGGGTGCAGCTGGGTGAAACAAGGTTGCATCGCTAAATGATGCACACCCCTAGGATTGTATTTCATTGTACAAGATCCTAAAGGATAAAAGTTTGTATCGATGCTAAAGTTTTTTTGTGACAGCCGAGTGAAATGCCGCACGACTTCTAATTCAGATAACTCGGGTAAACAAGGCTTGGATTGCCGCATCATGTGCTCTGGAATCTGACACGCCCCAATCTCACCTGGCATTTGAGAATGTGCTCTCCGATTTTTTGTGCTTTTTTCAAAGATAACCATATTCATTCCTTGTCTCAAAATCTAAGCATTTAACAACTGATCTATCGTATCAACATAATGATCTAACATCTCGTCAGTCTTAGTTTCAGTCACACAAACCAATAATGTATTGTCCAGCTCAGCATAATAGTCACATAATGCAACCCCCGCCTGGATACTCGCTTCTTGCATTTTTTCTACAACCTGTTTTGGTGGGGTTTTCACTCTAATAACGAATTCGTGAAAGCGTGCACACTCAAATACAGCGCTAATACCATTCACCGCTAGTAATTTTTCATATAATTTTTCAGCTTGTTTGTAGGATTGGTAGGCGACACGCTTCAAGCCTTCTGGCCCCATCACACTCATGTATATGGTTGCTGCAGTCACTAATAACCCTTGGTTAGTGCAAATGTTAGATGTCGCTTTCCCGCGACGAATGTGTTGCTCCCGAGCCTGTAGCGTCAGAGTAAAACCGGGTTGTCCAGTATGATCAATTGTTCTACCAACTAAACGACCTGGCATTTGGCGAATCAATGCTTGCTGACAACACATAAACCCAAAATAAGGTCCACCAAAATTCATTGGCACACCTAGTGGCTGTCCTTCGCCACAAGCAATATCGGCCCCTTTTTGGCCCCATTCCCCTGGTGGCTTTAATAAGTTCATCGCCATAGGATTCACATGCCCAATCACCATCGCCGATTGCTTATGGGCCCAGTCCGTTAATTCATCAACTGTTTCTAACCCACCAAAAAAATTCGGTTGAGAGACAATTAACACATCACAAGCCGTTCCTTGCTTAAGCTCCGCTTCTAAAGCGGAAGTATTCAGTAACCCTGTTTCTAAATGATATGGAATCTCTACCAAAGCAATATTTTGGGGCTTTAAAATAGCCTCAAGTGTTTGTCTGTAGTGTGGATGCAACGCCATCGGCACCCAAACAGACATGGATTTTTGTCGGCGTGATCTCAATGCCATTAATACCGACTCGGCCAATGCACTTGCACCATCGTACAATGATGCATTTGAGACAGGCAGCCCCATCAAAGAGGCCATCATCGTTTGATATTCCCACAACAGCTGTAAGTTTCCTTGAGAAGCCTCTGCTTGGTACGGCGTATACGCCGTCATAAACTCACCCCGTGAGGTTAAGTCCCAAACACAAGCAGGAATAAAATGATCGTAGCTTCCTGCGCCCAAATAACAAGCTATCAAGCTATTTTCATTGCCTCGCGCTCGTGCATGCTGCGATATTTGCATTTCTGTCATGCCAGGTGGCAAATCCAACGCTTGCTTTACTTTCAAACTTTCTGGTATTTCAGAAAATAATGATTCCATTTCGGGCACGCCAATTACGCGGAGCATTTCGCTCACTTCTTCTTCTGTATGTGGGATAAATGGCATTCTTAACTCCTTAAGCGCTTTCAGCTACTATATCTAGATAGCTTTGAGCATCCATTAACTCTTCCCAATCCTGCATATCATTGGCTTGTATCTGTACAATCCAACCAGAATGATAAGCATCTTCATTAATCATATTTGGGTTGTCTACCAAGGCTTCATTTACGGCTACGACTTCACCAGAAATAGGCGCATAAAAATCACTTGCGGCCTTCACAGACTCAATCACACCACACTCTTCTCCTGCTACAACAGTTTGTCCAACTTCAGGTAGCTCCACAAAAACAATATCGCCCAATAAAGCCTGGGCGTGATCTGTGATGCCAATTTTAATTTCTATGTCACTCATTTTTTCAGCCCATTCATGTGTGGCTGTGTATTTTAGCTCTGCTGGTGTATTAGACACGATTATTGCTCCTTTAAAATTTACTTTATTATTGTGTCGATATCAAAGTTGGCTTTTCCCGCCTTAAGAAATGGCGGACGAATGATTTTAGCCTGTATTGTTTTTCCTCGCATGGCGACCCAGCAAGTATCTTCTTCTTGAGAATGAATTCTTGCAAAGCCTATACCCACAGATAAGGTAGGAGAGAAGGTGCCGCTAGTTAGCATGCCTATTTGCTGTGTGCCAGCTTGATCTTGATAAACTTTCATATTAGGTCTTAACACGCCTTTATCCGCCAACACGACACCAACGAGCTTCTCTTTGGCGTCTTGATCCTTTTGTTGCAGATAAGCTGCCTTCCCAATAAAGTCTCGATCCACATCTTTTGTGTCAACGGTCCAAGCTAAATTAGACGTGAGCGGGGTGACCGTATCATCCATATCCTGCCCATATAAATTTAAGCCTGCCTCTAAACGTAACGTATCTCTAGCCCCTAAACCAATGGGTGCCACACCCGCTTCTATCAATAAATTCCAAAATTGTGTTGCGTCTTCGTTAGGTAATAATATCTCTACACCATCTTCGCCTGTATACCCGGTACGAGCCACCATCCAATTATCATGCATCAAAGTTTTAAAAGGCCTGAGCGCCTCAATCGATTGATAAAATGTTTGGGGTAAAAGTGTCTTTAACTTAGCAAATGCTTCTGGCCCTTGTATCGCCAGCATAGCCAAGTCATAACGTGGGGTAATCTCTACTTGAAAAGATACAGCATTGGTTTTGATCCAGTCCAAATCATTTTCGGTTGTTCCCGCATTAATCACAATGCGATAGTAATCGTCTTTAATTCGGTAAGTAATCAAGTCATCTAATATTTTTGCTTGGTGATTGAGCATGCAGCCATAGAGCGCTTGACCATTTTCTTTGAGCTTTGAAATATTATTGGCTAATAAATATCTTAGAAATGCAGATGCTTGGGCACCTTCAATATCGACAGCTCGCATATGAGAAACATCGAAAACACCGGCCATTTTGCGTACCATGTGATGTTCTTCTACTAAAGAACCATATTGCAATGGCATTTCCCAGCCTGCAAAAGGCACCATTTTAGCCCCTAAAGCTAAGTGTTGTTCAAATAATGGCGTTCTTTTTAACATAATACAACTCCTTTGTTCTTATTACTTTTTTTATAATCCTTGCTGAATGCCTTGCGACACTGTGCTCTTCTTTCTGTTTTGTTTATCCTAAGGCATTTTTAATAAAAAATTGCTTGAATAGACTCGTGCGATTGACTAAATCTAATCCTTCGTTTCGCAAGAATGTTGTTGCAGTATGTGAGGTGCCAAACCCCTCTTTAAATGCTCGCATTAAGTAGATCATCATTTGATTATGCAACCTTCTTTTTCGCTCATAACGTTTTAATAAATAAGGTAAACCAATATCTCGTTTCTTGTGCTTCGCTTCTGCCAACACGGCTGCTAATACTTGAGCATCTTTTAAACCAAAATTAACGCCTTGCCCTGCCAGCGGATGAAAAGTATGAGCCGCATCACCTAATAAGACTACCCGGTCTGCTACATAGCTTTTAGCATGTGATTGCTTCAATGGAAAAGCCACTCGTTGACTTTTTAATGCTAAAGGCCCCAAGACTTCATCTATTTCTTTCGTTAGCTTAACTTCAAATGCCCTATGAGATAGTGCTAATAGCCCAGGGATTAAATCCTCATGCGCACTCCAGACAATAGATAATAGATTGTCTTGATACAAAGGCAGTAAGGCAAGAGCACCTGTCCGATTAAAGCGTTGATAGGCGGTATAATTATGAGGCTCTTTGCTTTGTATGGTCGCCACGATGGCTTGTTGTTGATAAGACAGAACATGTGCTTGAATATCTGAGATATTGCGTACCCAAGAATTGCCGCCATCACACCCGACTAATAGCTTAGCCGTAAGCCTTTCTTTTTCCGATAGGTTGCAATAAACAAAACTGGGGTCTTTTTGCACCTGCTGCAACGCACTGTTTGTTCGAACTTTAACATTAGATAGTTTTTTCAAAGTGCAACGCAAAGCGTGTAATATATTTTTTTGCTCAACAATATAGCCTAAGTTTTCTTCTAACACTTGCGCTGAAAAAAAATCGACACGACCAGAAAATTCTTGATCCCATACACGCATGTTTTCCATTTGCCCCAAACGAAAACTTTTAATCTGTCCCCAAACACCTAGCTGTTCAAAAAATCGTACAGTACTTTTGGCTATAGCCACAACGCGCAAATCACATGATTCGTCTTGACTGAGCACATTGTCTGTTATATTTTGAGCTTCCACGACGAGCACTTGAAAACCAGCTTGTCCCAATGCTAATGCAAGGCTCAATCCGACCATCCCTGCACCATTAATGATAATGTCAACTTGACCACTTTGTTTTACCATCGCTTATACCCCTAAGCCCATGCTGTACATTGCCATTTGCTTTTTTATAAATGGTATATGTTCAAAAATATTAATCCCGAATGCTTTAAAAGGTGCAGGGATCGCATGAACCGCCTTCGCAATGGTATCTGTGGCTAGAATAATATTTTTTTGATCTTGCTGTGTGGCTTCAACATATTTCGCAATATCATCAAGAGAGCTGCCCCAACAAGTACTATCGCTTGAACAGATGCTTGTTTGTAGCCTCTGAATATCTCTAATGCTCAAATTAAAACCTTGCGCTGCAATAGGATGGATACTATGTACGCAGTTGCCTAAAAAAACAAGTTGTTTATAAAAATGTTGCTCTGCCAACTGCATATGCAATGGCACACAAATATGTTGCCCCATTTCTTGAATAATTCCGTTTTGATAACCTAATTGTGTTTGGCAATAAGCTAATAACTCTGGAGCAGATAGTTTTTTCAACTCATCTATATCATATTCTGATCCCGACAAGATCATGACCGCTAAATTATCATGCCAGGGTAATAGTGCCATTGCGCCTTTTTTCAAAAATCGCTCTATGGCAACACCCTGTAGATTATCAGATAATTTAACATTGGAAATGAGGGCTTTGTGTGCATAATTCGTACGTGCCTCAGTCATCCTTAACTTATCTCGAACACAGCTTTGAGTGCCCTCTGCAGAAATGAGCAATTGTGTGGATAAATCCAATGACGAGTTTTTACATTGTATGTGCCAGAGATTATTTGTATAAGAAATATTGTCTAACCGGACGTTTGGGTAAATATCACAATGTGTTTTTTTTGTTAATGCCGTGTACAGTATATGTTTTAAATCATCGATACCAACAACATATCCTAAATAAGGCGCACCGACCGTTTGATCTTGTAATCGTGTACTACCTAAGGCACTTTGCACTGTGACGTGAACAGATTGAATCGGTATGGCATGACTTTCTAACGCATCCCAAATACCTAACTTTTTATAGAAAGCGATACTGGCATAAGACAAAGCAATTGTTCCCATTGATGCTTTATCTTTTCTAGCACTGGGCAATGCAAATGCCTCTATCACAGCGATAGGCAGTGATAGCTGGCTCAATGCCAAAGCAGTTGTTAAGCCAACCAGGCCTCCACCGATAATGCCAAAACGATATGCTTCCACAAAACCTCTTATTTTTAAGATTGCATAAACTGCTGGATCTCGTTGACACTTTTCGGTAACGCATCTGTTAACACTTCTGAGCCAACATCTGTGACAACAACATCATCTTCGATACGGACACCAATGCCTCGCCATTTTTCAGGCACAGATTCATTATCTTGGTCAATATATATTCCTGGCTCTACGGTTAAAACCATATTTTCTTTTAGTGGGCGCCATTCCCCTTTAATTTTATAGGCCCCTGTATCATGAACATCTAGGCCTAACCAGTGACCACTATTATGCATATAAAATGGCTTGTAAGCTTCTCGCTCGATAAGACCATCCACATCACCTGTTAAGACGCCTAAGTCGACGAGACCTGTAACAAGAACCTCAACAATATTTGTTTGCAAATCACCCCAAGGAACACCGGGTTTAATCATCTCTATCGCTTTAAGCTGTGATGCGAGCACTAATTCATAAATAGCTTGTTGTGCCGAACTAAACTGACCATTGACTGGAAAAGTTCTTGTCACATCCGCAGCATAATTCTGGTATTCAGCGCCCGCATCAATCAAGACCAAATCATTATTTTTCAATTCACAATTATTATTGACATAATGCAAAATGCAGGCATTGGCACCTGCTGCAACGATAGAATTGTAAGCCGGACTACGACTACCACCTTGATAAAAAGCATATTGCAACTCAGCCTCTAAATGGTATTCATATAAACCTGGTTTTGCTTTTAGCATAGCGCGTCGATGGCCATTCATCGTGATTTCAGCAGCCTTTCGCATGCAGGCTATTTCTGATTTATCTTTAATCAGACGAGATTCATCTAATATAACGCGTAAATCTATATATTTTTCTGGCGGCGCTATTCCTTGTCGCTGCATTTGACGTAAACTTTGCACCCAAGAAAATAATTTGGCTTCAAACGCAGGATGTGCGCCCACTAAATAATAAAGTGTTTGGACCCCTTTGAACAGCTGAGGTAATTTAATTCCTGCCTCTGCAATAGGGTAGGCATGATCGGCACCAAGCTCCGATTGAGCCCCCAATACTCCCATTCTATGGCCTGTCCAACGCTCTTTTTCTGGGTTTTTGTCTTGGCAAAACAAAATATAATGCGTTTTTTGATTTACTTTTAAAAAAACCGCGACAGCAAAGCTCTCTTCAAAGCCCGTTAAATAAGAAAAATAACTATCTTGCCGAAATAAATGCTCCGCATCGCCATTACGATGCTGCACTGTGGCACTGGAAATAACTGCTAAGCTATTGTCATGCATACATTGAAATAGGCTATCCCTTCTTGCCTGATAATCTATCATCCTTATATTCCTTGCTTATGTTGGACTAATGTTGGACTTGCTCTGCTTGGGCTTGGTTTTGTGCTTGTGCGATTTGGATCAAAGCAATTGAATGCTCTGCTAAGAACATAATGCCCATGCGAATATATTCTTCCACTTCCATATAGTGCTTTTCATTATCATTGGAATCATCTGCATCAACGTCTATTTCAGTGATGGCTTGAAAATCTTGTACAATTTCGCGAATGGCAGTATTTTCCTGAAAATACTTTTCGTATTCCTCCATATCTAAGCCGCTCAGCAAACCTTTAATCAGATCTCCTAAACAGAATAAGCGCATAGATAAAGGATGTTCGTCATCAGGCAGGAAGGCCGACAAATCAAAGTATTCAGAAGACAAACTGTTGCTGCCTGCGGTGTACATTTCAGCCCAAACAGGTGCAAATGCATTTTCTTGTTCAAAGCTTAAACTTAGCTGGCTACGCAAATCTGCAAGTGCTAGCTCAATATCCCATTCACCTCGCATGACTTTAGCTGATATGAAGCCAAATAAATAAGAGGCGGTTACTTTAGAACGGTAGCGCTCAATGATGGGTTGAATATCACTATAGGTAGATAACAAACTATTCTCAGACTGCATTACGGTTCTCCAGCTTCACTAACGGTTTGTAAGCTTATCATAACTAAGAATCGAGCACGAAATATCTTTAAATCTTTGATGGGTTAATGGGTACAAATCATTGAGTGTACCTGCAAAATATGGCGATAAAATCTCAACAATATTTAAAGGCCCATATCATACGTGTGTATACTCTCTCATCCTAAGAATCATCAAAACGTATTGACCCCCTCCCCCGATGCAGCCTAATATATATAGTATGAGGTCTACCAAACTGGATTTTGTTAATTAACTACCCGGTAAAATAAACGGGTAAATAAAATCTATTAATTTATTTTCAACTGGGGTGCTGTCAATGGGCGAACTAGATAAAGGTACTTGCGTTAGTATTTTAGATAAGGAATTTCGTATTGCTTGTCCCAAAGATCAAGAGGACTCATTAAAACTGGCAGCAGGATACTTAGATAAGCAAATGCGACAAATAAAACGCAATGGTCGTATTGTTGGTTCAGAACGCATCGCGATTATGGCGGCTTTGAATATTGCCCATGAGCTTATTGCAATACACCAAGGGCCAGATGCGCCAGTTGATGATTTGAGTAATCGAATAAAATTACTCCAAAATAAAATTGACGACGCTATTATTAGCGTTCAAACTAAAAGCAATACTGTTCGTACTGAAGATTCATCCCCCCTTCAGTCTGTTATGGATTTTGGTGATGCTAAAAAGACAACTGAGACGCAACAAAGCGAAATAGAACATGCTTCAAGTGAAGCAGAATAAACTGGCTTAATCTGGGCTGTTTGCCAAACACCTAATGATACTTGAGCCGATGCTATAAAACTTGGGAACCAAACATTATCGTTGTTGTGCAAGCCCACCTTGGAGTGGGAAGCCTGAAATGATACCGAGGTCCCCACTTGAACCAAAGGGTTCGAGACAAAGGGCGTAGCGACACTCTGGGTTAAGCCACCTTTTTGCCAGTAACAGCAAAATAGGAAATCATGAAATACAAAAAAATCATCCGTCAACGGATGAAAACTAAGCGCCGGCAGCTCACGGATCATCAACAAAAGTTTGCCGCCATGTCTATTTGGCTTCAGGCTACACGACAACCATTCTTCACTAATTCTCAAAAAATAGCTTTTTATATGGCTATACAGGGCGAACTTGATCCACTGCCTATTATTCAAACCTCTCTTAGATTAGGCAAAAAAGCTTTCCTACCCATTGTTGATTCAAGTACCCATAAATTAAAATTTGCCCCTTATCAGCCCAATATGCCCATGGTTAAAAATCAATATGGTATTTGGGAACCTGAATCTACGCCTAAGGATTTGATTTCCATACACACTTTGGATCTTGTATTTGTTCCCCTTGTTGCTTTTGACAAATACGGCAATAGACTCGGCATGGGCAAAGGCTATTATGATCGCGCCTTCCAAAACCTTAAAGATAACAAAAAGCCTACGAGAGTTGGACTTGCTTACCATTTCCAAAAAATACAAGCTGTGCCAACATCAAAGCAAGATGTGAAAATGCATGCGGTTGTGACCGAAAAAAAAATATATTCCCCATCAAAAAAATAGATATGATTGAAGTAGCAGGTTTAAATTTACTGATAAAGTCAACAACAATAAGAAAAAACCCCATTGACATACAATTAAGAACAAGTAAAAATACATGCTAATTAAGCTTCAACCCTCTATAACCTGGGAAAAAATCTAATTTATAATTCTTAACAAGATAAACAATCTCAAGTGGTATAATTATTATGATTCAAGAACTTAACGATTCTGATTACAAATATATTTCCGGTGGCTTTAACAATGGGGTACTAGCTTCAGGATTGATTTTAACACCATTAATTGCATATATAACTGCCAATATATACACAGAATCAAGGATTAATCAATGCATCGAGAATAGTCCAAACTCAACTAACGTTATAGCGAATGTGCTTTTAACGCCTATTGCTTGTGTTACGTTAGGTGCGACTAATGGTTTACTCCTAGGGGGATTAAGTGGTGCTACGACCATAGGAGCCACCTTCACCCTGGCATCCTTATTATAGCGACATCTTAATTAAGAACACCAAATCAGTCTACATAGTTAAAACAAGCGCAATAAGTACTCCCATTTTTTGAAACATGAAGATCAGTTGGGGCGCTGGAAAGCGCCCGGATTGAAATATGGCTTGTAATTCACTTTCCATATCCTATGGTACAATAAGACATAAAAATAAATATTATTTAGATCACTACCTTGGGCTTTATTCTAATGAGTAAAAAATACTGGCTAATGAAATCAGAACCCGAAACTTTTGGCATTGATGACTTAAAGCAAATGCCCAACCAAACTGAACACTGGGATGGCGTGCGGAACTATCAAGCACGAAATTTTATGCGTGACGATATGAAACCCGGCGATGAAGTTTTCTTTTATCATTCTAACTGCAAAGTGCCCGGCATAGTCGGCATAGCAACGGTTGTGAAATCAGCCTACCCAGATCACACGGCTTTTGATAGCCAATCAAAATATTATGACCCCAAAAGCTCGCCAGAAAAACCACGCTGGTTTATGGTTGACGTTAAATTTAAAAAGAAATTTAAAGATACGATTACACTGAGTGAATTAAAACTTTTACCGCAGTTAAGTGATTTAGCATTAGTCAGAAAAGGTAACCGCCTATCCATTATGCCAGTTTCCAAAGCACACTGGGATATGATTATTAAATTAACGTAACAGCTCGCCCACTCTCTACGTCCCGCGGCTTGTCCGCGGGATCTAGATACATGGATTCCGCGGACAAGCCGCGGAACGTAGGCAGTAGAGAAGCGCGAGTAGTTGCAAATTAACTTAGCATTAGGGATATTTTATGAATAAGCAAGACATGCAAAAACAACAAGTGGCTGAAGCTGTCATAGATGAATTTAATCTACATGGCATTATTGGTGTCGGCACCGGCTCTACTGTTAATTTTTTTATTGATGCTCTCGCCACTATCAAGCATAAAATTGAAGGAGCTGTTCCTAGCTCTGAGGCAACAGCAGAAAGGCTAAAACAAAATGGCATACCGATACTGGGCATTAATGAAGGCGCTATTAATTTTTACATCGATGGCGCAGATGAATGCAACCACCATTGCCAACTGATTAAGGGCGGTGGAGCAGCTCTAACCAAAGAAAAAATTATTGCGGCTATTGCAAAAGAGTTCATTTGTATCATTGATGAAAGTAAATATAAATTAAAATTAGGTGAACATCCTTTACCCATCGAAGTCATTCCTTTAGCCAGAAGTTATGTTGCTCGTGAACTCGTCAAGATAGGCGGTGATCCTGCCTATAGAGAAGGCGTTGTGACAGACAATGGCAACCACATACTTGATGTTTACAATATGGACATTACACTGCCTATTGCTTTAGAAGAGCAAATCAATAATATCGTCGGCGTTGTAACTTGCGGGCTTTTTGCCAAACGTGGTGCCGATAAAGTTTTAATGGCAACTGGAACGGGTGTACAAACACTGGCCCCAAGATAACGCCTGAGGAAATTATGGCTAAACTTTATTTTTATTATTCTGCAATGAATGCAGGCAAAAGTACAAACCTACTGCAATCTGATTACAACTATAATGAACGCGGTATGGAGACAATACTATTTACACCTAAATTAGATAACCGCTTTGAGGAAGGTAAGATTCACTCAAGAATTGGCCTGCACGCCAAGGCAATTGCCTTTACGGCAGATTTCAACCTACTTGCTTGCGTCCAAGAACAGAGAGTTACCCTTAAAAAACTTGCTTGCGTGCTTATTGATGAAGCACAATTTCTCACCAAAGAACAGGTAGGGCAATTAAGCGATGTTGTCGATACTTTAAAAATACCTGTACTGGCTTACGGCTTACGCACTGATTTTTTAGGTAACTTATTTCCAGGCAGCCAACATTTATTGGGCTGGGCAGATGAGGTCTCAGAAATAAAAACAGTCTGTCATTGTGGTAAAAAAGCCATTATGAATGTACGTGTTGATGAGAATGGCCATGCTGTGACGCATGGCAGCCAAGTGCTTATTGGTGGTAACGATACCTATTTAGCCACCTGCAGAAAGCATTTTAAACAAATGCAGGCAGAAAGCAAAAATAGGCTTGCCGAATCTGAAGCCTCGGCATCTATAGACGCTTAGTGCCATCTGGCCCAGCTCGCACTAAACTCTGGTGAAGAAGTGAAGATCCATAATCATTTTTTCACCGGCGCACTCGACATCCCCGCTGTCAAAACAAAGCTCATCGCTTGATTCACATCCCAATCAATTTTTTCTATTTTGTCTTTAGCGATGGCGACCATGACGCCACCAATTTGATAACTCAACGGAATATAAACCAAACACTGACTTTCCCCACCTACCGCTTCAGGCAATGCAGATAAATCTTCTCTGGTGACAAAGCCCAATACTTTACCTAAAGCCGTTGGCACCAAAACAGCTTGTTGCGCTTGATTTTTTTTGGATTTATCGAAAAACTGCATTAACTCTTGAATCGCATTATACAGCACTTTAATAAAAGGAATTTTCTTGACTATCGCGTCTGCCAAATTATAGATACTTTTGGTCATCCATGCGTTAACCAGAATTCCCACGATAAACACTAAAACGATGCCAACGACAATACCTAAACCATCAAAGTAGTATTCTGATGGAATAAAGTATTGAATGAAGCGACCAAAAAATGCCTCAATATTTCTAAACACCCAAATCACAGTCGCAACGGTCAATACAATAGGCACAAACGCTTGCAGGCCATTCCAAAAAATTTTTTTCATCATTTCTATTTTGCTCTTATTTTATATGCTTAATTCGTTCAGAGAATGATTGTTCGCGTTGATCCAATATTTTATTTTTAGAGACTTCATCAGGCGCATCAGCCACCGCATCAATCAATTTTGACAATTCGCCAATTAAACCGTATTGGGTTAATAAGCCTTTTTGGGTTAAGTTCTCTTGATAAGGTTCCTTCTCAAATTGCTGTCTATATTCATCTGCTTTTTCTGTATACAGCGAAGCCATCTGCTCAAGCTCACTGAGGCACAAACTTTTAGTCCTCTCTTTAATCGCTTCATTTTTTAGTCTAAAATTAAGTTTGCCTTTTAATGGGAAAGACCATGTCTGCTTTGCTCCAGAATGAAATGCAAACAATCTAGAGATATCATATACCCGATCGATAGCTTGCCCCACACTCAACAAAATCATAATGCCGTACGCAGCAGCCATTGGCACGATCCAATTTGCGAGAAAAGGGGAAACTGTCAAAGCTGATGCCAAGCCAAAACTAGGCAATGTAAATCCTGGAATACCAAAGCCGCCGCCCATGGCAGTATAAGTGAATATGGCCCCCATACCTAATGCCCCCCAAACAGCAGTGGAGCTATGTTGGTCAACCACGTTAATTGCATAATGATATTCTAGATTTCGAATATGTTGATTAAAAACCAGTCCGCCTATCAATCCAGGGAACATGGATAAAAAACCCATGCAAAGACCCAAGATAGGACTGACAATATAATTTGCAAGATACATGGCGGGCGTCAACAGCCCATTTTTAATCAAGCGTTTTGCAGTATAGTTAAATTTATCTGTTGCGGCTAATGACTGCCACCAAGCTTGGCTGTGTGCTCGCTTTGACTTGGCATGACGTTCTTGTATTGGCGCAATTTTTTTGAATGGCTGAAAAAGCCCATTTGGCAGAAACAAAGTTAGGCCCTGCCCTAAGTCCCAGCCAATATTATAGCCTGCTTGTAACCATGATTTTAGGGCCGCCAAACGTCCTGATTTGCTTTTTGTATCTCCTGAATTTTTCATATAAATCCTTATATTGTCCCTCTGAGAACTTGCGTTGAGGGCGTTTTAATCACACGCCTAAAACCCAGCAGACCTAATGATACTAATAAAAATGTACTCACCAAAAAACCAATCAAAATCCACTTCCAACCAATCTGATAATTTATCTTAAAATAATCATAGGCAATATCATGAATTATTATCTGCGCAAAAAGTCCTGAAGCCAAGCCACTCACCGCACCCAAAATAGCATATTCTATGACAATCATACTCTTTAAAAATCTAGCGGATGCGCCTAAACATTTTAATAATGCACTTTCATGAATCCGTTCTTTTAAAGTGGCTTTCATCATGATCGCCATCAGTAACACGCCACTCATTAATATGATACTTAAGATAATTTCAAAAATATTCGCTATTTTGAAAATCCAACTACTCAGCTGTTGCAAAATAGCGTCTAAGTCAATAATACTGATTTGAGGAAAGCGTTGGTGTAAGGCGCCAATTTTATGTCCATCCACTGCAGGTAAGTAAAAGCTGCTCATAAATGTATGCGGAAATGTATTCAAAACATCGGGTGGAAATATAATAAAAAAGTTGGGCGTAAATGATTGCCAGGAAAGCGTTCTGAGATGTACGATTTTACCATTAATAGCTTTATCTTGAATTTGAAATGTTAAAACATCGCCTAAAGAAACGTCTCGTTTTTTAGCGAACTCTGCCTCAATAGAAATAGCAAAATCACCGGGCTGAACCGTGGACCAGTCAACCCCCCCAACAGATTCATTATTTTCAGGTAATATCGACATCCAGGTCAAATTAATAGGTCGACGCAGCCCTCGCTTTGCTGTCGGATCACGTTGCCCAGCCCCCCAAGTGCTCACCGGCTTGCCATTTACATGAGAATAATGCGCTCTCACTACAGGATAAGAGGTTATCCCTAACAACTGATTCTCATCAAACCACTGATTCAATGTTGATAATTCATTTGCTTGGACATTCACTAAAAAATAATTTGGCGTATCCTCTGGCAGCTGTGCTCGCCAAGCACTCAATATATCCCATTGTATAATGGCACTCAGTAATAACAGTGTGAAAATTAGTGTATACATTGTGCATTGCATGATTCCTTGCCATCTATGCTTTAATAATGTATTTACTGCAAATCGAAATACATGTGGTCCAATTCTCCTAACGCCCTGCAAACCAAAGAAAATCAGCATAGAAACGCCTAACCCCAATGCTGTCATAATAGAAAATAAGGCCAGCAAACGAATAGGTGTTACAAAATCTTGTGTATAAAGACAAACAAGACCTATGATCAGGATAAAAGCAATCAAATAAATAATTTTGTAATGCGATTCAAATGCTTGCGATGATCGGAGCATGGATTGAATGGGCACTTTTTTTAACGACAAGATCGCAGGCAATGAAAAACATAAAGCAATCAATAAAGCGAGAGATACCGTAAAATAAAAGCTCGAACCATACCATTGAGCCGTTGTAATACCAAAGGGTTGCCATATATAAAACAAACCATTAAGCAAACAATAACCTAGGATCACACTAATCATAATGATTAGGACAGATAAGCTCATTAAAGTAATAATATACGAACTTAATACCGCTTGTGGACTTGCCCCCAATGTCCTTAAAATAGCAACAACATGGCGCTGTCTTTTTGCATATTCATAGACACTAACCGCAATCACAATACTGGCTAACAAACTCTGAATTATGATGATAACAGACAAATATCGCTCAACGGTTTGAAAAGGTTTTGCGATAGCTTGACGACCTGTCTCTTGGGTGACAATTTTAAATTGACCCTTTTTAACATTGCCAGACTTTAAAAAATCTTGAATATTTTTGTTTTCCCCCTTAAGTATCAACCTGTAATTAACACGACTTCCTGGATGGATGACATCAAGCTTTGTCACATCTTTTTTATGCATATAGACAATAGGAGAAAAAGCACTGGTATTTGATAACATAAATGGAAAAGTGACGAGTTCAGCTGACAGTTTAAATGGATAGTCTGCTATTTGAATAACCTCTCCTAATGAGGCATTAAACTTATTAAGAAAACTGGCACTGGCCCATATCTCACCTTCTTCTGGTAAACTCTCAACTTTAACTTTTTGTTTATTCTTATATATTTCTAATTCCCCTACCAAAGGGAATATCGGATCAAAAGACTCTATCTGCACTAAAGAAAACTTCTCCTGTGTACTCGCCATCGTGAAAAAACCTATATTTTGTGTATAGGTTAATTTTCTTGCTTCTGCTTGTTCAATAATGTGCTCTGGGATAGGAGAGGGAGACTCTAAAATAAGCTGCCCACCCAGTAAACTTTGAGTGTTATTTTGCAACTGTGAAGAGACATTTTGTAAGCCCAGTGTCATAATTAATAAAAACATTGTGGTTAAACACAAAATAATCATGACAATTTTCAGTTCTATTGTTTTAATTTCTCTTTGCAATGTGCGCCAAATAAATTGTTTTGATATCATATTTTTGTTAAACGCCCCTCTTTTAATGAATACAAACTATCACATTTCTGTGCTAAAACGGGATCATGAGTAATGAATATAAGCGTTGTGCCACATTGCCGGTTTAAATCAAACAACTGCTTAATAATAATTTCACTTGTCTGCTCATCTAAGCTGCCTGTAGGCTCATCAGCAAATAAAATAGACGGCTGTGTCACATAGGCTCGCGCCAATGCAACCCTTTGCTGCTCGCCACCAGATAGCTGTGCAGGATAATGGTGATAACGATCCTTTAAACCAAGTTGATCTAGTAATGCTTCTGCTTGCTGGGACTCATGCATTTTCCCATTTAGTTCAAGTGGTAAAACCACATTTTCTAAAGCCGTCAAGTGTGATAATAATTCAAAATTTTGAAAAACAAATCCAACATGTTCTAAACGAAATAAAGCTCTTTGCGATTCGTCCATGGTTGAAATAACTTTTCCCTGAATCTGTAGGCTACCTGCTGATGGTAAGTCAAGACCTGCCAATATACCCAGTAAAGTTGTTTTCCCTGACCCCGATGCGCCTAAAATAGCCACGCTTTCTGCTTGATTGACCTTCAAGTCAACCGAGTTTAATATGGGTAATGCCCCTTTGGGTGTTTGTATCACTTTTGCCAAATCGTTGGCTTGAAGGATTGTCATGCTGATTCTCGCACCTTATAAAAATGTATTTTTTTACTTTACCCGAAATTGGGCTGCATGCCTATTTACACTTTTTTTTTCTGTATGCTTAAATGCTAACTCAAAAACAATTCTTGTATTAGGCGACAGCTTAAGCGCCGCTTATAATATGCCTATAGAGCAAGGCTGGGTTGCTTTACTCTCTCAAAAATTAAAACCTGATTACCCCGACTGGCAAGTTATCAATAGCAGCATCACGGGTGATACGACTGCAAGTGGGCTACAAAGGCTTCCTAGCCTGTTATCAGAATACCAACCTAATATTGTTATTTTAGAATTAGGTGGCAATGATGGGTTAAGAGGGTATCCTCTTATCAGCATACAGAAAAATCTAGAGAAATTAATTACTTTATCGTTAAAAAATCATACAAAAGTCTTACTTCTAGGCATACAATTACCGCCGAATTATGGTCGAAAATACACGCGAGGTTTTCAATCCCTATATACTGAACTACACGAGCAATACCCCATTTCATTTGCACCCTTTATTCAAGAAAAAATTGTCTTAAACCCATCCATGATGATGGCAGATGGCATTCATCCTACAGCTAAAGCCCAGCCGCAACTCCTAGAAAGCATATTTCCAAGTATAAAAATGTTGCTTGATACACAAAAATCCACAAACCATTCATCTTGAAAATTTAACCTACTATCTACTAACCCCTCTATAAATACCCTTTATCCCGTTTTGTTTGACAACTAGTATACCCCATAATAGTATTCTTCCTAACTATATTGATTATTTATAAATTTTAAGTCTGAGGTATCGCAAAATGAATATGTTTATGGGGAAATTAAGTGGCTTGAAAAAAGAAGCCGTTTCCAACTTAAAAGAATTTGCTAACAACGTAAAAGTAGCGGCTCTGCAATTATTTGCGAATGATAACACCACAACTGAATTAGACTTAAATCAGAAAGCACAAGATATGCTCGAAGATGCAAGTATTGAAATTGAGATGGGCTTAGAAAATATAGATATCACGTCTTTAAACGACATCACAAACTTACATACACCTAACCATGGTGGCGTTTTATCAGAAGGTAGCCACGATCTGTTAAAAATCTCTCATATAACCCATTCTATTGTAGAAAGCTTTGCAACAGATATAGCCTCATACAACATAAATAATATAAAAACATATACCATAGAAACTGAGGCGGAAAAATCTACCTATGAAAAAACAGAAGAGCCATTTAATAAAATAACCACATTTACACCTGAGATGCATTTAGTCGATACACCTGTTGAATTCGTACAACATGTGCCTGCGCCTGTAGCAGCACCAGCTATTTTAATGCCCGTGCCACCACTGCCTCCTGCTCCTGCTCCTGCTCCTGCTCCTGCTCCACATGTTATTGTGCCACAGCCTGCTGCCGGCGGATTATTAGCTGGTATACAAGGTATGATCGGAAACTTAAATCCTGTCGTAGATGCAGCCCCTGAAGGCTTAGATGACGAACCCGAATTAGGAAATGCAGCACCTGAAGGTTTAGGTGACGAACCAGTATTAGGATTAGGGAATGCAGCACCTGAAGGTTTAGGTGGTGAATTAGAATTAGGTGATGAAGCCCCAGAAGGCTTAGGTGAGCAAGCTAGAGCAAAAGAACAAGCGAGAGCTGAGGAACAAACTAAAAGAGAAGCTGCTGAAGCTGAACAAGCCAGAGTTGAAGAGCAAGCCAGAGCTGAAGAACAAGCCAGAACTGAAGAACAAGCCAGAGTTGAAGAACAAGCCAGAGTTGAAGAACAAGCCAGAGTTGAAGAACAAGCCAGAGCTGAAGAACGAGCCAGAGCTGAGGAACAAGCTAAAAGAGAAGCCGCTGAAGCTGAACAAGCCAGAGCTGAAGAACAAGCCAGAGCTGAAGAACAAGCCAGAGCTGAAGAACAAGCCAGAGCTGAAG
>CAXBML010000023.1:0-45595 GCA_963976875.1 uncultured Coxiellaceae bacterium
AAAACAGAATAACAAGAGTGCTAGTGGCGATCACACAGACCCACTGGTACTTCACACTTAATTTATATAGGTGTCAAAGGATTACTTTCAAAATCAACACTACCCAAATTACCAGGTACAGAACATCAGGATGTAAGTGGGCGTTCAAATATCCAATCTTTAAAAAAAGGATTTATAGTCAATGCCTTGAACCCGAAGGTGACTTTATTTTTTGTTAGTATCTTTAGCCAAATTATTGAGCCAAGCACCCCAAGAATAATACAAATCAGTTATGGTTTAGAAATGACGTTGATTGGTTTTTTGTGGTTTTGTTCATTGTCTATTATTTTAACTAACCCTAAACTTAGAATACAGCTAAGTCGCGCTCAAAGCCTTGTAGATAAGCTCTTAGGTGGGTTTTTGGTCGCATTAGGCCTAAAAGTTGCTACGCTTTCCCAGTAAATAGACCGTATATCTGATTAATTAGCGCTTATATCACGCTTATAGCCCGAAAACTAACAAAATATGTTATAATATAGTTACATTAACAAAATATGTAACGTATTGAAAATAATAAACAAGTTGGAGGGTAACTATGAAAAATAATCACATTAATCCAAACATGGCTTTTACTCTATCAAATATGGCTTCAAGCTTGTTATCACTTGAGCAAAAAATGGCTCTACAATGGCAATATGAGCTATCAGATCTGGCTGCGCTGGCAAAGATGGTTCCGTCGATGGCTGCTAGTGCAAGATTAGGTTTATCTCAGTCTGCGATGGCACAAGGGTTTTATGGCTATGCTTTGTTTTTGGCTCAGATATGCGCCAATAGACCTCGGTTTAATGCTAAACCAGCACCGGAGATGGCGCCTGAGCTAGAGCCAAAGCTCGACTTACCAAAGCCAAGGCCTTATACACATACGCCAAAGTTAAGACCTGGCTATTAATCAATAATAATCATAAATTTTAAACGCTGGATGAATGAGAGTTCATCCGGCGTTTTTCATTTTGATAGCATATTTAATCGATCATCTCAGCCCGAAAAGAATACCTTGTATGTGCTGTTATCTTCGATTGAGGTAATTTTTTAGCGGCACCTGGTCGACAATAAATTGTTTCTTCTAAAAAAGCAGTTTCTTCTGCTAAATGATCACCTGGAACTGTAATCCACCAACATTTTGGCAAGTTGCCGGCACCATCAGACCATCTATATTTTCTTTCTTTCAAGAGGTCTTTTTTCTCAAAAGGTGCTGAGACGGCGCATAATAATATTTCAGACTTTTTGACGCTATTTTTTAATTCTTCAAATGCCCCATCTTCTTCAATGAGCAAATTAAAGGCCGCCCAGCAATCTGTCAGGGCACGATGACCATCATAGAAGTAGCCTAGCTTCCAATTTAGATAATCCAGCTTACCGCTCTCAAATCCACGTTCAGACCAGTCTATGTCTCGCAGTGTACAAGCAAAAGGTGTTTTTTTAAATAATGCTTGAATATAGTCTGGTGTTTGAAGTTCTAAGAAATTACGATCGAAGCCGCTATTGTGGCAAATGACCAGATTACAACTCTCGACTTGTGTTGCAATATAGTCCCAATCGATTTTTTGTCCCTTTACATCTGCGTCAGTAATCCCCGTAATCTTGGTCACAAGTTCAGGAATAGGGATGCCAGGATCATTTAGAGCATTATAAGTTTCAGATACTTCAATTATGCCATCTGCATTAGTGAAGGAGAATTTTAACAGCCCAAATTCAATGATGGCATCTTTTGTCGCATCTAAGCCCATGGTTTCAAGATCGATTACAATAGCTGAGAAGGCAGGGTCGGCTGAAGATTCACGTTTTTCAAGTGTTTCTGGCAGTCTTTTAAGCACTACATAGTTAGGGTCATCCATAATTTCTTTTAGTGCAGATTCATTCATTAGCCATCTCCAAAATATTCTTATTGCTAGTATTGTGGGATTATATTGTAAAAATAAGTGTGTTAGTAGCAGAAAGCTAATAAAGCTATTTTATTATTTTTAATTTATGTTAGTATAATTTCCCAGATAATTTAGTTTGAAACATGAGTCCTAAATGCAGTACAAGCAATTTCTTACACAACCGATCAACTCAGTCAGTAGGCTTTATTATTTGTTAAGTGTTTACGCTCATCATTCTAAAATTAACGCTCTAGCAATAGGATTTCTGACTGGCTGCATACTCGCTAGCCCATTTTATTTTTTATCCACCCCAGCATTGGGCTATTACTCAGTTACCGCTTTGATGCCTACTATATTAGTCGGTTGCTATAGCTCAATTAGTGCGATGCTTTTTTGTAACGACAAACCAAGCTTGTTAGCTTCTATTATAGAAGGTGGCCATAATTCTTGTTTAAAATTAGCAATAAAATTAGGTTGGTCATTGTCTGAGACAATAGAAAATAATAAGTTCGATCTACCCAGTAATTTTCGTGGCTATGCGCCATTACATGTTGCCGTTGTGACTGGAAATAAGGAAGCGGCAAAATTAATTATAAAGGGCGGCGCCAATATCAATCAATTAACCAATAGAGACACAATTTTAGGAATACAAACCAAGCGAATTAGACGCGTTATTTCACGACGCAGCCATACTTACCCTGACTATGTTATTATTCACACACCTATCTATGGTGAGACAAAAGAATACAGTGCCCTTCATCTTGCTTGTAAAAAAGGCAATGTAGATATGATACAGTTACTGCTCAAGTGTCATGTTAATATCACCCAACTTGACCATTTGAAGAGAGTGCCAAAAAGTCTTTTGTCTGAAAAGTGTGTCAATATCCTAAGAGAAAAGTCCAAATTAGAGCATTCATTACTTACATTGACTGCGTTAGCTATCAACGCATCGGATGAAATTAAAGTCACCCCTGAAAATACAGTATATGATATGCAAGTGTTTCTATACGAAGTTAAAAAGAAAGAGCCACTCAATCGTTTTCTTAATGACGGAAAAATTGCGTTTAAAAATAACAGCGCTAGCAATCAATCTACACTCAGGCTATAGGTCAAGTTCAACTCTTATACCTCCTACATTTGTCGTATCTAACATTGGGTGAATCATGTCAATTTTCTGCTAGGTGTATAGTCATCCTTTGTAGTATCACGGTTAAGGCATCCTTGCCTTAAGTGATTATTATCACAAGACATTTTACCTTTGGTCAAAACCGGACATCTCGCTTTGCGGTTACACACAAAATATTATATTGAACCATTTGCAAAACAGCACTGTCTGAAGTTATATCACATGCACTTTTTGTGGGAGGTTCTCAGTGATTAATGGTTCTGCAAATGCTTTAACTTTAAGAGAGTATTATGACAAGCTGGAGGCAATGAGCTCGCTTATAAAGAAAAAAAAGATAACAAAAGGGCTAAGAAAAAACAATCGGCAAGGTACAAATAATTTGGCGGATTTAGTTGAAGACGATTTAGCTCAATTGATCAAAGGTGTTAAGGTGCTTTTAGATTCCCAAGATTTAGAGGGTCATCCTAAGCTTGGTGAAGTGATAAAACAAGCTATCGCATTTCAAAGTAAAGTGAATAGAGCACATACATTATTAGTTCAATTAAATAATGCGCCAAGCTATTCTTGGGTAAGCAATAATATTAAGGGTAGAAAAAAAACCTTAGAAAAATTTTTATTGATGCTCGATGTACCCGGTCAGTTGCAAAATATACCCGAAGTTACTCAGCTTGCAAGTGCTAAGAAAGTGATTGCGGATAGAGAGGCAAAACATAGTCGTCTCTACTCTAACTTTCAAAATGAAATTGTTAGCACTGAACTATCAATGAGAGATGCGCTGCAAAAGCTCAATGATTTAGATGAAGAGTTCCAAATACTAAATTTTTTTAAAACAAATGATTGCCCCAATTTAGCGATGTTAACTGAACTTTGTATGGGGTTGGCATACGATTCTACAGAAATGGCTACTATATTAGAGTTAGCCAACACTGATCCCCGTACTTTTGACTTGCCAGAAACTCAGGTACATATTGCTGCCTATTTTAAGCGTTTAGCACAAGTCACAGTTCTTTATGGATTAGCACAACCTGAATTTTCAGCAAAAACTCAGAATGATGAAGAGTTCAAAGAATTTTTAAATCGTATATCAAAAAAGTCAGGTGAAAGTTTATTACAGCTAGCCGTTCAACCTGTCCAACGTACAATGCGGTACGGAAGTTTGTTTTCCGATTTACTTGAAAATGCGCCCAATGATCCCGAGAGATTGAGAATACTAAAAGATCAAGCCGGCCGCTTTGCAACTTTAATCGCTTATACGAACGATTCTAGGGCCCCATCTCCTCCAGATAAATTTTTAGCCAGTAAGCATGGAGATAGAGATATCCAACAAATTAAAGCTAAAATTGCGGCGGGCTGTGCCATTAAAATGAAACAAGAAGATATTGATAATATAAAACAATTCTTATCTGAAGATAAAAATTCACATTTACGAGATTTAGGCATCTCCGCAGATGTTTACTCTGATGAAAGCTCTTTAGTGATAAACTATCAATTAGCCAACCAGTTAGGCTTTAATGTTAAAATTGAACCTGTTAATAAAACAAAAGTGCCAAAAGATTTAGAAGGGTTGGATGTTGTTAGCATGCAACCCAGCCAACAGCCTTTACAAAAACCAGCCCCTCTCATAGTGCCAAATATAAAAGACTTAGCCCAAGATATGAAGCCTCCAGCATGGGCAAAAATCCAGCCTACAAAAGACGAGCAATCTAATCAACAAAGAAAGGAATATTCTGATGGTATTATGGGAAGAGGTCGTTCAGTAACACAAAATGACGGGGCTGAAACCGAAGCGGATGGATTAAGTCAAGCGCCCAAAAGAAGCTTGCCACCATTACCACCTATGCAAAGTAATCATGAAAAAATAGCTGAAATTCCTGAAAGCGCCCGGCGAAATATACCGCCTCCTTTACCTACAAAACCGCCTCCAAAACCCTTTCAAAGTCGACCCAAAGCGCAAGAAGAGCCTAAGGCAGCAGATAATTCTAAGAAAGCGCCTGCTCCTGATGTTAAGGGACCGCCTCCTAGACCCGTTTTGATTAGTAGAGGTGGGGCAGCAAAACCTCCACCTTCTAAGCCTAATACACCTAGTACTCAGCAGCGAAAACCAGTGGCTCGAACAACTGCTTGGGTGTCTCCAACCAAGCCTACTGGAGAACGAGAAGATATTACGGCAGGGAGCAACAAAAGCAAGAATGATACACCCGAAAATCAGGAGGATAAAAAAGCACCTAAAATACCCAAGCGATAATATGCTAATTTTTTAAAATTTACGATGCTGTGCTATTTTAACGCCAGCACGGCTCGTGACTTTCTGTGATTCTGTAATATTTGTTCCTCTGTGCTTTGCGATTTTGAGTCCTGGATTTTGCCTTGATCTATCACTGTTCGATTCTGCTTTTGCTGTGAGCGCTGAACCAGCCATAAACGCAAGATTTACTGCTTGTTGCTCATTTAAAAATTCTGTTATTTTTTGCTGCATTTCGGGCGCAGGCAAAATATCTTCAGAACTAAACATAGATCTGTTGAGAGGATGTACCCTATAATTTTTTCCATCTATCCTCTTTTCAGGGCAAGCCATAATAGATTTTATGTCAAAATAATGGGTATAGTTTGCCGCTCCAATAGTTGTTATTATTTTTATTGGAATATCCATGATATCAAGTGATATTGGGCAGTTAAGTGTATTAGGCGCATCTGTCCCTAATAAAATTAGCCGCTCTGAATTTGGCTTTTGACCTCTGTAGCTTTTTAAGTATGCTTGAAGATCTGCATGACGTTTTTTAAAGTTGGCTGTAAGCATAATTTTATATCCCCGTTGATTCAATATACTTTATTGTTGCTTATGTTTTATGATAACGAACATTAGAAGCAGGTGTCATGCGAATTCAGATAAGCTATACGTCTATAGTGACAAAATGTAATTAGTGCATATTCAAGAGAATATAAAGCTTTCACGTTAATGAGAGATGAGTGTCTACAGGCACTTAAGGCAATAAGGGCGTAGCTTTATTCAAAAGAATCAATAGTTTAATATGTTTGTTATGCGCCGGTCTTTAACCAGGATCGCAATACAGCGACAGATACTTTAAACATGAGATAAACTATAAACATGACAACTGTACTTCAAACACCCAGATTATATTTACGTGAGCCTAAGCTTGATGATACCGAAGAGATAACGCGCTATTTACGCCGAAATAAAATCCACATTCAAGCATTTGAACCTAAGCGTCCTCAAGAGTATTACACACAACATTACTGGCGTGAAAGAATAATGGCTCGGGAGAAAGAAGCCTTTGACAAAAAGGGCTGTCAGCTTTTTATTTATACTAAAGATAACCCAGACACAATTGTTGGCTATATTAATTTTGATAATATTATCAGAGGTTGCTTTCAGTCTTGCACTTTGGGATATGCTTTAGATTTTGATAATCAAGAGCGGGGTTATATGTATGAAGCCTTGAAAGTCAGTATCAATTATATTTTCTCAACCCACAATCTGCACCGAATACAAGCGAATTATATTTACACGAATACTAAAAGTGGCAATATTCTTGAAAAGTTAAAATTTAGAAAAGAGGGAGAAGCGAAGAAGTATCTCAACATTAATGGTGAATGGCAGGATCACGTGCTAACCAGCTTAATAAATATAAAATATGTTGATAGCATTTAAATATTGCCCAAGGGCCAGCCCATGGGCAATACAAAGGTTGTGCTTAATTTGAGCTTGCCCTTAGGCGAATCTCAAAATGCACGTTACTCAGCTAGACAACTACAATGTTCTCTGCTTGAAGGCCTTTGGCACCTTTAGTAACTGTAAACTCTACTTTTTGGCCTTCAGCTAAAGATTTTTCTGGGCCAGAGATAGCGTTAACATGCGCAAAAACATCAGCTTCTCCAGAATCTTGCTTAATAAAACCAAAACCTTTAGTTTCGTCGAACCATTTTACGACACCAGTAGACTGTGACATATTTATATCCTATTTATTTTTCAGAAGTAATTAAAGCCTATAATAAGGCATGTGGCTGGAAGAATTGCTTTTACTTTATGAAGAACAAAACGAAATACAAAAATATATCTCATAGACGTTGCACACATAAATACATCAAATAACTTTCAAGCTGCCCTATATATTATACTGACTTGCCAAGTTGTCAAATAAATATCGCTCAAAATCCTATGATTGCCTTGGCTGGGTTTACTATCAAGCGCTTTAAAGCTGTGATTTAGTTAAATTAATACCAAGGAAAGTTTTATTTTTGCTATAAATAGTGAATATTTACCGATAAACAAGTATCTATGTGAAACATAACTTACAAACAAGTCAACTTGATTGCTTTTTTAGTTCTAATATCGCAAGCCTCATGCCAACTTACGGAAAAGCACAGGGCAAATTATAATTAAGACCTAAGATCTTTTTTTTCAATAAAGTCTAACTCTATAGTCTGTGTTTTTTCAGCTGAGATAGTAGGGGGGAAGTGGCCTGAGAATACTGAAGCCAAAGGCGTGAAGATTTTATCGAGTATAAAAACGCCATCATAAAAATAAGTTTTTTTCAGAAGACTTGTTAAGCCAGACAATGCTTCAACCAAGGCGGGTAATTCCTTCTTTTTCATGCCTGTTTGAATTTCATTTTTTGTTGTATCCATAACCAAGTTCAGTTGCTCAGAGCTATAGCGTAAGGCAGCACTCATTGTCGATATTTGCTTTTTTATCCAATCAGAGTCATGTGTTTGCTGATATGTTTCATGCACCACCAACAATCTATCTAAAAGGCCTATTACACTCAAAATGGTATCATCTAAAAAACGCGCATCATTGGATAGCGAGATTTTTTTATTTGTATTCTGGCTATTGAGTATTTTTATTTTTTCTTTGAATACTGTAAAAGAGGTATGGATAATATTACATATGGCCAATGCACTAATAAAATGTTGATTTTGCTCAATTTGCTGACAGCTTAAAGGCATTTCAAAAAACGCTATTTTATTATGTTCATATATTAATATTGCTCTAATGTTATAATTTGAGTCAATGGACTGTATGGCAAACTACCTTATCTTTATGCTACGCACTACATACAGCGTTACATCAGACTCACATTTCTAGCCGGATTAGGCTTTAGATCATTATTGAGCCTTTTTCTTAATGATGAATAGAGTCTTGCCCTATAACCCATAATTACCTATAATTTGAGTTATAGAATAGGAGTCTATAACTCATGACGTGGATGTGGCAGAGCCCCGATTGGCCTAATTTTACTTATAATATCAAAGAGCTAGAAGAGTATGAGGCTGAGTTTCTAAAGCAGTCTGGTATGTGTTTTGGTGCATATACTCATATTTCTGAAGAGGAAAAATCCCAGTTAAAAGTTGAGCTATTGAGCGAAGAGGCACTAAAGACCTCTAAAATTGAAGGGGAGCTTCTAAACAGAGACAGCATTCAGCTGTCTATCTGTAGGCAGTTTGGCCTGGAATGCGACAACCGTAGTATTCCACCTTCTGAGCAGGGTATATCTGCTATGATGGCAGATTTATTTAATCACTATGATAATACCTTATCAAACGATAGCTTATATCACTGGCACAAATTATTAATGAATGGGCGGCAGGATCTTCAGCAATTAGGCCAATACCGGGCTCAGCCAGGCCCTACGCAAGTCGTCTCTGGGCCAATGCATAACCCCAAAATCCATTTTGAAGCACCCCCATCGCAACAAGTGCCTCTGGAAATGAACCGTTTTATTAATTGGTTTAATGCAACAGCGCCGAAAGAAAAAAATGCTTTACCTTCTTTGACGCGCGCGGGTATTGCTCATTTATATTTTGTGCTCATTCATCCATTCGAAGATGGGAATGGCAGGATTGCAAGAGCACTGGCAGAGAAGTCTCTTGCACAAAATCTTGCCCATCCAACTTTAATTGCTTTAGCTTATACAATAGAACGAAATAGAAAAGAATATTATTTTAGATTAGAGAAAAATAATAAAATTTGTGACATCAGCGATTGGCTTAAATATTTTTCCCAAACTATTTTAAACGCACAGCAAAACACTTTAAAAAGAATAGAATTTATAATTGCTAAAAAACAGTTATTTGATAAATTGATGGGTGCATTAAACCCTCGCCAAGAAAAAGCATTGCTTCGAATGTTTGCCGAAGGTATAGACGGCTTTAAAGGGGGGCTAAGCGCTGAAAATTATATTTCTATTACCCAAACCACTAAAGCCACTGCAACGCGTGATTTACAAGATTTAGTACAAAAAGGCGCTCTGACTAAGCAAGGTAAATTACGTTATACAAGATACTATTTAAACCATTTGCTAGTATAATTTACTCATTATTACGGCCGCTACAATTTAAGATGGACCTGATTATATTATGCTATGTAAAATTTCAGCTCTAACTCTATCGCTTTCTTAAGAGACTCATACCTTCCTGGATCACATTTAAACTAAAGTTTAACATGCGACATTTCCTTGTTAATATAATTTGTACAGCACTACTGACACGACATTAAATTAACTAGAGAGTAAAGATATGTTGGTCAGCTACATTCTATTGGTTTATAAAAGTTATTTATCACTTTCATTAGAATGGTTTAAGGCTCATAATATCATTAGTATAATTTCTCCGTTTCTGGTGGCTGCCTTTTGGTATTTGGCCATCTTCAGAAAATTCCACTTGCGCATCTTTAATACTAGAATGTACCCTAAAAAATTAGAATAGAATATCAAGACACCTATGAAAAATTCGTCTGCTTTAACAACTATAATTTTGTTATCACCAATGATTTTGTTATTGGGATTTGGCTTAGATTTATATTTGCCTTCCGAGCCAATTGTGATGAGAGATTTGGGACTAAATGTATCTCAGGTTCAACTAACTCTCTCTATATTTATGTACTGTTTTGGCTTAGGGCAACTCATTGTTGGTCCACTGGTTGATCGCTTTGGAATGCAAATACCGCTAAAAACATCACTAATTGTTTTTGTTTTGGGCTGTGTCCTGATGTACTTGAGTTCAGACTACAAGATATTACTTTTTGCTAGAAGCCTGCAGGCATTTGGCGCGTGTGGTGCAATGGTTGTCTCTTTAACCTTAGTCCGACTAAAGTTTAGCGGTGATGAAGTAACAAAAATGATTACATATCTAAAAGGGATTTCATGTCTGGCGCCAATAATAGCGCCTAGCTTGGGAGTATATCTCGCTCTGAAATGGGGATGGCGAGCTGACTTTATGTTTTTGGCAATATTTGGAGGGTTCGCACTCATTTTGTCTTATTTTCTTCAATATCCCGCTATCGATAATCTCGCCCCCATAAAGCGAGAAAACACCTTGAAAGAGTATATTAATATTGTTAATAATCGGCGGTTTATGGTGTATTCATTGTCAGCGGGCTTAGTGCAGATGACAATGTTTGGCTTTTTTTCAATATCTCCCCTAATTTATATAGAGACACTTAAGTTAACAGAGGTTCAATTTGCACTGTTATTTAGTATCAATGCTATTGCATTTGTAACTATTGCTTTTGGGTGCGGGGGATATATTGCAAAAATTGGGGTTGATCGCAGTTTGCAATATTCTGCGGTTCTGTTCTTAACGGGAGGGGTATTATTATTAATATTGAAAGCCATCCTAGGGCTGACAATTATAACTATAGTTATACCATGCTTTATCTCTAGTGCAGGTGCTGCTTTTGGTCTGGGTTCTTCAAACACAGGTGCTTTAATGCCATTTAAGCAGAATGCAGGAAAGGCTGCCGCATTATTGGGCTGTATTGAGTTTATACTCGGAGGATATTTAGGTTCGTGGGTCGTATATGAGTATATTGGTTCAGCACACCCAATCGCTATATGCTTTATTATTGCGGGCTTAACACTGCTAATTATCCAATATTTACAATTTACTTTTGTAGCTCGTGAAAAAAAATAAGGCCAATAATTTTTTCATGTCACGTTTTGTTTAGTTTTGTTTTTATATTCATTGATGCTTTTTATCTACTTTCTAATAGTTGTGATTATATAAACATATTTATGTCTGGGAACTGACATTTTCTCTATTCCTAATTGTCAATACGCAATTGAAATTCTCTCTGTGTTTTTAAAGAAAATTGAATAATAATATAAGTTAAATTGGCATTGAGTATGTTTTTAAATAAATAGTCAGGTTGTTAAATACTAGGGGCTTTACTATGCATATTAGAAAAAATGCTTTAGCTTTATTGTCTGCCACAATTTTATTGGTCGGGATAGCTAGCTATGTTTGGGCAAAAAAATCTTCCACAAGCACATTATATACAGAAAGAGGGATTTCATCATGGTATGGTAAAAAGTATCATGGAAAAATTACGGCAAGCGGCAAAAAATTTGACATGCACGCTTTAACCGCAGCACACAAAACATTACCCTTTAATACGCTTGTAAATGTTAGAAATTTAGAAAACAATAAGGTTGTTACAGTCAAGATTACTGACAGAGGCCCGTACTCGGGCAAGCGTATTATTGATTTGTCGTATGAGGCAGCCAAAAAAATTGGTGGAATCAATAAGGGGCTGGTTGAAGTTGAAATTACGGCCCAACTAGCTTCGCAGTAAGAATCTAAGCTAAAGAACTCTTATACTTATATTTTAAAAGGAGTTTAAAATGTTGTATAGCAGGCAAACCCAAAAGCATATTGCAATAAGAAAAATCTTAGATGAATATATTGTCAAAAATTGTGGGTATACGACGTGCATGACTAGTTGGTATTACCAAGTCAAAGCTTTTAGAGAAGATAAGTTTGCAAGTGTTATATATGGTAACGATGCATCACTGGACAGAATAGTCAGGGAATTTTGTGAAACGCTAACAGCATGCTACAGCTTCACAGATGGCAGTACGCTCAAGAAAATGCTTTTGAGTATTTTAGATGGTGATAGTGTCAATGAACTTAAAAGAACACCGAGTTTTAGTGCCATCGCAAAATAAACGCAATGTCTTAATTGCTAAACCACGCAATCAACTTTAAGTCTTCAATATGGATGGGATTCCGGGCGCGTTTGTGCTTTGGGCTTGTCAAATTTTTTATAAGCTGAAAAGCAAACGCTGTTACAGCGCAACAATATATATCTATGCTTGTCTTTTTCGGGTAAAATACAACCCAATATTATTACCTTCGGAAACCTAAATGCTAAGATTTATTTCGACCCTGTCTGAAAGTGATACGGCATCTATAGAACGGCAGAATGCCTCACAAGACGCTCGGTCTTTATCGCGAATGCTCTTTTTAGTAAGAAAGATCCTCAGTCTGACAAGGTATGCCGCAGAAGCTCCCAGCCAGGCAGAAAGAATAGCGTTGACACATCAACTAGGCGATTCCGTTGATGACTTAAAATCAGAATTTGGAGAGGCGGGAATAGAGTTTTTCTATCACTTTCATAGTGCCGATGAACCTTTGTTTCAAGAAATTAAAAAGTTATCCAAAGCAAATAAGAGAAAACTGAATAGTCAAGTTGTGAATTTTCTATATCAATTTAAAAGTGAATCAGAGTCTTACTCTGTCTTACCTTTTTATGAAAACTATTTGCTGCCATTTAATATTGTTTATAAGAAAATTCAGCGTATGAATTATAGTGCTGAAAAAGCAAAACAATATATTCAGAAAGAATTCGGAACCAATGCACTTCGTGAGTTTGACCGCTTTTGTCATGAACAATCCGCGACAATCAAACATCATCGGGTTGAAAGTCGACTAATTCAGCTTTCCGAACTACTTGAGAGTAGTGAAGACGAAGTTTCTAATTTGCAGGTGCGACGGATTGGGCAGGCCCCTCAATATACGCCGCGCCAAGCAACGGTTTACGAAAGGTGGCCAGGTGTAGCCGATTTACCTAGAAATAATATTCTAATTTTAGCTGAAGATGATGGCTTAGCTTGCGCTATGGACATAGATGAAAGCGCTAGTGAAACACAGAATGTTAAGTGTAGCCAGCATCCAACATTCAGTATTCGTTTAAGCAAATAAAAAATATATGCCCCCCTGTCGAGCAGAAGTTAGATATTTGAACGTAATAAATATAAATGACATATAAATCAGGCCTGATTAGTAACTTATCATTTGATTTAAATGAGGGCTTCATTAGCCATTATTCTTTTTTATACAGAAGCTCCCCAAATTCCAAAGAAGATCGATTCAGATTGTCTGTATATAGCTCCCTATTCATTTCTGCATTAAAGCATACATATATATTATTTGTCCTGCCATCACGATAGGTGGCAGGATTGCTGGAACAATATGGAAAAACAGATTTAATGGTTTGGTCAAGATGCTGCGAATATGCATCTTTCATTTGTGGATTAGATATAATATTAAAAATAGCTGGTCCTTCACCCTTGAGGACTTTTTTGATTTCCATAAAAAACTCAAAGGTCACTAATTGAGTCGGTATGCTATGGCCAGTGCTATATACATCCGAGAATATAACATCATATGTTGCAGGGTGTTTACGGACATATTGCCTAGCATCCGTAGCTATAAAGCGGCCATTGATTGGTGCAAAATTTTCTTTTTTTGTGATGTTAGCTACATCTTTATCGATATCCACATATGTAAACCGGTTGTCATAGGTATTTTCAGCACTAATTGTAAAGCCACCAGCGCCTAAGATGAGTATATCTTTATTTCTAATCTTTAATTCTTGAAACAATATTTTTTTAACTTTCTCAATGTAGTCATACCCTTTCATATTATTATCAATAAATGAATTACCATAAGCGTTTAAATATGATGCGTTAATTAGAAATGCTTTACCTTCGCGTTTCACTATATCGTTAGTGATCACTTTGTCTTCTATAGCATAGTTTCCATAGCTGTTGGCCAAAATAAATTTAGATTTTTCATAAGTAACATTACAGTAATAACATAAAACTAAAATTCCGATGACGCTATACCAGACCATTATATTTTTTATATTGCCTTGCATTAACATTATCAACACAAATAAGGTAATACAATTGAACAAAATCGTATAAGCGACCCCAATAAAGCTAAGGAGAACCAAAGATGTTACTGTGGCACCTAAGAAAGAGCCTACCGTGCTAATGTAGAGCAGATTACCGCCTATTTGACTTACCCGACTTGATTTTTTATATAAATTCATGGTGATAGGGATAGTTTGCCCCAAAATAAAGACCAAGGGGGCTGTAATTATTAGTAAATACGTTGTCAAATAAAAAAATGGAGTCACCTCCAAAAGGTTATGTAAAGTAGAAACGAATAGTTCAATGAATAAGAAAGAAAGTCCGATGCTAAATATCATTGAACTGATAATAAAATTTCTTGTTAGCGCTAGTTGAAAGTTTTTAGTAATAGTTCCCCCAAATCGATAGCCAAACGCTAAAAATAATAAGAATACGCCAATAATGACACTCGTTGTAATAACGGTGTTACCAAAAAAAGGTATAAGCTGACGAATAGTTAAAATTTGTGCAGAGACAGTCACAAAGCCTTCTAGCAATACAATCAGTATTAAGGCGAAGGGGCTAAGGCATTTTTCAGACTGATATGTTTTTTCTAAGCTATGTGAATAGTTCATATTTAGTTGCACAATTTATTGTAACGGTAATAGTGATAAGACTACACCCATAATCTTAAATTGTGTAGGTGGCTAATACGGATTCCAATCTAGAAAGCAGTGCGCCTTTATTTGCTGCGCACCATAACTTTTGCATATTACTATGTTTATAAAAATAGTAATTTCCTGAGCAGAATTTGATTTTGTAAAGATATATGTCATTTAAGAAATAAGCACTTAAAGTTTGTTTATGACCAAGATATTCAAGCAATTGACTCAAGGGATAGATTAGTATCACGTGCCAGCTGTGCTTAATACTTTTAGCAAATATCACGGTATGATTATTTCATGACGTTGATAGATTTATTTCTATAAAATGCTTGAAATTTTACTTGAATTGAAATATGGTATTGAGAATAAGTACGAACCCTCAATAGAGATAGCAAAAATGACTTTAATCACAATGAAAATAAACAACAGTTGGTGGCTTAATTTCGCTTAAGCTGCATTGTTGTGTACTTTAGATTAAGGTCAGTCAAAATGAAATTATTATTCAAGTCATTATATATCTCCTATAAACCACGTCCGATAACACTAATCTACCTAGTGTTAACTTCTCTTGCATGGCGTCTTTATATTGTTACTTCAAGTTATTTTTTAAATTTAATTTAAACTTAGTTTAAGGCATTAATATGTTAAAGATTCCTAGCAATACAGATCTGTCTACCATTTTTGGTACTGATTTAATCAATACACGTGACATCTTGAAATGTGTTCCACAAAATAGCGTTGACTATTATGTTGGTGATAACGAGGCACTGCTTTCCAACCAAACATTATTGTTTTCTTATATTGATAAAAACAGAGATAAATATATAAAACAATCATACTCTGAAGAATATATGCATGAGTTATTAGATGTATATTATTATCCTGAAAACAAAGGTAATTTTGAATTTTTTTATGATCAAATACCACAAGCTGAGTATTTTCGATTATTTGTTGATGTCAGCAAACAACGAGACCCAAAAGAGAAGGGTTTTTGTGGCTACGAACAGAGAGAGCCAGGGTGTATACAAAGTATGTACGATGCCTTTGAATATATAATGAGTTCTATAGAAGCACCATTAACCGTAGAATATATTCAATCAATCCACAAAATAGCAGCTGCCAATATACCTCCTTTTGTACGGTTTGTTGGGTGGGGTGATGAAATTAAAGAATCTATACAACCTGGACAGTTTAAACAGCATAAAAGCGGAACAATTCTTATGGATGTTGATACAATTACACCGCTGGGATACAAAGACATGATTCTGAAATTTAGAGCAAGTGATTGTTATATGGACAATCAAAAATTTCGCATTATGCTGGGTTTTCCTGAAAATGGTTTTATCAATGAGGTCAATAATATAATCTCGGAATATGAAATAAATGTTAAGAAGGATAGCCCGTACGAGAAACTGAAAGCCATTGTTGCCTTAGCACAATGTCTAGATCGAGCTCATCCATTTAAGGATGGTAACATCCGTGTTTTTGCAACCCTGCTGATGAATAGAGAGTTAGTTAAGCATGGATTTAGCCCATCCTTAATGAACGATCCAAATATATTAGATGGACATAGCTTGGAAGAGTCTATGCGTCAAGTTATATTTGGAATGGAAAACTTTAAATTCTTAAGGACAAATGGTTGCATGCCAGGATGTATCACTACCGAAGAGATTTTATCTTCAGGAGAAACGTATCCAATCATTTTTAAAGAAAAATTATTGCCTTCTTCTTATAAAATATAGGCTAGTGTTCAGCTTCCCGTAGATAATCATTTACGGGAAGATTTTTTATGATTATATAATGTGCAGCAATAACGGTCTTTAGGAAAATAGTAAATATTTTCTAGCTGACTAGTCTTTTCTAAACTTAGCGTTATCTTTTGGCTCATCAGAATCATCGAGCCCAAAACTCGTATAGTTTGTATAACTATTTGATGCTTGGTGGTCCTGTGGTGATATACAATTGCTCAAATCTAAGTTGTATTCTTGTAGGAGTTGGAAAAATTGCACGATGCATGCTCTGTCTTCCTGCATTGTGGCTTTATCTAAACTTATCATTTCTTTTCTATATTTTTCAATGTTTTTATAGTCAACATGATGCCATTTTTTATCCAAACCAAATGCAAACCTTATAGATTCTTTTGTTGATTTGTGGCTGGTTCGATCCAGTTTGTCTATTGTTATCATGCCATCTTGTCTGGATTCACGAATTAAAAAAGATATTTTGCCCACTCGACAATGTTCTTTTAAAATGGCGAACCCTGCCACAGGGCTCATTTTTGCAAAAATCTCTGTCATTATAGATACCCTATAATTATTAGTTTGACCAATGTGTATGTTACAAAACTTGTTATAAGGTAGTAAATAGTATTTCTGATATTTTTGTTGTAATCAAATTTTACTGATTAAAGATGCTATAATCAAAATATATAGACACTTACTCTTAAGGTTTTTAAGGACGCACCCTGAAATAAATAACAGGCAGTAATGCTTTTCTTTATAATTTTGTCAACACGAGTACTGCTGTTAAACTTATTTTACCAGCGGGATGGTCAGTTGGGATTTTATATTTTAGCTACACTAGGAAGTGTATAAACATGTATTATGAAATTTGGATAGTCTTAGGGGCTGTCTCTATTCTTTTTATATTTACTATATTGATCTTCAACCGTTTGATTCGCATGAATAATATGGTTAAAGAAGCATGGAGCAATATTGATGTTCAGTTAAAGCGTCGGCATGTATTAATTCCTAATTTATTGGCATCGGTCAAACAATACATTCATTATGAAAAATCAGTTTTTGTAGATGTGACAGAAGCTCGCAGCCAGTGTGTCCAAAACGAAGACAACGGACCAAGCCAGGCATTATTTGATAGTCAAAACTCGCTTTCAACACACTTAGTCAGATTTTGGGCTTTGGTAGAAAATTACCCTGACATTAAAGCGGATAAAACCTTTTCAGAGTTTCAGCGTGAGCTCTCTGATACAGAAGATAAAATCCAGCTAGCGCGTAGATACTACAATGGTTCAGTTCGGGATTTAAATATTTTGGTAGAGTCATTTCCTAGTAATTTGGTCGCTAATCTTTTTTCCATTAACACAAAAGAATTTTTCCAAGTTGAAAACCCAATGGAAAGACAACCCCCTAAAATTGACTTTGACTGAAATCAAATCAAGGGAAATATCATGTTCAAAATATTGCATATTATTGTTTTAGTATTAATCCCTACATTCGTTTGGGCAGCAATTCCCAATGCCCAAGAGCGAATCATACAATACAACTCAAATATACTTATTAATCAAAATGCCACTATTGATATAACTGAGACAATTCAGGTCGTTGCGAATAACAATCAAATTAAACGAGGTATTTTTAGAACGATCCCAACTCGGTATAAAACCAAAATGGGTGACAGAGTAAATTTCAAGTTAGATGTACTGAGTGTTAGTAAAAATGGGCAAACCGAACCCTACCACATTGAAGAAACCCCAAACGGCATTACTATATATATTGGCCAGCAAGATATCACCTTGGTTCCTGGCGTATATACTTATAAAATAAGCTATAGAGTTCGTCATGCGATAGGGTACTTTAAAAAGTATGACGAGCTGTACTGGAATGTTACAGGTAATAAATGGGCATTTCCGATTGAGCATGCATCGGCTATCGTCCATTTGCCAGCGGATGCGCCTATTATACAACAAGCAGCCTATACCGGTAGAAAAGGTGAAATCTTAAAGAATTTTAGTGCCCAAATTTCAGGGAATAAAATTTTGTATAAAACCACAAGCCCATTACACGCTAATGAGGGTATAACTTTTGCTGTTGCTTGGCCCAAAAATTATGTATACCAACCTACAAATATCGCTAGTCTATCTATTTTATTACATAATAATAAGCCATTAGCCTATTCCCTTATGTTTTTTACAATACTAATTACATTTTATTTCTTGTGTTGGCTTAAGTTTGGAAAAGATCCACAAAAGGGGACAGTCATTCCATTATATGAACCCCCTAAAGGCTACTCACCTGGCTTGGTGCATTACATATACAATATGGGATTCAAAAGGAGCACAACTGCTTTTACTGCTGCTTTAACGCATTTATCCGTAAACGGTTTTATTAAGTTGAAATCTGATGATGACAAAGAGTTTACTGTGATTCGATTACAAGAGGCAGATAATACAATTGGCCCAGGTGAGCAAGCCCTTATGAAATATTTGTTTATGGCTAAGAGCCAGCTAACATTTAATAGAATCAACCATGTTGCGATTAATGAGGCGATGACTAAGTTTAAGAAAAATATCAAGCGAGAAGTACTTGAAGTATACTTTTATTCAAATATAACGTATTTTTGTATTGCTATTGTTTTCACCCTTATTTATTTTATAGGTCTAGCATTCTTGGCTAACCCTGAGGCAATATTTTTTCTTGTTTGGACAAGTTTATGGACTATGGGCGTTTGTGTTTTATTGTATTCTGTTTTCTGTTTATGGCGAGAAGTGTTTAAAGGCCTTTTTACAAAAGTGATACCAGCTTTTCTGTTGACTTTGTTTAGCTTACCATTTGTTGTCGGCGAAATAGTGGGATTGACTATGCTGTCAAATTTTTTAGGATGGAGCACAACTATTCTCGTCGTGTTAATCATGCTAACACACTATTTGTTTTTTCACTGGTTAAAGCAACCTACCTTAAAAGGTCGTCAGATTATGGATCAAATTGAAGGCTTTAAATTATTCTTGAGCGTAGCCAATCAAGAACGCTTTCAGTCGTTTGAAGGGCCAGATATTACACCCGAACTATTTGAAGCCTATCTACCCTACGCAATAGCATTGGGGTTGGAGAATCAGTGGAGTCAAAAATTTGAAAAGTCTATTGCTCGATCCGGGTATGAAGGTGGACAAACAAGTCGCTACAATCCTACTTGGTATTCTGGGCATGCATTAACTGTGGGTTCTATAGCGACGGCTATTGGCACCTCACTATCTAGTAGCATAAGCACCTCTAGTACATCTACTTCAGGAAGTAGTGGAGGCGGTTCATCTGGCGGCGGCGGCGGTGGTGGTGGAGGTGGAGGCTGGTAAAGCCGATTAAAAGTAACCTGAAAATCATTTGTAGAGAAAAAGTTTAATACCCAAATGAAAAGTAACTTCCCACAGCCAATCTCACTACCACTGTTTCAACATGGTCGGGGCAACTTTGTAAGCCCCGATAATTAATTTTACAACTAGATGCCCACAACCACCTTTTAAAACCCGCTTCAATTTTAACGTATCGTTTCTTATTTAAGACTTCTCTCGTTAGCCAATTCTTTATTATAACTTAGTGTTTTTCTATTAATTCAGAGAAGGGCGGGCAACCAACAAACGTTGTGTTCTTCCCAAGACAATAAGTTTAACTAATTAATTTCATCAATAATACTTCAATCTTAATGGTCAAAAACAGGTTACAAAGATGAAGCAAGAACACTAGTTGAAAATTATAGGAAAATTATGGCATAGTAAAATCCGAGCATCTCTCAGTAAACGCTTAACTTTCTAACCAAAGTCAGCGTGTTTTCTACAATAATAATAAACCGCTCAGAAATGAAAGGAGTTCATATGACGCAAGCTATAGATCATGGCTTTGGAAGGTGGCGTGCCATTTTTTGGCCTATACACAAATACGAGTTAAAAAAACTTATTCCCATGCTCCTGATTGCTTTTTGTATCGCTTTTGTTTACACAATTTTACGTGATACAAAAGATACCATAGTGGTGAGTGCCATTGATGAGTTGGCCTTACCATTTCTAAAGTTATTTGGTACTTTGCCAGCTGCCATACTATTCATGTTAATTTATTCTAAACTAAGTAATAAACTTAGCAAAGAATCTTTGTTTTATGTGATTATTGTTCCTTTCCTAATATTTTTCGGTATCTTTGCATTTGTGCTTTATCCCAACAGAGAAGTCTTGCAACCCACAGCTACCGCTCAATATTTACTGTCAATTTCACCCGAGGGATTTTACAGTGCCATTAAATGTTTTGAGCACTGGACTCTGTCGTTGTTTTATATTCTCTCTGAGCTTTGGGGCAGTGCCGTTCTGTCCTTATTATTCTGGGGCTTTGCCAATGAAATTGTAAAAACTAATGAAGCAAAGCGTTTTTATACATTATTTACGATGGGGTTTAATCTTGCTTTAATTTTTTCAGGCCCACTTATTTGGTACAGTTCCGTCTATGGTAAAAGTCTTGCCGGAACGGGTGTGGATACGTGGCAAGTTACCCTTAATTACCTTATGACTTTGGTCATGGTCGCGGGCGTAACTATAGTCGCGTGTTATTGGTGGATGAATCGAAACGTTCTCACAGACAAGCAGCTTTATGATCCTGAAAGCAATCCCACAAAAGCAAAGAAATCCAAACATAAAATGGGTGTGATTGAAGGTTTGGTTTATCTTTCAAAGTCAAAATACTTGTTATGTATTGCCTTATTAGTCATTGGCTATGGCATGAGTATCAACTTAGTTGAGGTTGTGTGGAAAGGCCAGCTAAAACTAGCCTACCCAAACAAAAACGATTATAGCGCCTTCATGGGGATGTTCTCTATGAGTACGGGTATCTTCACGATTGCCATGACTTTCGTAGGGGGTTATATTATTCGAACTCGTAGTTGGGGCCGAGCTGCTAGCCTTACCCCTATGGCACTCTTAATTACCGGCATTGGCTTTTTTGTCTTCATTGTCTTTAGGGACTATATGGTAGGTTATATTGCCTTTATCGGAACCACCCCTGTCATGATGGCAGTCATAATTGGTATGGTTCAAAATATTGCCAGCAAATCAACAAAATACTCATTGTTTGACCCAACCAAAGAAATGGCGTACATCCCTTTAGATGATGAATCAAAGGTTAAGGGTAAAGCCGCTATTGATGTGGTAGGCGCAAGAGCAGGTAAATCAGGAGGGGCCCTTATATGGAACTTCCTTGCGATAACGTTGGTCAGTGTCTTTGGTAAAGACATTGGTAAAGCCATTGCAACCCCTATAGTGGCTGTGCTTATGATTGGCATTATCATGGCATGGTTGTGGGCTGTTCGTTCATTAAATAAACAATACAATGAGCTAACAGGTGAGCCTGATGAGCTAGAAGCCAACCCAAAAGTGCGAGCCTCAACTGTCATTATAAAAGCTTAAAAATGGAGTGATTATATCTATAAGGGAGCCATTGGCTCCCTTTTTTTTTTGCCGGCTGGCACTAAGGCTCTTGTTGCAGGAATATTCTTTTTGCGCTTACAGTTGAACAAATTAACCTGTATATACCCCATACAAGCCAGGGCGCATTTTCCACCAGACAGGACGTTCAGGTGATAGACTAGGCCATAAATCAAATATTCCCTCTTTAAGCCTGCAATATCAATATGTTACCTGCTCAATACCCTAAAAATAGCGTATTTATAAAGAAAGTTAGCCAAGGTAAAATATATGCATATAACAATAATATATGAATATATAGAGGGCTAAATAATGGTAGACAAGCAAAAATTCGGGAAATTAAAGTCATTCGCAGGCTTAAGCTTTACAAAAGAAAAATCAGATAACGATGATATTACTAGAAATAATCAGAGAATTGCTTTTTCATTACGAGACATTCAGACAACGTTGCAAGCATTTATAGACAACGGTGAAAACAGCAGAAAATTACTACAACTATTAAAAAATGATGTTAATGGTGATTCAGAAGTTAACATGCAGTTACAGGAATTATTGCGGCATATTGTTGATAAAATTGTACCTGTAGCACACGATTCTTTAAGTATATTTAATAATAATGCACGCAATCAAAGGACAATCACTACCTTGGTAGATAGTGTCGCAAATTTAAATGGTGAAATTAATCAATATATTCTCTTAAGTGCACAGTTTAACCAAAAATTTAGTACCAAAGAGGTTGATAATTTATTCAATAGGGTATGTGAAAGCGAATCACAAGCTAGAGCGTATAGAGGCTATATGCAGCAACCGCCTAGTAGCGCTGCTAGATTAGGTTTAGTGTTAGATGAGTTTAAGAAAAACTTAGACAGAGATCAAGATAAGCGTGGTAATGAAATTGCGCGTTATACTAGTGAAACTCGCAAAGACATGAGCAAAAAAGTTTTACAAGTTGGAGCCAAGGTTAAGACAAATAGGCTGCAAGCAGAGGCAAGTGATATAAGGGCGCCTGGTGAAATCCATAGATTTCCTTTAAATGCTAGTTACCGTTCCGGTGCAAAATATCACTTAAGAAGTTTGGACTTAAGTAAATCTACTTTAATCGTAAATGAACAAAAACATTGGGGTTCAGCTACAGATTTTGTTTATAGAGCTCGTCTAAGTAGAGAAAGATTATTTACGATCAAGTTGAAAGAAGACAGGTTTTCAATAGTCAATCATAAAAAGCTAAATGATAATGATCTGATTGATCAGCTTGGTATTCTTATAGACTTATTGACTGCTATTAGCTGTAGTGGGAGTTTCAATCCCAGTAGAAGAATGGGGATGCCATCTAGACACAATCAAAATTATAATGAGATTATTGGTTATTTAAAAAATAACAAACAGCCTGAACCTACTGAAAATATGATTTATCTAAATGATTTTATTGATTTTAGTGATTCATCATCTTCTTCTAGCAGTGCGGATGCTGATGAAAACATAAATTTAATTGCAGAGCTTACTGAGCATAAAAGTAAAGCGTTAGAGACAAAGAAAGCGACTGAGGAAAAAAGACAACAGTTTACTAGGGATTTAAGTTTATTTGTCAGTAAGGCTGCGATCAATAATGGTGGACGGTTGGGGTTGGGTAAGACCAATAATCTGAGCAAGTTATCATTTAGAGACAATAGAAGTAAGCAGCAGAGGATAAAATTAGTTGGATTGGTCAAAGAAGATCAGCCAAGAAATGCGTCTAAAATAAAGTCTATTAGGTAATAAGCAGGTTATTAGTGAGGCCCCAGTAAATATTTTTACTGGCGCTTCAAACACTTTGGTTCACGGTCTTTAAGCTATAATGCTCGCGACCTCATGTGACATCCCATTCCTGAGCAAAATGAATCCCCAAATGATCCAGTCTAACGCATTAGCATAGTAAGTCACCCGATATTAATAATGTTTCTTAGCGAGAGTTTGAACAAATTAAAAGAATTAAGTCATATTTTTGATTTTTTATTGTTGGTCTGATACGGTGAGCTTATCATTTACGTTCCATTTGCTTGGTCATATGGTAATGGAGTAAAAAGTAAACTATGCCTTTTGCCATTATCTTAAATTAAAGCAGGAGTCAATTATGAAAAGATTATGTTTTGTGGCCCCAAACTTAACGATAAGTAAAATAATTGAAAAAGAACTAAAACAATTTCCTATTCAAGATGGACATTTTTTTGTTTTAGGTCAAAATCTTGCCCGGGTTGATGACGCGAATATGCAAGCCGCAGATCTTACAAAAACATCTGACTTAGTCCCTTCGATAAAACGTGGGATAATTTTAAGCTTATTCATAATGATTGCTTTTTTTACTTTTTTTTATTTTCTACTGCCCGAAGGCACTCAAGTGACGCCTTTAGCCGCGGCAGGCATTGTAGTTTTTAGTATTTTATATGGAGCATGGACATCATCTATGATTGGTATTGGAATTCCAACTAAAGAAGTGGAAGCTTCATCAGAAGATATTAAAGCAGGACAGTATTTAATAATTGTAGATATACCCGAAGAAATTGAAAGTGATGTTACAAACAAAATTTTAAATACGAGCAATGAAGTTCATTTGGCTGCTCCACACGTTGATTAAATTTTTACTAAATGACGATGCGTTGATAAAGTGCCATCTTATAGATAGCTAACTAATGGTTTTGGCAAAGGCCTATTATCAAAAAATCGATTTCCACCAACGCACTCTTTAATATAAAACTGAAAAAAATACAATATTTTACAAGAGTTACATTTTGTTGATAAATTTGGATAGATAATTTAAATATTATATTTGGTATTTTTCACACTATTAATCAGAGACATAAAATCAATAGGTTTTTTCCAAATGAAATTTTATCGACGATTTTGAGAGCTATAAAAGAAATTTGTTTCCATTGATGTTAAATTTGGAGAAAGGAAAAGGTTAAAAAAGGTGATTAACTAAATATGCAGCAGTCATTATTTCAACAGTCTCTCGAGCGACTAGAATGCATACACCCAAAAGCTATTCGTGAAAACAATCTGATAAGCTTCTTAAAGCATCCAAACCGATGCCTATCAATATCTATCCCCGTATACGATGAAAATAACCAATTGCATATTTTTAAAGGCTATCGCGTACACCACAATAACTTACTGGGCCCAGGAAAGGGAGGTATTCGCTTTAGTGATTCTGTCTCACTAGAAGAGTTTAAAGCTCTAAGTTTCTGGATGACATTAAAATGTGCTCTTTATGATTTGCCTTTTGGAGGTAGCAAAGGAGGGGTGAAAATTAACCCAAAACAACAATCCGCCTTTATGCTTGAACGTACCTGTCGGGAGTACATCAATGGCATTTATGATTTTATCGGTCCAGATCAAGATATTCCTGGTCCTGATATGGCGGTCAATCAAACCATGGTGGGCTGGATGTCTGATCAAATTAATCAACTAAAACGCAGTCAATGTCCTTCTGCTATCACAGGTAAGCCTGTTGAGGTAGGCGGTATTCTCGGTCGCGATTCAGCTACAGGATACGGAGCAGTATATGTTTTAAAACTCTTGTTAGACGAATTTAAGAAAAAATCTTATAAAACAGTCGCTATTCAAGGCTTTGGGAACGCAGGACGCCATGTCGCAAGACTTCTTTATGACCAAGGCTTTATCGTTCAGTCAATAAGTGATAGTAAAGGCGGACTGTATGCCAAAGACGGACTAGATATCCCTCACTTACTTAAAGAGTACGATACAAATGTCGTTGAAGTTTACTGTGATAAAAATATCTGTGAGCTTGATGGCAAAAATGTCATTGATAATAAAAATTTGCTTACAAGCAAAGTTGATATTCTTGTGCTGGCCGCCACACAAAACCAAATCGATAAAAGTAATGTAAAAGATATCCAGGCTAAAGTCATAGTAGAAGTGGCTAATGGGGGTATTGCTTCTGAAGCTGATAAAGCACTTCAAGACAGCAATTTGTTAGTTTTACCGGATATATTGGTAAATGCAGGAGGAGTCACTGTCAGTTTTTATGAGTGGGTGCAAAATAGAACCGGTTTACAATGGGCCGAAGAAAAAGTATTCAAAGCACTTGATTCAAAAATTGAAAATGTCATAGATTCTGTTTTAAGTCACAAAAACAAAAATCAAAATGATCTAAGAGTTGCTAGTTATCTTGTCGCTATTAATAAACTCAATAGCACTATAACAGCATTAGGAAAAGGTAATGCTATTGGATAAGTTGCTGTGCTTGGTTACTAGTCATAATTTCTTTATGCTATGATACATTCAACTAATTAACGTCATGCTAGAGGATGAGTTATGCAGCACACCCCAGAGTACCACACCCTAATAAAACTCATCATCGATAACCATCCGTTAGAACAATTACAACATCAAATTGACTCACTAATACCTGCAGAAATCAGTGATTTACTTGAAGCGATTCCATATAAAAAACGGTTACACATCTGGGAAAAATTAGACTACCCTATTAAAGGTGAGGTGCTAACTGAGTTACATGAAGACGTACAGAAACAAATTATTCATGAAACAGATAATGCTGATTTAGTAGAAGCGGTTAGACAGCTACAGCCTGACGAGATAGCGGATTTAAGGCAGAGCTTACCAGAGGGCGTCGAGCAATTAATCATATCTAAAATGGACCATGAGACGCGTCAGCAATACAAAGTCGTTAAAGGCTATGCTGATAATACTGCGGGCGGACTTATGGACTTGGATGCGATATCGGTTCGTTCCGAAACGACTATAGATGCCACGCTACGATATTTTAGACGACTCCGAGCTCAGCGGGAACGCTTCCCTGAACATATGGATGCTATATTTATTGTCGATAGAGAAAATCATTACCTTGGCAAAGTCTCTTTAAAAGATCTGGTTTCTAAAGTACCTGAAACATTAATGGCTGATATCATGAATACTCAGCTTATACCCATCAAAGATAAAGAATCAGAACTAAAAGTAGCACAAAAATTTGAAAATGAAGATCTGATCTCGGCACCTGTTGTTAATGAAAGCAATCAATTGATTGGCCGAATAACCATTGATGACATTGTGGACGTTATTCGCCAACAAGGCGAGCGTCTTGCTATGAGTCCTGCGGGATTAAGTGAGACGACTGATGTTTTTAGTCCTATTCTTAGGACAGTCCGTCATCGTTCTTTTTGGCTGGGCATAAATTTAATAATTGCTTTTTTTGCAGCCTGGGTCATTGGTTTCTATACCGATATTATAGAGCAAAAAGTCGCATTGGCAGTATTAATGCCAGTTGTAGCTAGCATGGGGGGCGTTGTGGGTAACCAGACATTAACATTAGTGACAAGAGGTATAGCGCTCGACCAAATCACATCCAGTAATAAATATCATCTGCTTTTTAAAGAAATACGCGTTGGTTTATTAAATGGCATTATTTGGGCTAGTGTTGTGGGTTTTATCGTCTATGCTTGGCACCACGATATACATTTAAGCTTGGCTTTTAGTATTGCTATGCTTTTGAGTGTGGTTCTGACGGCAACGGCTGGCACACTCATTCCTTTAATTTTAAATAAGTTAAATATAGATCCAGCTGTGGCCGGTAGTGTGCTCATGGTGGCTGTCAGTGACGTTGCAGGATTCTTTATATTTTTAAGTACAGCAAGCATAATTATGTTGAGCTGGTAAATGTTTATAGAGTGGCCTTGGTTTTTTAGTTGCATGGTGCTAGCGACAGCCGCTATTGTCATTTTATTTTGTGGCATTAAAATGACTAGGCTGTCAGCTCTACTTGCCCAAATGACAGGATGGGGACAAGCTTTAGTTGGGGCTGTATTTTTAGGTGGACTTACTTCATTATCTGGGCTTGTGACGTCTTTGACTGCGGCTTATCATGGCCATGCTTCCCTTGCAATCAGCAACGCGCTAGGTGGCATAGCGGCTCAAACAATTTTTCTTGGTATTGCTGATTTAACTTATCGAAAGGCTAATCTTGAACACGCTGCAGCTTCGGAAAGTAACCTTGTACATTGTGTCTTGCTCATATTGCTATTACTGGTTCCACTTATGGCTATATCAAGCCCAGAGTGGGTATTGAGTTGGATCAGTCCTTTCAGTTTTATTATTATTGCGGTTTATATTTTCGGCATCCGGATGGTTTCAAAAGCCTATGCATTCCCTATGTGGAAGCCACGTTCTTCTGACCAAACTACCAAAGAGCATGAAAAAAAATTACCCGAAGATGGCGAAAAGGTATCTATTATCTGTTTAAAATTACTTGTATTTGGGGTAATTATCTCATTTGCAGGATGGGCTGTCGGCAAAGCGGGCATATCATTATCCAGTCATCTTAATATCCAAGAATCTTTAACTGGTGGGGTTGTTACGGCGATTATAACGTCCTTGCCTGAGTTAGTCATTGCTGTTGCGGCTGTAAGACAAGGTGCATTAAATCTAGCATTAGGTAACATCATTGGTGGAAACTGCTTTGATATGCTATTTATAGCATTCTCAGACATGCTTTATTTAAAAGGCTCCATTTATAGTGCCATTAAAAACACTGATATATTCTGGATAGCTTTGAATATATTATTAATATCTATTATTTTACTAGGCTTACTGAGAAGAGAGAAACATGGCATTGCAAATATTGGGTTTGAAAACTTTTTAATTATATTAATTTATCCATTAAGTATATGGTTTGTATTTTTTTGAACTAAAAGTCCAGACTTATATTAATTGTATTCGATTTTCAATTTAAACTTTTATTAACAACACACTTAATTTTCAATCTTAATGTACTTCATTGATTTATGCCAGAAAGTTATGTGTGGTGGATTTTGGACCGTCTTAAATGAGAAGAGTATCCTGATACTAGATATCAACTGTGCTGGGTAAATAAATTATCTAATATTTTTAATAAGCTGCATAAACCGAAGCATGCTAAGGCCAAGTCTACAATTCATGATGTATGGAATAATATTAGTTTGCATCATACTGATATTGCCTGAAGCTCATAGAAACTTTGAGGCTTGGATCTGTAATAAATTACGGGAATAATGATGACTAAAAAAGCAACGCTGTATCGAATGGTAACTAATCAACATATCTGCCCATTTGGCATAAAATCAAAATATATACTGACTCGGCAGGGCTATCAAGTAGAAGATATCCACCTGACCACCTCAGAAGAAAAAGATGCTTTTCTTAAAAAACATAATATAAAAACCTCTCCGCAAACCTTTATAGAAGGTAAGCGTATTGGTGGATATGAAGAATTGCTTGCATACTTTGGTCAAAAAACAATAAAGCAAGAGGGAAAAACTTACCAACCCATTATTGCTATTTTTATAACCACTTTTTTAATGGCCGTCGCTTCGACTTTTGCGAAAACCCACGTTTTGTCTTTCATCAAAATAATTGAGCAATTTATTGCCATAAGTATGTGCTTTTTAGGCATTATGAAATTACGTGATATTTTTTCGTTTTCAAATCAGTTTTTAAGCTATGACTTGCTTGCCCAGCGTTATGTGCCTTATGCCTATATTTATCCCTTTATTGAAACAATTGCCGGTCTATTGATGATTGCTGGAGTACTTCCTTGGTTGTCTGCTCCGGCAGCATTATTTATCGGCTCAATCGGTGCAATCTCTGTGTTTAAAGCCGTGTATATAGAAAAGCGCGAAATAAAATGTGCTTGTGTTGGAGGAGATAGCTCAGTACCACTAGGCTTTGTTTCTATGACTGAAAATCTAATGATGGTTCTGATGGCCTTTTGGATTTTTATAAAATTATAACCCGATAAGATGTCTTGAAAGTGACTAATTAAAATAAAGTCCCAGCCAACACTGACTGGGACTTTACGGTTTACTTTTCGTTGCTGAATTCGGACGCTGCCTTTTCCCAAGCGTTGGTTAGTTCCTGGTAGGCTCCTGAGAACCCTTTTTTCATTTTTTCCCAAGCGCTTGCCGAACTATTTTTCCATCCACCATACCACTCGGCTAGTTCTGCACGCTGTTTACGCAGTGCCCTCAGGCTCTTACGCGCTTTATTTCGAGTGGTTTTATCCATTTGCTCCCAATTATTGTCGATTTGAGTTTCCAGCGCGTCAATGCGAGCGTCAAGCTTGACCAGAGCTTTATCGGTTTTTTGAACTACTTGTTCACGTTGTTTTACACCATAGCCCTTTAGTGTTTTAATCAAGTTTGCCGTATCTTGTCGAACGTCCTCAATAGTCGTCTCGCTCGTGTTTGTTTCTGCATGGCCAATCGGCATAAAACCAAGCATAGCTAATAATGTCAATACCGAGGTAAAATTATGCAGTTTCATTCTTTTCTCCTTTAATTAGATGGATTCCAGCTTTGTGCAGGATCTAAAAATGGCAATCCTGCTATGAGTGAAGAGACTATTTAAATCTGCTAGACGCTGTTTTAAGAGCAGAACCAAGAGAATGCCAAGCATTGTCGAGACCAGCTTTGAGATCTTCCCAGGCATGATCGCTCGAATGCTTCAACTCGGTCAATTTTTCATTAGCCTCATTTTTTTTGGATTGTAAATTTTCAACTTCTTTATAATATTCAACTTGCGCATTGCCTTCCGCAGCATCTGCTTTTGCTTTTAACTTATCAATCTCTGCAGCCCATTCGTCAAGTTGGGCTTGTAGTTTTTTCTCGTATGCGGCTTTCATACCCATCGTTATAGTCCTCCTTAAAATATTCATGGAAAGACCCGTGTTTTGAGGCCATTACACGCACAATATACTAAATTAACTATCGTTTCGCAAATGCATATGGCTGAGTATTTTGCGAGCACAAGTCACGTGACTTATCAAAGATAGGGCTATGCGCAAAGGTAATAAAATGCCCTGTTTGTAGTGCCTAGAAAGTTGTAGATTTAGCAGAAAAAATGTTGTTGCCAGATTTTAAAGCATTCGCTTCAGCATAGAGCCATATTTGTTTTAGTTGGACTCAATCATTGAATGCATGGATTAGATGCTCTTTTAAAACAAATTGCAAAATCTTATTCCAAATTTCAGGTTATAAATTCTATATTAGATCTTTCCCATAGAATTAATATGAAATCAACCCACAAACATACAATAAAAATATTGAAGCTAAGGCCCCACAGATTGATTATAGGTCATAGTGAGTTTTTGTTACTCTATGACCTATAATCAATATATCTTTAATTTATGTTTTCTGTCTTTTTTAAACATAACGTACCAAACCAAACGTTCCATAATATATATTCACGAGGTAAAATGAGGTATTTAGTCGTGCCCTTGGGGCAAAGAAGGTGTATATATGGGTATTATTCGGCTTAAGCCGTTGTTAGTAATTTTTATGTTTTTATGCAACATTAATACATCTTCAGCAAGAATAAAAAATACTCATGACCAAGCAAAGAACAATATTACAAATATTTATAGCACCCAGAAAAGCTCAAAAAGCGCAGTTGAACAATTTATTTTAGGAATAAAATATTATCATGGGGATGAAGTAAATCAGGATTTCACTGAAGCTGCCAAGTGGTTTGAAAAATCTGCAGAGCAAGGACTTGAAGCTGCTCAATTTATTATCGCGAGCATGTATGATAAAGGTCAAGGTGTCACACAAGATTATTCTCAAGCTGCACATTGGTTTAAAAAAGCAGCGGAGCAAGGCGATGCAACTGCTCAAAACCATCTAGGATCTATGTATAAAAAAGGAGTTGGTGTTGCTCAAGATTATATCGAAGCGGTAAATTGGTACCAAAAATCGGCACAGCAAGGAGACACTTCGGCTCAAAACAACCTAGGTCTTATGTTCGGGAAAGGTCAAGGTGTTACAAAAGATTACGGTCAAGCTGCACATTGGTTTAAAAAAGCAGCGGAACAAGGCCATGCACAAGCTCAATACAATTTAGGGCTCGTTTATGATTTAGGCAAAGGTGTTGCTCAGGATTATACACAAGCTGCAAGATGGTACCAACAAGCAGCAAAGCAAGGAGAATCATCTGCTCAATTTAATCTTGCCGTTATGTATATAAAAGGGCAAGGTGTCATTCAAGATTATGCCCAAGCTGCAAGTTGGTATAAAAAAGCAGCGGAGCAAGGGGAAACAAGAGCTCAATACAACTTAGGGCTCATGTACATAGAAGGGCAAGGCATTTCACAGGATTACACTCAAGCTGCAAATTGGTTTAGAAAAGCCGCAGCACAGGGGGAAGCTCTAGCCCAACTCAATCTGGGGCTTATGTATGTAAAAGGGCAACACATTGTACAAGATTACGCCCAAGCGGCAAATTGGCTAAAAAAATCGGCGGATCAAGGTAATGGATCAGCCCAGTATATTCTTGGACTTCTGTATGAAAAAGGATTAGGTGTTCCTCAAGATTCAAACAAAGCCGAAGAGTGGTACGAAATGGCAGAGAAAAATCAAATCCGAGCAAAAAATACTAATTAACTAATATGTGTCTTGACAGGGGTGAGTATATTCAGCGCGTTTACTGAGTTATTAAGTGTTTCTCCTGTTGATGGCAATAACACTGACTTTATGTACTACAAGGAATTCAGCGATAAAGCGCTAAAACATTAGGTATAATTATTACTGACAAAAAAAAAACAATCGTGGCATGACAAGCTAACACCACAAGAATTGAATAATGCAAAGCTAGTATGGTTTCATGTCCGACAACAGTACCCAAAACATATAACATTAGAACAATTAACCCTTAAAGAACTTTATGCCCAAATTGGGGCTTACCTTGAAACTATGGGAATGGAACAACAAATTCAGAGAAATCATATTAATGGTATACATTCTGGACACAGTGTGTTTGAGCTAGATGAAATTGACCTTGAGGAAAAGTCACCAGTATACACTGAATATATAGACGTAGAGCTTGTTAAAAAAGAGCTAAGTGACTTTAGTTTCAACCCTCAAAAGTATTCAAAATATTTTAAAGGGATATTAACAGAGGTTGTTGATGATACCATTAGTAATGTTAGCAAGAGAAATACTATGCGGCTTGAAAAATTAAGTTCTACCTTACCCCAATTGAAAGTCCAAATATTAATAGTGGTGGGGCATGATCATCTAGGTAGGGAAAATGGTCTTCTCACTGCTTATGCTCAGAATGGATATAATATCACTCGAATGACAAAACAGGGCCAGTTTGGAGATTGTATATATTCTAATGCAGAAGATTTAAAGATTTATCAAGCCAAATGTAAGTTAAAGCATGGCAAAATTAATGGGCTGCTAGAAGAATTAACACAGCTTCAAGATTATCTGTTAAGTGTAGAAGTACCTTATACTGATAAAATGTTAAATACAGCTGATATATTAACTGAAATGATAAGCAATATATATGAAAAAGACTTTGATATGTCTGATCATGATATAGATACAATAAAGTTGCAATTTAACGACCTAAAAAAAGAGAGTGCAATAGAAATCAAACGATCTGAAGAGCTAGATATCCTGTCAGCAGAAATCAACTCCCTTATAGATCGGCTATTTAAAGTTCCATTTGTGCCAGACGTTGAGAAACTTATTAATGAATCAGGTGATTATTCTGATGAATTACAAGAAAGGTCAGGCTATTATACACAAATAGAAATTGATAAATTGAAAGTTATTATAAAAAAGAAAAGTTATTCCGTAATAAAGTTAGAAGAGAAATATTCTGAGCAATCCCATAGTTCTCCTCTTTCACGGAGACGACCTAGAATATGGTAAAATCTATTTAATAATTTATTTCTTAAAAGTTTTAACTATGACTAAAAAAAGCATTACAAATATAACCTCTCTTAAAACGGCGTTAAATGATGGTGAGTCTTTAAAGTATGTATACTTTTGGGGTCATAGCGCCAACCTCAGTTATATTGACCATCATTGCCTGAGTCAATGGTATCCCTGTGGGTTTACACAAGACAACATTTTATACCCAACAACAGAGCACTATCTAATGGCAAAAAAAGCGCTGTTATTTAATGATAAAGATGCCTTTAAGCTTATTTTACAATCCTCAAATCCTGGCGCTGTGAAAAAAATAGGGCGTGCAGTTATTGGCTTTGAGCAAACATTATGGGATAAAAACAAATTTGATATTGCCGTATCAGGTAATTATCTTAAATTTTTCCAGAATGATGATTTGAAAAATTACCTAATAAATACACGAAATAAAGTCTTGGTCGAAGCAAGCCCTGTTGATAGAATATGGGGTGTGGGCTTAGCACAAGATGATCCTAAAATCAATGACCCTGAGAATTGGCAAGGTGATAACTTGCTTGGTTTTGCATTAATGCAAGTAAGGGCAGAGATTAGGAAGTCGTGACTACTACACATAAGGTTACCTTTTTGTTTGTTTTGACTAAAGTTTGCACTTATATCAAAACGGGTAACCTTATCTTTTGCAATGCTGTTTATTACTTCAGATGTGTCACATTAAGTCGTGACTACTACAAATTATGTGTCTATCCAACAGGTTTTGACTTCTTCACATTCCAATATGTCATATTCAGGTCAAGTCTTATCTTTTACATATGATGCCTTATTCTGGTTTGATCTATTCAATATTTCTATAACTGAGTGCATAAGCACAATATCACTCAATACATTATAGAATAATAGGGTTTAGCAGTATGTCAGTCTTTGAGAAAAATTATTTTTTTCTCATAACTAAGGCTTTTGTTCTAGCATGCTGGTAAATCATCAGAGAATGCGGCAGAACGACTCACATCCAGTTTGAGCAGTAAAGCACGCCTGGGAGACTAATTAGATGAAATGCATGGTCATAAAGACGACTGGAGAACAAAAGATGTATATCCACATTATGCTGTGATGATAAAACATATAGAATAGTACTTAATACTTAACAGTCAAAAATATAGTGGTTCAATTTCAAGTTATGCTCAATTCAGCCGTCAAATTATCTCATACCCATGTTCCTGGAGATTCAAATCTTCCTCCCGTTCTTTTTATTCATGGCAGAGGCTCAACCAAAGACACCTGGTCTAATGTTGTAGAATCAGGAATGAAGAATGAAGCCTATATTATTGATCTTAGAGGACATGGTGAGTCTATTTATAATGGGGTAAATTTTGACCTTCCTGCTATGGCAAAAGATATTGCAATATTTCTAAATGATAATAGCCTCGATAAGTGTATCATAGTCGCTCACTCTATGGGGTCTAGAGTTGCAACTTACTTTTGTGCAGAATATCCAGAGTATGTTTCAGGATTATTTATTGAGGATATGGATATGAAAGCAAAACCAGAAATATCCTTTTCGGAAAACCATACCAAACGATTGTCAGAACTTAAGAGACTATATCGCACCGAAAAAGAACTCATCGACGCCTTGATATATGTTGGCTGTATAGATTCAAAAATCAAACGAATCATTGGCTCACCTAGCAAGTGCTTTCAAACAAAAACTGGTTCCTACTATCTAGGGGCGAGCCCATATGTTGAATATCTCATACATAAGGAGATTCAGGAGTCAAATGCGTGTCAAGATGCTTTCTGCAAACTTGGAACACACGAGCATATACCCGTCACTTTAGTTTATGCGGACAAAAATTCTCATGTGAGCAAAGAAGGACTTTTAAATATGCATGCTCTTATGCCAAGATTAGTAAGCCATCAAATTGCTGATTCAGAACACAGTATACATAAGTCAAATCTGACTGCATTTAAAGATTGTTTGGAAGATTTTGTGCAGACAGTATCTCAATCATTTGTTTCTAAAAAAACACATCACATATAAACTATTGTTATTTATATCCTAGGACGAGATGATTGTTTGTTTTGCGATTCTTTTTTTGCACTGGTCTGCAACTGTCTTGTTAGCTCGACTAATGATAGCTTACCTTTAGGTGCTATTCCAAGCCCTTCATCTCGAGTTTTGCGCATTTCCTCTTCTAGATATTCATTAACTAAGTAATTTAATGGATGTTCCTCTGTACAGTCTTGTATTTTGGTGTTATCGGAATTAATCAAAAGTTCAGCGGGAATGTTTTCTAAATGCTGTAGAATAAGCTCTAGCCCAGATGACTTTAAAATACACTCTTTGATTTGAGCTTCTGACATTTTGCTGACATTCTCCAGCAATATTTTTGCATGCTTTTCTCGACGTTTATCGACAGAAAAATTAGATGTAACAACTTTTCTTTTATTTAGTATTACTGTTTCATCTTTTTCACTTTCACTTTCACTTTCACTTTCGCTCTCCGATTTAGGTATTTTAAACTCTTTTGTTTCTTTTGTTCCAATACTGCTGCTACCTTTATGGCGTAGTGCATATTCCTGGACACTCTCAGTTTTCTGGGCATTAGTGGACATGGGGAGCGTTTTGTGTCTCTGAGGATACGACTCAAAAAATCTTTGGGATTGAGCATATTTTGCAATTTCGGGCGGGAGGTTCTCAATTTGGATTACAGAGGTATCTATTGCAAAATATGGATCGTCATACTCTTCATTATCAATGATGTTATCTTTATTAAGCGGGAGGACATTTGTAGTTTGTGTTTGAATAAAGTCATCAATGGTGTCCGCAATTCTAAAAGCTTGTTTTAGAGCCATGAATGATTCTGAGCCACAAGAAACTGAATCTACCTGACGATTTTTTTTGAAAGTATATATGCTTGACTCCGCACCGGCTCCATGTTGAATTGCTGCTGTTATTTGGGCAACACTGTTGATTCCTACTTTTGATCTTTCTGTACCTAATGATTCAAAAATGTAAATGCTCTCATTGTTTACCATTATAGGTGTTCTGTGGCGGCCTCCAGAAACAACAATCATGCCATATGTTGATATGCCACCTAATTTACAAGCTTCCATAATGAGAGGTATGTCCTTTGGAGAGTTTAAGTTGAAAAATGGTTTCTCAATTTTCTGTTTACCAGTTTGGAGGGATATAGATTCAGAATAATAATTATGTAATAAATGCGCCCCCAATGGATTTGCTTTTTGCTTCAGTGTCATCGGTTTTAGTGGCAGTTCTTTTTTTTCCAACTCACCGACCGCTTTTTCAGCATCTTTGTCTTTAGCATTGAAATATTTTGGTGTTTCTCCCATTGGATTGTCCTCATTTGCTCTAAACGTGCTATTTAATACATAGGATTAAATTAAGTTAAGAAAGTTCAAATAAAATGTATATGTGTAACCGCAAAGCGAGATGTCCGGTTTTGACCAAAGGTAAAATGTCCTGTGATAATAATCACTTAAGGCAAGGATGCCTTAAACGTGATTCTACACGAAAAGCATAAGCACACAGAAGGTTATGTGATTGAATGCTGAATATTTATTAGTGGACTTCAGGCTTATTATAGGTCACATAAACGATAAGAGTTTTAGAGACTCTCTTTAACTAATTTTAATATTTCTAACCAATTAGAGCCCCATTGAGCCCAACTGGGTATTTGGATATCCACCTTTTGCTTTCCAAATAAAAAGCAATGATTCGTTTCTGAAGAAATGTAATTTAGAACATCAATCCTATCGTCAATAAAGTGGGTGAGGGAATGCTCTTTGCAATATTTGGCTTTTTCTGATCTCTCTAAGCAAAAAACTATGTTCCCACGATTGACGCCAGTTTTCTCAAAGAACTTATTAGCTTCTAGCCAGGCAATAGTTTTTCTTTGTGTATTCGGGTATGCTTTACTTACCAACCAGACTCTATGTTCAAAAATTTTGACTAATTCTTTAATAGAGTCAAAACAATCAGCCATAGCTGATGTTTCAACTATTTTTTCCATATTGTTTTCTTGGATAAATGAAGTATCATTATTAGACTTGCTATCTCCATTGATGATAACTCGCCCGATATCTATACCAAGCGCTATATTTCTTTTTTTATTCATAGGTTTTTCCTACTATTCGGTAAGGATTTTGTTAATTAAATTTTTTTTCTGGCATTCGCCTAAAAACCACATTATCGGCTCATTAGCTAGAAAACCTCCAGGACAATCAACTCTATCTGCGATCATAAAGATACAGAGTAATTTGATATCCACTAACCTACACATTTTTTTCCAAGCTTTATCGCCGGGTGCTTCGCCTTTACTGTGAGCTATAAACCAGGGCAGGTTCACGTCATGGTATTTTACAAAGTGCAGTAATGTTTCATCTGTTGCTCCATATTTGTTTAACAATTCCACTGAACCTTGTGGATTTGCATGGCCTAATATTTTTCCAATATCATGTACTTTAGCGACAGTTCCTAATAGATTTGCTTCATCCTGGGTAAGGTTATTTAGTCGAGATAAATCATTAGCTCGCTGTACAACCTGCTCAGTATGCTCATATGCATTTGCTGCCAGGTGTTTTTTTTGGTTTAAGCTTACGTTTTTTAGTTTTTGGTAAACTCGTATAAATAATTCATTTATGTGTAATTTCATGATTCTGTTCTCTCTTTAATAGTGCTTCTATTTAAAAAATTTAGTTAATTATAAAACCTAAGGCTATAGTTGAGAACTATTGTTTATTTATAAGCTATAGTTTATTCTTATAGTATGAATATCGATTGGTTGAAATCATTTTTGGTATTTTCAGATACATGTAATTTCACACATGCAGCTGAAAAACTTCATATTTCGCAGCCTGCATTACACGTAAAGATTCAAAAACTTTCAGACTATGTGGGATTACCTCTTTATCTAAAGAAAGGTCGAGAGATTGTCTTAACTGAAGAGGGCGAGCAACTATGTGCATTTGCACGAGAGTTGTGCGAAAGTACTGATGATTTTATGAGGAAGGTTCATAGAAGACGAGAAAACCCAGATCAAATCTTGGCGGCAGGTGAAGGCGCCTTTCAATATTTACTCGGTCCAGGAATAAAGGCCTTCCTAAAATCGGGGCAAATGCTTAAAATCTTGACCTTAAATCGGGATATGACTATCCAAGCGGTTAAAACTGGTTTAGCCCATTTGGGTGTAACGGTTACTAGTGTTGCACCAGAGAGTTTAACTATGCAACCGTTAACAACCGTTGCGCAATGCTTAGTTCTACCAAAGCATCATCCATTATGCTCTAAACAGAAAGTAGTCATAAAAGACTTAGACAATATTCCGTTGATATTGCCCCCCATAGATAAAGCTCACCGCGTTACAATTGCAAATTACTTTCAAGCTAGTAACAGCAAGCTGAACATTAGTGTTGAGGCAAGTGGTTGGGAGCTAATGATAAAGTTTGTTGAGTTAGGTTTTGGTTTAACTATTGTTAATAGTTGTTGTAACATACCTAAAGGGTTTGTTGCCAAGCCTCTACCTGAGTTGCCAAGCTTAAAGTATCAACTCATTAGCAGAAAAAACAAAAAAGCGTCTCATCTTAACCAGCAGTTAGTCAATACTTTACTGGAACATAAAAATACTTGGGCAAATGAAGAATAGGTAGAACATCAATGGATAAAGCACTTGTCTCGCTCAGTAAATTAATGTCCTATGCATTAAGGCATGAGCCTTGGGTGTTTGAGCTTGAGCTGGATGAGAAGGGCTGGGTTGAAATTGAAAAGCTCATTTTGGCGTTGAAAAAAAATCAGCCTGAAATAGCAGGTATAGACAAGAGTCATTTCAAGAAAATTATAGAGCAATCAAGCAAAACCCGGTTTGAGATAAATGAACATCAAATTAGAGCTTTATATGGACATTCTATCCCGAAAAGGCTTTTAAAAACACCTGCCCAACCCCCTAAAATTTTATATCATGGTACAACAATAGAGACAGCTGAAATTATTAAAAAAGATGGCATTAAGCCGATGTCCCGACAATATGTCCACCTCTCCATCGATACTGACACAGCAAAAGAAGTCGCTAAAAGAAAAGGAGCGCATATTACACTTTTAGTCGTACACGCACAAAAAGCCTACGACAATGGGATTGGGTTCTACCTGGGCAATGATAAGGTTTGGCTAAGCGATGCCATTTTGCCAGATTATCTTGAATTTAGTTGTTAACCTCATGAGTGGCTAAAGTTGACTATTTCAGATCTGAGCACGTTGTGTTTTTATACCTATAACAGATAACAATGCCTGTCAACTTATCCAGCCGCGTTGGCTTTTCGTATAGTATTTAAGACAAGACACGTATTGATTGTTCAAAATGTAATATACTATTGTTAATGTTAGCAATCTTATACTATAGCTAAATGAGCAAAAAAATTCCTTTTAAATTTCGTTGGTATCATATGGCGCTCATCATGATGATAATGCCAATAACCTTTTCAGTTGAGTTCTCTGTTATAAAGCCTATACAGAGCATTAAGTTACTATTCCAGCATCATAACTGGAGCCCCGTTCCAGCAACTGTTACACGTGTTGGGGACGCATCAAGTACTATGCCACTATGTGGTAGTCAAAGGCCCCAAGTAGTCTATTTTTTTAATTTTAATGGTAAAGCCTATAGAGGTGATAGGGTCTACTTTCAAGACTGTTTCCCATTAGCGCGTTCTAAAAAGATTGAAATATTACAGTACTATCAAACTCATAAAAATATTACAGTATATGTTAATCCTGACAACCCACATGAAGCTGTAATCACAAAAGATCCATACTACAATGTTTTAGCTAATTTTATTCTCTACTTAATGATTTTTATTGCGGCATTATTTTTTAGAGGACTATGGTTAATTTTACAAAGACCGCTTAAAAAGCGTGGTTATCAATATACTGATTACTTACCAACAAAAAACCAGGACAGGCTAAATTCAAGCGGCTCTACGAGTAAGAATGTAGCGAAAACAGCAGTTTTTATTTTGTTGATATACCTGGCATTTATTCCTCAATGGGTTCTTGATCCATCCCAAGGGATATTTTATGCTTTATGGGCCATTGAACTTAGCGTGATTTTATATTGGGCATGGCTTTATTTTCACCCTAAGTGCACAATTGAGTTGTCTCAAAATAATATATACCCCAATGAAACTTTTATGGTAAAGATTCATTTGTCCGGCAATTACAGTATATTAGAGAGTGTCGATGTTACATTATCTTGCGAAGAGCAATATTATCACAAATGTGATTCGGTTCTTCATAGGAATAGAAGTACACCTTTAAAACGTCATGTTGTATGGCGTCAAGATGTTAAGCAATTTCTAGCGCCAGACATACATCAATCAAATTCATTTGAAATAATAATACCTAAAGATGCTGCAACTTCCATGCGATTTGGTCACGCTTCTATTAAATGGATATTAAAAGTATCGAGTTACACCAAAAGAAATGTAAAGTATAACTCCGAGTTCGAAATTGTCATATGGCCCAAAGAGTTGCATGAATATGAAAGTTAATATTAATTTACCAAATCAGCATTATCAGCCAGGCCAGATTATCAAGGGGCAATGTGACTGGGATATGGAAAGTCGTAAAAGGCCTAAATATATAAGAATTTTACTAAAAGTCTGGAATGAGGGCACCCATCCTCAAACTATCGTTGTTGCAGAAACCATTAATTTAAAGCCCGAAACATCTAAAGGTATCGTTGACTTTGAGTTTAAGCTACCTCTCTATCCCTTTAGCTATCAAGGCAAAAATTTTAATATATGCTGGGGGATACAGGGCGAGATGGGTAACGATGTTTTCCATTGTCAAACATTTAATCTAGGTTCGGCTGTGTCTTAAACTAGATGTTATCATTATTTCTTACAAGCCTCCCTCCCTTAGCACCACAGGGGTTCAAAAATCTTAGCCTGCTCATTATTGATGGCTTCATTTGTTTTTGAAAGTACGAGATAAAAATGATGATAGCGATATGGGTTTGGCCTACAATAAATGCTAATCTTATATACCCCTTTTTCAACTGGGATTTTTATTTCATCCTGGTATGCTGTAACCCCAATTTCACCGGATTGTATTTCAACAAAAAACTCACCCGAGTTGTCTACACTCTTGTCAAAAATGGGTTGGGGAGGGATAGGAGATGCACAATCGACAAGCATTATGGTGACTCTATATTGGCCATCACCTTCTGAATTTGAAAAAAAGTGAGATTTTCCTTGCTTTAAAAATTCATCCTTATTTTTTTCGCTGTATTCATTCCAGAATATTGGATCTCCAAAAACATACCCACCCATTGGTGTATATAAAATTTTTGATTTTTTCATCAGTAATTTTGGTTCTTGAATACCCTTTAGCTTTAGAATATTTTTTTTGCATTGAGTCGCAATTTTGGTTGATAGGTTTTTAGTATCATATTTACTATTAAGATGCAGAAAATGAATACATTGTTCCAGTTGACAAATATCGAGGCTTAAATTCTTCATAGATATACGGATTTTATTGATTAAACTAGTTGAGCACTTAAGTTTGTTTCGAGCATCCATATTGTTAAATTTCATGAATTCATCTTCAAGTTCAGCAAATGGAATGATTTCTGATTCTAGCTTTTTCATAAAATTACGGGTTTTGTTACTCACAACTGCAGCCTATTAGCACTTCTAAATAAGATAGATGTGTATGATACCTGACTATTCTGGTGTGTCAACAAATATTGTTTCGTGTTTAGTTGAAATTTATAAATATCCTGTAAAAACAGTAAGTTATATTTTCCACCCACTTTAAGAAAGGCTAACAAGGAGGGTACCCAGGCTGAATTGAGAATGGACGTTCGGGAACAGGTCTATGTACTGGCCTCTGAAGCAAAACTTGTGGGGCATTTTGATGGTATGCAAAAGCCAAAATAAGCGCTAAAAAGTTTGTGCTATACAATCTAGAGCTCTAGCAAATTAATTTTAATTTCTTTAAACTGCTCCTATTTTTGTAACAATAACGAGAGCATTCATGGTTAATCCTGTAGTTACACGCAAAATAACAAATCTTTTTAACAGGTTACCCGAAGAGCCCACACTAAAACAATCTCTCAATCAAGGACAGCAAGTTTTTACCGAGCTAGAAACAATCTTTAACTTCCTTGAGTCAAATAAACCCATTTTTGAAAATGAGCTAGATTGGGATTTGTTTTGCTTAATGGTGGGAATACAACAGCTCAGTTTGGCTATTGCTAAAGATGTTGCAGAAGGTGATAAGCCATTAGAAATACGAGCCTTGCAAATCCAAGCAATTAAAGAATTTTGTGAGCATTGGCCACTTTGCAATGCTTTTCCAAAAGATTCAGTTGTAAATTTACTCACTAATGACAGTTTAGATTATTACTTAAATCAGCATGAAGCTAACGAGCAAGCATCCCTAGAGCACATTGCAAAAACTAGCATTGCTTTTGGTTTGACTGACGCGCAAATGTTTGATGTGATAAAGCAGTTGCAGCTCATGTTGTTTTATGCACAAAAAAAAAGTAAAACTAACAGGTTCGGTGAGAGCATGGTGCTGCCTGCTTTTACCGCAGACCAAGAAGTTAGGCTTGCTAAAATTGAGGGCGCTCATAACTTAATTTTTAAAGGGCACCTTGTATTGAATCAACTTAGTCGACAGATTCAAACGGGCAAGTATAACGTTAAGGAGCTGTATTTCAAATTCACCAATAACATAGAGGCATTACATTATTACTTATGTAATCAGTTCATCAAAATGCTTGCGCAAACAGGCTCATATGATACAAATGCCAGGGTTAAGTTCAAAACCATTAAAAGTCAATTCCGTGATGTTTTGTTGGCGGTCTCACAACAATCAGGATCCAGCAAGCTTTTGATAGACTATGAAGAGTCCCTCGACACGAACCATTTGGGAAGACGTTCTTTCAACTTTTACGGCTCAGAATATTATGATAACTTCCTAGACAAAGAACTGGACGTGGAAAGTTTAGCCAATATTAATCCTTGGTTAAAATCACTTATAGATGAACTAGAACACTTTCGAAGGCATTATTTAGTTCGTTTTTCAAAAGCAAAAGTAAAAAATGCCATTGAAAAAGTAGCAAAGAACTGTGAACAAATAATAAGCAAACTTAATATAAAGAATTCTGTTCATCGAAAAACCATAAATAAACTGCAACAAGTAGTAGAAGAAAGATCAGCCCTCGAAGGTATAAACGAGGGTGATATTGATATCCTACAAATTTCAGCTCTACATGGTACTAACACTGGAATATTTGCCTCTTTGCCTATGTCGGGTTACGAACTCATGAACACAGGTAAATTAAACGAATTTAACATTACTCCATTTTCAGGTGAGCTTTGTGTAGGTGCATTTGGTGTGAATAACAGCAGTATATCGACAGTCCCATTTTCCGGCATGCATTTGGCCATGCGTTATACAATAAATCACTATTTTGATTCTAAAGCGACCGTTAGGCAGGTGAAATCTTTTGTTCAAGAGATGGAGCTGAAGTTAGCCAAAAATAACTTATTGTTTAAAAAGATTGGTGATTGCTATCATACGGCTAGCTTTGCAAAGTTTATATTTTCTTTCAAACGTCTGTTGCGAATCCACCCCCCCTTAGACTTAGTCAGTGCTGATGAATGGACTGAACTTATGGACATAAAGATACCAGCTATACTAAAACGAATAAAAAATGACTTTGAGATATTTAAGTGCAGTAAAGAATACCGTAAATATATGCCTAAGACAGAAGATCCAAGTGGCAATAGAGGGTACAAATATCATGATTATAGCTATTTCAACGATCTACATAATATTGAATCATTTATTAAGCAGCTTGAAGCAATACTACACTCTAACCATGAAACAATTAACTTTCAGGAATCAAAATACCTAAATAATCCAGCACCATTGCTGATTTCAACTGAAAACACTTATGCAAAAGGTCGCGGTAACTTTTCAGTAGCAGAAAGAAATGTCTTTTGTAATATGGCTTTCGGAAGAGAGGTTAAAGCTGTTTTTGTAAATGATTCAGACATTCCCCAAGTCAATTCATATTTTACAAGTAATGGCATTCATAATATTGCTGTGAGGCCATTTTCTAGTATTGAAAAAGCTTATCTTTATGAAATAGCTGCTGCTCCATTTTTCGCAGACATTCTTTCTAGGCGCAAGCTCAGTATTTTATCAAATCCCAAAAATAAAAAATTATATCGCGCTAAACCTATATTATTAAAAAATCCTATTACTGATGAGAAACGAAGCGGGCATATGCTTGCCAAAATACAATTGCGTGTTCAAGCAATTCAAAACTATCAACACTTAAAGAGAAAGATAATTATCTCGGGTATTGGAAGTTCTTTGGCTATAGCTGGAAGTATATTATTAAGTCCTATTTTAGCTAGCATTGCAATTACTTGTAGTTTGCTGGCTAGTGGAGCAGCATTATTCTGGTCTTATCGCAAGACCAAAATAAAACTGACCCAAGATCATCAAAATGAAATTTACAGAAACTTTGTTCTTGCATTAAATAGCGATAATGAGAAACAAAGTTATAGAACAGGTTATAAGTCTCAATCTGATGTCCAAGATTATATAAAGAGCTATTTAAAACCAAGCCATTACTCACCACAATACTATTTAGGACTTACCCATGCTAAAGCGCAGCAAGACAATCAGTTGAATGTTGGCGCTAAGAAACTTCAATTACGTTAACGCAGGGGGTGGTCAATATCAACTCTCTATAGGTGTTTGCTTGAAGTGGAAAAATAAAGAAAGAAATAAGGAAAGGATACCCAATCTAAAACACTGCTTATTGACATTAAACAGGAATCTCTAGTAGGAGATTATTTATTGGGGTTTCACGAAAGCCTGGGTTTGATTTGAATACAAATTTGTGCTTAAAAACTTTATTGGCTTTTAAAAAGGATTTCAGTACAGCCCTTAATTTGTCGAAATAATCAAATCTGTCAGCTCACACGGTAGTGTAAAGAATTCTGTGTCTGGCGATCTTTCAAAATGATCGCATACTTAAG
>CAXBML010000024.1:0-42253 GCA_963976875.1 uncultured Coxiellaceae bacterium
GGGAAAATAAAAGGGAAAATAAAAGGGAAAATAAAAGGGAAAATAAAAGGGAAAAGAAAAACAACAAAGGGGCCAACAACCTGCGTTGGCCCAACGGGGGATGACCGGATTGTCAGTCAGGCTGGTGCAACTCATCCTTTTTTCGACAGAATGCACCACAGACACATAAAACAAAATTATAAACCAAAGCAAAAAACAGTCCCGCAACGAGCCCATCGGCAAAAGCCCAACCCGCACCAATAAAGCTACCGGTAAGCGTTGCCTCAAAACCAATATAAATCGAGCCTAGCGAGGCAATTAGAGGCTTGCCAATCTCATACTGCATCGCGATAAGCCCCAATAACAAAACACCCGCCCCCCATGTAAAGCCAGCCGCAATGGCTAATGCACAAATACTTAAACGACTTGATGTTTTATGGCACCCCATGTGCATTCTCCGCTAATTTTCCGAACCTTATTTATAGTATAGCGGCAAAATGCGAGGGTGCACGCCTCATCTTTGCTTTCTTTTATTTACTGACATTTTTTGGCTTTAACACCTGTTGTACACGAGTCTTGACAGCCTGATCCCACACCAACAAGCTCTATGCTGGGCTCGCCACTTTGTCTCTGCACACAACAAGGCACGCCCCTTGGCCCGACCAGATCCTCTATGTCGGGTACCTTGTTGTATGAATCAGGTTGCCGTGATGCCGTTAAAGTTTCTACTAATATTTTTTTCTCAAATGTTGCAACCAATGTATTGTCAGTAGGCCAATCAAGTCCTGAAAACCCAAACAATGCTTCCTGCTGCTGTATCGCTCTATAGGCACGCTGTTGCCCGGAATATTGCAACATTTGAAAGGGCGCCAATACCCAGCGCAACCAACCAAAATTATTCCAAAGGTTCGGATAAGGTTTATCCCTCGGTTCAGCTCTTAAATGCACGATGTCATCAACCAGCATGCCCGGGTGTTCTAAATTTATTTTCTGCATTAAGGCTTTGGTTAAATCGCCCCCTATTGTGCCTTGCTCATAGGATAAAAACAAAGCGCCTGGCAAAGTTTTTACATATTGCTGCTTTATATAAGCTATGTGAGCGGGATTAGAGCGGCAGATAATATATATGGACACACCTTGTTCTTGCATGTCATGAAGCATATCAAGATCTGCTTGGGTTTGTGCTGTAAAACCACAAGATTGATTCCAAGCATTCCAAAAGTCACTCTCTCTGACATGGCTTAATTGTGGAAAAAGTGTTTGTAAGTCTTGAAAAAACTGCTCGCCACTGCTGACACCAATCTTATACTGATTGATCGCTCGGTTTACGCCGGGCCAGTGCCAGAGCAGTGACAGCGTCCCAATCCTTAAAGCTCTAAATGCATTTATGCTATCTTGCCATTTAGGTTGGGTTAACAAGCCTAAAGGTGCAATCAATATTTTTTTCATACTGCCATCCTGAAACATCAAAAATTATCACAAAATAAACACAAAAAAAAACGGCATATAGCCGCTTTTTCCTTGAAAATAGGGCTATTGTATATGCCCTAAAATCCCCTCTAACTCATCCACATTATGATACCGAATGGTAACCATGCCACCCTTGTTCCCATGGCGAATATTGACTTGAGCGCCCAGCCTTTCTGCCAAGCTTTGCTCCAAGCTACTAATGTTCGGATCTATCACCGCCGCCTTTTTCTCAACAGATTTCCCTTCTTGAATCCGCTTCACAAGACGCTCAGTTTCTCGCACAGAAAGCCTTCTATTTTGCACCGTCTTCGCCATCTGGCTTTGAATGGCGCCAGACAACCCTAGCAAAGCTCGGGCATGGCCCATTTCTATCTGCCTATGCTCAAGCATTTCTTGAACATCTTCATTCAAAGAAAGTAAACGCAACAAATTTGTAATGCTGGCTCTTGATTTGCCGACAGCCTCAGCCACCTCTAGGTGGGTTAAAGATAAATTATCTGCTAAACGCCTTAAGGCGCGCGCCTCTTCAATTGGATTGAGGTTTTCCCGTTGGATATTTTCAATTAAGGCAATCGCCATTGCCTCTTCGTCCGAAATATCTCGAACGATTACCGGCACAGTGCTGATACCTGCTAACTGTGCTGCTCGCCAACGTCTTTCTCCGGCAATAATCTCATAGCGACCATCTTTCTTATCTCTCACCACAATAGGTTGCAAAACCCCTTGCGACTTGATGGATTCCGCGAGCTGCTCTATCCCTTCGTGGTTAATGGTTTGCCTCGGTTGAAATGGGCCACCTGCCATTACCTCTAAAGATAAGTACTTCAAGGTTTGCTGTCCGCCAGCGGCGGTATAAGTTGTGGGTAAGTCAACCTCTTCGGGCTCTAAGGGCACCTCTGGTAATACTTTTTCACTATCTTGCGGACCGAGTGTCGCCGACAACAGTTCATTTAGCCCTTTACCCAAACCTCGATGTTTCTTTGCCATGAAAAATCCTAATTGCGAACAATATATTTTCTTTAATCAACAACCAAGCCACTTTCTTTCTTTTTCTTGGCGTTACTTTTTCCAGCAGTATCAAACTTTCTTGAGAACTCTCCGGCCAATGCCAAATACGCGGCAGCGCCTCTAGAGTTTTTGTCATACAAGCAAACAGGCAACCCATAGCTAGGCGCCTCAGCCAACCTGACATTGCGCGGCACAACGGACTGGAAGACTTGATTGCCAAAGTGCGTTATTAGTTGGCCAGATACCTCTGTGGCTAACCGATTGCGCCCATCATACATAGTACGAATTATTCCGCCCAATTTTAAGTCCGGATTGAAAGAAGATTGCAATTGTCTAATAGTATTTAACAAATCAGACAGACCTTCTAGAGCAAAATATTCACACTGCATTGCAATAATAACTTTGTCAGCAGCGACCAAAGCATTCACAGTCAACATATTGAGTGAAGGCGGGCAATCAAAAAAAATGTAGTCGTACTTACTTTTTACAGCGTCTAACTTTTTACTAAGAGTTAGCTGTTGATCTTTTTGCTTCACAAGCAAAGCTTCAGACATGGTTAGGTCGCTGTTAGAGGGGATAAGATCATAGCCCGCAGGGGTTTGCTCAATAATCGCCTCTTCTATGTCTACCGCCGCCCCCAATAAATCATTCATAGAGCAGGATAGAGCAGACTTATCAACCCCGCTACTCATCGTAGCGTTGCCCTGAGGGTCTAAGTCACACAGCAGCACCTTGTGCTTAGAAAGCGCCAAGGAAGCCGCCAAGTTAACGCAGCATGTTGTTTTGCCTACCCCACCCTTTTGATTCGCAAAGGCAAATACCTGACTCCCCATTACCACTCCCCATTTTTAATTCTTTTTGCTTTAAAACTAGCTTTCTTCAGCTCTGCATATAATCGCAGCATGTCTAGACTCAACCCCTGGTACCACGAGGGGTATACAGGCTTCTAAATGAAACCCCAACGGCAAATCATTCTCGGGCTCTTCAGATATTTGTCCTTTCATAGCTATTAATTTTCCATCTTTCGCGAGCAAATGGCCACAGCTATTAATAAATTTATTTGTTGAAGCAAAAGCTCGACTTAATATTGTCTGAAACTGATGCTCTGACTTATATTCTTCAACTCGACTATGAACACTAATAACATTTGATAAACCTAACTTGCTAGCGGCATATTTAGTAAAAATGCTCTTTTTTTGATTGCTATCTAACAAATAAAATTTCTTCTCAGGAAAAAATATGCTTAACGGAATACCAGGCAAGCCTGCCCCCGACCCCACATCTAAAATGTGGCTTCCCTGACAAAGCCTATGGATGCTGAGAGAATCAACAATATGCAAATCAAATTGTTTGTGCGCATCTATACGGGTCAAGTTATGCACTGTGTTCCATTTTTTCAAAACAGCCAAATAATCCAGGCTTAGCTGCAACTGGATATCAGTGGCCTCTATGCCAAGTGCACCCAATGATTTTTTTAACGACTGTTTGTCATGCATCTAATGTTTCACTCTCTGCAATTTTTTGAGGGCTTTGCGTTTTTGCTTGTTGGTGTTTTTTGATATATATAAACAACAAAGACACAGCGGCAGGCGTCATGCCCTGCACTCTTGATGCTACCCCAATCGTTCCGGGTTTATATTTTTGCAGCTTCTCCTGCAGCTCTGCGGATAAGCCTGGAATTTTATCATAGGCTAAATCGTTGGGTATCTTTGTGTTTTCTTGCTTTTTCATTTTCTGGATTTCAATCGTTTGCTTGCTAATATACCCTTCATACTTCGCTGCAGTTTCAATTTGCTTTAAAACTTGATGCTGCAGGCAAGCCGCAACCCCCTCTGGCACGCCATCAAATGACATAGTCAATACCGAGTCCAAAGAGGCAACAGACCACAGATCTTCCACTTTAACTTCTGGCCGCTTCAACAGTTGATAAGCTGTGTACTCTTTGGTTAACAAAGCGGATATTTTCTCACCACTTTCTTTCTGTAAGTCTTTTTCTTTGACGTGATGTTTCTTCAAGCTATTGACCAGCTCATCGATAGCGTGTTTTTTTTGCTTAAAAATATTCGCTCTTTTTTCACACACCAAACCAAGCTTAATGGCCGACTCCGTCAACCTAAGGTCTGCGTTGTCTTCACGCAGAATTAAGCGATACTCAGCTCTTGAAGTAAACATGCGATAAGGTTCTAACGTGCCATGCGTAATGAGGTCATCGATCAAAACCCCAATATAGGCTTCATCTCTTCTAGGGTACCATGGCGCGTTATCCTGAGCCCTTAACGCGGCATTAATGCCAGCAATAATACCTTGCGCCCCAGCCTCTTCGTATCCTGTTGTGCCGTTAATCTGCCCCGCAAAGAATAAGTTGTGGACAATTTTAGTTTCTAACCATGGATTTAACTGCCGAGGATCAAAATAATCATACTCAATGGCATAGCCTGGACGCGTAATGTGGGCGTTCTCAAGCCCATCAATGCTTCGCACAAAATCATATTGAACGTCAAAAGGTAAGCTTGTTGAAATACCATTGGGGTAGAACTCTTTAGTGCTCAAGCCCTCTGGCTCTAAAAATATTTGATGCGTTAATTTATCAGAAAAACGAAAAATCTTATCTTCTATCGATGGACAGTACCTTGGGCCAACCCCCTCAATCTGCCCGCTAAACATTGGGGAACGACTAACACTTTGCTCAATTATTTTTTTAGTTTTTTCTGTTGTGTGCGTGATAAAACAGTTTATTTGCTGTGGATGTTTTCCCTCTCCCAAAAAAGAAAATGAAGGGACTGGGGTATCGCCAGGCTGAACCCCCAGCTTGGAAAAATCTATTGTGCGCCCATCAATGCGCGGTGGTGTACCGGTCTTAAGGCGCGCAATTTCAAAAGGCATCTTGGCAAACTTTTCCGCCAAATGATTAGATGGGGGGCATCCAGCTCGACCACCCTGTGATTGATTTTCGCCAATATGTATCTTGCCGCGCAAAAAGGTGCCAACAGTCAAAACCACGGCTGTTGCCTTAAAGGCCAGCCCCATCTGTGTCACAACCCCTTGCACAACCCGGGTGTTGTTGTTTTCACATAAAATAAGATCTTCCACACCTTGCTGAAAAACCCAAAGGTTTTCTTGATTCTCTATTTTAGTTCGAATGGCATTTTTATATAAAACGCGATCAGCTTGTGCTCTGGTTGCCTGCACGGCGGGACCTTTGCTCGCATTTAAAATTCTAAACTGAATGCCAGATTCATCGATAGCCTGCGCCATGCCGCCACCCAGGGCATCAATCTCTTTAACCAAGTGCCCCTTACCAATCCCACCAATGGCAGGATTACAGGACATCTGCCCCAAGGTATCTATGTTGTGGGTGAGGAGAAGTGTTTTTTGCCCCATACGTGCTGATGCTAACGCCGCCTCTGTCCCAGCGTGCCCGCCCCCAACAACGATGACATCAAAATTTTCAGGATATTTAATTTTCATATTATTTACCGATACAAAAAGATGAAAATATTTTCCCTAGCAGCTGATCTGATGTTACTTTCCCTGTAATATCACTTAAAGCTTCTTGAGATAATTTTAATTCTTCTGCGACTAATTCAGGCGCATCAAACTCTACCAATTGATTTTTTGCATTTTCCATATGTTTTTGAGCACATTCCAAAGCAAGTATGTGTCGCTTGCGCGCACTAAAAACACCTTCTGTTTGCATGTTAAACCGTTGCTTTAACATACCAAACAAATCCGCTAACCCCGTTTTGTCTTTTGCTGAGAAAAATATTGACTGAGCGGAAGCTCCATCAACACAAGGAAGCTTGCCTAACAAATCAACTTTATTCACTAATATGCATATTTTATTTTTGTATTCTTTTAGCAAGGCTCGCTCCACATCGGTGAAAAGCTGGGCTTCGGTCGCATCCACCATGAGCAAAATAAAGTCGGCGTCTGTAAATTTTATTTTGGCACGCTTAATCCCTTCTTGCTCAATTGCTCCGGCATCTTTTCTGATACCCGCTGTATCCGTAAAGTGATATGGCACACCCTCAATCTCAATAATTTCTGTCAAGGTATCTCGCGTTGTACCAGGAATGTCTGTCACAATGGCAACATCTTGTTGCGCCAAAAGGTTTAGCAAACTTGACTTCCCAGCATTAGGCCGCCCAGCAATGGCAATTTGAGCTCCCTCTTGTAATAACTGGCCCGTTCGCGCGCTTTGTAAAATTTCAACCACATCGGCGTGCGCTTTTTTTATCTTGTCTAAGATTCTGCCGTCCGATAAAAAGTCTATTTCCTCATCAACAAAATCAATAGCCGCTTCAACAAAAATTCTAATTTCATTTAGGTGTGTTTGCATTAGGTTGATTTTTTGAGAGAATTCACCCGACAGTGAACGGTTGGCACTTTTGACTGCGCTTTGGGTTGACGCGTTAATTAGGTCAGCAATGGCCTCAGCCTGCAGCAAATCAATTTTGTCATTCAAAAAAGCTCGCTCGGAAAACTCTCCTGGCCTGGCCATGCGCGCCCCTAACTCCAGCGCCCTGCCAAGAAGCATGTTAACCACAACAACACCACCGTGACATTGCAGTTCTAAAACGTCTTCTCCCGTAAAGGAATTAGGCCCAGGAAAATACAAAGCCAACCCCGTATCAATAACGGCCTCTTGTTTGTCTTTGAATTTCGACAAGGTCGCCATACGTGGTTCAGGTATATTGCCTAATATTGCCTGGGCAATGGCCGGAACCCCCTCCCCACTAATGCGCACAACCCCAACGGCGCCCTTAAATGGGGCGCTCGCTGGGGCGACGATTGTATCAGGCAAACTCATCTAATCTGACTTCTGAATGTTTGGCTTATTCTTTTGTTTGTTTTTATTTAAACCAAATTTTCGTTGAATATATCCTTGCTGCAACATCGACAAGATGTTGTTTGACACCCAGTATAGTACCAAGCCAGACGGGAAGGATAAGAATAAAAAAGTAAATACTATCGGCATTGCCATCATAATCTTTGCTTGCATAGGATCGGGTGGTGGCGGATTCATTCTTTGCTGTAAGAACATTGATGCGCCCATGATTAATGGCAATATATAAAAAGGATCTTTTATGGATAAATCCTGAATCCAAAAAATAAATGGCGACTGCCTCAATTCAACGCTTTCCAGCAATACATAATAAAGCGCAATAAAGACAGGTATTTGCACAAGAATGGGCAAGCAACCGCCCAAGGGATTCACCTTTTCTTTTTTGTATAAAGCCAACAACCCTTGGCTAAACTGCTGCTTATCTTCACCGCATCTTTGCTTTAACGCTTCTATTTTTGGCTGCACAGCCTTCATGTGGGCCATGGAAGTATAACTTTTGGCAGATAGTTTATAGAAAACTATTTTAATGAGTAACGTCAGGGAGATAATAGACCACCCCCAGTTCCCTAAAAAGCCATAAATATGCTTCAACAACCAAAATAAAAGCTGGGATATCGGCCACAAAATACCATAGTCGACCGTTAACTCAAGTCCTGATGAAATCTGCTTTAACTCATCAGCCACCTCTGGCCCGGTATATAGCTGACCTGAAATTTCTTTATGCTCTCCCGGCAGAACTTCAAAAGAAGATATGCTTCCAATCCCAAAAACATTATTTTCATCCGCAGATGTGTAATATTTATTGTAATCTTGACTATCGGGTATCCAAGCGGATAAAAAATACCGCTCGAGCATGGCGGCCCAACCGCCTTGAATTTTTTGGTTAAAATTTGAATCCTTCATGTCACCAAAACTGATTTTTTTGTATGGCTTATCTTCCGTATATACAGCACCTCCCTGGTACATTTGAACACCCATCAAGCCATTCTTTTTCTCTTGCTTCTTTCGCTTGATCTGCCCATAAAAACTACCAACCCAAGGCTCAGACGTTTTATTTTTCACGTCATAACGAATAGTGCTCAGGTACTCTCCCCTTTTAAAGGTAAAAGTTTTGGTAACCTCAATACCATCTTTATCCCAAACCAACGGCACTTCAAGCACATCCTGGTTATCTGATAACTGGTAATTTGTTTTTGCGTACTGGAGCTGACCTCGTCCAGTTTTTTTAGAATCGGGGCCTTTTTGATCCCGTCCTACCAATCCTGTTTGAACAATATAATAACCATCACCACTACTTTGTAAGAGCTGGTATCCATCTTCCGGAGTTTCTAACGATTTAGGGTACTGGGGTAATTGTGCAAAAACGATATCCCCGCCCTTCGTATCAATTCGAAGATCCAAAACATCCGTTTTAACAGAAATTAAAGTGCCTGTTGATGCCGCACTATCAGCACTTGTCGACGCAAGATTTTGATGAGCGTAATCGTTAGGCGATGATGCGCTCACTAAATCAGAAGGTATATCATTATACTGAGGTACCGTTTTGGTGGGTTCTTCTTGCGCAACCGTCGAGGTTGAAGGCGCAAATTGCTGTTGCCAATTCGTATAAAGAAGCATACCGACAACGAATAAGGATAATAACAAAAAGACGCGCGTGCGCTGCAGTTCCATAAATGATTCCTAAAAAATTAAGGGACTAAATCTATTCCGCCCACATGAAAAGGATGACATTTCAACAATCTTATGCATGTTAGACTGCCGCCTTTTAGGGCACCATGCTTTTGCAATGCTTCTAAACCATAATGTGAGCAGGAAGGATAGAATCGACACCGTTGCCCCAAAAGTGGACTAATGCATAACTGGTATATTTTTATCAGCGCCATTAAAATTTTTCGGGGCAACGAGGCAACTTCAACCATAACGTTTTCAATTCCTGTCGAAACTGGTGAGTCGTTTGCTCTCCGTTAGGCTTGCGATTGACTAACACGACAATATCGATGTTTTTAAGTTCATTTTTACTCTGCCGAAAGAACTCTCGAATAAGCCGTTTAATAACATTACGCTTCACGGCTTTCGCTACTTTTTTCTTTCCTACAACAACACCCAACCTTGAGCTCTCACCAAGACTTTCATTATAAAAAAGGCAAAAGGTATGGCTATATATCCTTTTGCCTTTTCTAAATACATCTTGATAATCGTACTTTGTTAGCAAGCGATTTGCTTTTGGAAAGCAACTCTCATCAGGAGGTAAAATTAATTGCTTTAACAAACTAAAATATCGTTACTTTTTAAGGCCGCCGACAGGCGCTAAACATTTGCGTCCTTTCTTGCGTCTGTTGTTTAGTATCTTTCTACCATTTTTAGTTTGCATTCTGCTTCGGAAGCCATGGGTTCTGGCTCTCGTTTTTCTCGTTTTTCTTTGAAAAGGCCGTTTCATATATACACCAAGTTAATTAGCTGCGTTAAGACATAAGCTTAGGCGCTAGACTATAGAGGAATTCGGGATTCCGTGTCAAGCCCAAAGTACCGTAGATTATATATGAAACTTATATGAAATAAAAAAGATATATATGTATGAATATATTAATGTTTATTATTAGGCCTCTGGATAACAAGGATAAGTGTAAAAGTTGTTTTATATCATACGGTTACACCAAGATATTTGTTCGGTTTTCTGTAGACAGTCGGTCGTATAAGCCGTGCATAACTTTGTTTAACAGGTTTTTCCTGGAAGGGGTGTTGTTTATCCCCAAGAAGATAGCCCTTTTATACACAAAAAGTCCTAAAACTATTCTCGTTTTTTTTTTACTCTAAGAAGCCACCAAATATAAATAATATATATGTTCTTAAGATAATGTTTATTATTAAGGGCAAATTTTCCGGGGGTAAGTCTATTTAGCTCTTTATATTCAAATAGATAGTAAGATCACAACCCTAGGTAAAACAAAAGGATATGGGGTGAGTTTCTAGTGGATAACTTCGATGACTTTGAGCGTATGTGCATAAGAAGTACTTTATCCCAAGGTTTTCTAACAGTTATACATAAAAAGTAATTATTTAGTTTTCTAAGCCCCTTTTTTCTGCTCTTAATTATATAAGTATATTTTTTTTTATATCTTTAAATGTTTATTATTAGGGGCGTCCATTTTGCGGGAAAAGCCAAAAAAAACATTAAATAACAAATGGTTGTGGTGTTCGTATCCGGGAGGATAAAGCCGGTACTCTTTTGGAATAAGCTGTAGATAAGATTGCCTGGTGTTATTCTGTGCATAAGTCTCTGTTTTGTGAACAATTTTTTTGCCCTTTATCAACAGGCTGCACACAAATTCTTGTGGATATCTTAAGGGTTTTAAAAAAAAACAGTGTGGATAAGTTCGGGAAAGCGAGTTAAACTAGCTCCGTAGTTCGTTAAGCATGAGTTTCTGAACAAACAAAGATAATCATAAATTTTAAAGAACTTTATTAGCTCCTTGTGCGAGCAAAAATCATCCGGTAAGTTTTAAGCCCAACCTTTGTGTTTTGGCTTTTGGTCTCTCACTGAATTCAGCAGGAGTGCAAGTAACGGTGTCAGCATCTCTATGGCAGCAATGCGTAAAAAGATTAGAAGAAGAATTTGAACAGTCAGCCCTTAACCAGTGGATTAGCCCCTTACAGGTAGAAGAAACAACGACGGGCGTAACTTTGTGGGCGCCGAATCAATACGTGCTAGATGGCGTTTTAAGGGATTATTTGAGCAAAATCACCCAGCTTCTTGGCGAGTTAATGCCGGGGCGGACACCCAGGGTGATGATTGGTGTTGGTGAACTACCTACAGAGGAGCCGGTAAAGCCTGCTCCCCAACAGAGCTCAAGTGGACAACCGCAGTCACGCCAAAGTGAAGGGACACAACCAACACAGGTAGAGTTTGCGCAAAAAGTAACCGCGAATAGCTCGACTGGAACCCATAAAAATAATCTTAATCCTAATTATGTTTTTGGCAATTTTGTTGTCGGGAAATCAAACCAGCTGGCTGAGGCAGCGGCTGAGCAAGTTGCAGAGAACCCCGGGGGCGCTTATAACCCTTTATTTTTATATGGCGGAGTGGGGTTAGGCAAAACACACTTAATGCATGCCGTAGGTAATGCCATTGTCGCACAGAAGAAAAATGCACGAGTGATTTATCTGCATTCTGAGCGTTTTGTAGCGGATATGGTCAAGGCCCTACAAAGCAATACAATAAATGAGTTTAAGCGTTTGTATCGCACTGTGGACGCCTTGCTTATCGATGATATACAGTTCTTTGCGGGGAAAGAGCGTTCACAGGAAGAATTTTTCCATACCTTTAATGCTTTGTTAGAAGGCCAACAGCAGATTATTATTACCTCTGATCGTTTTCCTAAAGAAATCAATGGGATAGAAGAGCGTCTTAAATCTCGATTTGGCTCGGGCTTAACCGTTGCGGTTGAGCCGCCAGAGTTAGAAACACGCGTCGCAATCTTAATGACCAAAGCTGAGCAAACTGGCATTCACTTGCCAAACGAAGTTGCTTTTTTCATTGCCAAGCGAATTCGTTCTAATGTGAGGGAGTTAGAGGGCGCTCTAAAGCGTGTTTCGGCAAACGCACAGTTTACAGGTAGCGCCATTGACGTTGCTTTTGCCCAAGAGGCGCTGAAAGATGTTTTGGCAGTGCAAGATAAATTGGTATCTATTGATAATATATTAAAAACAGTTGCCGAATATTACAAAGTGAAGGTAGCCGACTTGTTATCTAAGCGCAGAAACCGCTCGATTGCTCGACCTAGACAAGTGGCTATGTCACTCTGCAAAGAGCTTACAAACCATAGTTTGCCTGAAATTGGGGACGCCTTTGGTGGTCGCGATCACACCACGGTCTTGCATGCATGCAAGACAATAAAGAGACTTCGAGAGTCTGATGCGGACATTGGGGAAGACGTTTCAAACTTATCGCGCATTTTATCAACATAGCTTAAGCATGACAGGACGTTTGTATGAAAGGACACGTATCGTTTATAAATTGGGGGTGTTATGCAATTTACAATAAAGCGTGAAACTCTTTTGAAGCCTTTGCAACGTGTCGCAGGAACGGTTGATAAGCGGCCCGCTCAAAAGCCAATTTTATCCAACGTGCTTTTTAGTGTGAAAAATCAATTATTGTCTATGGTCGGAACAGATCTTGAGATTGAAATGGTTGCACGAATACCCCTGGAAGGAGAGTCTGTCTCTGGCGATATTACTGTGGGCGGGAAAAAGTTAATAGATATTTGCAAGGCATTGCCCGATAGCACGGACATCCAGTTTACGTATAAAGACAATAAAATGACCTTAAAAGCAGGTCGCAGTCGCTATACTTTGGCTTGCTTGCCGGCTGATGATTTTCCTCAAATTGAGCAAAGTGCCGCGGATGTTGAGCTGTCTATATCGCAGTCAATATTGAGAAAGTTACTATCGTCTTGTGGTTTTGCTTTATCCCAAAATATGGATACATCTCGTTATTATCTAAATGGGGTCTGTTTAATTTTTGAGGCAAATGGCGTTCGCGTGTCTGCAACGGACGGGCATCGTCTGGCAACGATTAAAATACCAGCGGAATTTAATATTACAGAACCTTTAGAGGTGATCGTTCCCAAAAAAGCCGTTTTTGAAATGCTGCGCTTATTTGCAGAGGGAGATGAGCCTGTTGGTTTGGTGTTGGGGAAAAATTATATGCGGACAATAACAACCGGGTATAGTTTTGTCACAAAATTAATAGAAGGAAAATTTCCTAACTATCGAACAGTGCTGCCTAAGCTCACAGAAGGTGCGCACACTGCTATTTTATCCAGAGAGTCATTTAAGCATGCTTTAATGCGAGTGTCTGCTTTGTTTTCCGATAAACAAAGGGGCGTTAGAATTAACTTATCAAAAAACTTACTGGCATTAATGGCAGTAAACGCTGACAAAGATGAAGGCCAGGATGAGATTGAGGTTGAATACGAAGGCGGCGAGATTGAAATAGGGTTTAATGTTAGCTATTTGACCGACTACTTGGGATCTATGACTTCCGATAGAATTAAAATGACGATAATGCACTCTAATAGCAGCGCTTTATTTGAGTGCCTTGAAGAGCACGAAAGTTTTGGGTCGCGCGAGGATGAATTTAGACATCTTTATGTTGTTATGCCCATGCGAATATAAAAATGCAATTAACCTCTCTACAGTTAGGTGGGGTTCGCAACCTATTTACCTCTAAGCTTAGATTCCATCCCGCAATCAACCTTATTTTTGGCCCCAATGGAAGTGGTAAAACTAGCATTTTAGAAGCCATCAACCTATTGTCATTAGGACGTTCTTTCCGCACCCATGAATTGCAGTCAGTTATTAATCATAATGAGAATGCTTTAGTTTGTTATGGTGAGGTTTCTCTTGGGGCTAAAGTATTTTCACTTGGGGTAGAAAAAAAGAAAAACAGTTCGCTTTTGTGTCAACACAAAGGTCAAACAGGGATTCCCCTATCTAATTTTATGGGGAATTTAGCCCTCCAAAGCATTACACCAGATAGCTTTAACTTATTATCGGCAGGGCCTGAAGTGAGACGTAAGTTTATTGATCTAGGGGTGTTCCACGTGGAACACCAGTTTGTTGATATCAGCATGCGCTATAAAAAACTTCTAAAGCACCGCAACGCGGCATTAAAACAACCTAATGCGGCATCTTTGCTTCCTCCATGGGACAATCAGATTATAAGTGTCGCAGAAGAACTTCATAACAAGCGTTATTCTTACTTGCAAGGCTTTATTCCTGTTTTCCAAGAAGTTGCTGATATTCTGCTACCAGAAATAAGTATTCACCATCAATACTATTCAGGCTGGAAAAAGGGTCAATCATTTTACGATGCGTTACATGGTGCTAAAGAAAGAGACTTAAAGTTTAAGGTAACAACAGTAGGCCCACATAGGGCCGATATAAAGCTAACTTCTTTAGGGTTTTCTGCGCATCAAGTTTTATCCAGGGGGCAGCAAAAATTATTGGTTTGTGCGCTCATTTTGGCACAGTCCTTATATTTGTTTAAGCAGAAGAGAACAAAGAGCGTATTCATTATAGATGATCTCGCCTCGGAGCTAGATAGAGACAACCTTAAAATAATATTAGATTGGCTATTTGATTTGGGGCACCAAGTATTTTTAACTTCTGTTGACCGAGCAATTTGGACATCCCTATACCCAGACCTATCTTGCCAAATGTTCCACGTGGAACAAGGTGAAATAATAGAAGAAGCATGTGAAAAAACTGAGTTAACTCCGCACTAAACTCAGCAAACTCCGCACCAAACCTAGCAAACCCCCCCGGTCCTTCTAAGCCTTTAAAATTATCTATCCACAGGCTTATCCACAGATCAGTGTGGATAAACAGTTCTTAACTTGTTGATAAATATGGGGTTATTTTTTTATCCCTCCTTCAAGATCGGTTTTATACATTTTCGACTAGCTTACTAAGTCGAACAAAGATGTTGCTGTTTCACGTGAAACACTAGAGGCATTAACGTTCTGCTCTTAAAACAAAAAGCTAAGCATTTTTAGCCCAAAAACAAAGTTAGTTGACCATTAATTCGCTTGAAAAGAGTCATTTTCTTTGTGTTTTCAACATGATTTTGCGGGAAATATGGTAAAATAAAGCCTTATTTGCAGGATTTTTACTTTTCTTCTAGAGGCCAGGGGCGTGCCTAATTCACCACGCTTTTATGTTTGTTCTGAAGATTGTTGGGAGCATTGAATGACAGCTGAAACTACGTATGATTCATCCAGTATTAAGGTTTTAAAGGGGCTAGATGCGGTTAGAAAAAGGCCGGGCATGTATATTGGTGACACTGAAGATGGAACAGGGCTGCACCATATGGTCTTTGAGGTTGTAGACAATTCTGTAGATGAGGCGCTTGCCGGGCACTGTAGCCTTATTGAGGTAACGATTCACCCTAACGAATCAATTACGGTGAAAGATAATGGCCGTGGTATTCCTGTTGATATTCATGAAGAAGAGCAAAAACCAGCCGTAGAAGTTATTATGACGGTGTTACATGCAGGTGGTAAGTTTGATGATAACTCTTATAAAGTGTCTGGAGGCCTGCATGGGGTCGGGGTCTCGGTTGTTAACGCTTTGTCTGAAGAGCTTAAAATTACCATTCGGCGCCACGGCAAAATCCATTATCAAGAATATGCGGATGGCGTGCCATTAGGCCCTTTATCGCAAATTGGAGAAACGGAAACGACAGGAAGTCAGATTTGGTTTAAGCCCAGTGCAAACACTTTCCACAATATTGAGTTTCACTACGATGTTTTAGTGAAAAGATTACGTGAGCTTTCTTTTTTGAATTCTGGCGTTCGAATTCAGCTCACCGATGAACGTTCAGGCAAGTCAGAAGAGTTTTTCTATGAAGGTGGTATTAAAGCCTTTGTTGAGTTTTTAAATGAAAATAAAACGCCAATTCATTCTGAGGTTTGTTACTTTACATCCCAAAAAGATGAGGTTCAGGTTGAAGCTGCGTTGCAATGGAATGATTCATATCAAGAAAATATATTTTGCTTCACTAATAATATTCCCCAAAAAGATGGTGGTGCCCATTTGTCAGGTTTTCGAGGGGCTTTAACGCGCACCTTAAATTCTTACCTAGAGAAAGAGGGGATCTTGAAGAAGGCGAAAGTGAGCACAACAGGAGATGATTCTAGAGAGGGATTGACTGCAGTACTGTCTGTTAAATTACCCGATCCGAAGTTCTCATCTCAAACTAAAGATAAGCTAGTATCTTCAGAGGTGAAGTCAGCGGTAGAGTCTGCGCTGGGAGAGAAATTATCCGAGTTCCTGTTAGAAAATCCAGGGCAAGCAAAATCACTAGCAGGCAAAGTTATTGAGGCAGCTAGAGCACGTGAAGCGGCGAGAAAAGCACGAGAAATGACAAGGCGTAAAGGGGCGCTCGATATTGCCGGGTTACCTGGGAAATTGGCCGACTGTCAGGAAAAAGATCCAGCTCTCTCCGAGCTTTACTTGGTTGAGGGGGATTCTGCTGGTGGATCCGCTAAGCAGGGTCGAGACCGAAGAACGCAAGCTATCTTGCCTTTGAAGGGGAAGATTCTAAATGTGGAGAAAGCGCGTTTTGATAAGATGCTGTCCTCACAAGAGGTTGGAACGTTAATCACTGCATTAGGAACAAGTATAGGGCGCGAAGAGTTTAACCCAGACAAATTAAGATACCACTATATTATTATCATGACTGATGCGGATGTCGATGGTTCTCATATTCGTACTTTATTGTTAACATTTTTTTATCGCCAAATGGGTGAGCTCATAGAGCGAGGGCATATTTATATTGCTCAACCCCCCCTATATAGGGTGAAAAAGGGTAAGCAAGAATATTATGTAAAAGATGACGAAGCGCTTGATGAATATCTCACTCAGATAGCACTAGAGGGCGCTGAGCTCCATGTGAATGAGACAGCGCCTGCTATCCAGGGCGCAGCTCTTGAGAACCTTGTGGCGAGGCATAATAAGGCAATAGCAACCATAAAGCGGTTATCAAAGCGATATCCCGCAACAGTATTACAAATGATTATGAAGCTATCTAAAGTGGATGAGCAAACAATAAAAAATAAAGAGCAGATGACTGAGTGGGTTGATTCCTTGAGGGGGGCTTTGGCTAGCCAAAATCAGAGAGGAGAAAGTTATGATGTTTCTTTATTAGAAAATGAAGAAATGAAAACTTTTGGTTTGAATATAACGGTGAGTACTCACGGTATAGAGAAGCAGTATTCGTTAAATGGCACTTTTTTTCAGGGTAAAGAATATGCGTTCTTAATGGGCGTTGGGGCTGAGCTGAGCAATTTATTGGAGGAAGGCGCCTATATTGCTCGTAATAACAAGCAAAAAGAAGTTAAAAGCTTCTATGAAGTGTTGCAGTGGCTAATGGCGCAGGCAAAGCTTGGGCAGCAAATTCAACGTTATAAAGGCTTGGGCGAGATGAATGCCGATCAACTTTGGGCCACCACGATGGATCCACAAACTAGGCGCCTATTACAAGTCACGGTAGAAGATGCCGTTGGGTGTGATAAAATTTTCACCACATTGATGGGGGATCATGTTGAGCCCAGAAGAGCTTTTATAGAAGAAAATGCTTTAGATGTGAGTAATCTTGACGTTTAAAGAATAAATAGTCATACATGAAAAGAGGCTTTGAGCCTCTTTTTTTTGCCCAGACGTTAATGGAAAATATGCTGTAAATTGCAGTGTTATTTACTTTTTTAGTCTGTCGAAAAAATAATGTTTTTATATCATAATAAAAACAAGTATTAATTTATCAGGGAGAAAGAATAGCAAGGTGCTGTTTTATGTATGATAACTTGCTGTATTGTAAGTCTTAGGGTAAAATCTCCTGTCAAGATTCTCATCAAAGTAACTCTATAGGATAAAATATTGTGTATACAGTTTCTGCCAAATTATTCTCGTTATTAGAGAGGTGTATTACAGCGTCAGAGGCAAATCTTGCGCAGGCGGAGTTGGTCAATGAGTTTCAGTCCTTGGTCTTGCATGAGAGCTCTGAAAGGCTTGTGGCCTTGCAGGAAGATTGCAACAAGTGGCATGTTGTTCTTGAGTTATTAAAGAATATTAAAGCTGGAAATCTATCGGCTGACGATAAATCTTGGCTAGAAGAAAGAGCGGGTACCTATCCAGAAAGCATTCAGCGTATTATTTCAAATCTATGTGAAACAACCTATGGTGTTAAAAAGGCTTTGTTCGCAAGGGTTGGAGATTGTATACATTACATAGAGCAGAGAATACAAAAGCAAGAAGAAGTGATTGGTGATTTAGAGTCTGCCGAATTCGCGCCTGGGCAGTTGGAACCGACACGATTGAACGAAGCGAAGCAATTATTAGAAGGATATGTGTTTGTGCGCGATTGCTTCCTGCAAGTAAAAAAAAGGGAGCTGACTCATGAAAATTATTGTTGGTTATACAGTATTCGGGATGTGTTTGCGCAAGATTTTTTTGTGATGAAGTCTGTTATTGAATCTTTAAAAAAGACAAGTTATCTTCAGGTGAAAGAAAAAGAGTTGTTACATTTCACGCTGGGGTATTGGGTATTAAAGAATAATCACAGGCAAGAATTGATGAGAGCAGACAGTCCTGCGCCACCAGCCAACGCCGCTCCCCAAGACAATGCATTTAAGCACCGATCTAGAATGTAATGAGAGACAAAAGGGTTGAAACAAGAAAAAAAAGGGCGTTATGCCCTTTTTTAGTGCCTGTTATTATTGTGGGCTACAAATACGTTTCTAAAAAACCAGGTTGGAGCGCAGCTTGTGCAAAGCTAAAAAGATCATCGAAAACGGGAACCTGTCTTATACTATTACCTGTTTTTTCTAGGGTTTTTTGTCCGTTCCCTGTTCGAACCAATATAGGGTTGCAGCCTTTTGCAAGGGCAGCCTCTATATCGCGCATAGAGTCTCCAACAAAAGGCGTACCCTTTAAACTTTGTTGATAAAAATTTTCAATTTGATCGAGTAGGCCACTTTTAGGTTTGCGACAAGTGCAATTATCATCTGGCCCATGTGGGCAATAAAAAATATGTTCAACACAGCTGTTATGGGCGAGTAATAAGTTTTGCATTTTGTTATGTATTAAGCTGAGAGTTTGCTCGGTATAGTAGCCTCTGGCCAAACCAGATTGATTGGTTGCCACAACAATAGTGAAATTATGCTGGGTAAGTAATGCAATCGCCTCTAGACTATTGGGCAGCGGCCGCCACTCATCTGGAGATTTAATGTAATCTTGAGAGTCGTGATTTATAACGCCATCTCTGTCTAAAATAATCAGCTTTTTTAACATTTTATTTTTCTTCAAGGTTATAGTGCTAATTTTGAAATATCCGCAATTTGCATAAACAAAGCATATAAGTGCGTTAGCAAATGGATTCTATTTTGTTTTAAGTCACTGTCTTTGGACATAACTAAAACATTGTCAAAAAACAGATCAATGGGTTGTTTTAATTGAGAGAGTGCCACCAGTGCTTTTTGGTATTCGCCCGCTTGTATTAGCGGCATCGTTTCATTTTTTAGCTGATCAATTTCATTGAACAAAGATTTCTCTGCAGACTCTTGTAATAAACTCCTGTTAATTTCAGGAAGTTTTTGCAAGTTAAAATCTATTTTATTTTTTTCTAGAATATTGCGGACGCGTTTGTTGGCGCTGGCAAGACTTTGTGCAGCCTCTAATGATAGGAAGTGGTTTACCGCTAAGGTGCGTTGACTCATATCAAGAGGACGGGTTGGATATGTGTTAAAAACAGCTTCAATCACTTGTGGTGCAATACCTTGTTCTTGGTACCATGCTTTATACCGATCCAAGCAAAACTTAAGTACGTGCTCAGCGGTATCTGGGTTTGTGATAGATTGGCTGAGTTTTTCATGTGTTTTTTCAATTAAAGATTTTAAATCCAAGTCAAGTTTTTTGTCAATAATGATTCTGAGTAGGCCAATAGCCGCCCGCCTGAGCGCATAAGGATCTTTTTCCCCCGTGGGGATTAAACCAATACCGAATATACCAACCAGTGTGTCTAAACGTTCTGAGAGAGCCAGACATATTCCTGTGCCTGTTTGGGGTAAAGAATCTTTTGCATGGGCGGGTAGATAAATCTCTTTCAGAGCAAGGGCGACTTCTTCTGGTTCGTTGTCTTTTAGGGCATAATAATAACCCATAATGCCTTGAAGCTCTGGGAATTCAAAGACCATGTTTGTGGTTAAGTCTGCTTTGCAGAGCTCACCGGCACGTTGGGCCCATTTAGGGTTGGCGTGCAACTCAGTAGCAATGTCGACGCTCAGCTCTGTTACGCGCTGACATTTTTCATACAAAGATCCCAGCGCTTTTTGGTAGGTCATGTCTTTGAGTGCTGCCACATGAGACGCTAGGCTATTTTGAGAGTCTTGCGCATAGAAAAACTTAGCATCTTCTAGTCGGGCGTGCATCACTTTCTCATTCCCGAGGATAATGTGCTGGTTGTCAGCGGCTTCTATGTTGCTCACCAGGATAAATTTTGAGAGCAACTGGTTCTGTGCATCCACGATAGGAAAACATTTCTGATGGCCTTGCATAGAAGATATTAAAGCTTCTTTAGGGACTTTGAGTAAGTCTTCATGAAAGCTTGCCACCAAGGGAACGGGCCATTCTACTAATCCGGCAACAGTATCTAGCAACGGTTCCTCAATGATGACTTCGCCTTTTACTTTGTGCGCAAGCTCTTTGGCAGTCCGAACAATGATATCTTTTCTTTCTGCGTGATCTGCTAGAACTTTGACATCTCTTAATACATTTAGGTAATTATCCGCGTGATTCACTTTTACTTTATCGGGAAAGTGGTAACGATGCCCATAAGTATAGTTTTCGGACTTAAAGCCCAGGATGTCACATTCAATCCCTCTTTCGCCATGCACTATTGTTATCCAATGGATGGGGCGAATAAAAGCGAGCTCAGAATTTCCCCAGCGCATTTTTTTGGGCAAAGGTAATGCGTTTAAGCTTTCTGTAATGATCTGAGGCAAAAGTCTGTTGAGCGGTTGTCCAGATATTTCTTGCTCAAAGACTAACCAGGCACCTTGTTCTGTTTCTAGTTTTGTTAATGCCGACACATCGACTTGGCAGCTTTTGGCAAAGCCTAGGGCGGCCTTAGTGGGTTGGCCATCTTTAAAAGCAGATTTAAGCTGCGGGCCCCGTTTTTGCGCAGTAAAATCAGGTTGTTGTAGCGGTACATCCGCCAGTCTGACCGCTATTCTTCGAGGGGAAACAAAAGCCTCTGTTGCACCCATAGGAATTTTTTGCGCCTGGAAGCGTTTGGTGATTTCAGATAAAAAATGGTGGGCAAGCTTATTGAGTCCATTAGGAGGCAGTTCTTCTGTGCCGATTTCTATTAATAATGTATTTTTATTATTCATGATGTTTTATTTTTTAAAAGTGGAAAGCCTAAAGATTCGCGTTTTTCATAATAACTTTTTGCAACCATGGAAGCTAAAGTCCGTACACGCAGTATGTAGCGTTGTCGTTCAGTGATCGCAATGGCGCTCCTTGCATCTAATAAATTAAACACATGAGACGCTTTCAAAACCATTTCATATGCCGGTAAGGGTAAATTATGCTCCATCAAGGATTTGCATTCTTTTTCATAGTCATCAAAATGCCGAAATAAACTTTCAACATCCGCGTGCTCAAAATTATAAGTAGACATTTCTACTTCATTTTGGTGAAAAATATCACCGTAAGTCACGTCGCCATGAGGCGTCTTTGCCCAGATGAGATCAAACATGGAGGCTTTGTTTTGCACATGCATGGCAATGCGCTCAAGGCCATAGGCTAGCTCACCCATGACGGGCTTACAGGCTAAACCCCCAGCTTGTTGAAAATAGGTAAACTGAATACATTCCATGCCATTCAGCCAAACTTCCCATCCTAAACCCCAAGCGCCTAACGTAGGAGATTCCCAGTTGTCCTCTACAAATCGGATATCGTTTTCTTCTGGGTTGATGCCTAATGCGACTAGAGACTGAACACAAAGCGCTTGTATATTATCGGGAGAAGGCTTTAGCACCACTTGGTATTGGTGAAACATCTGTGTTCTGTTAGGGTTGTCACCATAGCGACCATCTGTGGGACGTCTAGAGGGCTGAACATGAGCACAGTTCCAAGGCTCTGGACCTATAGATTTTAAGAATGTCGCTGGGTGAAATGTGCCTGCGCCCACTTCAAGATCTAGGGGTTGCAAAATGACGCACCCCTCGTTTTGCCAAAAATTTTGAAAAGTTTGGATAATGTCGGAAAAGGTTAAAATTTGTGTATTATTTTTCATAGACTACAAGTCAATTAATGATTATTTAGCCCAATAGTATACACGTATTAAATAAGATGAAAACAGGCAAAGTTATCTTGTTGACTTTTGGCTTGTTCTATTAACCTCGCCAAAAAACAGGTGAGAAAAGCACTAAGACTGTAAAAATTTCAAGCCGCCCTACCAGCATCGCAAAGCTTAACACCCATTTACTAAAGTCACTTAGAGAAGAAAAATTTTGTGCCACCTGTCCTAGCCCAGGACCAATATTAGAGAAGGTGGCTATCAGGGCACTATAAGACGTGAGAAAATCACTTTCTGAGGTAAGCATAATTAAGAACAAAATAGTAAAAGAGGTGATGTACATCGCTAAAAAACCCCAGATCGCCTCAATGACCCTCGGGCTAACGGCTTTGCCGCTAATTTTAATAACATACTGTCCTCTGGGGTGGACAAGACGCCGAATTTCTCGAGCGCCTTGTTTTTGCAGTAATAACAAACGTATTACTTTGAAACCGCCGCTGGTAGAGCCTGCGCAGCCCCCAATAACACCGCAAAATAAGAGCAGCAAAGGAATAAAGCTAGGCCACAGAGAAAAGTCTATGGTAGATAAGCCGCTCGTTGTGCTAAGGGATACAACCTCAAATAAAACATCGAGAAGTAAATTATCTGTTTCTAGGTGTAGCTCCCAAAAAACCAAAGCCGTCCAGACCAAAGCAAATGCCGTGAGCATAATTTTAATAAAGAGCCATAATTCTGGGTCATTGGAATAAAGGCCTATTTTTTGGCGCCTGATAGCCATAAAATGTAAATGAAAGCTCACTGCGCCTAGAAACATAAAAATCATTGAAATGATTTTTAAAAAGGGGCTGGGGTAGAATGCCATGCTGGCATCATGGGGGGCAAATCCACCAGTAGAAACCGTGCCAAAGCTATAGCAAATAGCGTCAAATAAACTCATGCCGCCCAGCCGGAAACTTAAGGCACAAAGGATTGCCATACCAACATAAATAAACCAAATAGCCTTGGCTGTTTCTTTGATGCGAGGGGTTAACTTGTTATCTTTAGAAGGCCCCGTAAACTCTGCTTTGAATAATTGCATGCCACCCACGCCCAACATAGGCAAAACAGCAACCGCTAAAATAATAATACCGATACCCCCTAAGAATTGTAATTGCTGCCGGTAATATAATATCGCATGGGGGAGATGATCTAAGCCTGTTAGCACTGTTGAGCCTGTTGTTGTAATGCCCGAAACAGATTCAAAGAAAGCATCAGTAAACGAGATATTAGGGTAGGGGGACCAATAAAAAGGTAAGGCGCCCACGAAACTCAATGCTAGCCAGAAAAGCACCACAACCAAGAAACCATCTCGTGTTCTTAAGTCTTGCGCCTTGTGCCTAAATGGAAACCACGTGATAAAACCCAACCCAAATGATGCGAGGAAAGATAAATAAAAAGAAGAAATAGTGCCGTCAGCATACCAGCTTTCTACCAGCAAAGGTGGCACCATGGTTAGGCTGAAGATCATCAACAGCATGCCTAAAATTCGTAAAATTGTTGTGTATTGCATAATGTTTAAATAAAAGTAATTCCAACTTGAAAGAGCTTTTCGACTTCAGGGATGTGACGTTTATCAGGCACAAATAAAATGACATGGTCTTCTGGCTGAATAATGATTTCGCTGTCTTCGCAAATTAGCACCTGCTCTTGGCGCACAATGGCCCCAATCGTGGTACCCCAAGGCAATTTGATCTCGCTAATTTTTTTGCCGATGACTTTAGAAGACTTTTGATCGCCATGTGCAATGGCTTCGATCGCTTCAGCAGCACCACGCCTTAAAGAATGAACATTAACGACATCACCGCGTCTGACATGAGACAACAAACTACTAAAAGTAATTTGTTGTGGCGATATAGCGATATCAATTTGTCCTCCCTCAATGACATCAACATAAGCGGAGCGATTGATAATTGCCATCACTTTGCGGGCACCCAGTCGTTTGGCCAGGATAGAAGACATGATATTGGCTTCGTCTCTATCGGTTACCGCACAGAAAACATCAGTCTCACGTATATTTTCATCCAGCAATAATTCTTTGTCGGCAGCATCACCTTGCAAGACAACCGTTCGCCTAAGTTTAGTTGCTAAATCTACAGTTTTTGAGAGCGAGTGTTCGATGATTTTTACATTAAACTGGTTTTCCAATGCAGCCGCTAATTTAGAACCTATATTCCCACCGCCCGCAATGATTATCCTCTTGTAGGGTTGATCAAGATGTCTAAGCTCGCTCATAACAATATCAAGATCTTTAGGGGTGGCCAAAAAAAACACTTCATCATCAGGCTGTATAATCGTATCATCACTAGGAATTATCGCTTTATCTCTTCGAAAAATAGCGACCACTTTGGTGTTTACATGGGGCATATGCTTTTTCATATCTCCCAATACGTGCCCTACAAGGGGGCCACCATAAAATGCTTGTACGGCTGCCAACTGTACTTTGCCATTGGCAAAATTTACGACCTGCAATGCATCAGGATGTTCGATTAAGTGCTTAATATGCTGCATGACCAAATGCTCTGGGCTAATGAGCATGTCTATGGGAAGGGCGTCATTACAGAAGAGCTCATCGTAGGCAATATACTCAGAGGCTCTAACGCGCGCAATTTTAGTAGGTGTTCTGAAGAGACTATAAGCGGTTTGGCAGGCAACCATATTGGTTTCATCAGAGCTGGTGACAGCAATTAATAGATCGGCATCTTCCGCCCCAGCATTCATAAGAACGCTGGGGTAAGAGGCGGGGCCACACACAGTCCGAATATCAATTCTTTCTTGTAGAGCTTGAATTTTTTCAGCATCAATATCAACGACGGTGACATCGTTCGATTCTGTGCTTAGGTGTTCTGCTAAGGAGCCTCCAACTTGGCCTGCTCCCAAGATAATGATTTTCATCTTGGGTTCATTCCACTGCGGTTAGCCGCGCTTCCTAATTTTGGCATAATAAAATCCATCCATGTTGTGCTCACCCGGTAAAATTTGACGGCCATATTTTAGAATATGGCCCCATTTTGCATCAATAGGTATAAGTTCTGCATCTGGGTTAAGCTGCAAAAATTGTTCAATTTGTTCTTCATTCTCTGATAGTAAAACAGAACAGGTTGCGTAAACCAACAGCCCATTAGGATTTAATAATGGCCATACCGCTTTTAGTAAGTCAGACTGTTGTTTTCTAAGGTTAGCAATATCGTCCGCGTGTCGCAATCGTTTAATATCTGGGTGGCGACGAATAACGCCCGTTGCACTGCAAGGCGGATCTAGTAGAATGCGGTCAAATTTTGGCTGAGGTTCCAAGTTTTTCAGATTACTTACATCGTCATTTATCAATTGGCAACTTAAGCCTAAGCGTTTTAAGTTCGCTTCTACTTTGGGCATTTTAGATTTATTTTTTTCGACTGCACTGACTTGAGTCTCATTGGAGGTTAATTCCAAAATGTGCGTTGTCTTGCCGCCAGGGGCGCAACAAGCATCCAATATTTTTTGTCCAGGTTGTAAATCTAATAAGGGGGCAGCTAACTGTGCCGCTTGATCTTGAACGCTAAAACCCCCTTCTGCAAAAAAAGGTAAGTCAGGTACTTTGGGGGCAGCACTTAGAATTAAACCGGCATCGGAGTAGGGGGCTAATTCAGCTGTAATTTTTTGGGTGTCTAAGCACTTAATGTAGTCCTCGCGGGATTGTTTTTTTAAGTTGACTCGCAAGGTAAGGGGCGCTTCTATATTGTTGGCCTCGAGTATTTGTGGGTAATGCTCTGGCCAGTCACTTTTTAGCTGTTCATAGAGCCAAAGAGGGTGTGCTGTTTCCACATCCAAGGTGAAGTTCTTATGCTGTAGACTTTCTTCTTGGCGATTCACTTTTTGTAAAAGCGCATTCACAAGCCCTTTTGCCCATGTTTTCTTAAACAGCGATGCGCAGCTCACTGTTTCATTAATGGCAGCATGTTTGGCCGTACGCATGAACTGCAGTTGATAAATGCCGACCAAAATGATCATTTGAATATCAAGATCTTTAGGTTTTAGAGGTTTTTTTAAAAAAAGGTTTGCCAAAGCGACTAGTTTTTCATAATGACGTAATACGCCAAATATCAAGTGTGCGGTGAAATCTTTATCGCGAGGCGAGATTTTGGGATAACGTTTTGTAATCAGCTCGGGATCAAATGATGTCTGGTTTTGTAGTATCTCTAGTAAGATTTTACAGGCAATAAAGCGTTGGTTGTTGGTGGCATTCATGATGTTAAGTTTCCAAGGCAGTTGCCAACGAGGAACATGTCTCTTTTGGCATTAAGTATATCTTTTACATGGGCACGCTTTTTTCCTGGGAACTGTAATTCCTGCAATAAAAGCGCATTTTCACCACAAGCGATCAGGACACCTTCAGCACTGGCATTCAGTATTGTTCCAGGCTTTTGTGTGTGTGAATGTGGTATAGGCTTTGCTTTTAATATGCGAATGTTATCTTCCTGTTGTTTGAAAAAAGCAATGGGCCAAGGATAATAAGCTCTGATTTTTCTATCCAGATCTAAATTAGACTCATCAAAAGAAAGACAAGCATCTTGTTTTTGTATTTTTGGGGCATGGGTCGATAAATGGTTATCTTGGGGTTTCGGCTGTGGGTGCTTCATGATCTGAGATAAATGGTTTTTAATGATGTCTTGACCCATGATACCCAGTGTATTCAATAAGGACTCTGACGTATCTGTGCTTTGGGGCTGATATTCCGCTTGATACAATATGTCGCCCGTATCTAAGCCTGCATCCATTTGCATTAAAGTAATGCCGGTCTTTTTATCACCCCTCAATAGGGAATATTGAATGGGGGCGGCGCCACGCCACTGTGGAAGCAAAGATAAATGCATATTAATACAACCTAAACGTGGCGCCGACAGGACTTCAGGGGGCAGCAATAAACCATAGGCAACCACAAGCATGATGTCTGCTTGATAGCTTTTTAGTTTCGCAACAGCATCTTGATTTCTGAGTGAAGCAGGTTGTTCAACAGGAATATTATGTTTTAGAGCTAATTCTTTCACGGGGCTAGGCGTGAGTTGTAAGCCTCTGCCTTGACGTCTATCGGGCTGTGTATAAACAGCGACTATTTCGTGTTCTGTCTCACACAGGGCTGCTAGTTGTTGCTGAGCTAATTGTGGGGTGCCCGCAAAAATTACTTTCATTTTTAATCCTGGAATTGATTTATTTTGGCTAATTTTTTGAGGAGGCGTGATTTTTTTAAACCAGATAAGCGATCAATAAATAATATACCGCTGAGATGGTCACTTTCGTGTTGAACACAATGGGAGGCTAGGCCTTCAAGGGTCAACTCTTGGAATTCGCCTTTGGGATTCTGGAAGCGCACAGTAATAATTTTTGCACGTTTTACTTTTGTGTAGACGCCCGGAAAAGACATGCAGCCTTCTTCTGATGTGATGATGCCTTGTTCGGCAATAATTTCGGGATTAATAAAACACAGGGGGGCAGAGCCGTCTCTGGATGCGTCCATAACAAAGACAGACTGTGTTTGGCCCACTTGGTTGGCGGCTAAGCCACAAGCATTATCCTCGTACATTGTGTCAAATAAATCATCCACTTGCTTTTGTAGATGTTCATCAAAGCTTGTGACAGGTTTTGTGGGGACTTTTAGGCTGTTATCTGGATAACAAATTATTTCTAGGGTGCTCATGGTAAAAACTGAATAATTAGGAAACAAGGCAGCATTTTAACACATATCAACCAGTGGAGAGATCTTGTGAATGGGTGTAAATTCAAGGATATAGTATAATTATAAAAAGTAAGTTGAAAAACATAATAGTTGGAGCGGTTATTTGTGTGCCAAAAAACATTTAGGCTAGCGATTGGGTTATTTTTTCTTTGTTGCGTTGCAATGGTTCCCCCTGTTTGGGGGAAATCTTCATTGCTTTTAGATAAAGCCCCCGCAGCTTATCAAGTTAGAGAGGGTGACACTTTGTGGGGGATCGCCGGGAGGTTTTTACATGAGCCTTGGCTCTGGCCAGAAATATGGGCAGGGAACCCTAATATAGATAACCCTCACCTTATTTTTCCGGGCGATCGGATTATTCTAGGATACGATGCTGCTGGCAATCCTAGTTTGCGTTTGGAGCGCAAAGGCGTACGAACGTATTGGGAAAATGGGCAGCGCGTTGTAAAGCTCAGCCCAGAGGTGCGATTTGAAGCAGCCGATGGCGCGATCCCCACAGTCCCTATTAGCGTGATTAAACCCTTTTTTAATCAATCTAGGGTGATATCAGATGAGATAGCAGAGAATAGTCCTAAAATTGTCGCTTTGGACGAAGATCATTTGGTGGTCGGTGCTGGAGATAGGATTTATGCTCGTCCTATTTTGCCAGAAATACCCTTAGACGTGTTCTCAATATTTAGAGTAGAAAAAGATTATATACATCCGACGACAAATGAATATTTGGGTACCGAGGGCTTGGAGCTTGGTAAGGCCGTGCTAGAGCAGCATGGTGATCCAGCTTCACTCATTTTGCGGAAAAGTAATGCAGAAATTCGAGTCGGAGATCAGTTGATTGAGCCTGAAAACCACAAGTTAGATGCATACTTTATTCCCAAGGCACCACAAGGTATGCCCGAAGGGTTAATTATCTCAGTATTTGGTGGGTTATCTCAAATTGGTCAATATCAAGTGATAGTCATTACGGGAGGCCGTGATCAGTTTAGAGAATCTGGAGATGTGCTTTCCGTGAGACAATCCCAAAAAGATATTCCATCTAGGTTGCGAACCCAAGATCCTGAAACAATGGATTATCCCAGATTAAAAGTTGGGAAGCTGGTTGTTTTTCGAGTATTTGATAAGGTGAGCTATGCTTTGGTGATGAGTGCTACCAGGCCTATCTATCTTTTAGATAGTGTTGGGATGCCTTAAATATCACTGAGTTAATAATCTCAGATAGATTTGTAAGAGAAGACGGATGTTAATTTAAGCGGATGGCGGCTACTAGTCTCGCTATGAAGCTATTTAGTAAGTTGCAAATGAAGTATATGATTAAAACAACAGTGAATGATGAGCTATTGTATTGGTTGGTGTTGAATCGATGTCCCAAAATAGGGTTAAAGCGATTGAAAGACTTGATACGACAGGGCCGCAGCTTAAAAAGTTGGTTTAATGGAAGACAACCAACCCAAGATTTTGTGCGCTGGTATCAAATACAAGCAAAAGAGCCATTAATATTAGATTGGGCTGGGGCTGAAAAAGATTTATCTTGGGCGGGTTCGCCTGATTGTCACATCCTGACATTAAGCCCATTAAGTCAGCAGAAATACCCAGCTTGGTTAAAACAAATTGCTTCGCCGCCCCCGGTTTTATTTGTGCGAGGTAACGTTTCCCTTTTACATGAACCCCAAATCGCCATGGTGGGTAGCCGAAAAACCAGTTCCCAAGGACAACAAAACGCTTATGCTTTTGCAAAGCAACTATCTTCTTGGGGGATGGTTGTTACCAGTGGGCTGGCTTTAGGCGTGGACGGTGCTTGTCACCAAGGTGCTTTAGAACAAGACCAACATACCATTGCCGTTATGGGGCGAGGCTTGGATCAAATATACCCAAGAGCGCATATAAAGCTAGCTGAGCGGATTTTAGAGCGTGGTGCATGGGTTTCAGAGATCCCGATTGGAATTGGACCTCGTAGAGAACACTTTCCTAGGCGCAACCGAATTATTAGTGGGCTATCGCTAGGGGTTATTGTGGTAGAAGCCGCAAAAAAAAGTGGCTCTTTGATAACAGCGAACTATGCTTTGGATCAAGGAAGAGAAATTTTTGCTCTTCCAGGTTCGATAAATAACCCAATGGCAATGGGGTGTCATCAGTTGATTAGACAAGGTGCAATGTGTGTTGATAACCCAGCGCAAATCATGGAAGCCTTACGTCCACAGTTGACGGGGACTGGCTGGGATGCCAGTATAGTCGACGAGCGGCAAGAAAGTCATAAGCCGAACATAAGCATGACTAAAAAGGAGGAAATCCATTCTCAACTCGATCCGGCTGAGGCTGAGGTATTAGCTTTTGTTACGGATAACTGTACGCCATTAGATGGAATTGTGGATCAATCTGGATTGACCTCGCAGCAGGTTTCGACGATGCTATTAAACCTTGAATTGCAAGGTTGCATCAAAACAGTGCCGGGCGGTGTCATCCGAATATAAGACAGGTGATCAATATGAAAGAGAATGTGGTTGATGTACTCATGTTTCTGTTTGACAACTATCTATCTTATGAGGAGGGTATGCCTGACGATGAAATGACTTTAGCGTGTGAGCTAGAGGAGGCAGGCTTTGAAGTTGGTGAAATAACCCAAGCTTTTGATTGGCTGGGGGAATTAGCAGACTTGCAGGATCTTGAAGTAGAGCTTTTAACACATAAAAAGGCAATGCGAATTTTTACTAATGCCGAGCAGCGTAAACTAGACGTGACCTGCTTGAGTTATTTGTTGCAGTTAGAAGATACAGGGTTTATAGATGTGATCACTCGTGAAATGATAATAGAGCGAGCGATGGTTATTCCCACATCACAGATTGATTTTCAGGCTTTTAAACGTATCGTGGGCTTAGTTATGCTCAATAGCCCTCAATATAAGGATAATTTTGCCTTTATTGAGGATTTGGTTTGTGATGATGTTGAGAGCGTTATTCACTAATGCCTTAACCATTTGAAGGAGCGCAGTATCAATGAGTAATCGACTAGTCGTAGTGGAATCTCCTGCTAAGGCTAAAACGATCAAAAAGTATCTAGGCAAGGGCTATCAAGTCGTTGCCTCCTATGGGCATGTTCGGGATCTCATCCCTAAAGAGGGGGCGGTTGATCCCGAAAATGATTTTGCCATGAAATATGAGGTCATTGAAAAAAATGCGCACCATGTCAAAGCCATTACACAAGCTTTAAGAAAAGCAGATGAATTATTGCTCGCAACTGACCCTGATAGAGAGGGCGAGGCGATTGCCTACCATATCTCTGAACTGATGCAAGAGAAGAAGCTGCTAAAAAATAAACCCGTACGTCGAGTGGTTTTTCATGAGATTACCAAGCAAGCTATTTTGGGGGCAATTGACGAGGCCCGAGATTTGTCGATGGATATGGTTTATGCACAACAAGTTCGAAGAGCACTAGATTATTTGGTCGGTTTTAATATATCCCCACTATTGTGGCGTAAAATTAGACCTGGATTATCTGCTGGGCGGGTACAGAGTCCTGCATTATGCATGATTGTTGAGCGAGAGCTTGAAATAGAAGCTTTTGAAGCTAAAGAGTATTGGACGATTGATGCACAATGTGAAAAAGAGAGCCAAGCTTTTAAGGCGAAGTTACAAACCTATGACGGTGAAAAGCTCAAACAGTTTTCTATCACAGATGGTGATACGGCAAACAAGGCAATTGAAGCACTTTTGAGCGCTAGTCAAGGCTCTTTGTTGGTCGATAAAGTTGAAAAGAAAAAACGTAAGCGTAACCCAACCGCACCTTTTACAACCTCAACATTACAGCAGGAAGCTTCAAGAAAGCTTGGATTTACAGCCAATAGAACGATGCGCACGGCACAGCAGTTATATGAAGGGATTGATTTAGGGGATGGCAATACAGGTTTAATCACCTATATGAGAACAGACTCGGTTAATTTGGCCACCGTGGCTGTTGATGAGATCCGAGAATTAATTGAAAGTAAGTATGGAGCTAAGGCGCTGCCAGATACAGCCAGAACTTATAAAACCAAATCTAAAAACGCGCAGGAAGCGCATGAGGCGATACGTCCGACTTCGGCTGCCATTGAGCCAACTAAGATTAAAGAAATGTTATCAGCAGACCAATTTAAGCTTTATCAGCTGATTTGGAAAAGAACTGTTGCTTGTCAAATGATACACGCCACGATTGATACAGTTGCTTGTGAATTAAAATGTGGCGAAAATCATATTTTTAAAGCCAATGGTTCGGTTATTGTTGATCCCGGTTTCTTGAAAGTATATGAAGAAGGCAAAGATGACGTCAGCTCTGAAACGGATAAAATGCTGCCGCCAATGGAAGAAGGCGACAAAATAAAAGTCCTTGAGATTAAAGGGGATCAGCATTTTACCGAGCCACCCCCGCGTTTTTCTGAGGCAACACTCGTTAAAACATTAGAAGAGTATGGTATTGGGCGACCTTCCACTTATGCTTCCATTATTAGTACTTTGCAAAATAGAGAATATGCTCAAATAGAGCAAAAGCGTTTTCATCCCACTGATGTTGGGCGAGTGGTGAGTCGTTTTTTAACAACCTATTTTGGTAAGTACGTAGACTATGGGTATACAGCGAATTTAGAAGATTTGCTGGATGCGGTGTCTGTTGGTGAGCAAGAGTGGAAACCTTTGCTAAGAGATTTTTGGCAGCCATTTATTAATTTGGTCAAAGAAATTAAAGACAATGTTAAGCGTGAAGATGTTACGCAAGAGCCCATGGATGAAAAGTGCCCTACCTGTGACAAACCCTTATCAATTAGGCTGGGAAAACGAGGAAGATTTGTCGGTTGTACGGCGTATCCCGATTGTGACTATACACGCAGTTTAGAGGGTTCAGAAGATGCGACCGCAACGCCAGAGATTGTTGAAGGCAGGAAATGCGAGAAATGTGATTCTGATTTGGTTATTAAGGCGGGGCGTTATGGTAAGTTTATTGGTTGCAGCAGTTACCCCAAATGCAATTTCATTGAACCGCTGGAAAAGCCAGAAGATACAGAGGTTTCTTGTCCAAAATGTAACAAAGGAACTATCTTAAAACGTAAGTCTAAGCGTGGGAAGGTGTTTTATTCCTGCTCAGGGTACCCGGACTGTCAATATGCAATGTGGTATCCGCCCCTGACAGAACCATGTCCAAAATGTGAATGGCCCATTACCATGAAAAAAACCACGAAAAAACGTGGTACTGAGCGTGCTTGCCCACAAAAAGATTGTCAATTTTGTGAACCGCTTGACACAGATGATGAGGCAGAGGAAGACAATAATGCTGAGAGTGATTAGTATTTTGGATTTTTCTTTCTCAGCAATATCTTTAAAGATAAAGACAGCGAGTTAAAAATAAAGCCTCACTTTGAGGCTTTTATACTTTTATCTATAGGCATAGACTTTCAATAGGGCCATTTGAAGTGGGTCAATCCCCAAGCAACAAATTGACTCGTTGCTATTTTAATCGGAATGGATACCAACCAATGACCCAACATACTATTGATATAATCATGACGCATAAGATTTCAGTTAAAGTGAAAATTACTTTTTCACCCAGAACCCTAGGGCAGACTTGTTAGTGAACAACACTCAAAACACAACCAAAAGATTAAGTATAGAGGGGGGCGTGGAAGCAATCCGCCATGGTCGCGTCATTGTTTATCCCACAGAGTCTGTGTATGGTTTTGGCTGCGATCCCTTGCAGCCGGAAGCCATTCAAAAGATAGTGACTTTAAAACAAAGAGAGCCCAGAAAAGGTTTTATACTGATTGTCAGCAACTTCTCGCAGCTAGAGCCCTATATAGATTGGGAAAAGGTGCCGCGGGAAAAATGGCAAACAGTGGAGGCATCATGGCCTGGACCGGTCACATGGGTGCTGCCTGCTCAATCGCATATTAACCGGCTATTGTTGGGACCGGAGCGAACGATTGCTATTCGTATGTCGGCGCACCCTGTTGCCCAATCTTTATGCGAGCACATGAAAGGCGCCATAGTTTCAACCAGTGCTAATTTTTCTGCTCAGGCGCCATTGATGCAATCGATTGACATTTTAACTCATTTTTCCAGTGATATAGCGGGTGTTGTTGCGGGTGACCTGGGGGGGGACGATAAACCATCATGGGTTATTGATTTTGCTTCTTATAAAGTGCTGCGTATAGGCTCAGATACAGAAATAATAAAAACCTTAGGAATCAATATATGAATTGGTCAGAAAAAAAAGAAAACGTAAAAAATTATTTGTTAACCCTGCAGTCTGACTTGTGTACAGAGATAGAGTCTCAGGATACATCCAAAAAATTTATCATAGATGAGTGGACGCGCGAAGAAGGGGGCGGCGGTATTTCAAGGGTTTTGGAATCTGGTCAGATTATTGAGAAAGGCGGTGTAAATTTTTCTCATGTTCAAGGTAGCTCTCTGCCGAGTAGCGCTTCCAATGTTCGACCTGAATTAGCCGGGGCTTCGTTTGATGCGATGGGTGTCTCTTCCGTGATCCACCCCATGAATCCTTTTGTCCCAACAGCCCATATGAATGTTAGGTTATTTATGGCCCACAAAAAATCAGGGGATCCTGTTTGGTGGTTTGGAGGTGGTTTTGATTTAACGCCTTATTATGGGTTTGAAGAAGATTGTATTGCATGGCATCAAAAAACAAAATCTATCTGTGATGCTTTTGGTGTGAATGTGTACCCTAAATATAAAAAATGGGCAGATGATTATTTTTATATGCCGCATAGAAATGAGCATCGTGGTATTGGGGGTATATTTTTTGATGACTTGAATGCGAGCACCTGGGGTTGGGATTTTGAAAAATGTTTTGCATTTATCCAAGCCATTGGCCATGGTTTTATTGACACCTATTTGCCCATTATTCAAAAACGTAAAAATACACCATTTTCTGCTGCACAAAGAACCTACCAAAGTTACAGACGCGGTCGATATGTAGAATTTAATCTGGTTTACGATAGGGGGACATTGTTTGGCTTACAGTCTAAGGGTCGGACAGAGTCTATTCTGATGTCATTACCGGCAGAAGTCAGATGGGCTTACCAATGGCAGCCAGAAGACAATACTCCAGAAGCTGATTTAATCAGTAAATACTTAACACCGAAAGATTGGGCAGGCATGGCGGAAGCAACTGTTTCCCATTAATAAGTGTTTATATTCAACTTCGTCAGTATGAAAAATTTAATTTAGCCCCTTCTTGTTCTTAGGGGCTATATGAACTATACGCTTTTTTTCTTTTTGCTGACGAGTATCTGTTAGAAATCACAGCTTCAAATTTTGCTATAGTTTTACTTCATTGTTAAATTAATAGTGACAAAGATAATTAAACATCCCTTTTTACAGGGGATGGTTTTACAGCTAGATAATGATAACGGGGTAATGTATTTTGAAGGTATTAAAAAAGATTAGAGTATTTTCTATTTTTATGGAGCTACCTAAATAAGATGGCAGTTATACTCGCTTTATTTGGCGATCCCGTCATGCATAGTTTATCACCACGAATTCATACAGCCTTCGCGAACCAATTTTCTTTAGATGTTGATTATCAACGAATATTAACGTTTAAAGGCGAGCTAGCAAAAACACTGGCCATCTTTAAAAAAGCAGAAGGGTTGGGTGGGAACATCACAGTCCCTATCAAAAAAGAAGCGTATACCTTATGTCAGATACACTCCAGTCATGCAAGTCATGCCGGGGCCGTGAATACATTTTGGTGGGAAGATGACAAACTTCATGGCGACAATACCGATGGTAGAGGTTTCTTAAATTATATTCATAAGCACTTGAGTGAAGATATAACGAACAAACGTATTTTAATGTTGGGTGCCGGGGGAGCAGCTAGTGCATTAGCGGCTATGTTTTCCGAGCAGCCTATTCAAGAGTTAAGTATCATTAACAGGCATATAGAAAGCGCAGAGTTATTGGCAGAAATGAGTGATAAATTTAAGGCTTTTGGCTACGATCAATTTAACAACCAAAAACAGATACAGCAATATGATTGGGTGATAAATGCAACAAGTTGTAGCCTGCAAAACAAAGTGCCCAAATTAAACGAAAAATGGATTCGAGATTCTGTTGCGATAGATTTATCCTACTGTGGGGGCGAGCCAACCGCTTTTATGAATTGGGCTAAGCGACGAGGCGCCATAAAAGTGGATGATGGCTTGGGGATGTTGGTTGAGCAAGCCGCACTGAGTTTTGCGATTTGGTTCAATAAAAAGCCTGAGACGCCTCCTATCTTATCTAACTTACGATCAAGAGAGTAATCAATGAACAAATTGTTAAAGCGCGAAGACTTAGACGTGATAAAAAAAGAAAATCCAGATAAGTATCAGCGCGAGATAGTTCAAGAGTGGGAAACGCAAGCAGAGGATATCGCTAAAATAAAAGCCATTATCGCATCATATGAACAAAGTGATAGGGCGGACACTTTAATGGTGGGGGATAAACCTTTCCCAAGGTGGGCCCTAGATGCGTATGAGTTTTTTACTGCCAAATATGGTACTCAGTACGGTTCTGTTATTTATGAGAAAGTTTTGTCTAAGGTTTGGGGAGAGATCAACATAGACAATACAAAAGTGACTAAGACAACGGCATAGAAAAAATTAAAATCGACAGGTGAGGGAACGAGCAATGATACGATTATTTAAAAAGCGATTAGCCGCTTTGTGTTTGTCAATATGTTTGGTGAGTCTGAATTTATGGGCTAACAACAACGCGCCTGTGCGTTTTATCAAAACAGATCAAAAAGTCGTTGCTTTAACTTTTGATGATGGGCCATCAAAGCCGTATACCGAACAAATACTGGCTATCTTAGACAAGCACAATGTAAAGGCAACATTTTATTTGCTGGGTGTTTCTATAAAGTCCTATCCAGAGATCGTGAAACAAACGATAAAATCTGGGCATGAATTAGGCAATCATTCTATGTATCACAAAAAATTAAAAAATAAAAATGCAGACAGTATTGCAAGAGAAGTCTCTAATGTGGATGAGCTGATTAAGAAAATGGGCTATACCAAAGAGCTCACCTTTCGCTCCCCGTATGGCCAAGTTTCGCCCTCCATACAACAAGCAATGGATAAGCTAGGGAAAAAAAACGTACTGTTTAGTTATTTGCCAAAAGACTGGGAAGGCCCTGCGGCTAAAGTGATTCATGACAGAATTATGACGCGTGTGCGGCCTGGTTTTATTATTACATTGCATGATGGTGGCAAACGTCGGCAAACGACTGTCGAGGCAACAGAAATGCTGATTGAGAGTTTACAATCTCAAGGGTATCGTTTTGTCACCATTACAGAGCTATTGAGTATGGGGCCAGCAGTGCATGTCTATCACTAAATGGCCATATACTGATTTTTTAATTTAATATAGTTTTGGGCGCTATATTCAAAGAAAGCCATTTCTGATTCCGTGAGGGGGCGCTTAGCAACAGCGGGGCGCCCTGCCCACAAATATCCGCTTTTTAATGTTTTGCCAGGCAAAACCAGGCTGCCCGCAGCCAGTAAAACATTATCTTCAATAATGGCACCATCTAATATAGTTGAGTCCATTCCAATGATACAGTAATCACCAATTGTGCAGCCGTGCAGTGTGACTTTATGACCTACCGTAACAAAGTCACCGACGCTAGTGGGGTAGCCCTCTGGGTTGAAATCTCCAGCGTGGGTTACATGAATAACAGTGCCATCCTGGATGCTGGTGCCTTCACCAATATGAATGCGGTGCATATCGCCCCGTATGGAGACAAAGGGCCAAACAGAGCTGTCTTTACCAATCAATACTTGCCCTATCACGGTCGCCATCGGGTCGATGTATGCTGTAGAGGCAATGTCGGGGTGATAGGTGTCAAACGTTCTGATATCCATAGTGTGTTTTTTCCTTTAGATACTATTCAGTAAAGTGATTAATATTTTAACGTAATGTAACCAATTCTTCAGATACAGTTGGATGGATCGCCATTGTTTCATCAAAATCTGCTTTCGTAGCGCCCATGCGAATGGCAACGGCAAACCCCTGCAAGATTTCATCAGCAAAATCACCAATTAAATGGCACCCAATAACCTTATCATTAGATTTTTGGATAATAAGTTTGATTACACAAGGTATTTTATCCTCTGAAAAACTAGATAACATGGGGGTAAAATTGGCATTGAATATCTTAATATTATCTTGCCCATGTTCCGCGATGGCTTGTGTTTCGCTTAAGCCGACTGACCCAATGGGCGGATGGCTATATATCACGGTTGGAATATTTTGGTAATCGACTTTAAAGTTTTTTCGATTGTTGAATAGTCTTTCGGAGAGTTTTCGACCCGCTTTGATTGCGACTGGCGTAAGGGGGGCTTTGCCTGTTACATCGCCTACCGCATAAATATTCTTTTGACTGGTATTTTGATAATCGTCGACCCATAAACTATTGTCAGCATTTTGTTTGATATCTATAGCGGGTAGGTTTAAGTGTTGGATGTTAGGGGTGCGACCTATAGCCCAAATAACCGTATCCACAGGGGGAATGGTTTTTTTATTTAGGCATTGCAAGACAAGACCATTGGGGGTTTGCCTCAGTTCTTCTAGTGTGTGCTCGGCATAAATGTGCATGCCGTCGTTTTGATAAATATCATATAGCGTTTGTGTCATGGTCTCATCAAAGCCACGTAATATATTTTTGCCTCTAAAAATCAGCGAAACATCGGAGCCAAATCCTTGTAACATACCCGCTAATTCTACGGCAATATAGCCTCCTCCGACAATCGCAACACGCTTCGGCAGAGCTTTTAATGCAAAAAAACCATCTGAGTCGATTCCCAGATCTTTGCCGGGGATATCGGGCCACCTGGGCGTGCTGCCTGTTGCGATCAGTATATGTTTGGCTTGAATTTGTTTCTGGCCAATGGCGACTATGTTGGAGGCGACAAATTTTGCGGTGCCTGAAATAAGGGTTATTTTGTTACTAAATAACTTCTTCTGGTAGAGGCCATGCAGCCGGGTAATATAGTTTTGTCTTTTTTGCACTAAACTGTCCCAGTTGAGATCCGCTTTTTGTTTAGGGAAGCCAAATCCAGTCGCTTGCTCAATTTGAACTTGTCTTTGGCTGGCCATCCACATTATTTTTTTGGGTACACAACCAACATTGACGCAAGTGCCACCCAGATCGCCTGATTCTATGATGGCGACGGATGCGCCGTGCTCAGCAGCACGGTTGGCTGCCGCAATGCCCCCTGAGCCGGCACCGATTACGACTAAATCATATTTTTTATGCATATTTCTAACTCTGATATTTTGCGAACAAATCTTATTTTTTGTTTGGAAAATGATATTCTATCATACTGATGTGAAAAAGAGCTGGAGAGAGAAATGAGCAACCCATTGTTATTAGACTACGATTTACCCCCCTTTAAAAAGATTCGCGTGGAACATATCGTGCCAGCGATAGAAGAAATCTTAAAAGATAATCTAGAAAAAATTAATCAAGTCGCAAAAAGCCAACCGACAAAATGGGAAGCATTAATAAAGCCATTAGAGGCTTTAGATGATAGGTTACATCGTGCTTGGTCACCGGTAAGTCATCTAAACTCCGTGATGAGTAACGATGCTTTACGAGAGGCTTATAATGAATGTTTGCCTAAAATATCTGATTACGCAACACAAGTGGGCCAACACCAGGCATTGTTTGATGCCTTTTTAAAAATACATAAAAGTAAAGATTTTAATGATTTAGACGAAGCACAACAAAAAGTGATTACAAATGCTATTCGGGATTTCAAACTGCAAGGGATTGCCTTGCCTGAGACTGAGCAAGCTAAATTTAAAAAAATAAAGAACCAATTGTCTGAGTTACAAAGTAATTTTCAGGATAATTTACTGGATGCAACAGATGCTTGGCATTTAGATATTGTTGATATTAATGATCTAAAAGGCGTGCCGGAAGCCAGCATTAACTTATTGGCTGCTAAGGCCAAAGAGCAAAAAGTCAAAGGTTATAGGTTAGGGTTGGACTATCCTTGTTTTCATGCGATTGTTACTTATGCGGAGAATAGGCAGTTGCGGGAGACAATGTATCAAGCCTTTGTTACGCGCGCATCCGATCAATCGCCTTCCAAACCAGAGTTTGATAATAGCGAAAATATAAATAAAATTTTAAAGCTCAGGCAGCAGCTCGCGCAAATGTTAGGTTACGAAACTTATGCACATTATTCGCTTGAGCGGAAAATGGCCAATAGTGTCGAGGAAGTATTTGGTTTTTTGAGAGATTTAGCTGAAAAATCCAAGCCATTTGCGGAAAAGGAAATGCAAGTGTTGCGAGATTTTGCCCAGCAAACAGACAAGTTGGATTCATTGCAGCCTTGGGATATGAGCTTTTATACTGAGAAACTCAGGAATAAAACGTTCTCTGTTTCTCAAGAAGCGTTAAGGCCTTACTTCCCAGTGGATAAGGTTTTATCAGGGATGTTTGCGGTTGTGGGTAAGGTTTTTGGGGTGCAGGTAGATCCATTAAAAAATGTCGAGACCTGGCATAAAGATGTTCAAGTCTTTTCAGTGTTAGATAAAGACAAAAATTTGCGGGGTAAATTTTTCTTGGACTTGTTTGCCAGAGAAAAAAAGCGGCAAGGGGCTTGGATGGATGATGCCATTGTTCGGCGAGTGCATACCGATCAAGCATTACAGCACCCTGCTGCCTATGTGACCTGTAATTTTCGTCCTGCCAATAGCGGTCAGCCAGCCCTTTTAACGCACGATGAGGTGATTACGCTCTTTCATGAGTTTGGTCATGCTTTACATCATATGTTAACACAAATTGATCACTCAGATGTGTCGGGGATTAATGGCGTACCTTGGGATGCTGTCGAGTTGCCCAGTCAGTTTTTAGAGAACTTTTGTTGGCAAAAAGAGGCCCTGCCGCTTATTTCCTCCCACGTAGAAACGAATGAGCCTTTACCAGAGGCCTTGTTTGAGAAGTTATTGCAGACAAAGTACTTTATGACGGGCATGCACGTGGTTCGACAGCTCGAATTTGCTCTGTTTGACTTTCGAATTCATCATGAATTTGATGAGCAGAAAACAGGGCAAGTTCAAGCAATACTAGACGAGGTGCGCAAAGATATTTCTGTCTCACCTCTTGCTTCTTATAATCGCTTTCAACATAGTTTTGCACATATTTTTTCAGGTGGCTATGCTGCTGGTTATTATAGTTATCTTTGGGCTGAGGTTCTATCTTCAGATGCTTTTGCGCGGTTTAAAGAGGAAGGCTTATTCGAACCTACAGTAGGGTTGTCCTTTTTAGAAAATATTTTGGAAAAAGGGGGCTCCCAAGAACCTGATATTTTATTTAAAGCATTTAGAGGCCGAGGCCCTAAGATAGATTATTTGCTCGAAGACTATGGTTTATTAGAAAATTAACAGTGGTTGCATAAACGCTTTAATTTTGTGAGTATAGAGAGGTTAAGTGTGTATGTGCTTATCGAGTATGTGCACACAGAATTTTTCAGGAAGCGCTATACTTTAAGGTATGGACATAAAATATAAAAAGTATAAAAAGAAAGAAAAATCAACATACTTACATTGATGTTTCAGAGAAAGCTAGGAAACAGAACCAATAGTAAGTATAATAACTTTATGATGATTGAATTTTTAAAAATGAAAATGATTCACTTTCCTATCTGTGAAACAACCGTTTCATCTTATACCACATCTCAATATGTGAGGTTTCCTATGAAAAGAGCAAAACGTAACAATAAAGCTGAACATGCCTATAAATTGGGCTACAACCAAGGCATTAAAGGACATGACAAGGGGAATTGTCCATTCGAATCATTAGTTGATGAGAGGCAAGAATGGTTAGGCGGGTGGCGAAAGGGGCACTCAGATTACGTTCATGGTTATCGAGACAGCGAGCTCTAGAAAATATCCAATTGAAAACCCCGCAAAAGCGGGGTTTTTTATGTCTTTTTGTCAATAATTTTTCCTGCTATTTTGTCACACCTCTTATTCTGATTTTGATAGGTGAATGTTTCTTTTGCTGTAATGCTATCCAGCAACACCTTGGTCATTTCGCCTGGATAATGCTTGTGACGTTGTTTTTTTATGGGTGCATATGGGCTGATTTTATTGACGGGGTTTAGCCTAATGGTATTGATGGGGGGAATATAAGTATCTCTCATTAGATTTCAGCCTTGTTAAAAGTATCTCTCATTAGATTTTAGCCTTGTTACCGGCCTATAACCACTTTGACCAGACAAGCCCGCTAAAGTTCCTGGAAATAAGATGATGAAAAGTACACGAATTGGCTCAGATTAAAGGTAACCCAAGGAGGAAAATAAACGGTCGTTGCC
>CAXBML010000025.1:0-37804 GCA_963976875.1 uncultured Coxiellaceae bacterium
CTACATCTTCCTGATTCTATTCAAAATTTCCACAAGGTTCGTGGGGATTCCTCAGAGTAGATACACCATATTTAGCAGTTTATGATTAAATTTAACAAACCACTCATTATAAGTCTTTGTGCCTGCATTTTGACTGGCTTCCACATCTGTTTTCGCATCACCAATATATAAGGCAGTATGGGCAGCCTAAAACATACAGTAACACCTATTTAGATTAGATTATCCCTAACATATTAAACGAATGAACAATCTGAAGCTTTAGTCTTTCAGGTAGTGCCGTGTATCACAAATATCATCCAACTAGCTATATAATAATTCATAAAGTGCTTATAATTCGCCGAAGATTATATTTTTATAGTGGTCTGATTAATGATTGGCCCGCTATAGCGCAGTGAGTTATTTATGAAGTCTGGTATTATTCCTAAAAAAATTGTTAACAAGTTTTCCTCCAGTGCTTATGCGTCAAAGATGGCCTATATCTTAAGCGATCTTGTCGATTCTGGTAAATTTGGCCCTGGTGTGACCATGCCTTTATTCACATCAAAAGGAAGATGGGAAAATCACCATATTACAACGGTGAATACTGAACATAAGGGGTTAGATTGTTATATCTGTATTTCAGAAGATTCTATGAGCAAACATGTTAAAATTTTCTTTACGGGTACATATGATCATTTGTCAATAGAACGGGATTTTTCACATTCTGCTCCTGGATATAAAGCTTTTAAAAAAGAAAACCAAACTATTTTGCGAAAAATTCAAGAAAGCATTGCAGGGAAAGAAAGCGTAACATTGGAAATTACAGGCCATAGCTTAGGGGGGGCGGATGCCAATCATTTGTTATTATTTTTGCTGAAAGACAATCTTAAAAACAATGGTTTTAAAAATGTTAAAAAGATAGAGTGCTCTGCTTTTAATGCGCCTGGCTCAACTGCTCGCAACACGCAGTTGATGGAAGATTGTTTGAGACATAACGCACAATCTGCAACACCAATTAAGATTATCGCCAACATTGGTTTTGCGTATGGGGATATCGTTCCAATGTTAGGAACTCAATTTTTTCAAAATATTTGCTCTAACTGGTTAAAAATTAATCTTTTGAAGCAGTATGGTGACGAATATATTGATGAATATGCAGATGAATATGTTGAGCAATATGGTGATGAATATGCAGATTTGTTGCAAGTTACCAAAAATTTTGAAGATACATTACATATCTTAGTCTCCTCTCATTGTATTCAAGATAGCTTTTTTATGCCGGATAAGCCTGGCAAAGATGTGTCAACGCATTATAATTTTAAATATCTCAGTAACCAAAATGTGGAAGAAACATGTGAAATTAGAGCTGAATTATCTGCAAGCTCCATGTTGCTATCTGCTTTGGCTTCTGTCGTGTCTTGGTTTATTCCAGATGGCGAAGTTAAATTTGAAGAAATGCTAGTGCCAACTTTACATGAGGACTATGGGCAGAGTCATGGTATGTACTTTGGTTACCCTAAAAATCAAAAAATGCCGTCGGAAGATATGCCGGCTACTATGGTTGACCCTTCAGTGGGATGTAAATCTAGGATACAATCATTTTAACAAATCTCTAATAACTGCTCAGGTTTTTGAATATAAAAATCGGCTTGCCAGTGTTTCGGATTCTCATTTTTGGGGATATAGCCATACTCTGCGACCATGCTTTTTGTGCCCGCATTTTGGCTGGCTTCCACATCTGTTTTCGCATCACCAATATATAAAGCTGTGTGGGGGGCTTTATTGATGATTTTTAACCCATGCAATAATGGGGCGCTATCAGGTTTTTGGGTTGATAGCGTATCACCACAGACGACGCATGCCGCTTTTTGTAAGAGTGGAAACATGGCCAATAAGGGATCCGTATAGCGGTGGGACTTATTTGTAATAATACCCCAGGCGATATTTTGATCTTCTAGTGTCTGAATGACTTTATCCATTTCTGGAAAAAATACGGTTCTTTGACCCAAATGACTGATATACAATGCCAAAAAATCCTTTAATAATGCATCTAAGTTTTGATCGTCATGGGATAGCTGAAATGCTTGACGAACCATTTCTCTTGCGCCTAAAGAAATAGTGCTTCTGAACAACTCTGATTCAGCTGCAGGTTGCTGTTTTTCTGTTAATAAAATATTAATACAATAGTTAAATTCAGGTGCCGTATCGAGTATGGTGCCATCTAGATCAAATAATATAGTTTCAAAATTTTGTATACTCATGGTTGCCCTTGATCGTATTATTTTAATTTATAACAAGCCAAATAATTGACTGAAACATCGTTTGTTATATTAAAACTTTTGGTAATGGGATGATATTTAATACCTGATAATTTTTGCAAATGAAAACCACAAGCACGAGACCACCTAGTCAATTCGCTTGGTTTAATAAAGCGCGCATATTGGTGCGTGCCTTTGGGTATCATGTTTAATATATATTCTGCGCCTATAATTGCGTGAACATAGGATTTTGCATTTCTATTGAGTGTGGATAAAAATAGCAAGCCATTTGGTTTAAGGAGCTTTTGGCAAGCGGCCAAAATGGCTGTGGGGTCAGGCACATGTTCTAAGCACTCTAGACAGGTGATAATGTCATATTGGCTGGCATGGGACTCTGCCAAGTTTTCTGCACTAATAGATTGATATTCAATAGCGGTGTTTAGATTTTCGCTATGCTGTTTAGCAGCTTGTATGGCGGCTTCTGACATATCTATACCTAATACGTCAGCCCCGTGGTTGGATAACGCTTCGGTTAGAATGCCGGCGCCACAACCGATGTCTAATACTTTTTTGCCTGATAATTCTGTTTGATCCAGTATAAAGGCCATGCGGATGGGGTTAATAGTATGGAGCATTTTCATTGGCCCAGCTGGATCCCACCACTGTTGTGCCTGCTGAGAAAATTGAGCGATTTCCGCAGGATCGACATTTTGGGTGGCTTGAGTTTTATGTGTTAGTTCTGACATATGTGTTAGATAGATTAGTTTTTTGAGTATGTCTCCCATTGTAACGGATTCTGAGGTTAATTCAGAGGCTTTAAAATATAGATTTATAGAGTATATATCCCGCAATGGACCAAGCTATGGTAAAATGTCGCAACGTATTATTCCTGGTCGGTACCACTGAATATATTTAGTGGTCCTCTAACATAACAGTTTGTTCTCAAACAAAGGAGCCAGTTAGTGACAGAGCTCGCAAAAGAAATCCACGTCGTCAATATTGAAGATGAGCTTAAGCAATCTTATTTAGATTACGCGATGAGCGTCATTGTTGGACGGGCTTTACCAGATGTGCGGGATGGCTTAAAACCCGTGCATAGACGGGTATTATTTGCCATGTCTGAGCTTAATAATGATTGGAACAAAGCCTATAAAAAATCAGCCCGTGTGGTTGGGGATGTAATTGGTAAGTATCACCCGCATGGTGACTCAGCCGTTTACGACACAATTGTTCGTATGGCACAGCCTTTTTCCCTGCGTTATATGTTAGTTGATGGTCAAGGGAACTTTGGTTCTGTTGATGGTGATTCCGCTGCGGCTATGCGTTATACCGAAGTGAGAATGTCGAAATTCGCCCATTCTTTGTTGGCTGACTTGGATAAAGACACTGTTGATTTTTCTCCTAACTATGATGAGACAGAGTTTGCCCCGGATGTCATGCCAACTCGGATACCTAATTTATTAGCCAATGGCTCATCAGGTATCGCGGTGGGAATGGCCACGAATATCCCGCCCCATAACTTAAAAGAAGTCATCGATGGTTGTTTTGCGCTCATTGAAAACCCGGATATTGGTATTGATGAGTTACTAAAGCATATACCTGGCCCTGATTTTCCAACTGGCGCTATTATTAATGGTTGTGCTGGTGTTTATGATGCTTATCACACCGGTCGTGGGCGTATTTATATTCGTTCTCAGGCAGAAATAGAAGTCAATGAGAAGACGCAAAGAGAATCTATCATTGTGACTGAGATTCCCTATCAGGTGAATAAGGCGCGTTTGATAGAAAAAATTGCAGAATTAGTGAAAGACAAAAAACTAGAAGGTATTTCAGGCTTACGCGATGAATCTGATAAAGATGGTATGCGTATTGTCATTGAGCTCAAACGTAATGAAAATTCTGATGTGATCCTCAATAATCTATTTTCACAAACGCAAATGGAAACGGTATTTGGGATTAATATGGTGGCTTTGGTCGATGGCCAGCCACGAACCCTCAACCTAAAACGTATCTTAGAAGAGTTTATTCGTCATCGTAAAGTTGTGGTGAATAGACGAACGGCTTATGAGTTGAGAAAAGCCAGAGATCGCGCTCATATTTTAGAGGGCTGGAGTGTTTCTTTAGCGAATCTAGATGAAGTCATTACACTTATTAAATCATCAGAGTCACCTCAAATTGCCCGAGAAAAATTATTAGGTAAAATTTGGAAGCCAGGTATTGTGACTGAGCTTTTGAAGAAAGCTGGAGAAGATGATTTATCTAAACCAGAATTGTTATCGGCAGATTTAGGTTTAACACCAGAAGGTTATAAGTTGTCATTGCCTCAAGCGCAAGCGATTTTAGATTTAAAGCTACACCGTTTGACAGGGTTAGAACAAGACAAAATTTTCAAAGAATATGAAGCGATTATAGAAGAAATTAAGCGATTGGTTAATATTTTAGTGAATCCAAGTGCATTGCTAAACGTGGTAAAAGAAGAGTTGCATGAAGTGCAGAATGATTTTTCAGATGCGCGTCGTACGGTGATTACCCAATCTAAAATGGATCTGTGTAGAGAAGATCTTATTACGGAAGAGACTCGGGTCGTGACTTTGTCTCATCAAGGGTATGTCAAGACCCAGCCGTTAGATAGTTATGCGGCACAAAGACGTGGTGGTCGAGGTAAAGCGGCAACAAAAATGAAAGACGAAGATTTTGTTGAGAAGCTTTTAGTCGCAAATACCCACGATACAATTTTATGCTTCTCAAACAAAGGGAAAGTGTATTGGCTGAAGGTTTATGAGTTACCCCTAGGGACAAGACAATCTCGCGGTAAGCCAATCATCAATCAATTGCCTTTAACGCCAGAAGAGAAAATTAGCGCAATTTTACCGATTCAGGATTATACCGAAGGTGCTTTTGTATTCATGGCGACTAAAATGGGAACCGTGAAAAAAGTGAGCCTATTAGATTTTTCCAGACCGAGATCATCAGGCATTATTGCTGTTGATTTAGTTGAAGAGGATGAATTAGTTGGTGCGGAAATTACCGATGGCACTAAAGACGTGATGTTGTTCAGCAATGTCGGTAAAGCCATACGCTTTAATGAAGAAAAAGTACGTGCCATGGGGCGTACAGCCAAAGGTGTAAGAGGCATAAGACTGCAAGGTGGCCAACGTGTTGTATCCATGATTGTCGTTGAAGAAAATAGAAGTATCTTATCGTCTACTGAGAATGGTTACGGTAAACGTACGAGTACTGATGAGTTCCCAGTCAAAGGTCGTGGTGGTCAGGGCGTCATCTCTATTCAAACATCACCTAGAAATGGCCACGTTGTTGGGGCTGTTGGTGTACAAGACAATGATGAAGTCATGTTGATTACGAATGGTGGCGTATTGGTTCGTATTCGTGCATCAGAAATTTCACTGGTGGGACGTAATACTCAGGGCGTGACGCTCATTAATCTCTCGAATGATGAGAAATTAATCGGTCTTCAAAGAGTCGATGAGCTAGAGAGTATTAAATTAGCAGAAGTTGATGAAATAGATGTTGAGGCAGATGGTTCAGATTCGAACTCTGCAGCGAATGAAGGGATGAGTGCTGATGTGGAGTCAGAGCCTCATTCAGAGCCCGGTTCAGAATCAGAGTCTACTTCTGAAGATGGGGATGATTCGAGCTCGGATTAGAACATATTCTCTTAAATACGGGGAATTTAACGCAAGATACAGAAATGCTTGTTGAGTTGCGAAGCAACAAGAAATCTTCCCTTGAAAAGGGAAGAGGCGCAAAGCGCAAGATGGATTTTATAAAATTTCCCTTGCGCTTTGCGCATCCCTCTTTTTCAAAGCGGGAAATGATTCGCTTCGCTTATCAAAGAGTATTCCCCCCTCTAAAACTCTACATTGAACATGTAAAAGGAGATGCATTTTGACGTTGCACGAAGGAATATATAATTTTAGCTCTGGGCCAGCTTGTTTGCCGCTATCTGTACTAGAAGACATCAAAAAAGATATTCCAGATTGGCACAGTGGTATGTCTGTAATGGAAGTCAGCCATAGGTCAGAGTCATTTTTATCTTTAAAAAATAGAGTCGAAACCTCTATCAAGCAATTGTTAAATATACCTGATGATTTTTGCATTTTGTTAATGCACGGTGGTGCCAGAATGCAATTTTCTGCAATCGGGTTAAATTTATTTTATCAAGAGTCTGTTGTGAATTTTTTAATCACTGGTCATTGGTCTCATGATGCTTTTCAGGAAGCTTCAAAATATGTCTCTTGTCATGTGGCGGCGCATGCGGAACAAAATGGCTACACCATGATCCCTCCCTATTCAGACTCAGATATGAGTGAACAATCCAAATTTTTATACTATACCGACAATGAAACCATTCATGGTATTGAGTTTTTAGCGCCTCCGAGAACCCGCTTAGGTTTAATTGCGGATATGACATCTAGCATATTGACGAAAAAAATTGATTTTGAACAGCACGATTTAATCTATGCTAGTGCGCAAAAAAACTTAGGTATAGCCGGCGTCACCCTGGTTATTGTGCGAAAATCCCTGCTAGGACAAGCCCATCCACTAACACCGTCAGTTTTAAATTATAAAATAACAGCAGAAAAAGGCTCTTTGTATAATACGCCGCCTGTGTTTGCTATTTATGTCTTAGATTTGATTTTAGAATGGGTCAAAACAAATGGCGGGTTACCCGCATGCTCGGATATGGCTAATAGACGTTCAAATATGCTTTATAATATGATTGATAACAGCCATTTTTATCAAAACAAAGTTTCAGTAGAGGTTCGTTCTAGAATGAATGTACCATTTTCTTTGCCATCACCCGCGTTAGAATCCAAATTTGTTCTGGAGGCTGAGCAACAAGGTCTCATGTTCTTAAAAGGGCATCGAGCGGTGGGTGGCTGTAGGGCCAGTTTGTATAATGCGATGCCTGAGGCAGGTGTGGCTAAACTGGTTACATTTATGCAGCAATTTGAGAGTCAAAATAAATAATGACTTATTATCTTAACTTCCCGCGGTTCGTAGGTAGTGAAGCATCAACAAATAAAGTTTGGAAATAGCGTGCAGTTGAGAGTCGAACCTATTGACAAAATTGAAGGCCAGGTCAGTGTCCCTGGCGACAAATCTATTTCGCATCGAGCCGTCATGTTGGGGGCCATTGCTGAAGGCACAACAAAAGTTCATAATTTTCTAACCTCAGAAGATTGCTTACATACGGTAAACGTTTTGCAGCACTTGGGTGTGACTATCCAAAATGATGGCTATACGCTTTCTATAGAGGGAAAAGGTCTCATCGGATTAGAGCAATCAACTCAGCCTTTATACTTTGGTAATGCAGGCACGGGTATTAGGTTGATGTCTGGGTTGTTATCAGGGCAAGTTTTTAATAGTACGTTATATGGGGATAGCCACCTTAACCATAGACCCATGAGCAGAATTATTAGCCCATTGATGAAAATGGGCGCCAGTATTCAAGGCAAGCTCCAGGGGCAGGAGTTGTACCCACCTTTACATATCAAAGGACAACCATCTTTATATGGATTACAAGGAATTGATTATGCGTTGCCGATCGCTTCAGCTCAAATCAAATCGTGTTTATTGTTGGCTGGTTTATATGCCAAAGAACAAACTGTGCTATCGACCAATAGAATAACCCGAGATCATACCGAAAGATTAATGCAACATATGGGTGTCGATTTGCGTTGTGAGAAGGGGCAAAATAAGACCGGCCAGAATAACAGTAGAGTGTGTTTAACCCCGACAAAACTGTACGCCAAAGATATTTCGGTACCGAATGATATCTCTTCGGCTGCGTTTTTTATGGTGGGTGCTGCTATGTCTCCAGGCTCTCACATTATATTGAAAAATGTGGGCATTAATTCTACACGCTGTGGCATATTAAAAATTTTACAAAGAATGGGTGCTGATATTCAACTTTTGAATCAATCATCTGGTTTTGAACCGACTGCAGATATTGAGGTGAAAGGCAAGACGCTAGTGGGTATAACATTACCACCGGAATGGGTCGCTGAGGCCATAGATGAATTTCCTATATTGTTCATCGCCGCGTGCGCGGCAAAAGGGCGTTCGGTATTTAAAGGATTAGCTGAGCTAAAGGTCAAAGAAAGTAATCGCATCAGCGCTATGGCCAAAGGACTTTTAAAACTAGGTGTCAAGCTCGAATTATTGGAGGATGGGCTCATTATTGAGGGCATTATCGATAGTGGTAAACCACTGTCTGGTGGGATAGTTGATAGTTTTTGTGATCATCGAATTGCAATGTCCTTTGTGGTGGCAAGTTTGCTTGCAAACGATCCTATTGAGATCAAAGATTCTGAATATATTTCTACATCTTTTCCTAATTTTAGGGCGTTAGCCTGTGATTTAGGTTTTAAGGTATTTGAGGAGAAAAGTTAAGTGAATATGCAACACATACCCGTCATAACCATTGATGGTCCTGGCGGCGTTGGCAAAGGGACACTCAGTAAGCAGTTGGCAACCCATTTAGGTTGGCATTTTTTAGAGAGTGGCGCATTATATCGGGTTTTAGCAATCGCTGCGCAGAACCATTCGGTTGCCAATGGAAATGTATCCGCATTAGCGGTTCTAGCACGCCATTTAGATGTCGTTTTTGAGGAAAATCCTTCACGGATATTATTAGAAGGGCAGGATATTTCTAAATTGATTCGAACAGAGGAGTGTGGGTCAGCTGCCTCAAAAATAGCCCAATTACCAGATGTGAGAGAAGCCTTATTGGCAAGACAACATGCCTTTTTACAGGCGCCTGGTTTGATTGCGGATGGACGTGATATGGGGACGGTTATTTTTCCAAAAGCAGATCTAAAATTGTTTTTGCAAGCAGACCCCGAAGTTAGGGCAAAAAGGCGTCAGTTTCAGTTGAAAGAGCAGGGTATAGATGTTAGCCTTGATAGTCTTTTTTCTGAGATAGCTGAAAGGGACTTGCGAGATAGGGAACGTAAAATTTCACCGCTTCGTCCAGCCTCTGATGCGATTGTTATTAACACCAGTGATATGCCCATTGTTGATGTGTTTACACTGGCCTTAGAAGAAGCAAAAGAACGTGGATTAGTTGGGCTTGCTTAGCTATCCAAATAATTATGGGTGCTAATATAAATAGCACACGCGGATAAACTTAACTTGACTTGGTATACGGGTCTTTGGGGCAGTCCATCTCCCCTACAATGTATATCAAAGGATAATCATACATGAACGAAATATCATCTATTCAGACTGAAAGTTTTGCAGATTTATTTGAAGAAAGTTTGGGTAATACCCAAATGGTACCGGGCGAAATTTTTGAAGGTACAGTCCTTAAAATTAATACCCATGCTGGCTTTGTTACAATCGATACCCAATTAAAATCAGAAGGTTATGTTCGCCTTGATGAGTTCTTAGATAATGAAGGTAAATTAGAAGTAAAAGTTGGCGATCTAGTACCAGTCGCTTTAGAAGCCGTTGAAAATGGGTTTGGTGAAACTCGTCTTTCTCGTGTTAAAGCAAAACGTTTTGAAGCCTGGAAAGGTTTGGCAAAAGCATACGAAAATGATGATATCGTAACAGGGGTTATCTACGGAAAAGTCAAAGGTGGGTTCACCGTGGACGTTAACTCAATTAGAGCTTTCCTTCCAGGTTCACTAGTCGATGTTCGTCCTATTAGAGATATGGGACACCTTGAAGGCAAAGAGCTTGAGTTTAAAGTCATCAAATTAGATCAAAAACGCAATAACGTGGTTGTCTCTCGTCGCCAAGTGGTAGAATCTGAGAATACCGCAGAAAGAGATGCATTATTGTCTGAATTGCAAGAAGGCCAAGTAATCACTGGTGTGGTTAAAAACTTAACAGACTATGGTGCATTTATTGATTTAGGTGGCATAGATGGATTGCTACACATTACAGATATCGCTTGGAAACGTGTTAAGCACCCAAGTGAAGTATTAACGGTTGCTGAAGAAATTCAAGTAAAAGTTTTACGCTTTGATAAAGATAAAATGCGCGTATCATTAGGCTTGAAGCAATTAGGCGAAGATCCATGGGTTGGTGTTGCTCGCCGCTACCCAGAAAGCACTAAAGTGTTTGGTCGTGTTACCAATATCGCTGATTATGGTTGTTTTGTTGAGCTAGAAGAAGGTATTGAAGGTTTGGTTCATGTTTCTGAAATGGACTGGACTAACCGTAATATCCACCCAAGCAAAGTTGTTTCTGCTAGTGATGAAGTAGAAGTGATGGTCTTAGATATTGATGAAGAACGTCGTCGTATCTCACTTGGTTTGAAGCAATGTAAAGATTCTCCTTGGGAAGCCTTTGCGACTAAATTCAATAAAAATGACAAGATTGTTGGTAAAATCAAATCGATTACTGACTTCGGTATCTTTATTGGTTTAGAAGGCGGCATTGATGGTTTAGTACATTTATCTGATATTTCTTGGAATGTCAGTGGCGAAGAAGCTGTTAAAGAATACAAAAAAGGCGATGAATTAGAAGCGGTTGTATTGGCAGTGGATGCTGAAAGAGAGCGTATTTCTTTAGGCATCAAGCAACTTGAAGAAGATCCTTATAACAACTACTTAAGCGAAAATCTTAAAGGCAGTATTTTAACGGGTACGGTTAAAGAAGTAGATGCTAAAGGTGCAGCGATTCAGCTTGCTGATGAAGTAGAAGGTTACTTGCGTGCTTCTGAAATTTCTCAAGATAAAGTAGAAGATGCAACGACTGTACTTAATGTTGGCGATTCAGTTGAGGCCAAATTTATTGGGCTTGATCGTAAAAACAGAGTGATTCTGCTATCTGTAAAATCTAAAGATATGCCTGATGAACCTGAAAAGCCAAGAGCAGCTAAAGCACCTCAAGAGAAGCCTGCAGCGGCACCAACGTTGGGCGATATTTTGAAAGCGCAGCTAAAAGATAAAGATTAAGATTCTATATTTATAATATTATTTCTTATTACCTCTATTACTATCCCTACGTTCCGCGGTTTATCCGCGGGAACCAGAAAAATGACTGGATTCCGCGGATAAACCGCGGAACGTAGGCAGTGATAGAAGTAAGAGGGTATATATATTTTAAGATTTAGTCTTATAAAAAAGCGCGAACAGTAATGTTCGCGCTTTTTTTTTGCAATAAGTGTTGTATGCATTCTGTTGTCACCATACTATATGGGGGATGAAAAAAGATAAAAATTAAATCTGTATGTTGAATAACTTTTATCTTGCAGGCTCGAATTCGTGCGCATTATAAAATGGAGGTTCTTGTGAAATTGATTGGTTGGGTAGTGACTATTTTCATTATTATCCTGGGCGTCTCTTTTTCCGCACTGAATGCTGAGCCAGTGACTGTGAAATACTTGTTTGGAGAGAGAGATTTACCACTCGCCGTTGTGTTACTTATTGCTTTTGCATTTGGTATTGTCTTAAGTATTTTGATACTAGGAACAAAAGTACTTAGTTTATCGGCTAAGAATAAATGGTTAACAAAAAAATTGAAGAGAGCAGAAGATGAACGAATCCAGCCTAAAGCAGATTAATAGATGGTTCAACGACAATGCTTGAATTGCTATATTTATTACTGCCTTTAGCAACTTGCTCAGGCTGGTATTTTGGCAAACGGGCTTCAATGAAACATGGCCCCGAACAAGCTAATGGATTAAGCTCTGATTACTATGTAGGGTTAAATTTCCTTCTGAATGAACAACCAGACAAAGCGGTTGATGCATTCATCAGGATGTTGGACGTTTCACCTGATACGGTAGAAACAACTTTAGCCTTAGGGAATTTCTTTAGACGTCGGGGCGAAGTCGATCGGGCTATTCGAATCCATCAAAACCTCATTGCCAAACCGAATTTAACCACTAAGCAAAAAAGCCATTCTTTATTAGAGTTGGCACAAGACTATTTACGCGCAGGTGTATTGGATAGGGCTGAAACATTATTACTCGAGATTGTACGAAATGAAGATGGTAATTTGGATATTAGCTTAAAGCATTTAATTATCATCTATGAGCGTGAGAAAGACTGGAAAAAATCAATTGAATTCGCCATGCGGTTGCAGAGTATTTCTGCACAATGGATGGGACGTCAAATAGCACATTATTTTTGTGAATTAGCAGAGTTGTCTTGGGATGAGGGTAAAGTACGCTTAAGTTCTAAATACTTAAAACAAGCCTTAAATAGCGATGGTGGTTGTGTGAGAGCTTCCTATTTGCAAGGCTTGCACGAGATGAAGCTCTCACGTTATAAGCAAGCAATCAAAGCATTCAAACGGGTAGAAAATCAAGACGCTGATTTTTTGCAGGAAGTTTTGCCGCCCATTATTGAGTGTTATAAGGCGTTAAATCAAAAGGCGAATATAGCTTATTATTTGGATTATTTGCTGCATAATTCACCTTCAATGAACATTGTTCTAGCCAATGCCGAATATATAAAAGAAAATTCTGGTAAAGAACAAGCCGCAAAATTTTTGGGTCAATATATGAAAAAGTACCCTTCTATTCGGGGACTAAAGCATTTAATTGAGTTTCATGTTTCTCAGTTTACAGGTGAAGTAAAGTCAGAACTCGTGATATTACAACAACTAGTAGAGCAGTTATTGGAGAGAAAGCCTGTTTACCGTTGTCGGCAATGTGGTTTTTCAGGTCAATCATTGCTATGGCAGTGCCCTAGCTGTAAGCAATGGGCCTCGGTTAAGCCTCTTCATCACATTGAAGGGGAATAAAATCCCTCACCCATACCAACTATCTGTCAATGCCAGTCACCTGTCAAAAAAACCTTACAAATCATTATCTTATATAATAAAATATTAACATCTGAACAGGGTTATAATATGTCAAAAAATACTCTAAAAGATCCTAAGGTTATCGTTGCTTTAGACTTTGTAAATCAGCAGGACGCAGAAGCTGTGATCGGGAAATTAAAGCCCGAAAATTGCCGTTTAAAGGTGGGTATCACACTTTTTACACAGTTAGGCTCAGAATGGATTCAGAAGATACAAAATCAAGGCTTTGAAATATTTTTGGATTTAAAGTTTCATGACATCCCATTTCAGGTTGCTGGCGCCTGTTACAGCGCCGCTGAGCTAGGTGTTTGGATGATGAATGTTCATGCGCTAGGTGGTTTTAAGATGCTTAAAGCGGCTAAAGATTCAGTTGCAAAGTATGAGCAACAGTATGGTCGCCGACCTTATATTATAGGGGTGACGTTATTGACTAGTTTGAGCCAAGAGGAGATTAGCGACTTTGGTTTAACCGGTCCAATAGAAGAAAATGTAATGAGTCTAGCTGGACTATGTTACGAAGCGGGATTAGATGGGGTGGTGTGCTCTGCGCAGGAAGTTGAAAAAATAAAATCTACTCTTGGACAAGATTTTATGTGCGTGACACCAGGTATTAGGTTAGCAGAAGATGCTTGCCATGATCAAAGTCGGATAGTGACACCTGAACGCGCTATTCGAATGGGAAGTGATTTCCTTGTCATGGGCAGAAGTATCACTGAAGCAGGACAACCTGTTTCAAAACTGCAAAGTATTAATGAAGGTATTTGGAATGAGTTGGATTGATTATTTTTTAGTTCTATTTGGTGCTAGTTGGGCAGGTGTTGGCTTATTTCGTTGGTATGCTGTGCGTAAAGGTATGCTAGATGCACCGAATGACCGAAGATCACATAAAGAGCCCAAACCCAGAGGGGGCGGGATTATTTTTATTGTTGGCAGTGCCATATTAGCAGGCGCGTTATATTCCCAGCATATTATTGATGTGAATCAACTTGTATACTTTGTACCCGCCTTAGTCGTTGGATTGTTAGGTTTTTTGGATGACAAATATGCGCTTTCTGCTTCTATTCGATTTATTGTTCAATTTATATGCGCAGCGGCGATGTTATTTTTGCTAAAAGAAGGTGGATATCTATTAAAAGATTATATCAACATACCACTGCCATTAAGTTTTATATTAATGACGACAGCAGTTGTCTGGTTCACGAATTTATTTAACTTTATGGATGGTATAGACGGCGTTGCAGCCACAGAAGCATTATTTTGCTTAAGCGTCGGTGGTTTTATGATTTTTCAATCACAAGGATATGAATATGCAACTTTTGCCTGGGGTGTTTGTGCTTTAGTTGCAGGGTTTTTAACTTGGAACTGGCCGAATGCGAAGATCTTTATGGGTGACTCAGGGAGTGGTTTCTTAGGCTTTATTATTGCCGCTTTTGCATTGGTTGGCTGTAAACTTTTCAATACATCTATTATAGTATGGTTGATTTTAACTTCTATGTTTTGGTTTGACGCAACCGTCACTTTATTGCGCAGAGTTTGGGCTAAAGAAAAATGGTATCAGCCGCATCGTAAACATGCATACCAGCGTATGGCGCAATCCGGTTGGAGTCATGGCAAAGTATTAGTTTCGACTATGTTTATAAATACCATATTGTCCGGCATGACATTGTGGGCTTTTTATAGACCGCAACTTGCTGAAATCATTTTAATGATGAGCGTAGCATTTTTGTCTGCTATTTATATTCTTGTTGAGTTAACCAAACCTATGTTTTATAACTACCATATGGATATCAAGCGCATAGAAGATATGCATAATTAAACATTAACGTTTAGGGGCAGCCCTGTTAAGTTTCTGTTAAGTTTTAGAACTTAATAGGACAGCCCTGTTAAGTATTAATAATTTTTAACCCTCACCTGGCCTACGGCCATCCTCTCCCAAAATTCGTGGGGATCCCTCAGCAAAATTGGTAGAGGCGAATGATTCGCTTCGCTTATCAAAAAACAAAACAATAACAAACAAAAAGGACAGCCATGTTAATTTTTAATCCTTAAATTAAAAATTAATCAGACAGACTTGTTTTTTATAAACAAATTTTAGTTCCTAACTTTCTCTAAATTCAAATCTTAATGCTGTATAATGCGGAGCATCGTCAGTATTAATGGAGTAATAGTTGTCATGGGAAGTTGGTGGACTAAAGTTCGCAGTAAGTGGGCTGCGTTTGTACATGATTTGTTAAGTATTCCCATTGCTTGGTTTGGCGCCTATTGGCTAAGATTTAATCTAGGTCATATTCCAAAAGATATCTTTTTGGATGCTTTGGTTATGTTGCCTTGGGTTGTTGCTTTCCAAGCAATTGCTTTTTGGTGGTTTGGATTGTACCGAGGTGTTTGGCGATTTGCTTCTATCCCAGATTTGTCTCGTATTGTGAAAGCCATACTCGTTGGTAGTATGATGACGCTGCTTGGTGTTTTTCTTGTTATGCGTCTACAAAATCTCCCTCGTTCAGTATTACCTATTTATGGCATGTTGTTGCTCATGCTTTTGGGTGGATCACGTTTTATTTATCGTTGGCTCAAAGATAAGCATGCTTTGGTTTACTCTAGACAACGCAGAGTTTTGGTGGTCGGTGCGGGACGTGCTGGTGATGGTTTGGTGCGTGATTTATTACGCAATCCTAAAGAAGGCTATGTTCCAGTAGGCTTTGTTGATGACCGTGTAGGTAAAGTAGGCCGAGAAGTACAGGGACTGCGGGTTCTAGGTAAAACAGAAGAAATTCCAAGGCTGGTTAAGCAAAATGCCATCGACTCTATTATGATTGCTTTACCGTCTGCAAACAGCAAAGAAATGCGTCGCATTGTCAATATTTGTGAGGCGACAGAAAAACCCGTTCGTACTTTGCCTAGTATGAATGATTTAGTGTCAGGTTACGTTAACGTTAAAAGTTTGAGAAATATTCGCCTTGATGATTTATTGGGCCGCGATCCAGTGAATCTAGATTGGGATGGTATTAAAAAGTCTATCTTTGGACAGGTTGTATTAGTGAGTGGTGGCGGGGGCTCAATCGGCTCGGAGCTATGTCGGCAGATTTTACGATGCTCACCTAAAAGTTTAATTATATTTGATAATAGTGAGTATCACTTATTTATTCTGGAGCAAGAACTATCAGTCAAATATTCTACGAGCATTCATTATCACCTTGCAGATTTATGTGATGGGCCTGCGATTTGGTCTTTGTTTAAAAAATATTCGCCAAAAGTTGTTTTTCATGCGGCAGCATATAAACATGTGCCCATGCTTGAAAATCAAATTCGCCAAGCCGCGCGGAATAATATTTTGGGGACATATGGCATTGCTGAAATATCTGTTTTAAGTGACGTGAAAAAATTTGTGTTAGTTTCAACAGATAAAGCTGTGAACCCAACTAACATCATGGGGGCGACAAAAAGAGCGGCCGAAATGGTTTGCCAACATTTTAATCAAAAAAATACCACTAAATTCATTACAGTGCGATTTGGCAATGTCTTAGGATCTCGTGGTTCAGTTGTAGAAACATTTAGTAAGCAACTCGAAAATAACAAACCCATTACCGTGACACATCCTGAAGTGACGCGCTTTTTTATGACCACACAAGAAGCGTGCCAGTTAATACTACAGGCTTTAAGTTTAGGGCAGGGCGGTGAATTATTAGTCTTGGATATGGGAGAGCCGATTAAAATCCGCTTTATGGCAGAACAAATGATTCGTTTGGCTGGAAAAATGGATGATGATATTAAAATCAAATATACCGGATTACGCCCTGGAGAAAAACTGTATGAGGAGTTGTTTCATCGCAAAGAAGAGCTGATGACGACGAAACACTCTAAAATATTTAGAGCCAATGCGAGAACGAATGAACATGAGCAATTTGAGGAACATATTAGTCGTTTACAACAAGCTTGTGCACAGTGTCAAGACGAAGAAATCTTATATATTTTAAAATTTATGGTGCCTGAATTATCTATATCAGGAACAGCAAATGCCAAAGCGAACCCTAACAAACCTGTTTCTGAGATTGCAGCTGTACCCGAGCCAGCCCAGCAATAAACGAGCGCTAAAATAGAGAATAATATGAATACACAACAATCCGTTATTAAAAAAGCTGTTTTTCCAGTAGCTGGGATGGGAACAAGATTTTTACCAGCAACAAAAGCAAACCCAAAAGAAATGCTGCCTATTGTGGATAAGCCTCTAATACAGTATGCGGTTGAAGAAGCGATCAAAGCGGGTATTAATGAGCTTATTTTTGTTACCAGTAGTAGTAAGCGAGCCATTGAAGATCACTTTGACAGTAACTTTGAGTTGGAATATACATTAGAACAGCAGGGTAAAGATGAGTTGTTGAGCATCGTCAAGGATATTGTACCAGAAGGGGTGCAATGTACATATGTTCGTCAATCTAAGGCTTTGGGATTAGGGCATGCTGTTCTGTGTGCTAAGCAAGTGATTGGAAATCAGCCTTTTGCTGTTTTATTGGCTGATGATTTAATTGATTGTCCAAGAGAATCCTGTTTACAACAAATGATTTCTTTATACAATCAAAAAGAAACGACTATTTTGGCCGTACAGGATATCAGTGATGATGAAACAGAAAAATATGGTGTGATACAGCCCAAAGTCAACTGGCAGAATCGAGGGGAAATAGAAGCAATTGTTGAAAAGCCTAAGTTGAGCGATGCTCCTTCACGCCTAGGGGTCGTGGGACGCTATATTTTGACAGCAGATATTTTTAATATTTTAGAACACTGTCCTCCTGGGAAAGGGGGTGAAATTCAATTAACCGATGCTATATCTATCTTAATGCAGCAGTCAAAAATTTGGGCAACAAGCTTCGAAGGTAAACGATATGACTGCGGCAGCAAATTAGGGTACCTACAAGCAACCGTGGCATTTGGGTTAAAACATCCAGAAGTTGCAGAAGCATTTCAACAATTTTTAGAAAAATACAGTGAAATGGCCGGGTAAATAACTCTGGACTCATTTGATATTTAAGAGATAAGTATTTTATTGTAGGTATAAATTCAGTTTTATAACATATTAAATGATGTTACGATGGATGTGTAACAAGCGAGGTATTATGTTATGACTACTGATAATCCAAAAGAGGCATTACACGAAAAAACATCGTTACTAGGACGTATTAAAGCGAAATTATGCGGTAAAGCTAAAAACGAAATAGAATCAGATTGTGAGCGTGAGATTCATTTAGAGCCAAAATATTGGCCTGAAGTAAAAGATTTTATGGATAATCTAGATAATATCATTGAGAGCCATACAATTGACGATAATAATATAAAAAGGATAAACCAGAGAATTATTGATTATATTGAAGAACAAATCAATACGAAGGGACAAGTTGAAGATATCAATATGCGGTATAGTGGACTCAATACACTGGTAGATAGAATTTTAAGCAATAATTTAAGCAAGTTAGTTGGTCTAAAAGAAGGGGCGAGATCCACTGCAGATTTTTCAAATGCAGTGAATGATTTTAAAATTAAGTTAAGTCATAAAAAAGAAAATGAAATAAAACAGGACGATAGTACTTTATAGCGGATAGGAGAAAAGCATGAGTGAAGAGCAGAATAACAATGATCAAGAGGATGTTTCTCATTCAGGGAGTGCTATTGATAAACATAAGGAAACGGTCAAAGGTTTGGTCGGTGCCTTTAAAAAAAGCGTCAAAAAAACAGTGGGTGATTTAACTCAGAAAAAATCATCTGTGTCTGACTCTTCAATAGAGCCGGAACCCTCCAAAGAAAAATCGTCTGCAGATAAATCGTCCAAAGATACATCAACTGAAACAAAGCCTGTTTCAACATCCACAGCAAAGCCTAAACCACCTGTCGATTATGCAAATTTGGCTAAAGAGAAATTTTTTCAAGCTAAGAAAATAGCAAAAGAAATGGTTGCTTTGGCACTGGATAAAGAGATTGAATTAGATTTTACTGAAGCTGAAAACGCAAACCTTATATCGACAACTGTCTACAAAGAGAATATAGCTCTAATGCAAAGCCATTTAGATGCATATTTTTCAGCCAAAGAAAAAGATGAGAAGCAGTCATTGGCTACAGCAAGAACACTGTGTCGACAAGATCAATCTATGTTATTTACAATGATCCAAGATATCAAATTGGAACTTATGCTCCTTTATAAAGCAATAGAAAACGACGAAGCGATGGATGGCATAAAAAAACAATTCGATCAAGTCACGGAATATAAATGGCGACCAATAGTTGATTTAAAAGAGTCAGATACAGATGGCGCTTTTTGTCCCTCTGAAGACTTTAATGCTAAGTTCATAGATTTATTATCATTGAATGCAGCTGTGAATCAGTCTATTCATTCTAAGCATGATGATCCCGAGAAGCCCAGTAGGACTTAATTGGATAAATTGAAGCCGGCTATTGTGCCGGCTGTATGACATTAGGGTGTAGATTTATTTTTTCTTTGGCAATAATTATTTCTCAAGAGTCCAACACCCATTAATAACATTAGTATCCAAGTCGGAGGAATGTCTACGGTAGCAAATAATTTTTCTGCAACTAGCTGATGGGTGACTCGGCTAGGATGAAAGTCATCGAAGAATAAGTATTCATCTGGATTTGAGCATAAACTATTTTGCGTTAAACAAGCTGATGTACTATTGGAAAAGTCATCAGTAATGTCATTGATAAAATTTGATGTATCAAATAATAAAATATCTAAATTTGGTAGTTGACTTTGAACCAAATTATTTAATATTTGGTTATAAATATTTGTATAATCTTGAGCAATTTGTTGATTTAAAAATCTGGGTGTTATGCTTAAATCTGGCACCGTGGGTAGTAAAAACTGAGTCGAAGAAATATTGTCTAGTGCAATGATTGCGTTGACAACATTTTGTGCACTGTTTTGCAAAAATCCAGTCGCAGTGGTTGCATCCATCCCATAGTCTATTGCATCTGCTATATCATTCCCACCAATAAAAAATAAGTGTAAGGTTTGACTTAAATCAGCATTTGGCGCTAATGAAGTTAAATATTGATTGGCTTGGCTTTCGACATTAGGAATGAAGTTATTTCCCATCGGTACATCCATACCTGCGCGAGCACCAGCCCATGCATAATTATTGCCACCAGCTAAAGATGGCGTTAATGGCGCTAAAGCTAAATATTGATTTAAATTTTCAGCATAATTTGAGCCATTAGTGAATTTACCTTGATAATAGGGATGGGCCGGTTGTCCCGCTGCTATAAATAGATTGCCAGAGTCAGATAAGCTGTCTCCAAAAACGATTAGGTTAGTAATAGGTGTTGCTTGTGATATTGAGTTATAAATGATTAATAATAACGTAGCTATGAACTTATGAAATTTAATTTTCATACTTATCCCCTAACGTTGTTCTCTACAACGAAAGGAGCATAAATGATGCCAAATTAAAAATAGCCCGAAATATCTTATATATAGTACTTAGTAAATACGCGCTAGAATAAAAAGTGTTATTATTATTGACAGGGTTGGTTAGTGTTGGAACTTAGTATTATCTTTTTTTGCACCATTTTTATCTCTCATGAAACGCTTTAGTAACAGAGCGTTGAATGGGTTTTAAAAGGTAGGTTAACAATGACTTATGACCGGTTATAATTTCTGCTTCTACTGTCATACCTGGAAGAATCATATTACGGTTTGGATTAAGTCCTAAGTAATGTTTTTCAAGTCGTACCATAACTTTATAATAAGGCAGACCTTCATCATTTAGAAATGTAGAGGCAGAAATACCACTAATAAAACCTTGAATATGACCATAACGGACATAATTATAGGCTGATACTTTAACATTGACAGGATCATTAATGCTAATATGACCAACATCTTCAGTTTTGACCTTGGTTTCTACAACGAGCTCTTTGTCCAGTGGTACCACTTCTAGTAATGCGCCACCCGGTGGAATAACACTACCTGTATCCACAATTAATCCTTTGATAATACCATCAACAGGAGAGTGTATCGTCAAACGTCCCACTTTATCCTTAGACGCTTGTATAGAGTCTTGTACCTCTAATAGTTGAGAGTACTTATTGGCTTTTATCTCCATAGCTTCTTCGATTAAAGTGGTATGTAGATTTTGTAATCGTGTTTTAGCCTCTTCTAATAAATGATTATTGTTTTTTAAACTACCGTCGACCTCTAAAAAGTCACCATTAATATCAGATAATTTTTCGTTCGCTGTTAATACTCTGATTTTAGGAATTGCATTGGTTTTATTGAGTTTTTTATAAATATCGAGCTCTTCATTTAAGAATGACTTTCTAGTTTTTAAATTTCCCTTCTGCTCCGCTAAGCTATTATTTTCTTCAGCAAGCCGAGAAACCTGACGTTTGAGCATAGTTTCTTCTTCATTTTTCGCGTTGAGTTCTTGCTGAAGAAGCGCTAAAGTTTCACTAACCATTCTATTATATTTTTCAGCATTTAAATGTTTTGGGTGACCAATTTGACTCGTAATTTGTTTTACATCCAGATCACGATCATTATCAATAAAAGCTTGTAGTCGTATAAGCTCTAATTTTAAACCTAATTCTTTTACTTTAAGTCGTCTCAGTTCTGATATAGGGTTTGCTGAGCTTAAAACCATTAGCTTTTGACCAAATTTAACTTGTTCGCCGTCTTTGACATATATTTTTTTGACAATGCCGCCTTCAAAATGTTGTACCACAGGTATTTGACCAACCGGTACAACTGTCCCTTTTGCATAGGATATTTCATCAAGAGGTGTTGTAGCGGCCCATATCAGAATACTTAAAAAAATTGTGCTGGTTATCAGTATGGAATGTAGCACTAATTTAGGACTACCCGATTCTTCTAATGTAAGAGATTGTAAGATATGTTGTAGTTTTCTATGTTTTGTAATGGAATCTACTTGTCGACGCCTCATAACAACCTCCTATAATGATTCAAACGAAATTTTGGGTAATATATCTTCTGGTCGTCCCTGTAAGGCAATTTGACCCTGTTCAAAATAAAATATTTTGTCAGCCATTCTCATATGGGCCGGTCTATGCGTTATCAGTATCGTACTGACTTTTCCTTTCAGGTCATTGATAGTCTGCATGAAAAGTTTATCATCTATATTATTGAGATGGCTCGTTGGTTCATCTAAGACCATAATGGGTGATGCTTTTAGATAGGTTCGAGCCAATGCAATTTTTTGTTTAAATGTGGCAGAGTATAAATCACTACTACAATCATCTATATGAGTATCAAACCCTAAAGGCAGATCCATAATATTTTTATAAACCCCCGCTTTTTTACAAGCCAGATTGATTTCGGCCTCTGTTGCCGTGATATTAGAAAATTTCAAGTTTTGCAAAATAGTGCCAAAAAACAAAGATGACTTTTGTGGTAAGTAAGCAATAGCATGTCTCAGCTCGATGGGATCTAATTGTCGAATGTTTGAATTATCTAAAAATATTGCTCCGCCTTGGGGTAAATACATTTGTGTGAGTAATTTACAAAGGGTAGACTTGCCCGAACCGTTTTTACCGATAATACATACTATCTCACCAGGCTCTATACTGAGTGTGACGCCCAGTAATGCAGGGGGTAAATTATTTTTGTATCTAAAGCTAACACGAGCTAAGTCTATTTTGCCTTCTTTAGCTTGAATGGGGGCAATGAGTTTGTGGGGATCCCGCTCTACCTTGATTTTCATGAGTCGATTAATTTGTTGTATGCTAGTATTAATCTTATCCAGCCTTGGCAACATTGAAAAAAATAATTTTATAGGCGACAAAGTTCTCCACACGAGCATCATGACAGCAATCAGTGCGCCCGCACTCATATCCTCATTAATCACTAACTGCACACCTATTGCAACAACGGTGAGTCCCGATAAAATAACAATAGAATCAGAGACTGTATCTAATATAAATGTAATAAAAGAAGATTTAAATTCGGAAAAAGTTGCACGACTTGATATTTCTTTAAATCGATTGACCCAAATTTTTTCACAGCAAAGGGACTTGACTTCACGTAGATGAGATAATGCTTCTATCTCAAATGTTTCTTTAACCACATTATCATCGCTGCTTTGCTTGGATATTTTATTAACCAAAGAGTGAGAGGTATAAAATAAACCAATAAAAATTAAAATCATGATGATAGGGACAAAAACCAACATTCCAGACAATGAACCAATAATCACTAAGGCAATAATAGTAAATGGCAGTTCAAACAAGCTAGGAATAAAGGGGCTTGTCACAAAATCCCGAACTGAGTCAAAATCCTTAATGCGGGAAATTTGAGCGCCTACGGATGCGGACTCAGTAAAAGAGGGTGGTAAATATAATAAATGTTCAAAAATAGTGTCACCAATGGTCGTATCTAATCGCGCACCAATATGAGCAATAATGCGAGCACGCATACTTTGCAATGCCATACCGCCTAGGAGAAAAATTACCGCACCAGTCATGAAGTGAAAAATCATACTTTGTGACCCGGTAGGTATAATCTTGTCATAAGCCGTCATTATGAAAATAGGCGTCGCCAGCAAAAATAAATTCAGAATCATGCTAATGATCGCTATTTGATAAAAAAGGGATTTATAATGAGACAGTGTTTCTAAAAACCAATTTTTAGTTTTGGTATTTATATTATTGGCTCCAGCCTCTTTAAATACAAATATGGTACCTTCACTCTTGAGATGATTTGGAATCTCTGTTTTTTCTTTTTGTTCACTATGATGTATGATAAATGAATCTTTTGTTTTAGCGGTTATAATATAAGATGGCTCATCATTGGGTATAAATAGACAAGGCAGAATACCTTGCTCAATATCACTGAGTTCCCCTTTTATGCTATAACTCGTATAGTTTAATTTAGCAAATACATTTCTGAAGTCTGTTAAATCGAGTGCATCATGAAAGTGGGGTAAGGTTTCAATTAAGTGTCGGTGGTGCCCGGGCCAGCCTAATGCCTTCAATAACGGCTTGAGCAGGTATAGAAATTCAGAATCTTCTTTAAAAAAAGTTTTTAAAGACTCATATGTTTCTTGGTTATTTAAATCCTTTTTAAAATGTATATTGCTGTGTTGCATTATGCTCTCAATTTAAAAACTGTTTATATTCATCATCCAATAAACGCTCAAACTTCTTGTTTCTAAGTAATAATATGTTATCGGCTAGTTTCGCAAACGACGGTCTATGTGTCACCATGATAATGGTTCTACTATGCTGAATGCTTATCAAGTACTCTTTTAATAATTTATCTGCATACATGTCTAGTGCAGAATTTGCTTCATCAAACAGTATAATTTTAGGATTCAAAATTAAGCTTCTAATGATTAAAATTCGCTGTTTGATACCTTGGGATATAACATCACTAGATGTTTTTCCTATGTGCGTTTGGTACCCATCAGGCATTTGTAGAATAATCTCATCTAATCCTAATGTTTGACTTAATTTTATGGCTTGTTCATGGTTTTCGGTGACATTAAATAACGTTAGGTTTTCTAATATTGTCCCTGAAAATAATATGCCATTTTGTGGTAGGTATCCTATATGCTTCCTGAGGCTCGATGAATCACATTGACCTATATCAAATCCGTCAATTTTTATTATTCCAGACTCTTTATGTAATAGCCCTGATACTAAACCTAAAATGCTGCTTTTGCCTGAAAAGCCGTCACTTAAAATTAAAGTGGTTCTATTTTTTTGTATAGTGAATGACGCATTTTTCAATATCCATGGATGTGCGGGACTGTATCTAAAACTAATGTTTTCAAATTCGATTAAGCCATCTGTCACATCTAAAACCTTTGCATTCTCATCACATTCTAAAGGCATATTATGTATCTCTTCATTTTTTTTGTGAGAGATCTTAATCAATTGTATCTTGCTCCATAAGTGAATAATTGCACTGATAGGTTGAATGATACGGCCTGATAGCAGTATACAAGCGGTTAGTCCCCCGATGGTTAATGAGTTCTGCATTACAAAAAAACTACCAAACGTAATGATTAAAATAATATTAATTTGTTGGGCAAACATCGTGAGGCGCATACTTTTTGCATTTTGAATGACGAGCTTATAATCCTCTTTTGCAGCAGTATGTTGTAAACGTTCGTAACGTCTAATGATTTGAGGTTCCATCCCTAAAGCTTTGACTGTATGGATTCCGGATAGAACCTCAACGACGAAATTAAGTCTTTTTTCAGTTGAAGTGGCTCTTTTTTGTAGTCTGTGGTGTAAATTTTTTCCTGAAACATGGATGCAGATACCGAGTATCATTTGAATAAATAATGGTATCGCTAAAAGTCTAATATCTATATAAGCTATTGCAACTAAAAATAAAAGCACAAATGGCAAATCTATTATGCTCATGATAGCTTGGCCGCCAAAGAAATCTTTAATTGTATCTTGAGCATTAACCCGTTCAATATGGGTTCCAATACCTTCTTTTTCGTATTGTATAAGGTCGCATCGCATAATATGCTGAAATGCTTTTAACCCACTAAGATAACTTAACCTCGCATCTGCCCATGCGCTGACATAAGCTCGACCTATTTTTAGAATAGTACCTATGACAACCGCAAGCACAACAGCCAAAACAAGAAAATTTAAAGTGTCTGTTGATTCATTGGGAATAATTCTGTCATATATTTGTAATAAGCATAAAGGTAAAACTAATGCTGTCATGTTAATAAACACTGATGATAAAACAAGACCAACTAATAGATCTTTCGTGTATAACCACTCTATTATTGGTACTTGGAATACTTTTATGTTCTTAAACTTCATCATTTACGGCATTACCATATTTACGATATTTTTACCTGTACTAGATTTATATCCTTTTATGAATGAATAACTAGTGGCAGATCGGGCTCGACATACTCTATGTTATCGTTGTAATACTAGAAACATTTAGCGTTATTTTAATGTAGGTTTATATAGCATTTTAATAAACAGGTCTTTTTCAATAAATTGTTGGAATTATTTAAGCAGCTGTGGGTCTAAATACAAAAGTATTATTGAAGAACACAAGTATGGATGTGTTTTGATAGTGTTATAGATAAGGTAGGGGATGGATTATGACTGTTTACATACATGGTGAATACAGCTCAGCGGCTTCAGTTTCAGTTGCTGACGAAATTCTGTTTTCATTTGATAGTGTTAAATATACTAATGATAATTTTCTAGAGTTAGATCAAGCTAATTTACAGTTAAATAATCAGCCTGTTACGATTCATAGTAATTTAGATAATTACAGTCATATTCAGATATCATCTAATACCCTATACACAGGTAATCATTTTACGATAAATGCTGATTATTTTGCGGCGACCGAATATAGTCCGTATCAACTGCGATTCTCTGCCTTATCAGCATATAATGAATTAACTTTTATTGAAAACGATCAATATGAGGATATACCACTATTTGATGATCCCCAATTGAATAATTTGGCCGATGTCAGTGTTTATCAAAGTGAAGTTTTGTTAACCAATATGCAAAATATGGGCGTTGCATTTCAAGCTCAAGTATTCGATAGCCTAATGCAATCGAAATTTTTAGGACAAACTGTAGATAATAATGAAACATTGCTACAACAACCAAATATTCCTTTGGCAAGAGCAGAAAACTTAAAACCGTTCTCTACGAATCTTGAGTCTAGTATTCAGTCAGCTGATAATTCGAGTTCTCAAGAGAATGTAAATCTGGCCGAATTCGACAGTGACTTGAATGAACTTGCAATACAAAACGCAGATGTTTTGACTGATCGTTTTGGGGCCTTCGACTTTTCTGAATCAATAGACATGGCCAGTCAAGCCAATTTAAGCTATCAAGATGATAGCGATCAGGGTTCAGGAGGTGATATTAACTTACCTGGTGGCGGTCTTGATGCTGAGGGCGATGGGGATGATGACGGTGATGGTGGTGATGGTGGCGATGGTGGTGACGGTGGCGATGGTGGTGACGGCGGCGATGAAGGTGACGGCGGCGATGTAGGTGATGATGGTCTTGACGTAAATCCCGACAATGACATTAATGAAGAGCAAGAAATTAATTATACAAATATTATCTATGGTGATGAAAATGCCAATATGATAATAGGGACCTCTGAGAACGATAAAGTATATGGTCGAGAAGGAAATGATAGAATATATGGACAAGCCGGAGATGATTATTTAAGCGGCGAAGATGGTAATGATCGACTATCAGGAGGAGACGGGGCGGATAGACTCTATGGTGACGCCGGTGATGATACTTTATTCGGTGGGAATGACAATGATCTTTTAAATGGTGGGGATGGCGATGACATCTTATACGGCCAAGGAGGCGACGATACATTTGATGGTGGCGCAGGCAATGATTTAGTGTATGGGGATATAGGCGATGATTTATTTTTGTTTTCAGTAGGTGAAGGCAATGATATGTTTAATGGCGGTAGCTGGATTGACACCATTGAAATTACAGGTGATGTAGAAAGTTTTGCTCTAAATGATAATGGCGACTGGACAATTGTGGTTGATGGTGTTGAAGGTACCATGGATGCAGATCAGAACTTTAATATCGAGACTCAATCATTTGATGGTAGCGCCTCTGGGGATATTACTTTCGCTGATGGCTCTTCCCTACAGTTCTCAGATGTTGAAAAGATAAACTTTGATTTACCTGCCTAGCGTGAATTGGATAATAATATGCTGTCATGCTAAAAGAATTGTATGACAGAGATAAAGTTTAACAAAAATAATATACCAAGCCCATAGTCCCTTTTTGCTGGACCAGCTTTTTATTTGTGTATTCTAAGTTATTTGTGTTCATGTGATCGGTATGGTTAGAAAAAGAAAAAACATACTCAGCCCTGATATTTAGTTTATCTGCAAGCGGCGCTTCAAGCCCCCAGCCCGTATTATAAATGGTATACCAAGATGATGTATCTGCGACATTGATATGAGTGGTACCCATACCTGCTATAACATAAAGTATTCGGTTATAAAATATGAGTCCCGGTTTAGCTTGTAAAGATAAAGTGGCTGTATTTCTGGCGGAAGAATCAACTACGGTTTCACCATTATATTTAATGTTTAAATTTTGACTGAGAGGGTGTATTGCTGCGCTAGCTTCTAAAAATAACGCTAATTTTTTTGTTACCCAGCTTTTTCCAAATACAACATCAATATCTGGGCTTATAGAGCTAAATCTGTTATTAATCATAAAATTAGATAGTAGAGATGGCGCGTTTTGGACCATTGTATTGAGTGATGTTTGTAACAGTCCTAAATTGATACCCGCATGCCAGCCCGCTAAACCAGCATCTATATGTTTAGGCGTTTTTCTAGTATGCCATTTAATACCTAAAACAGCTTGGAATAGCTGTTGCTGCAAATCTTCATTAAAATTAAAAGTAATATTATCTATTGTCTGGTTAGCATTTGAATGATAATTGGGAAAATAACTATAGTTAAAGTCAGAATAAATAGAAATATGCGGGCTAACCAAAAGCTCTAAGCCGACACCGAGTATGGCACCCGGGTTTTTCTTTGAATGACTATGTTGTGCAGCTTGGTAACCTATAGCAGGATTACTTAAGCTTTGAACATAGTCTACCTTTGTTGAGATTACGCCAAGTCCTAGCTGCCCATATAGCATGGCATCTGACATGATAAAAGTACCAAACTTAGCAAAAATTGATGAAAAATTATTTATCTTTGTTGTTTGAGTACTACCATAGTTTTGATTTATATTTGTTTGCTGATGATAGAGTTGTCGAGTTTGATTATATTCCAGGTGTGATAGTCGGAGTTCTGCGCCCAAACTATATTTTTGATTGTACAGCATACCACCCACCATAATTCCCATATTAGGGCCTGTTTGAGTGCCATTATGGTCTTGAGTAGCCAAGATTGGGTTGGGAGCGTTTAACGTACTATTTTCGGACGTGAGTTTATCCTGAATTTGGGTAATACCAAGCTGTAATCCCATATACCCCAATGCCTGTACGGCTAGAAGGGGCTTAGGTAGAAGAAGTATAGATAAACTAATAAGCTTAGTTAAATTTTTCAATTAATGACTCAAAATAAGTACTTTGATATAGCATACCAAAGTACAGAGAAATTAACCCGCAGAAATTGCATTGGTTGCATCAGATACAGTGTCATGTATATCAAAAATAGATGAAAATCCGCTAATATCAAAAACTTCTCTTACATCTTTTGACATATTGCAAAGGTGCAGCTTACCACCATAGGGTTTGACTTTTTTTGCGGCAAGTAATAAAACACGCAAGCCAGCACTACTAATAAACTGAATGCCAAGGAAATCAACAACCATTGTGTTATTCCCTTGGTCAATAATTTCAATAAGTTGTTCTTCAAATTCTACTGCAGCCGTGCTATCAATTCGGCCACTTAAAGCGACGACAATTTGTCCGTCTATAGTGTCATGAGAGATTTCCATGTTGGCTCATCCTAAAATATTATAAGTTAATCTATAACCTTAACAGTCTTTAATACATTGTAATCGCCTTCGCGTATATATTCTACTTTATCCATGAGAGTAGAGACAAGATGAATACCCAGTCCCCCAACTTCTCGATCTTCGACGGATTTGATTACATTAGGTCTAGTTTGTAGAGTAGGGTCAAAAGGAATACCATCGTCTCTTAGCTCAAGCTCAATATGGTTATCGAAGAGACGGCATTCTAGGCTGACAGCATGCTCTTGTTCATCTGTGTAAGCATGACCAATGATATTGGTAATGAGCTCATCGACACAGAGTAGTAATTTATTAATGATAGACTCAGATATTTTATTTTCATGGAGAAAGCGCTCTATTCTTCGAGCCATCCTAGGTGCTTCCTCTATGTTGTTAGAAAAAGTCAGTGTTAAGCGATTATTTGTCATCTGTGCTATCCGTGTTAGTTTTGTTTCCTAGCTAAAAAACGCATTGCAAGCATTGTAATGTCATCACTTTGAGGCCAGCCTGCTGCAAAAGTATTTACATCAGAGCCTATTGTATTCACTAATTCGCTTGCTGCCAAATTTCGATTGCTTTCCAATCCTTTGGCTAAACCGTCATCGCCATAAAAAGAACCATTTTCTGTTTCAGCTTCCGTTACGCCATCTGTATACAAAAATAGCATATCGTTTTCTTCCAGCTTGATAACATGCTCTTCATATGTGAGATCGGGCATAACGCCTAAAGCCATGCCATGTTGCTCAGTCATAGACTCAATGGAGTCTTTACGTAGTATTTGAGGCGGGTTATGGCCTGCGTTTGTGTACATTAGCTCCCCATTTGTCGTATCCAAGATACCGTAAAATGCGGTGACAAACATCATATTGGTGTTGTCTTTTTCTAAAGTTTCATTAACGCGTGTAAATATTTGCCCAGTTTTTAACTCATTAAATGAGTTAGCTCTAATCAATGTTCTTGATACAGTCATGAACAAAGCGGCAGCAACTCCTTTACCCGACACATCTGCAATGATAACAGCTAGTTTTGTTTTTTGCTCGTCCACCCAGAAAAAATCATAAAAATCTCCACCAATCGCTTTGGCAGCGGTCATTTTAGCGTATAAATCTATGTTATCGTCCTTGATAAAATCACGAGGAAGAATAGACTGTTGAATTTCACTCGCAACATTTAGTTCATGCAGAATACCTTCTAACTTTCCTTTAGTTTGTTCAGATTCTATCAAATGCTGGATATGGGAAATAGTTTTTTGTATTGTAATCGTTAAATCTTCAAAATTAATTGGCTTAGTAACAAAATCGAAGGCACCTAAATTCATTGCCTGACGGATATTATTCATATCACCATAAGCAGAGACAATGATAGGAATGACTTCGGGAAATCTTTCACTCATATTTTTAAGAAGAGTTAAACCATCCATTTCGGGCATATTAATATCTGAAATTAATAGACGAATATCTGCTTCTTCTTCTAACTTTTCTAGTGCTTGAACACCATTTTGTGCAAAAAACAATGAAAATTGCTTTTCTCTAATTTGCCTTCTGAATTTCTGTTTCATTAAAATTTCAACATCAGGCTCATCATCAACTATGAGTATCTTGGTCACATTCTGCTCCTAATTTGTTACTCACTTTTTGATTATCTAAAGGGAGTACAATGGTGAACTCAGTCCATTCATTTAATTCAGATTCCACTATGAGATCACCTTCATGGTCATCAACAACTATTTCATAACAAATGGGTAACCCCAGGCCAGTACCAACACCTGCGGGTTTTGTTGTGAAAAATGGTTCGAATACTTTTTTCTTGCCTTCTTCTGATATACCAACACCATTATCTCGTATACCAATATAAACGTGTTCACTGTCAAACTTAGTTTGTACAGTTATAGTAGGCATAAAATCTTGTGGCAACTCTTCTGTCATTTTAGCTTTTTTCTCATAAGCCGCATAGAGGGCATTATTAATGATGTTAAGAATAACGCGTCCCATATTTTGTTGTGATAACGTAAGTTGAGGAAGATTGTCATCAAAATTCTTAATCATTTTTACATTAAAATTTGAGTCTTGCGCACGCATGCCATGGTAGGCTAGATTGAGATATTCTTCGACTAATTTATTGATATCGGTTGGTTCAGCTTGATCATCGCTATTTCTAGATTGAAGTAACATATTTTTCACAGTTGACTCAGCTCGTCTACCGTGTTGATTTACTTTTTGGTTATTAATGATAATGTCTTCAATAATACCATTAATGATTTCTTTGTTCTCTTCAGGTATGCTTTTAAGCTGCTGAACTTCTTCTCTTAGCTCATCTAACATTTCGACATTCATATCTGCAAAATTATTAATGAAATTCAGCGGGTTTTTGATTTCATGGGCTATGCCTGCTGTTAGTACGCCAATAGAAGCCATTTTTTCTTGCACAATAAGTTGTTTCTGTGCTGCTCGAAGATGAACCATAGTATCTTCCAATCGCTTATTCTGCTCTGCAAGGCTTTGTGTACGAGCTAATACTTTGTGTTCTAATTCTTTGGTTTGTTGCCGCTGTTGCCATCTCATGCCTCTTAACGTCACATATAAGATATAAAGAACAATAAATCCTAAAAGAGATAACGCTAAAATAAGTTGGATCAAATACTTCTCTGAATGCTGTTCTAATTTATCAAGTGGAATTCTGACATCTAATATAGTAACGGGTAGACCTTCAGAATTAATATTGACAGCGTAACGGTAAATTCGCTCATGATTGAAAGTTGAAACAATCGTGAACACACCATCAGGCTGAGTCGTTAAAAATTCGTACGCTGCTTTGATATCTTCATCGATAGAAAACTTTTCGGGTTTCCCTTGAAAGATATCGACGGTAATAGGGTGCTCTGATTCGTTGAGATATTTTTGAATTTGTGTAATCAGTTGTTTAGCAAATTCTTTTGAATATCCCTTTTTTTTAGAAGATAGTTGATCTTCAAGTGTATCTTTTTCAATAATTGATTTAATCGATAAAATAAGATCAACATATTGTTCTGCTGATTGATGGGCTGCAAAAATTTTAACTTCATGATTGAGTTTGTTCGTGAACCAAACAATAAAGCACACACCTATGATGCCGAGCACGGAGGGCATGACAAAAGGTCTCTTTGTGATAAACCGGTATAAGGCTTTCATAAAGTTTGATGGTTGTCGGCGCGTTTCCAAAACTATCCCTTTAAGACTCCAAGTTATCATTATTTTAACTTTAGTAAAACATCTGAATATAACCTCAGCGTTAATGCATACAAAAGCAAGTTAGATACTTTAAATTATTGGCTATATACAAGAGTAGACTAAATCAGAGAAAAAGAGCTAGGAGACTCTGCTAAACTTGGTCTTAAAAACAGGCCATTAATCCTTGAGCCGCCATAGATGTATAAAGAGGTATAAAACTGGTGCTTTTATTTTAGCTATTATTTTCTGGAGCTAATTTGCAAGTTGTAACGACAAATTATATGCCCCTTCATGAGCGAACGCTCACTAAACTTGTTTTTAATCTATATAGTTAGTAAACTATTAAAATGCGTAGGCTACTAAATCGGAGCTTCTTATGGCAAATGATGATTATGAATATAATTTTAAACGGGAAGATTCTAGAGTAGATTATTTGCCTGCCCATGACAATGGCCTAACAAGCGGTGGCGGTTTAAGCATTGATCAGCTCACAAGGATGGAGTACACGGGGGGCTCAATAACTGAAACAGCATTTCGGATTTATCAGCTTTCTTTAAATGGCGGGTATGATTACAATGAAACCAATGTTTGGGGGAATGAACCTGACCATAACCAGCGTTTGTTGAACCAAGAGATTAACGGGAAAAATTCTCAGTTTGAAGGCAATGTCGATGATGCTATTCCAGAACACACAAGAAATAAATTTCGATAAATTACGACCCAGTATAAGTGGCTCGAATATCATAAGTATACCTTTGTCTTAGTCAAATTTTTCATAACAGGTTAGGGTGTGTTGACAATTCGTTGCCCCGCTCAAAAAAATGTGAAAGGACACCCAATATAAAGTGAAAGGACACCCAATATAGAATTTTTTAAACGTAGATTTGATAGTCATAAACTTAAACTTAAACTTACTTTCTTTTCTGCAATCGAGTCATCTGCTGTTAAGTTTAAAAATTAAGCATAGCGATACATTCATGCTAGAAAACTAGATACAATTTTAACTATAATTATCGTACTTTATTTTTAGAATTTTGGAAGTATATTCAGAAAGGTATGATGAGCCATATTAAAATATGGCTCCCCGAGACGGGCTCGAACCGCCGACCCAGTGATTAACAGTCACTTGCTCTACCAACTGAGCTATCGGGGAATTTGCGTTGTAACTCAGATGCTTAGGTAAAACCTCTGCGTCACAGCAATTAAGAGCGCATATTACTTGTCAAAATGATTCAAGTCAAGGACTAATTAAACACTTCTTTTAATCTTTTAGTAGCCTCTTTTAATACATCCATACCGACTGCATAAGATAGGCGCATATAGCCTTCGGCGCCAAACGCAGAGCCGGGTACAACGGCAACGCCAGCTTCATTAATAAGGTATTCTGCTAGAGCAACGTCGTTTTTTAGCTTTAAGTTACTGATGGCTTCTTGCGCGTTTGCAAAGGCATAGAAAGTACCGTCAGCAGGTTTACAAGTGACTCCATTCATTGCGCAAAGTTGGTCAACTACGAAATCATGGCGTTTTTTGAATTCAGTCACCATTTTATCCACATCTGATAAGTCACCTTTCAAAGCGGCTTCAGCAGCAGCTTGAGAAATAGAACAGGCGCCAGAAGTACTTTGCCCTTGGATTTTTTTCATGGGCTTAATAATATCTGCAGGCCCACCAGCATAACCAATACGCCATCCGGTCATTGAGTAGGCTTTAGAGACTCCTGAGAGTACGATAGTGCGTTCTAGTAGCTCTGGGCAGACCATAGGAATATTATAAAAAGACTTTTCCCATAAAATATGTTCATACATATCGTCGGTTGCAATATAAACATGTGGGTTTTCTAATAAAACAGTTGAAAGCGCTTTCAGTTCTTGTTCAGAGTAGGTAAATCCCGTTGGATTAGATGGGCTATTGATAATGAATAATTTAGTTTTTGGTGTAATTGCAGCACGAAGCTTATCAGGTGTGATTTTAAAATCATCTTCCATGCTGGTATCCACAATAACAGGTGACCCATCGGCTAACAAAACCATATCCGGGTAAGATACCCAATAAGGCGCAGGAATAATAACTTCGTCTCCGGCTTCAATAACGGCTTGTAGCAAGTTATAAATACATTGCTTACCGCCGGTTGAGACAATGACTTGGTCGTTGGCAAACTGTAGGCCATTGAACTCAGCAAACTTTTCTATAACTGCGGCTTTTAAACCTGGGGTGCCGTCTACAGCGGTATATTTGGTTTTGCCTTCCTTGAGTGCTTGTCGTGCGGCCTCTTTAATGTGTTCTGGCGTGTCAAAATCAGGTTCGCCCGCACCTAGGCCAATAATGTCTTTGCCTTGGGCTCTTAGTTCTTGCGCTTTTTGTGTCACTGCCAAAGTAGGAGAGGGTTTGATGCTCTGCACTCTTTTGGTAAGTTGAATTCCCAATTTTGCCTCCGATGCATAGGTTGCTGTATTATGATGCAATATACTATGCCATATATTAAATTTTAATCATACTTGTAAGCTTATTATGTCTAAAGCACTAAAACTCTATTCCGAATTTACTCCGCAAGGGGATCAACCCGCTGCAATCAAAGCTTTAACATCAGGTTTAAAGACAGGCCAGCAGTTTCAAACGCTCTTAGGTGTTACAGGTTCTGGTAAAACCTATACCCTGGCGCATGTGATTGAGCAGCTACAATTACCCACACTGGTTTTAGCGCCAAATAAAACATTGGCTGCACAGCTTTATGGGGAAATGAAAGAGTTTTTTCCAGACAATGCCGTTGAGTATTTTGTTTCTTACTATGATTATTATCAACCTGAAGCGTATGTGCCGTCCTCAGATACTTTTATAGAAAAAGACGCGTCTGTAAATGAGCATATTGAGCAAATGCGCCTATCAGCGACTAAAGCTTTAATGGAACGTAAAGATACCATTATTGTTGCAACGGTTTCTGCCATTTATGGTTTGGGTGACCCAGAGTCTTACTTGGCTATGATGTTACATTTGACCAAGGGCGATAATATTGATCAAAGGGCCATTTTGCGTCGCTTGGCAGAGCTACAATATAAACGCAATGACTTAGAGTTGAGACGTGGTACTTATAGAGTGAGAGGCGATGTCGTTGATGTTTTTCCGGCGGATTCTGAGAAGCTCGCGGTTCGTATAGAATTATTTGGGGATGAACTAGAACGGCTGGTTGTATTTGATCCATTGACTGGGGAGATGCTGGAGTCATTAGAGCGAGTCACTATTTATCCCAAAACACACTACGCGACACCCAGACACAAAGTATTGGAAGCTGTTGACAAAATTAAAGCTGAATTACAAACAAGATTATTAGAACTCAATAACAATCAAAAATTAGTGGAAGCACAGCGGCTAGAACAACGTACGCGCTACGATATCGAAATGTTGTTAGAGTTAGGCTATTGCAATGGTATTGAGAACTACTCAAGATTGTTAAGCCAGCGTGGACCCGGTGAGCCACCGCCTACGTTAATGGAATATTTGCCCAAAGAAGCGTTGGTCATTTTAGATGAGTCTCATGTCATGGTGCCTCAATTGGGGGCGATGTATAAAGGCGATAGATCTCGTAAGCAGACTTTAGTCGAATATGGATTTAGATTGCCTTCAGCGATCGATAACCGACCACTAAAATTTGAAGAGTTTCTTGAAATTGTACCTCAAACTATTTTTGTATCGGCCACGCCGGGAGATTATGAGTTAGAGAATTCCGATAGAGTTGCAGAGCAGATTGTTAGACCAACTGGGTTATTAGATCCAACCATTGAAATTCGGCCCGTAGGGACGCAGGTAGAGGATGTCTTATCTGAAATCCATAAAAGGGTAGAGTTGAAAGAGCGGGTTTTAATTACCACCCTTACCAAAAAGATGTCGGAAGACTTGGCACAGTACTTATCCGAGCATAAAGTAAAAGTTCGTTACTTGCATTCAGATATTGAGACTATTGAGCGTGTTGAAATTATTCGCGATTTACGCTTGGGGGTGTTTGATGTGTTGGTGGGTATTAACTTGCTGAGAGAGGGGCTGGATATCCCTGAGGTATCTTGTGTCGCTATTTTTGATGCAGATAAAGAAGGCTTTTTGCGTTCTGGACGCTCTTTGATTCAGACGATTGGTCGGGCAGCGCGTAATGTCAATGGCAGAGTGATTTTGTATGCTGATAAAATAACCAAAAGCATGAATCAAGCGATTAAAGAAACAGAGAGACGTCATAAAGTTCAAGCAGCATTTAACAAAGAGCATAATATCACGCCACAAACGATTAAAAAGAAAGTCACAGAGATGTTAGATGGGGCCTATTTTAGTAGTCAGAAAGTGGGCAAGAAAAAAACAAAGCAGCAGAAGAAATTAGAGCAATCCAATCCTGTTGTGGTAGAGATACAAACCGTGATGGAAGATATGGCAGCTGTGACACCTGATAAAGCGGCTCAGTACATGAAACAATGGGATAAGAAAATGTATGAGTGCGCTAAAAACTTAGAGTTTGAAAAGGCCGCAATGATACGAGATGAAATGCAGCGGTTTAAGGCAATTGTATTTGCTGAGTAGAAAGCTAACAAGCTAAAAAATAACAGATAAATAAAAATATGCTTGCATGCCCACCATATTTAATGGTATCTTTTCTACGTCTTTTTTAGGCGCGTAGCTCAGTGGTAGAGCACCTCGGTGACATCGAGGTGGTCGGTGGTTCAATCCCACTCGCGCCTACCAGTCGACTTTCCAACACAGTCCCATTCAGTCCTAAATTCAATAAAAATCAATAACTTAGTATTTTTGAGTGTCCTAGTTGACTCTACAGGATTCTTTGACATCCGTGTTGTTTGGGGGCAAGATTAGGGGCAACTCTACAAGAAGATTTTGCTGTTGCCCCCATGGCCCTAACTATCGTACAAATTCGCAATCAAAAGCCAGAAGCCAAGCTTCGCAGGCTATATGATGAGCGCGGTTTATACCTAGAGGTCACGCCCAAAGGCAACAAGTGGTGGCGTTTCAAATATCGCTTCCAGGGCAAAGAAAAAGGGTCTCCACCAACAACGGGGGCACTCACGTCATGAACACAACACTCTAACCCTT